>CAZLOH010000050.1:0-42551 GCA_964561105.1 uncultured Bifidobacterium sp. | reverse complement strand
GCGGGATTGATGCGGCGGCCCGATCAATAAATCGTCCTCCTCGCTGAACGCGGGCTTTTCGCTCTTGCCATAAACTTCGGAGGTCGAAGCGACGAGCAGCGGCACGCGGCGCGGTGCGGCGGCTTCCAGCAGCACTTCGGTCTCGTGCAGATTGGTTTCCAGGACATGGATCGGTGATTTGACGACCAGCTCGACTCCCACCGCCGCCGCGAGATGATAAATGGACTCCGCCCCGGCGACGAGTTCGGGCAACCCGGCACAGGTGGAAATTTTTGCCTCGATGATCCGCAGACGCGGATTCGCTTCGACCCCGCGCAGATTCGCACGATTGCCGGTGGAAAGATCGTCCACGACCACGACGGATTTGCCATCCGCCAACAGCCGTTCCACCAGGTGCGAGCCGATGAAGCCCGCGCCGCCGGTGACCAGGACATGAGAGCCGGAACTCATGGCAGCGCCCGGGCCACGGCCTCGGCGAGTTGCTGGCGATACGCGGAGCTGGCGATGCGCCGGGCTTCGGCGGGGTTTGACAGATACCCGCCTTCGAGCAGCACCGCCGGACGGTTCTGGCCGCAGAGCACGGATTGATAGCGCGCGTGGCGCACACCGCGGTCGGCGGTGCCGCTGACGGTCAACATCGCGCGTTGGAGTCGGACGGCATATTGCAGATTCGCGGCGTCGAAGGCGTTGTTGGGCAAAATTTCGCGCGGGTCGTCGCTGTAACCGCGCGTGACGCTGGAAGTCATGCCGGTGGGGGTGACACAATAAGCCTCGACGCCCGCGGCCTCGGTGCTGCCGCCCGAGGCATTGAAATGCAAACTGAGAAACAAGTCGGCGTGGTGGGCTTCGGCGAAGGCCGTGCGATCGGACAGGGAGACATCGGTGTCGTTGGTCCGGGTCAGGAAAACCCGCCAGCCATTTTGCTCCAGCAAAGGTTGGAGCCGGCGGGCCCAGTCGAGCGTGTAATCCTTTTCATACCGCCCATCCACAATGCTGCGCGCTCCCAGGTTGCTGCCGCCGTGGCCGGGGTCGAGGACAATCACGCGATTCGAATCGGTGTCAGGCGGCGTGCCCTGCATCAATGGCTCCAGGACTTTTTTGATGTCGAGGGCATGGAGAAAAATCTGATTGCCGATCTGTTGGGGCGGAAAACCCAGGCGCACTTCCAAGCCGTTCCAAAACGCCGCCAGGTGCCCGACCTGCACCGCAAAGTTTCCTTGCGCGGTCACCACGGCGTAGGCCGGCGTGGGCGTGAGCGGAATGGTGCGCAGGTCGCGCAAACCGTGCTGCGCGGCCCAACGATTCAACGAGACCATACCGCTCTCCGCCGTCGTCACGGTCGCTGGAGACCGGGAAGCAACTGACGGGCGGGCCGGCGCTGGTGTCGGAGTGGAAGCCGGAGCCGGTTTGGGCCGCGTGGGCAAGGCAACGTCTGGCGTCGCTTCATGGGGCGTCCCCAGATCCGCGTCCCAGTTGGGCGGCAGCGCTTTGCCGGCTTCGCCCGAGTGCGGTGCCGTGGAACAACCTCCTGCCAGCACGAGCAACGCACCCGCGAGGATGAAAACCGGTTTTGACACCGGGCCATTGTGCGAATCGAAGTCGCTGACTCAAGCTGTTATTGCCGGCGCGTGAGCGCATCTCCATTTCTGGCCGGTGGTGCTCGTTGCGCTGCGACCAGCCCGTCCGCGCAGAGCGGACGGCATCGGGCGGCCGGGACGTTCCACCGCCCGAAGTTGGCGCACTTTGCAATGAACTGCGATGCGCCTGCGATGGCCCGTGTTGTTTGCGAAACGCATACCGGCCGAAACAATCTCCCGGCCACACCTGGTGTTCAGCCGCCCCCGATTAGTTTCTTGATCATCTCCGCGCCGTTCTCCCAGAAAATCAAAGCCACGCCCATCAGCGAGCCGCCCGCAATGATCCCGGACGCGACCGGGAAGGTGAATTCCTCGGCGAGCTTGGGGCGGTTCTTGCTGAACCACCAGGCGATCACCGCGCCCAGCAGAAACAGCACGCTGTAATACCAGTGAAACACCCACGCCAGACCAAACGCCGCCGCTGAAGGAAGGTATTTCTGCCGTTTCGGAAACAGCGCCGGCAACATGGAGAAAATGATGCCCAGCAATCCACCGAGGACGATGGACCAGACTTTCACCGGTTCGAGCGCTTCCAGCCCCTTGCTCAGGGCCTTGGCCACGGCGGCCCAGGTTTGCGCCGCCGGCGCCGGAAACTGGTCCGTGCCCAGCACCGAGGCGTTCGGCACCAGCGCCTGAAACGTCAGCACCGTGGCCAGCGTGCCGACAAAAATGCCCGCGAACTGCGCGAGGAACTGTTTGCGCGGATTCGCGCCGAGCAGATAGCCGCTCTTGAGGTCGGTCAACAAATCGGCGGCGGAGGTCGCGGCCCCGGCCGTGATGTTGGCCGCCATCAAGTTCACATTCACGTTGCCGGGACTGATCGCGCCGAACGTGAGTTGCGTCACCTTGCCCATCGCGCCGATGGGGGTGGTATCCGTTTCCCCGGTAACCCGGCAGGCAACCACGGCCAGGCCGAACGACAACAACACCGCCAGCACGCTTTGCCAGACCGGCATGCCGAACGACGCATGCGCCAGCCAGGCCAGCGCCACGAGGGAGATGCCCTGGCCGAGGGCAAACCACGCCATGGGCGTTTCGATGGCCTCGAGTTCATCCCGCTGGCCGCCGCGGGCGAACATTTTGCCCAGGCTGCCAAAGGCCCGCAGCGCGCTTTTCCATTGCAGCACAAAACTCAACAACCCGGAACTGACCATGCACGCCGTGCCGAACCACAACGTCCATTGCACCACCTCGCGGAAACCGGATCCGGTGATCACGCCCTGGTGCTGCAACACCGGCACAAACACCGCCCAGCACAGCGTGCCGCTGATGAACATCGTCACACACACGCGCAGCCCGGTGATGGCGCCCGCCGCCACGAAGATGAAGTCCCAGGAGAAGATCACCGTGCGCCCGTGCCACAGTTTGAAGGTCTCGTCCCCCAACACCCACTTTTGCAGGTTGGCGAGCAACGCCGCGCTGGTGAAGTTTTCCGCGTGTTTGCTGACCAGCGCCAGGCCTTCGGCCCAGAATTTGTCCAGCGCCGCCACCACGCCGGCCACGCCCAGCGCCTTGGCGGCGCGCATCCCCTTGGTCCCGTGCGAATGAAGCGCGCGCAAGGTTTCCGCTGCCGCGATGCCGCTGGGAAAACGGAGTTGTTCCGCGTTGATCATCTGCCGCTTCATCGGCACCGCCATCGTCACCCCGAGCACGGCGAGAAAAAAAACCCAGCCGATGGTGAGCGGAACGGACAACGACTGGTTGTTGAGGATGATGAAGGCCGCGAAGGCCGAGATGAGCGTGCCGCCCGTCGAGTAACCCGCCGCGCTGGCGGTGGATTGCATGCAGTTGTTTTCGAGGATGCCCATGGGCGTCTTCACCAGGCCGACCCGGTGCAGCACCGCCCAGATGGCGTAGGAAAGAATGCAGGCCGTGATCGCCACGCCAAAACCCCAGCCGGCCTTGAGTCCGATGTAAAGATTCGTCAGTGAAAGCACCGCGCCGAGCACGCTGCCCATGAGGATCGCCCGCCAGGTCAGTTGCGGCATCGAGTCGCCGCGTCCCCGGTACACCTGCTCGAACCATTGCCGCTCGATCTCCTCCGGGGTGCCTTGAAAACCCGCGATGGGCAGCTCGTCATTGGCGTGGGCGGCGGCGGGAGTGGACGGCGGCGGGCTGGCTTGGTCGGGCATACGGCCTTTCGTTTGCAGATTTTCTCCGGCCACGTCAAGCCAATGTGTCGGGTCAGAGGCTATTTGTCCTGCGATGCGACCCGAACCGGACCGCATTTTAGAATTTCCTTTCGTCCGCGGTTTGTTGTTTACTGTGCATTGGTATTTTTCGACACATGAGCAATCCAATCCTGCAAATCAACAACCTGAGCGCCGGCGTTGAGGGCAAACAGATCCTCAAGGGCGTCACGCTGACCATCAACCCGGGCGAAGTCCACGCCGTCATGGGACCGAACGGCAGCGGCAAAAGCACCCTGGCGTCCGTCCTGGCGGGACGGGACGGTTACACCATCACCGGCGGCGAGGTCATTTATTGCGGCAAAGACCTGTTGGAACTCGCCCCCGAGGAGCGCGCCCGGGCCGGCGTGTTTCTCGCGTTCCAGTATCCGGTCGAGATCCCCGGCGTGAACAGCACCTACTTTCTCAAGGCCGCGCTCAATGAAGTCCGCAAGCACCGGGGCGAATCGGAACTGGACGCGATGGAATTTCTGACGCTCGTCCGGGAGCGAATGAAGCTGCTCGAGCTGAAGGATGATCTGCTCAAACGTTCCGTGAACGAAGGCTTCTCCGGTGGCGAAAAGAAACGCGCCGAGATTTTCCAGATGGCCGTGCTCGAACCCAAGCTCGCCATCCTCGACGAAACCGATTCCGGGCTGGACATTGACGCGCTCAAGGTCGTCAGCAACGGGGTGAACAAACTCCAGACGAAGGACAATGCGCAGCTCGTCATCACCCACTACCAACGCCTGCTCAACTTCATCGTGCCCGATTTTGTTCACGTGCTCGTGGACGGCCGCATTGCCCGCTCCGGCGGCAAAGACCTCGCGCTCGAACTCGAAGCCAAAGGCTACGACTGGATTTTGAAGGGCGAGGCGGTTGGAGCTTGAGCGCGTGCTGACGGTGCAGGTCTGTCTCAAACCGACTCGCGCCGCCGCCCGGATATGACCCGGCCACTCCGCGCCACAAAACTCCCGCGAACTTCCGTCGCGCGCTGTGGGCTTGTGCCCCGCGCGCCGCTTGCCTGAGCTGGCAGGGCAGTCTAGCCTGCGCCTGATGCGTCTGTTGGACCGATACCTGTTCCGGGAATTGTTGGTGCCGTTTGGCTATTGCCTCGGCGGCTTCTTCATTTTCTGGATTTCGTCCGACCTGTTCAAGGAACTCGGCAATTTTCAGGAGCACAAACTCGGCGCGGCCGACATCGCGCAGTATTACCTCATCAAAGCGCCGGAATTCTTGTCGGTGGTGCTGCCCGTGGCGTTCCTGCTCGCCATCCTGTATGCGTTGACCCAACACGCGCGGAACAATGAGATCACCGCCATCCGCGCCGCCGGCATCAGTTTATGGCGGCTGGCCGCGCCGTATTTTGTGGTGGGATTCCTGGCCAGCGTCGCGCTGCTGGTCATCAATGAATTCTGGGCGCCGGACAGCGATGCCCGCGCGGAGTTCATTCTGCAACGGCGCACGGGCGGCGCGACCCGGTTTGAGCCGAATCTGGTTCACGGGCTGGGCCTGTACAATGCGGGCGCGGACCGGCACTGGGTCAATGGCGTTTACAATTCCGAGACGGCCGAGATGGTTTCGCCCCTGGTCATCTGGACCAAGCCCAGCGGGACCAAGGAGTTGATCGGGGCCGTCCGGGCGGCGCGCACCAACGGCATGTGGGTCTTCTACGGCGTGCAACAATTCGAGTGGAAACCGAATTCCGGGGAGGGCTTCGTGCCCACGATCCAGACCAACCGGCTGGCGTTCCCGGAATTCTCCGAGACGGCCGAGGAGATTCGCAGCGAAATCCGGATCACCCAGAATCTCACGCTCAAGAACCGGCATCGCGCCGACGTGCCGGTGCTGGAAATCCTCGACTACCTCCGGTTGCATCCCGATCTAAGCCACGCTGATTCCGCCTGGTTGCACACGTTGTTGCAGAGCCGGCTGGCCGGGCCGTGGAAATGCCTCGTCGTGGTGCTGATTGCGCTGCCGTTTGGCGCGGCGTCCGGCCGGCGGAACATCTTCGTCGGCGTGGCGAGCAGCATCCTGATTTGCTTCATCTACTTCGTCTTGCTCGAAATCAGCCTGGCGGCGGGCACGGCGGGCCAGGTGCCGCCGTGGCTGGCGGGGTGGTTTCCCAATCTCTTCTTTGGTCTCACGGGCATCTGGTTCACCGCGAGGGTGAGATGAGCGGGAGTTACGCTCAACTTCAGGCGCGGTACGAGCGGTTGAAACTGCTCTACCAGGTGGGCGGCGTCATCCATTCCACGCTCGAACCCGAGCAGGCCCTGGCCCTGATCGTGCGCGAGGCGGCGCGGCTGATGGCCGCGTCCAGTTGTTCGGTCGTGCTCCTCAATCCCACCAACGGTTTTCTCGAAATCCAGGCCGCGCAAGGGCTGCCGGAAAACGCCGGATCATTGCGCTTGCGCCTGGGGGAAGGCTTGACCGGCTGGGTCGCGCAGACCGGCAGGCCGGCACGCGTGGGCGATGTGACGCGGGACAAACGCTACATCATGCTGCGCCCCGAAGTGCGCTCCGAACTGGCCGTGCCGCTGGAGGTGAACAACGATGTGCGCGGCGTGCTCAATGTGGATTCGGACCAGGCGGACGCCTTCAGCGAGGACGACCAGGAATTGCTGGAAGCGCTCGCAGTCCAGGCCGCCCGGGTGATTCAGAACACCTGGCTGTACGAACAACTCCGCCTCAAGGCGCGGCTGCTCGAATCGCTGGCCAGCGTCAGCCGGACGATCAATTCCGCGTTGAACCTGGATGAAGTGCTGCAACTCATCACGCGGGAGGCGTGCGAATTGATGCAGGTCCGGATGTGTTCGCTGCTGATGCTGGACGAATCCCGGACGTGGCTGGACCTGCGCGCGAGTTTCGGCGCCGGCGAAGCGTACCTCCGCCAGCCCCGCGTCAACGCGCAGGAAAGCTTGATCGGTGCGGTCGTGCGCCGCAAACGGCCGATCCATGTCGAGAACGTGCAAACCTCGTCGGGCTTTCAAAATGTGGAGGTGGCCCGGCAGGAAGGCCTCGTCGCCCTGTTGAGCGCGCCGTTGCTCTTCGGCGGCGAAGCCATCGGCGCGTTGAATGTTTACACCGGCCAGCCGCACCTGTATTCCGACGAGGAAATCCGGATTCTCTCCGCCTTCGCCGAATTGTCCGCCGTCGCCATCGAGAAAGCGCGGCTCTACGAACGCGTGGTGGACGTGGAGGAACAATTGCGCCGGAACGAAAAACTCTCCGCCCTCGGCCTGCTGGCCGCCGAGGTGGCGCACGAGATTCGCAATCCGCTCACGGTGATGAAGATGTTGTATCACTCGCTGAACCTCGATTTTCCCGGCGCGGACCCGCGCGCCGAAGACGCCCGGCTGTTGGGGGAAAAGATCGCCCAGCTCAACAAGATCGTCGAACGCATCCTGGATTTTGCCCGGACCACCGAGCCGAAGCTGTCCGCCGTGGAGGTGAACGAACTGATCCGGGAACTCAGTTTGTTGGTGCGCCACAAACTCGCCAACCAGCGCGTCCAACTGACCTGCGCCTTGCAACCCGCCCTTCCCGCCATTCGCGGCGACGCCACCCAGCTCGCCCAGGCGTTCCTCAATCTGATCCTCAATGCGGCGGAAGCCATGCCCGACGGCGGAAACCTGACCATCACCACCCGGCGGACCGAAAATCCGGCCGCCGTGGAGGTGGAGTTTGCGGACAGTGGCGAGGGAATGAGCGAGGAGCAATGCCGCCGCGCATTCACCTCGGTGCTCAGCACCACCAAGCCCAAGGGCACCGGCCTCGGACTGGACATTGTCGGCCGCACCATCGAAACCCACGGCGGCACGGTGACGATCAAATCCCAGCTCGGCCAGGGCACCACGTTTGAAATCACCTTTCCGCTTTAGCGAGGCGCATCTCTCATTATTACGCCCGTGCCGGATTGGGGAGCGCGCCGCGCGTGCAATCCGCTGTGCTTCGCAGCCGGGCCAATGCGCGATGTTGCGCAATGAGCCTCGCGCGGTGGACGCGGGCGTCCACGCCGTACGCCAGGGCGCGCGCGCTCCCCGCTGCGATAAACTGAGACGCGCCGCTTTGGTCGCCGGGAATGTGGAAAACTTGACGGGGCCGCACGCGAAAACTAGCCTGTCGGTCGGTCGGTGGCCGTAGCTCAATGGTAGAGCCCCAGATTGTGATTCTGGATGTTGCGGGTTCGAGTCCCGTCGGTCACCCCATTTTCCAAATTTTGCCGGCGGAGATTGATCGCGTGTCATCCATGGACCAAGTGAGCGGGCGTCAACCCCCGGGAAGTGTTCACCCGGAGTTGCAACCACTGCTCCAGTTGTCCGAGGTCACGAAAACCTTCGGGGCGGTGCGCGCGCTCAAGGGCGTGTCGTTTGATTTGCGCGCGGGCGAAGTCCACGCCCTACTCGGCGAAAACGGGGCGGGCAAGTCCACGCTCATCCGAATCATCACTGGCGCGCACCGCCCCGACAGCGGTGCGATCAAGCTGAACGGCGAACGCGTCGCCCCGCTCACGCCCGCCTCCGCGCACAAACTCGGCATTGCCTGCATCTACCAGCAGCCGGCGCTGTTTCCCGATCTGACCGTGGCCGAGAACATCGGATTGCGTCTCGAACCCGCGACCGCGCTGCGCCGGGTGAACTGGAGTGAACGACGCGCCCGCGCCCGCGCCTTGCTCGATCGCATCGGCGCGGCCATCTCACCCGAGGCAGAAGTCCGCTCGCTCTCGATGCCGGAGCAGCAGTTGGTGGAGATCGCCTGTGCGCTGGGCGCGGGCGCGCGCATCGTCATCATGGATGAACCGACCGCCTCGCTCACGCAAAAGGAGGTGCAGTTGCTGTTTGCGGTCGCCCGGGAGTTGCGCGCCAGCGGTGTGGGTGTGATCTACATCTCGCACCGCCTCGAAGAGATTTTTCAACTCGCCGACCGTGTAACCGTGTTGCGCGACGGCGAAAGCGTGGGAACGCGCAGAGTTCGCGGCGTGCCCCCTCACCCTTCCCTCTCCCCCGGTGGGGAAGAGAGTGGCCTCAGGCCGGGTGAGGGGAAATCCTTGTCTGAATCCGAACTCATTCAGCTCATGGTCGGGCGCGAGGTTTCGCACATTTATCCACCGGCTGAAGGCGCCGCAGGCGAAGTGGTTCTTTCACTAAAAAATCTCAACTGCGCCGCTGGTGGCGTCCGCGCGGTGAACCTGGAGGTTCGCGCCGGCGAGATTCTCGGCCTCGCCGGACTGGTCGGCGCGGGCCGCACCGAACTCGCCCGCGTGTTGTTCGGCATTACGCCCGCCGACTCGGGTGAAATCACGCTCGACGGCCAACGCGTCACGATCCAATCGCCGCGGGAAGCCGTGGCGCGCGGCATCGCTTACGTGCCCGAAGACCGGCGACGGCACGGCGTCATTCTCGAAATGCCCATTGCGCACAACATGACGATGGCAATTCACCGGCGGATTTTTCCCGGCACCTGGCTGCGCTTCGGCGCGGAGCGACAACTGGCGCTGGAATTCATTCGCGACCTGGCCATCAAGACCGCCGGCCCGGAGGCGCCGGGCGGTTCGTTGAGCGGCGGCAATCAACAGAAGGTTGCCCTCGCCCGCTGGCTGGCGACCAAGCCCAGACTCCTCATCCTGGATGAACCGACCCAGGGCGTGGACGTGGGCGCGAAAAGTGAAATCCATAAACTCATCCGTCGCCTCGCACAGGAAGGCCTGGCGGTGCTGATGATTTCCAGTGACCTGCCGGAAATCCTCGGCTTGAGCGACCGCATTGCCGTGATGCGTGGAGGGACGATTGCCGCGCTATTGCCCGGCCGCAGCGACGCCCGGGAAGTGATGGCGGCGGCGCTGGGACAACCAGGAACCAGAATATGAATCCCACCCTTCGCAAACTCTCCCTCGTCGTCGCGTTCAGCTTGCTGCTGGGCTTCAGGGGCGCGGTTCTGGCCGCGCCGGAGTTCTCCGACGTGTTTGTGGCGAGCAAGGATGGTTACAAATCCATCCGCATTCCATCGGTCGTGGTGACGAAGCACGGCGTGGTGCTGGCCTTTGCCGAGGGCCGCGCCGCCAATGCTGATCAGGCGGGCAACGCGATCATCCTCAAGCGCAGTCTCGATCAGGGACGGACCTGGTTGCCGCTGGAGTTGATCGCCGATGATGGCGACAATTCACTCAACAATCCCACGTCGGTTGTGGAACAGGAATCCGGGCGCGTCTTCCTGATGTATCAACGCATCCCGGCGCAACTCAAGGAACACAGCGCGGAGGTAGAGACGGGTTACGAAGGCACAAACGTGTATCGCAACTTCGTCACCTGGTCGGAGGACGAGGGGAAAACCTGGGCCAAACCCGCCGACATCACCCGCACGACCAAGCGGCCAACCCACGCGACCACGATTGCCAGCGGACCCGGGATCGGCATCCAGCTCACACGCGGCCCGCACCGGGGACGGTTGATCATCCCCTTCAACGAAGGCCCGTTTTATCAATGGAACGATTACGCCGTGTTCAGCGACGACCAGGGCCAGAGCTGGCGATGGGGTCAGAATGTGCCCGGCGCGTTTGTCCCCGACCCGAAACTTGGCCGGCGCAGTCAGATCAATGAAGTGCAAATGGTCGAACTCAGCGATGGTTCGGTGCGATTGAACAGCCGGCAATTTGCCGGCGCGCCGGTGCGCAAGACTGCGGTGAGCCGGGATGGCGGTGAAACGTGGTCGCCGGTCGCGGATGTGCCGGACCTGCGCGATCCCAGTTGCAACGCCAGCATCCTGCGCTACTCGTTCGACGACGCGGCGGGCCGTGGTCGCATCCTGTTCAGCGGCCCGGACAGCTCGAGTCGCCGCAACGGCACGGTTCACCTCAGCGTGGACGACGGCGCAACGTGGCCGGTGAAGCGCGTGCTCTGGCCCGGGGGCTTTGCCTACAGTGTGCTCACGCGCCTGCCGGAGGGCACGGTGGGTTGTCTGTTTGAAATCAACGACGCTGAACACATCAAGTTCGCCCGCTTCCCGATCGCGTGGCTGACGGACGGTGGAGCGCCGACTAAATCCACGGGCTCCGCGCCGGCGACAAAACCTTGAACCCTGGGTGAGCGCGTGTTGAAAAAGAATTTCCGGGAATGGTCGGTAGCCGCAGCCCTGGTTGCGCTGCTGCTCCTGCTCGCGCTCCTGGCGCCGGCGTTCTATTCACCACAACCATTGCGCTCGCTGGTCACGCGCGAGGCGCCGACGCTCGTTGTCGCCTGCGGCATGGCGCTCGTCATCCTCTGCCGGGAGATTGATATTTCGGTCGGCTCTCAATTTGCCGTGTGCAGCGTGGGCGTGGGCATGTTGGCGGCGGCAAAGTGGCCGCTGCTGCTGCTCCTGCCGGCTTCCATCCTCATGGGCGGTGTGTTCGGGGCGGTCAACGGCGCGCTGGTGGCCGGACTGCGCTTGCCGTCCATTGTGGTGACGCTGGCCACGATGGTCACCGGGCGCGAGGCGTTGCGCTGGTGGCAGCAGGGACAGTTCGTCAACCTGCCGGATAACGCACAATGGTTCGGCCTGAGTCAATCCAGCGGCCAATGGGTGTTGATCGGACTGGCGCTGGCGCTCTTCCTCCTGTTGGCCCTGGCCACCAAACACCTCGCCGTGGGCCGGTTCATCTTTGCGGTCGGCACGGAGGCCGAAGCCGCGCGGCTGGCCGGCCTGCGCCCGCGCTGGGTGACGTTTGGTGTTTTTGTTTTCATGGGCGCGCTCGTGGGGCTGGCGGCGCTGATGAACGTGGTGCAGTCGCCGCAAGTGGATCCCAAATCCGGCACCGGACTGGAACTCAAAACCATCGCGGCCGTGGTGGTCGGCGGCGTGGCGATTTCCGGTGGGCGGGGAAATTTGTGGGGCGTGTTCTGCGGTCTGTTGTTGCTGGCGTGCGTCAGCCCGGCGCTGATCCATCTGCACATCGAGGCGTATTGGGAGAAGGCGATTCAGGGCGCGATCATTTTGCTCGCGGTTGTGGCCGACGGCCTGCGCCGCCGCCGGCAGAATCTTTGACGAGAGATGAGCACTGACCTGCGACGAACCAAGACGCTCTGGCTGCGGCACGAAACCATCCTGCTTTTCGTGGTGGTGGCGGAATGGCTTTACTTCAACGCCGTCGGGCGCAACTTCGGCACGCTCGACACCACCTTCGACATCCTGCGACATTCCGTGGAAATCGGCCTGCTCGCGCTGGTGATGACACCCATCATCCTCACGGGAGGAATTGATCTGTCGGTGGGTTCGCTGCTCGGGCTGTGCGCCATTCTGTTCGGAAAATTCTGGCGCGACGCGGGCCTGCCGATTCCACTGGCCGTGGTCGGCACCCTGGGGGTCGGCGTACTGGCCGGCGGGTTGAACGCCTGGTTGATCACCTGGCTGCGTTTGCCGCCGCTCATTGTCACCCTGGGCACCTTCTCGCTTTTCCGGGGACTGGCCGAGGCGATCACGCACGGCGTGGACACGTTCACAAATTTTCCGGCGTCGTTTCTGTTTCTCGGCCAGGAACGGTGGTTGGGCCTGCCCGCGCAGGCGCCGATCTTCATGCTGGTGGCGGTTGCGATCTGGCTGCTGGTTCATCGAACCACGTTCGGCCGCTCGTTTCGCGCCATTGGCTTTGCGCCCGAAGGCGCGCGTTACGCGGGAATCCCCGTCGAACGCCGGCTCGCGCTGGCGTACGTGCTGGCGGGACTGGTGGTGGCGGTGGCGGCCATCATTTATACCGCGCGACTCGGACAGGCGAAGGCGGACGCGGGCGCGGGTTACGAACTGTTCGCCATCACGGCGGTGGTGCTTGGTGGCACGAGTATTTTTGGCGGAATCGGTTCCGTGTCCGGCACGCTGCTGGGCGTGGCGGCCATCGCCGTGTTAAAAAATGGTCTCGCCCACACCCCGCGCTTCTTCAGCAGCGCGAGCGAATTGACCGGCATGTTGACGGGAGTGCTGCTGGTGGTCGCGTTGTCCAGCGCAGTCGTGCTGAAATTGCTCGCCACCCTTCGTGCCCGACGGCAGACTGGCCGTCGCAAAGCACCGCTCACGACATGAAAAAATTTGTCTCCTTACTCTGCGCCGCCGGCCTGATTTGGCTGGCCGGCTGCGGCAAGTCTTCCGATTCCACCGACGCGAACCCAATCGGTTCCGGCGCGGGCAAGAAGTTAACCATCGCCTTGATGCCCAAATCCAAGGGCAACGCGTACTTCATCTCCTGCAAAAAAGGCGCGGACAAGGCCGCCCGCGAGTTGGGTGTGGAACTCGTCTTCGATGGCCCGACGGATCCCGATCCCGCGAAGCAGAACGAGATCGTCGAGAACTGGATCACACTCGGCGTGGACGCGATGGCGGTGGCGTGCGAGAACCGGGAAGGCATATCCACCGCGTTGCGCAAAGCGCGGGCCAAAGGAATCAAGGTCATCACCTACGACGCCGATGCGCAACCGGACGCGCGCGCGTTCTTCGTTAATCAGGCCACCCCGCAGGGCATCGGCAACACCCTCATGGACGAAGCGGCGCGGCTCTGCAACAACGAAGGCGAATTCGCCATCATCACCGCGAGCCTCACTGCCGCCAACATGATCGAGTGGCAGAAATACATCGAGGAACGGCGCGCGGCCAAATATCCCAAAATGAAGATGATTGCGTTGCGTCCGTGCGACGACCTCAAGGACAAGGCGCAGAGTGAGGCCACGGCGTTGTTGAGCGCGAATCCGAGCCTGAAGTGCATTATGGCGATCTGTTCGCCAGCCGTGCCCGGCGCGGCGGAGGCGGTGAAGCAGGCGGGCAAAACCGGCAAAGTGAAAGTCCTCGGTCTTGGGTTGCCCAATGAGAACAAGCGCTATGTCCACGAGGGCGTGACCGACAGCGTGATTCTTTGGAACACGGAAGACCTGGGCTATCTGACCATCTATGCCGCCGCCGAACTAGCCAGGGGAACTCTCAAGCCCGGTGATAAGAGCATGAAGGCAGGCTCCCTGGGAGAATTTCAGATCGAGGGCGACAGCATCCTGCTGGGCAAGCCATTCATCTTCAACAAGGACAACATTGACCAGTTCGATTTCTGAGCGGGCACAACTTGAAGCTGCCCACGGCACCGGAATGGAGCGCGGCTGTGTCGCCCGCGACCAGCCGCAGCGGGTGGACAACCTGAATCCACTTGGCAAATCACAGCGCCCATGTTTTCACGCTGCTGCGGCTGGTTTTCAACACAGCCGCGCGCCGGGGCAGTGTGAAGCTGCGCCGCTTCTGAACTGGCTTGTGATTCAAGTCAGATAGCTTAAAACTATTCCACGTTGCGCACGTGGCGGAATGGCAGACGCGCCAGACTTAGGATCTGGTACCGCAAGGTGTGAAGGTTCAAGTCCTTTCGTGCGCACCACTTCCGGGTCCTGCCGATTCCCGCCCCGCTTCCGACGGATTACTCGACGCCTGGCGCGCGAGCATGCGAAGGCCGACAAACGCCAAACACGAAGCGGGAGTCAGCGGGCTTTCATTTTCGCGGCCCAACCTTGCGCAAGTCAATCGGTCGGAAACCCAGTTTGAACGCCGGCGAATTGGGTTGGAGTTGGAAATCATCCTTCTCCGGGCCGGCGAACTGCGGGTCAGCAATAAGCGAGTGCTCGTCATGCCCGCGCGCTCGCCATTGTTCCAGCGTTCCGCCGGCGAATTTCATTTCGTCCGGTTTCTCCGCCAGCCGGGTGTCCCAATACACGTTCCAGTCCATGATGAACTTGTCATTCTTCCAGGTGCTGCCCAGCAGGACCCCTTGGTCGAAATAGACAATGTTGTTCGAGAAGCTGAAGCTGATGTGATCCTCCTCGCGCGAGCGCTGGAGTTGCTGGTCGCGCGCGAAAGCGAAGATATTGTTTCGCACGATGTTCGTCTCGCCGTAGTGTTGATGAAAGCCGCCGTGCGTGGTGCGATAGACCAGATTGCTCTCGATCAGGATACCGCTGCTGCCTTCGTCGGTGTAGATCCCCCAGCCACCGTATTTCGTTGCGGCCATGTCGTGCCAGAGGTTGTTGACGACGCGCGTGCCGGGTTGCCGGCCCAACATGTAGATGCCCGCCATGTCGCTCAACACTGGGCCGTCACCATCTGACTTCACCCCGATGTGATGAACGTGATTGAATTCGACGATGTTGTTCGACGCGAGCGCCGGTCCGTAACCCCACGTCCACCCGATCGAAATCCCGGTGTAATAGAAATCGTGGATGAGATTGTGCCGGATGCGATTGTCGGGCGACTGTCCAATCCAGACCCCGATGGCGCTTTGAAATGTCTTTCCGCCATCATGGATGCGGCAATCGGAAATCTCGTTGGCCCCCGTCTGCTCGGCCGCAGCGGTGCGGATGGTGGTTTCGCCGATCTTGATGCCGCCCGCGCCGAGGTCGGTGAACTCGCAACGCGAGATCAAGTTCGACTGACAGCCGCGCGCCAGTTCCAGACCGTAGGTTCCCAGGTGAACAAAGTCGCAGTTCTGGAAGACGCAATTCCGCACGCCTTCGCCCCAGACCGCGCCGGGCACGCCCACGGCGGCCTGATTGAACCCGCCGACTTCGCTGGTGCGCGCGGGCCAGCCGGGGGGCGCGTTGGTGTCGCCCGGTCGGGCCAGATTCCACTCGGCGTGCGCAAACGTGATACCGCGAAACTCGACCCGCTCGACGAATTGACCGGTTTGCGGCTGACCTTCCAGCCGCAGCACCTGGGTCAACACTGGCGCGATGGCCTCGATGCGATCCGGCCGCTCGCCCGGCATGGGCGCGTAGAAAAGTTTTCCGGTCGTAGCATCGAGATACCATTCGCCCGGCGCATCGAGCGCCTCCCGCGCGCCCTCGAGGTAGTAAAGGTCGTCCGGCTGCAACTCGAACACCGAGCGTTTGGCAAAGTTCACGATGCGTTGTGACTCGTCCACGCTGGTGACCGGCAGCCGCGACTCGACCCAGCGCGTCATGGCCACGACTTCAGCGTTGGTAACGCTCGGCCAATTCACCAGATCGCCGGCCTGGAACTCGAAGCGGCGATGGCCTTGCGTCCACTCCGCCGCCTTGTCCGGCAGGGCTTTGATCTTGAAATAACCCTTGTTCGGATGGCGCGCGCGGGTGCGGCGTTCGCCGTTCACCCACAACTCGCGGTAATACCATTTGCCCTCGCGCACTTCCGGGAGGTCCGCCGCCCAGACGTTCCGACCGTTGACCGTGGTTTCCCGCCAGCCGGTGATGCGGCGTCCGCCGCTCAGGACTGGATGTTCGTTTGACCGGTAGGCAGCGAACGTGAGGCCAGAATGTTCGGGGCGCAAAACCAACGGTGCGTTCAGGAAATAAGTTCCATCACGGAGATAAATCGTTACGGGCTTGCCGGTTCGCATTCTTAGCTGCGTGGCCGAGTCCAAGGCCTTCCGGAGCTCTTGCGATGAGGACGCAGCACCTTTAGCCGGCGAAACGACCAACACGTCTCCAGCCCGGCTAGCGTCTATGGCCGGCCGATTCTCGCAGCCGGCAAGCAGCGCGACGGCCACAATAAACCCAATTTGAACCCGCGCGATAGCGCCCTGGACTGCGGCAGTTCTCTGCCGCTTTCGTTTTACCGATGCGCTTGCAAAAGCGGCAGAGAACTGCCGCAGTCCAGAGCTTCGCGGAATACCTAGTTTCGTTTTCATTTCGCTTCCTCCGAGGGCAGGTCGCTCACATTTTCCCTCAGCACCACGTTGCCTTTGCTTTGATTGACGATGGCGGGTCGGCCTTTGATGAGATTGTCCGTGATGATGGCCCGCCGCACGTCCGCGCCCAAGGCCACCTGCGGTTTGTCCTCCTGAAACTCACAGCCGCGCACGATCACGCTGCCGCCGTCAGCCTGGATCGCCGCCCGGCCTTCCTTCTTGTGATCCCACTGCACGAATGTGCAGTCACTGAAGCCCACCGTGCCTTTGCCCGCGATCTTCGCAATCTGATTGCACGGTCCCCAGAAGGCCGAATTCACGAAGCGCACGCTGCCCGTGTTGTTCGGGCCCACGCGAATCATCGTCGGGTCCGGGCCGTGGAACGAAACAAACTCCCCGTTCGAGATCAGCAGACCGATGCGCGAACACTCCGCGACCTCCAGCGCCGTGAAGCAATCGTCGGCCCCGATGCCGAGAAAATTCCCGTTGCAATCGCCGGACTTCGTCTTGATGAACTTGTAGCCGACGTTGTAGCCGAAGCAGAACGTGTTATAGACGTATTGCCAGTCACTCTTCCCGAAGATGAACGCCTCGCCATGGGCCTGCTGCCAGGCGAAGAGTTTCGGCTTCATGCTCCACCAGGGATTGAAATGCACGTTCTCGATGCGGCCGATGTCGTAAATGAAGTCCACAAAGATGCCGCGCCGCAACGGCTGGCCCTGCACATCACGGATCAAGTGGCGCTCGTTCTGGCTGGCATCAATGCCGTTGTAGGGATTCAACAACTCGACCGCGAGCACGGCGGGATTTTTGCCGCGCATGGCGATGGCGTAGGGATACGGTTTGGGTTCTTCCGCCGGGTCCTGATCGGGATAATAGATCACCACGCCCTTGAGTGTGCAGTTGTGATTGAGCGTAATGAACGGCGGGCCGTCCTCCTTGCCCGCGCTTTCCGTGACGAGAAAAGTTGTGCCGTCGTCGGTGGGTTTGGGCAGGCCCGCGTCGCGGATGCCGTTGTGCGCGGGCACGGATTCCCAAACGCCCTTGAGCGTGACGGCCGGGGGAAAGGTGAGGTGGCCGGCAAAGAAATAATTCCCGCGCGGTGCGTAAACCACGCCGCCGCCGGCCTTCCCTGCGGTATCAAGCGCCTGCTGGAAGGCGGCGGTGTCGTCGGTTTTCCCGTCGCCGGTCGCGCCGAAGTCGCGGACGGAATATACGTCCGCTGCGCGAGTCAGGGGAGCAACGATCAGGGCGAGGCCAAGTAAGACGAGTTGCTTTAGCATAATGGGTGGATGGTTGAGTCGCGGATCAGGTCGAATGTCGCCGGGCGACATCGGCGGTGACTGGTCATTGCCATCGCACATGATTTTCAAGGTGATGGCGGGCGTGCCGGCTCGCCGGCCGCGCCAAATTCGCGCAGGTATTTTAGCGCCACCCGCATATCCTTGGGGCACGGTGCGGTGAGTGTCAACGCTGCGCCCGTCACCGGATGAGCGAGCGTCAGTTGTTCCAGGTGCAAGGCCACGCGCGCGAGCAGCGGCCGTTCGGTTCGGCCGGGTTTGAGGCGGTAATCACGTTTGAGCCGGGAAAGCCACAGCGGTTTGCCACCGTAAAGCGTGTCGCCAACCAGCAGCAGCCCGGCATGTCGCGCGTGAACCCGAACTTGGTGCGTCCGCCCAGTGACCGGATAGCAATGCAGCAGCGCGTAGCCGGAAAAGCGTTCCGCCACTTCGATCCGGGTCAGCGACCGCTGGCCGGCGCGGGAGTCCACCCAGACCAGGCCGGGAACGGTCGGGTGCGGCGACAGGCGCGCGTCCACTTCAAACCGGTCCGCGCGCGGCACGCCCCGGACGAGGGCGAGATGTTTCAGCTCCGGCTGGTGGTTCCCGAATTGATTGGCGAGTTGCACCAGCACGGGTTTGGACCGGGCGAGCAACAGCACGCCGCTGGTGTCTGGATCCAGCCGGTGCGCGTTGGCAAGATAGGTCAAGCCCAGTTCCACCACCCACGGTTTGCCGGCGGCAATGGCGGCATGGAGCAAGGGCATCAGACTCGGACGCGCCGGATCCTGGCGATCAGGTGAAATCGGCAAGCCGGCCGGCTTGTCGAGCGCGAGCACATGGTCGTCCGCGTGGAGCACCGGGATTTCCCAAAACTCACGCGTGGCGGGCGAAGAGAGTTTGATGACGGCGCTCATACGAATCTCCGGTGCCGCCCGCCGGCTTTTCCATTTCCGCAAACAATTCGCAAGCTCCGCCCCGGGTGGCGGTCTGGCTCCGATTACGATCCGGCTGTGCCGGACATTTGGGGCGGCTTGTTGAAATACGGGATCTCGGACCGGATTTTGGTGAACTGCTGGCTAAACCAGCGATTGAACGCCTCGCTCCGGCGAGCCTGGCGCACGCTGCGGGTAAAGGCGGCTTGATCGGTGATCCATTGCTTTTCGTTGACCGGAAGTTTTGCCTGCAGGAAAACGACAAACGCACCGTCGTTGTCCGGCTCCAAGGGGCTCAGGTGACCGGGCGTGAGGCTGAAGGCGGCCTGCTTGAACTGCGACAGGCTGACATGACCTTCGACGGCCGCCAGCGTGCGCGTGCTGAGCGAGAACGGCGGGGGCGACACCGGATGAATCCCCGCCGCGGCGCAAACGTCGGAAAAACTTTTTCCGGCGGCCAGACTGTTGGTGGCAGTGGCCACAAATTTTATCCCCGCCTGTCGCGCGAGTTGCACCGCTTGGAGCAGGCGAAAATCCTGCGTCACCCGGTCGCGGATGGATTCCAGCGACGGGATTTCGCTCGGCAACCGCTTGTTCAGGGAAATCAGATAAACGCCGTCATTGCCGGCGATCAGCTGGCTGTAGGGTTCTTCCTCGCTCAACTGAAAGGCGGCCTTGTTAAAGTCCGAGCGCACATCCAGCCCGGCGGGCGGCGACTCCTGGTCGAACGGGGCCGATACGTGCGGCGTCAAGCCGGCTTCCTTGGCCATCGTCGTCAGGTTCTCCGCGCGGAGCGGCTCCCGGGCGTAGAGGGCGTTGGCAAACTCCAGGGCTTTTTTGCGGGCCAGATCGAGGGCCAGGCCGTGCTGCTCTTCCTGGAGGATCCGTTGTTTGGCCTCCGCCGGCGATTTGGCATCGCTGTAGTAATTCGTGCCGCGCTGTTGATAGACCGCTTCGAGCAGCTCGTTCAGGTTGGTGTTCTCGTTGATTTTGGCCACGGCTTCGGCGAGAAAATTCGACAACGGATACTGGACGTAGTTGACCTGCAACCGCTCGGGCAGCCGGTAGCGCGCCGCTTGATTTGTGAAGAACACACCAAGTTGCTCCGGCGTGGGCTTGACCTCCGCGAGGTGGTTGCTGGCGGAAAAGAACGCCACCTGCGTTTGCAACTCCTGATGCTCGCGGTCATACAGCGCCCGGATTTCCTGCGGCGTGACCAGTTCGCCGCCCAGTCCGAGCAAGGAGGCCATTTGCTGCATCCCGAGTTCGTGTTCAATGAACCGCTGGAAATCGTGCAGGTCCAGTCCTTCGGGTGCCAGGATGCGCGTGGCGAATTCTTCCGCGGACACGGGCTTGCCCCGGTTCATCGCGCGCAGGCGGTCGCTGGCAATCTTGGCCAGGGTCTCCTGACTCACATGCACGCCCATTTCCTGCTGCCGCCGGTTGAGAAACACGCGAAAGTAAGTCTCCCGCTCCAGATCGAAACCGGATTTCAACGCGCCCCGGTCGGGCCAGGAACCACCACTGGCAAAGAAATACATCAGCCTCACTTCGCGTCCCGCCGCTTCATATTCGGTGGACGTGATGTTCTTCCCGTCAATCCGGCCAAAGTTGCCCGACCCGCCCCCGCCGCCGTTCATGGACGGCGAAGATCCCCACCAGACGAACGTGATGATGGTGGCAAAGATGATGAGCCACCACATCCACTTCGAGTGTTTCCGCATTGTTCCAATCATAAAATTCAGCTCCCGGCCGCTAAAACAAGAGCGCGCACCCTAACCGGCCCGGGCGCTTCCGGTCAAACGCAAAAGAGCGGTCAAATCCAACTTTACAACCCGCCCGGCGCCATGCCACGCTCAGGGCGCTATGTGGAAGAAAGCTCTTGTCCTGTTGCCGGCGATGCTCCTGCTCGCGGGTTGTGCGTCCACCATTACGAACCTGTCCGCGACGCGGCAGTTGCGCAACGCCAACAATCTCTACCCGGTGGAAGTCTCGCTGGATTCGCGCCAGCAAACCCTGCTCTGGGATACCATCCGGCCCACGGTCATCATCGGCGACGATTCCTATCCGATGCACCTGACCCGTCTGATGCACAACCGCTGGGAATGTTTGATCCCGGTGCCGGCGGACGCCAGTTCCCAGAGTTACCACTACAAGTTTGATTACCAATACAACGCCTTTGGCGGTCCACGCAAAGGCAGCGCCTCCTCGCGCACCTTCAAGCTGCAGATTCTGGATAACTAAGCCCCGGACGCGGACGGGTACCACGGGCGCCGACCACGGCGCTCGTTTTGTTTTAACCCAGGGCAGCTTCGTAGAGTTGCGCGAAATCTTTCGCCGTGATCGGACGTGGATTAAACCCAGCGGTCCACTGACCCGCCGCCTCCGCCGCCAGTTGGGGGATCGCACTCCGCGTGACGCCACACGCCGCGAGCGATCCCGCCAATCCGGCCAGCTTCAACATCTCGCTCAGCCGCGATCGCAGCGCCTGCACCGCCCGCTCCTCGGATTCACCCGGCGAAACCAGGACGGCCGCCCGCGCCAGTCCCGCATACGCCGCCCGCGCGGTTGCGTCCCCGGCATTGAATCCCACCACCTGCGGCAACATCAACCCAACCGCATGGCCATGCACAATCCCGAAGTGGGCCGTGAGTGGATTGGCGGCGGCGTGCGTCGCGCCCAGCATCGAATGTTCAATCGCCGCGCCCGCCAGCGCCGCGCCCAGTTGCATTCGCGCCCGCGCTTCGAGATCGTCGGGATGTCGCAACACCACCGGGAGCGCCGCGATGCAGAGCTGAAAGGCATCGCGGGACATGCGCTGCGACAATTCCGTGCGCTTCGTCGTCACCAGCGTTTCAACCGCGTGCGCAATCGCGTCAATCCCCGTGCCCGCGGTCACGCGCGGCGGTTGGGACACCGTGAGCGTCGGATCCAGTATGGCAATGCGGGCCGCACACTTGGCATCCAGGCACGCCATCTTTTGATGCGTCTCCTCATCGGCAATCAGCGCGGCGGATTGTGTCTCACTGCCGGTGCCGGCGGTGGTGGGCACGGCGATGAAGGGCAACATGGGTTTGGTCGCCTTGCCGACGCCCCAGTAGTCCTGCATGCGCCCGCCATTGGTCAGGATAAAATTGCAACCTTTGGCCGTATCCATCGAACTGCCGCCACCCAGACCAATCAACAGGTCCACTTCCGCATCCCGGGCCGCCGCCACGCAATCCTCCACGCATTTGGTGGTGGGATTCTCGCGCACCCGATCGAAAAACGCTGTGGTCAGACCGGCGGCGGCCAGGCTTTTCCGCACGCGATCCGCGTGACCGGCGGCCACGATCCCGGCGTCCGTGACCAACAGCACCCGTTGCGCGCCCAGTCCGCGCGCCAGCCCGCCGACCTGTTCCACGCACCCGGCGCCCGTGATCAACCGGGTGGGTGACGGAAAATCAAAAGCCCTCAAGACTGAGGGCGACGGATTGTGGTTGGCTTCGGCCATTGGCGTTGGACAGCAGACTAGCGCATTTCATTCAACCGCCGCAAGCCACACGCGCAAATGGGCGGGACGATGGACGCGACTTGGCTTATCGCAAACTGCGCCAACTTCGAGCGGTGGAATTCCTCGCGCTGCGCGGAGTCGCGATGCGCGGAACGACGCACCGGAACATCTCGCCCGTCTGATTCCGGCCGCTCGACGCGGACGGGCTGCTCGCGGCGCGACCAGCACTGCCCGCAAGACCGGCGGAGGAGCACACGCGCCCTTCGCGCTGAGCCTCGCGCGATGGACGAGGGCGTCCACCGCCGCACCGTGCCAAGGAGCGTGCGCTCCCCACCGGCAAAAAACTGCGATGTGCCGCCGGGATAACGAAGCGAAAAATTTCGCTTGACGCCGACCGGTCCACTGTCCTAGTGTCATAGGACAGAAATCGCCTATGGTTTTTCAGATTGATTTCAAAACCGGCAAGCCGGTCTATCTCCAACTGGTGGACCAGGTGCGGTACGCCGCGGCCTCGGGCGGCTTGCGCGCCGGCGAGCCGCTGCCCTCCATCCGCCCGCTGGCCGAGGAATTGCGCGTCAACCGCAACACCATTGCCAAGGCCTACGCCGAACTCGAAAGCCAGGGTGTGATCGAGACCGTTCCGGGCAAGGGTTGCTTTCTCAAGGCAAACAACTCGCCGTTCACCAAAACCGTGCGGCAGAAGCTGCTGGTCAAGGAAGTGGACGAAGCCGTGGTGATGGCGCATCACCTGCAAGTGGATCGGGAAACCTTTCTCACGGTGGTGAACGAGCGGCTTGATTACTTCGAGAACAAGGCCAGGAAGGAGAAATCATGAACCAAACTCCCGTCATCGAGATCAAGGACCTGCATCGTCGCTACGGCAAACATGACGCCGTGAACGGCCTCAGTCTCACGGTATCGCCGGGCCGCTGTTACGGCTTCTTTGGCCGCAACGGCGCCGGCAAAACCACCACCATCAAATGCCTGCTCAATCTGCTGCGCCCCACCAGCGGGAGCGTGCGCGTGTTCGGGCTGGATCCGCAGCGCGACGAAGTGGCCGTGAAGTCACGGCTCGCCTACGTGCCGGACGCCGTCGCCTTCTACCCGTGGATGACCGTGCGCGACACGTTGAACTACCTCGCCTCGTTCCGCGCGCATTGGAATCGCGACATTGAAACCGACCTGCTGCAACGCTTCGGGCTGAACGCCGCGCAGAAGACGTCCGCGCTGTCCAAGGGGCAGCGCACGCAACTCGCGCTCATCGGTGCGATCTGTCCCGAGCCGGAGTTGTTGCTGTTGGATGAACCCACTTCGGGCCTCGATCCCATCGTGCGCCGCGAATTCATTCAAACGGTGATCGGCGCATACCAAGCGGGCGACGCCGGGCCGCGCACGGTGTTTGTCTCCACGCATTTGATTTCCGAGTTCGAGGGGTTGATTGATGAATTTACCATCATCGAGCAAGGCTGCGAACTCCTGACCCTGTCCGCCGACGCTGCGCGGGATCGGTTCAAGAAGATCCGTGCCCGCTTTGCCGCCCCACCCGCCCGGTTCGACGCGCCCGGCGCGTTGCGCGTAAAACAGGAGGGGCGCGAACTCGAAATCCTTGCCAACGGCCACAGCGACGAACTCGTCGCAAGGTTGCAGGCGCAACGACCCGAGGAACTGCAAACCGAATCGCTGACGCTCGAGGAAATCTTCGTCGCGTCCACGGCATTGAAACCAGCCCGGTAATGAACGCCCTGGTTAAAAAAGAAATCCGGTTGTTGCTGCCGAGCTGGTTAGTGGGACTGGCAGCGGTGGGCCTGGGTATTTTCTGGACGGACCCCCAACATCCGGACGCATGGTTCCGAGGTTATGGGCTGTTCGCGTTTCCGTTTGTGCTGGGTCCGGCGATGGTGGTGCTGATGGCTTTGAGATCGTTTGGCTGCGAGTTAAGCGCCGGAACTTTCTCGTTGCTGCTGGTGCAACCGGTCGCGCGGCGGCGCCTCTGGCGGACCAAAACGGCGTTGCTGGCCGGCGGCATCGCGTCCGTCTGCGCGGCCTGGTGCCTGATGCTGTTTTACCATCAACTGCTTCATCAGAGCACACTGCTGAGCGCCGACGAGTTCCACACTCTCATCGTGACGGCGCTGCTCTTCTCGCTGGCGGTGTACTCGGGCGGCTTGAGCTGGGTGCTGCTATTGCGACAGGTCGGCGCGGCCTTCTGGTTCGCGCTGATTGTCCCGGCGGCCCTGGCCCTGTTGACCAGCTACGCCTCGGAGACATTCGGCGATGGACTCCACACGGAACGCAACTTGATTCTCGTGCTGGTCGCGTACAGCGTCGGGAGCTTCTGCTGGGCTCGCCGAATGTTTCTCCGGGCACAGGATGTGCAATGGACCGGGGGCGAAATCGCACTGCCGACCTGGATCACGTTGCCGCGTGGGTTGGCCGCGCCGCAAACGCTGCCGGACCGGCGGCAGCGCCGCGCGTTGCTCGCCAAGGAACTCCAACTGCATCAAGCGCAATTCATCATCGCCGGGACGCTGCTCGCGTTGCACTTGGGAATGATGGCGGCGCGAAACTGGGCGGATGACTTCATACATTCGCCCACGCTGGAGTTTGTGAGCACGGCGTTCTGGGTGCTCTGGCTGGTGATGCCGCTGCTCATAGGTTGCGTCGCGGTGGCGGAGGAACGGAAACTGGGAACTCTGGAGGCGCAATTATGTCTGCCCATCCGCCGTCGGACGCAACTGACGATCAAATTCGGGGTCGCGGTCGCGTTGTCGGTTTGTTTGGGCGTCGTCATGCCGCTGTTGCTCGAAGGCAACCGGATCTTCCCCCACTTCCTGTCGCGGACCGTATCGAGTACGCTGGATCTGCCGGCGACGTTCCTGCTGTTTTGTCTGATTGTCCTCAGTATTCTTTCAATCGCGTTTTATTGCTCGACGCTGGTGCGCAACACCCTGCAAGCCCTTGCGCCGGCCATTGCCGGCACGCTCCTGGCGTGGGTCTTGTTGGTGAACGCGCCAGCCATTGACGAGATCCTGGACTACCCGTTGTGGCACGGCTGGCTGATTTATCTGATCGGGCTGCCGGTATTGGCGGCTACCCTGACCCGCCTGACGTTTTGGAATTTCAAACACGTGCTCGTGGGGTGGTCGGTCTGGCGTCGGAATCTGGTCGTCGTCCTGTCCGCGCTGGTCGCGGTGATGGCGGTCACCAGCGCCATTTACCAACGCGCGTGGGAACTGGTGGAACGACTCGAGCCGCCGCCCGGCCCGGCGCGCTTGCGAACGTCGGATGTCGTCAGCCTGACGGACTTGGGACTCCGCCCGGCCATTCAATTTACTGACGGCCGTTCCTGGTCCGGCCGGCTCTACCTTCAGGACGCCAGTTGGCCCACCCGGTTGTTGAATCGCTGGACGTTGAAAGTAGTGCCCGGCGATGGCTTTCTGGCGGGGACGAACTGGGCGAGCGTTGCGTATTTGAGTCGGGACGTGGTCGGGTTGCAACGAGACGGCAGTCTGTGGGTCTCGGAAAAGCCCTGGTCGCTCGACCACTGGCTAGTCGGGCTGCCAACCAACCGGGGAGCGATCAAGCTGGTGCGATTTGGCAACGAATCTGATTGGAAAAATGTCGTTGGCAATGGGGCGTCGGTATTTCTGCTCAAGCAAGATGGCACGTTGTGGCGGCTCGGCCCGCTTCTGGTTAACTACTTCACAACCAACTGGCCGGGATTGCGCACCTTCGCTCCCGAACGACTCGGCAACACCGCGGATTGGGCGGAGATCTTCGCCTCCGACGGGCGCACGGTTTTTCGGAAAAAAGATGGCCGGACCTATGTCTATCCGGGAGCTGTTATCGGTGCGTTTACAGACATCAAGCTGGAGGAAGGCCTGATCCTGACGCGCAGCCCGGTATTGGAACAAAAGCGCTGGCGTAATCTGGTCGGGGCTTGGTATTCGCCGCGTGGGCTCGATCAACTGGGGCTGGCAGCGGATGGAACGCTGCGAGCCGTTACTGTTTCTCAACGGGTTCGCAATCGCCAAAGCGAACTTGTGGTGCATGACGTGCAACTCGGCACGGAGACCAACTGGGTGGCCATGGTGCAAGCTCAGGGCTACACACCGCGCGCCAATGTTTCCGTCGTGACGTTAAAGTCCGACGGATCACTTTGGACCTGGGCTTTTCGGGACAGTCCGCTGGCGCATCCGGAACGTGCGCAGGCCAGGCGGCTTAGCGACAATTCCAACTGGATTGCCATCAGCGCCGCCCCCGAAGGCGTCCTCAGCCTGGCGGCCGATGGCGGACTTTGGCTCTGGAGATTTGCCGATACCCGCGACGATGGTGAGATTCCACCACTGACCCAGCCATCCCGGAAACCGCAACTCCTTGGCAACATCTACGACGCGGCAAAGTAACTTGAAGCTGCCGGCGTGAGCAGGGGCGCTGGGGGAGCGCGAGTTTCAGTCCGCATCGGCGTCCACCGCTGGTGACATTCGCGATATCTCCACGATCATTGGAGTTCGCGTGGTGAAGCGGCGTAAACACCGCGCTCCGACTTACCAAGCCCGCTCGATGCTGCGGCGACGCCAGAGGAACTCGAACATGTTGCCCTCGTGCGGTTGATCCCACGAAATTTTCATCGTGGAAACCGGGCCGACGTTCAAGCGGTCAATGTGCGGATACGCCATCGCCTGTTCGATGAACGCCGGGTCTTTGGTGATGACGGAACAGGCGAGCGTATAGCCGATTTGTTTGAGCATGTCGGCCTGCGGCACTTGCACAACGCTGGCGTAGGGGCAGAGGAATTCACGGTTCGCCAACGGATGGGCGAAGGAATCGCAGTGGACAATCGTCGGGCGAACAAACGTGCCGCCGTCGAAGGTGACTTTGCGGGGTCCCCTCACCCGGCCTTCGGCCACCCTCTCCCCATCGGATGGGGAGAGGGACGGGGTGAGGGGCATCCGATATTTCGCCGTGACCTCCACCGCACCCGGCGTCTTCAAACCCTCCTCAATCGCGCCATCAATGAAGTCCGCCATCTTGGGATTGGCGAAACCGGAGAGACGCGCGCCGGGATCGTCGGCTTTGGTCGGCGCAATCGGCCCGAGTTTCTGCGCGAGCGCCTCGGCGATTTCCGCGGCGTATTTCGGCACAACGATGGCCGAAGCGTTGATGCACGAACGCCCACCGTTGTCGGAAATGCTCGCCACCATCACGTCCACGTAATCGCGCCAGTTCTCGATGCAATCGTCGCCAACGAGAATCTTGCTCCAGCCCGGGCCATGCGGTTGGATGGCCGGATTGTTCGCGTATTGGGCCGTGGTGGATTTGTCGCCAAAGATCAGCGCGCGACCGCACGTCTTCAATATCTCGCCCGCCCCTTCGTGGTCCGTCGGATAAAACCCGAACGCCTCCGCCGGCGCACCCGCCGCGATGAAAGCCTGAATCAACCGATACGGTGTCCACGGTTCTTCCTTGCCGGGTTTGATGACGACCGGCGTCTTGAGCGCAATGGCCGGCAGCCAGAGTGAATTCACCGCCGGCGAATTGCTCGGCATCACCAGCCCGAGCGCCTGCGTCGTCGGGAAATAACTGAGCCGTGTGCCGAACTGTTCGCCGCTGCCCGAGTCGAGGATCGAAAGGTCCAGTCCTCGCGACAGTCCATTCAGCACAGTCTTCATGTTCGTCAGCGCGAGGTGGATTTTCTCCATGTTGCGCTTCACCATGACGTGCGGCAGGCCGCTGGTGCAGCTCAAGGTTTCGATGTATTGCTGCGGCGATTGGGTGTGCCCCTGGTCGCCGAGTGGCAAGGCACCCTTCAGGAATTGCTCGCCCGTCTTCGCGCAGATTTCGATGAGTTGGGCGACGGAGAATTTCTTCAGCGCCGCTTGCGCTTCCGACAATCGTCCGAGGTCTTTGCGGACGATCCCGGCGTTGACCTGGCTGACGGTGGCTTTGACTTCGCCGGTGCGAAAATCTTTGACCTCGGCCGTATCGAGGCTTTCGTAGGCTTTGCCGCGCCGGAGCGCGGGGATGTGTGGCAGCGAATTCATGCGATCGTCCTGATTGATTAGCAGCCCGCGCCATCCGACTCAATCCGCGATTCTCTCCCCATCACCGGTAGCCGCCGAGGTAACGAGGCGGGCCGCTGTTTGCAAATGCTTCCGCCTCCTAACGTCGGCGGCTACGGTCGAAGGCTTGCGGCCAGACTTGATTGCCTACGGCGGTTTCCCTACTTTGCGCGCCGGCTTACAGCCTGATTAACCACTGAATTATGAGCGTATTGATTGTCGGTTCGACGGCCCTGGACTCCATCAAGACCCCCACGCAGGAAAACCCGAAGCTGCTGGGCGGCTCGGCCAGTCACGCGGCGGTGGCGGCCAGTTTCTTTTCCCCGGTGAAAATGGTCGGCGTGGTCGGTGATGATTTTCCCAAGAAGTATGTGCAGCTTTACCAGAAGCACGGCATTGACCTGACGGGATTGCAGCGCAAACCGGGCAAGACGTTTCACTGGTCCGGCGAATACGAAGTGAACATGAACAACCGGCGCACGCTGCTGACGGAACTCGGCGTGTTCGAGACGTTCTCCCCGGAATTGCCGCCGGCGTATCAATCGTCGCCCTTCGTGCTGCTGGCGAATATTGCGCCGGTGCTCCAGCATCACGTGCTCGATCAGATGAAACGCCCGAAGTTTGTGGTGGCGGATACGATGGACCTCTGGCTCAACATCGCGCTGGCAGACCTCACCAAACTACTGCCGCGGCTGGACGGATTCGTGCTCAACGACAGCGAAGCGCACCAACTGACACAGGAGGACAATGTGTTTGTGGCGCTGAAGAAGATTCACAAGCTGGGCCCGAAATACGTCATCATCAAACAGGGTTCACACGGCTCGATCCTGTCCGGACCGAAAGGCTGCTTCATCTGTCCGGCCTACCCGTTGCCTGCGGTGGTGGACCCCACCGGGGCGGGCGATTCGTTCGTGGGCGGCATGATGGGCTACCTCGCCACCGCCCGGGGATCCATTGATTCCAATCTGCGCCGGGCGATGATTCACGGCAGCGTGGTGGCGTCGTTCTGTTGCGAGGGATTTGGGCTGAACCGCACGGACAAGATCACCCGTCAAAACGTCAACCGGCGCGTGAAGGAACTGGAGAAGCTGACGCAGTTCTAGTCGAGGACGATCGAGCGCATCTGAGTTTCTCGCGGTGTCGCTGGTCGCGCTGCGACCAGCCCGTCCGCACCGAGCACACGGCATCGGGCAGGACGTTCCGCCGCGCCGCGCGAATCCTCGCAGCGCGCGGAGTTCCACCGCTCGATGTTGGCGCACCCTGCAAAAAACCGAGCTGCGCCGACCATATTCCCGGTTGCCAACCGGCACGGCCCGTGTTAACGACTCGCTTATGAAAATCAGCAAACCAGTTCTCACCGTGTTCGGCTCTCTTTTGTTGGCGGCGTTTACCGTTGCGGCCGGCGAATTTCCCGATAGTTGGACTTGGGACAGCAAGGCGGAACAACGCGCCAGCCACGCTGCCTTGGAAGGCAAGCCCATGCCGTCGCTCGCGGGCCTCAGCCAGTGGATCAATGGCGAAATCACGCCGGCCAGCCTCAAAGGCAAGGTTGTCGTCGTGGACTTCTATGCGACCTGGTGCGGCCCGTGCATGGCTGCCATTCCCCACAACAACGAGTTGCTCAAGAATTTCAAGGACCAGGGGCTGGTGATTGTGGGCGTTTGCACGTCCAGCCGGGGGCAGGAAAAAATGGCGGCCAATGCCAAGCAACACGGCATCACCTATCCGATAGCTCGCGATGCCGAACGGAAATGCGAGAAGGCCTGGCGGGCGCAGTATTATCCAACCTACGCCATCGTGGATCGCAAGGGCATCGTCCGGGTGGTGGGTTTGCAGCCGCGATACGTGGAGACCGTCGTCAAAAAATTACTGGCCGAACCGGCCCGCTGAACGAGTCATGCCGAGTTTGGACCTGGAGGTTTCCCGTCAACCGGCGGACGGTTCAACTCGCCCCGGTGATCCCGAAATCCGGTTACATTCCAGACGCCTTCACCTCGGCCAACCTTATTGCCTCCGGGTCCGATAGAACCGCATCGCGTTGGTGGCTTTCGGGTCTGTCACCTCGATCAAGTCACCGGTGCTGATCAAGGTTTGCACGGGTTGCCAGTTGATTGGTGGCGCCAGATTGGTTGTTTGCTCCACGACGTATGTGATTCCCGCCTGTCCGGGGAAGCTCAACGTGAAGCGGTTGCTGCTGAAACCGGACGCGGCCAATTCTGGCGACACCAGCGGGGCGACATGGACCTGCAGGTTGGTGGTGACCCCGCCGGGGTTGTCGGTGTTGTAGGCGGTGAATGTTACCAGATAGTCGCCGGGATTTGTCCACGTGTGAAACGTCAGGGCGCTCAAGTTGGTCTGGTTGGGCCCGTCACCAAACGACCATTCCACCCGGCCGGCGCGACCGGAAACCTGCCCCAGCAATGGCAGGCTGCCATAGGCTGCGACTTCCGGATAAGCTGCGGTCAGACTCACCGACAATGACCCGATGAAAGTGGCGTCATTGACCTCGTCGCAGCCCATCGAGGGCGGACTGGCCCACGGATCTCCATCCAAGTCCGTGCCGGTCGCTGCCGAGGCACTGCCCAAGCCACGGCAGGGCGAGGTGGCTGAGAGGTGCCAGCCGTCGGTGAGTTGTGGGTCCTCCGCGATGTTACCCGGACCGACCAGCAAGGGTGTGGAGCAAGTGAAGGCAGGGTTTACTGCATAAGCCACATCAGGAAGGGAGGGCGCGATGTTCAGATAAACAATGCAGTTGGTCAAAAATGAGCTGCTAACTCCCCCACCCAGACTGAGTGAGGTATTGGCAGTCATTGTGCAATTGACCAAATCACTGTTATGCACACCACCGCCCCGGCCCGTTGCCGCGTTCTCGGTCACGAGGCAGTTGTAGAGCTCGCCGGTGTCAACACCACCTCCGTTGGATGCGGATGTATTCCGCAAGATCCGGCTGTTTATCAAAATACTCATGGTTGCACCGCCCCCACCGAAAAAACTTGAAGCAGAGGCAACGGAATTGCCTTGTAATCGGCTGTTCCGAACCAATCCGAAATAGACGCCTCCACCTTGTCTCCATGCCACCGAGTTGGTGATCACGCAGTTGGCCAGTTCCGCGTTTGTTGAGTTGCATGATGCACCCCCACCCCCTCCGTCGTAGCCAATGTTGTCCCGCAACGTTGCTCCATTGCGCAGGGTGAACCCACTCAAAGCCGCGCCGTCGCCCAACCAGGCGCACCGTACCGCCGCCGGGCCATTCGTGCTGACGGGATCCCACTGCCCTTGAATAATCGTGCTGTCCGGGCCGTTGACGCTGGTTACCAACAGCGGTCTGTCTATCACGACGCGATTGGTTAACGCACCCGATTTCGTCCGGCCGCCGCCGGCGTAAACCCCATTCGTCACCAGCACCACATCGGTGGGACCAGCGACGTCCACGGCGTCCTGAATGGTATTTGCGGCGGATGCCCAGTTGGTGTAGGGCGCCGTCGAAGCCGCGTTGGCTGCGTCCACACAATGAACGGCAACCTGCACAACCTCGCTGGTCGCGACGCCAAAGGCGTTACTCACCACCACCTGGTACGCGCCCGCATCGGTGACGCCAAAGTTGCGGATCAACAAGCTGGTGGTCCGGGCATTGGTGTATTGGGCATCGTCGGACAGTGGCAACCCATCCTTGGTCCACCAGCACTGCGTGGGGGCCGCGCCGGCCGTGACCACAGTGAGGCTGGCTTGCCCATCCCCCACTGCGGCTTTGGGCCGGGGTTGGACGGCCATCAACGGCTCCGGACGCCATTGGTCACAGCCCATCGAGGGAGGATTCGCCCAGGCTTGGCCGTCAACGTCCGCACCGACAAGATAGAGCGGACTCCCGGAATTAATGCAGGGCGAAGTGGCCGCCAGGTGGACGCCGTCGCCAAGCAACTGTGGGTCCAGTGCGATATTCCCCGTCCCGCTTGGCAGGGGCGTAGTGCAGGAGTAGGTGGCTTTGCCACCGAAATAGTTGTCCGGAATTCCATAAGTTCGATAGTTGCTCCAGAGGATGCAGTTCTTCATATTGGTATCCGATCCTATCCAGTACGCGCCGGCTCCAATGGACGAGGATGAATTCAGGGTAACCGTGCAGCTATTGAGGAAACTGGCATAGGTCCCGCCGCCGGAGAGGGCAAAGTTACCCAGCACGGCGCAATTGTTGAGCACCGCGCTGTAGGCGCCGCCACCGTGGTACGCCGTGTTGCTCCTTACGATACAGTTGTTCAGGGTTCCGTCGTGCGCACCGCCTCCGTATTGTTGGGCGCGATTGTCCACAAGTACGCTGTCGAACACGTTGGCGCTACTGGAGGCACACCAGACGCCGCCGCCACCCTGGAGGCTGATGCCGCCGGAATTTCGTGTGGCCCCGCCCCGGAGGGTGAATCCGTTCAAGGTCGCCCCATTGGTCAGCCAGGCACAACGCACCGCCAATGGGCCATTGGTTGTCACCGGATCCCAAGCTCCTCGGATAATGGTGGCCCCAGGGCCGTTGACGCTTTGCACCAAGAGGGCTTTGTCCAGGGCAACGCGATTGGTCAGGTCTCCATCCTTAACCTTCCCGCCAGTAGCATAAATACCATTCGTAACCATCACGACTTCACCTGCGGTGGCGGCATCAATCGCATCCTGGATATTGGTCGCGGCACTTGTCCAACTGGTGAAGGGCGCGGCAGGTGTAAGGTTGGCGCCATCCACATATCGAAACGTCAATTGCGCCACGACACTCGTTGCCACCCCGAAGGCGTTGCTGACGACCACTTGGTAGGCACCCGCGTCGGAGGGCAGGATGCCCACGGCCAGCAGATTCGTGGTGTGCGCGTTCTGATAGTGGCCATCGTCCTCCAACAACTGATTGTCGCGAAACCACCAGCAGGTCAATGGCTCCTCCCCACTTGCCAGCAACCCGATGCTGAATCCGGGCGGATAGGTCGTGATTTGCACCCGAGGGGCGCCGAAAATAAGTGGTGCCGGCTGCCACTGGTCGCACCCGATGGACGGCGGACTCGACCAGGCCTCGCCGTCAATGTCCACGCCCGCAGTTAAGTTCGTGCCAGAGGCGCGGCAGGGCGAGTCATTTGCCAGGTGAATGCCGTCCGGCATCAAACGCGGACTGCCAACCACATTACCCGCTCCCGACACGACCGAAAGGGTAGAACAGTAGTTCAGAATGCCGTTTACGACATCACTGCCGTTGTAGGCCACGATGCTGTTGGTTGCCCGGCAGTTGAAGATCCCCTGGGAGGAATTACTGGTGACCGTGCAATTGACCAGATTCGCCGAAAATGCCCCGGAAGAATTTCTGCTGAGGAAGCAGTTACGCAGATTCCCTTGGTACGCACCACCTCCATTGATGGCGCATGCGTTCGTGACGATTCGACAATTCGCCAGCGTCGCATTCGAGCTGGAGCACCATGCGCCGCCTCCGGACCGCAAAGTATACGAGTCTCCGGTGCTCCTGGTGCCTCCGCCCGTCAGCGTGAACCCTTGCAGCGTGGCTCCGTTGGTCAGCCAGGCACAGCGCACAGCGGTGGCCCCGGTAATGGCGCCAGCTCCTTGAATGGTGGTCACAAATGGCCCATTCACGCTCTGCACCAGGATGGCTTTGTCCAGGGCAACGCGGTTGGTCAGATCACCCGCCATCACCTTACCGCCGGTGGCATAAACACCGTTGGTCACCCAGACCGTGTCGCCCGCCGACGCGGCATCAATCGCCGCTTGAATGTTCGTGGCCGCATCCGCCCAACTGGTGAACGGCGCAAGGTGCCCGCCGTCCAACGACACGAACCGGTCAGTAGCGGTTGATGTAATGCCGCCGCAGGTCAGCAACAGGCCAAGGTAAAGGTGGAGGTTCGCTCTCATGGAAAATCGTTGTTGTTGCCCTGATTCGTCGCGTTGCGTCTTTCGCTTCAGAATTGTCCCCGCCTGGAATGGAGTTTCTGTTGCTGATTGCCGGTGTATATCCTACTCCTGCCCGTCGAAGTCAATCTGACTTTTCGTTCCGCAAGGCCGGAAATAGCGGATGCCCGGCGCACGTCCTGGCCGCAAACGCCTTGCGCGTGGCCGATCGTTCCTTAAATTGAACCCATGATGTTGCCCGATGAAGTGCCGGTGATGACGCTGCCGAACGCGACGCTGTTTCCGCAGGCGTTGCTGCCGCTCTACATCTTTGAGTCGCGTTACCGGCAGATGCTCGCGGACGCGCTCCATTCCAATCGCGTCCTGTCCGTGGCCATGCGCAAGCCGAACAGCGCGCGCGAGACTCCGAATGAGGTCGCGGGCGTGGGACTGATCCGGGTGTCCGTGGCGCACAAGGACGGCACGTCGCATTTGATCCTGCAAGGATTGACGCGGGTGAAGCTGGGCAAGGTGGTGCGATATAAACCGTATCGGGTGCAACATATCGAGCCGTTGCCCACGCCGCCGAGTGTCAGCCCGGCCATCGGCAGTCTGCTCGCGACCGTGCGGGAACTGCTCAAGGAACGGGTGCAACTGGGGATTCCGTTTCCGTTTCCGCTCGTGTCCCAGGCCCAACCCGGCGCCCCCGGCCAGCCGCCCCCGGCGTTTTCGGCCAAGGAAGTCATCGGCTATCTGGATGCGATCTCCGACCCGGAGCAGGCGGCAGACATGGTGTCGTGCGCGGTCTTGGCGGGCGCGGAGGACCGGCAGGCAATCCTCGAGGCGGTGGACGTGGAGACCCGGCTACGCCGGCTGGCGCAATTTCTCTTGCGCGACATCAAGCAACATCCCGGGAAGAAACGCCGACCGGAATAAAAAACCGCACCCACAATGCGCGGGCGCGGTGAGGGAGAATTCGACGCTGACTACTTGGAAGTGGGCGTGAGGGGTTCGAGCGGATCCTCCACCGGCTTCAACTCGTCATCCAGAATCTGCACGTTCGCCTCTTTGAGGGTCGCTTTGAGGTAGGCCGGCAGGAGCTTTTGGAGTTCCTGCGACTTGAGCCCCTCCTTCACGTCGTCGGCGACTTTGGCCAGTTCCAGTTTCTTGGCGGGAATTTTTTCGCTCAACTTGATGATGTGGTAGCCGAACTGGGTGGTGACAATGTCGCTGACCTGGTTCGTGCCGAGCGAAAACGCGGCGGCCTCGAACTCCGGCACCATCTGACCGCGCGGGAACGTGTATTCGCCCCCCTTGTCCTTGGAGCCGGGGTCGTCGGAATACTCCTTGGCCAGCTTGGCAAAATCCTCGCCGGCGAGCGCACGCTTGCGCACATCCTCGGCCAGCTTGAGTTTGGCTTTCTTCTGCTCTGCGCTCAGCTCCGAGCCGGTGACCGCGTCGCGCGTGCTGATGAGCACGTGGCTGGCGCGCACCATTTCCGGCTGCTCAAATTTCGCGGGATTCTCGTCGTAATACTTCTTCACATCGGCGTCGGTGACCACGACTTTCATCTCGCGCTCGAGCACGGCGCCGGCGATGGCCTGATCCAGCCGCTGCTTGTTCCATTCCGCGCGCGTGAGACCCTGGATGCGGAGTTGCGTCGCCAGCTTGTCGTCAAATTCGGCGTCGGTGAGTTTTCCGTCAGTCTTCAAACGTTGAATCGCCTTGTCGAACAACTCCTGGCCCCGGGTCTTGTCTGCGGGGGTGGCTTTATCCAGCAGGATTTGCAGGGTGATGAGGTCGTTGAGCACCTGACGTTCGAGGTTGGTCAACTGGCCGGGGGTGACGGACTGGCCGCGCGCCTTCAATCCGGCCCGCACGCCAACCATGGCGGCGTCCAACTGGCTGCGTTTGACTTCCACCCCTTTGCCCTTGGCAATCACGGGGTCGCCGAACACGGCGGCAATGCTGTTGCTGCCGGCGTTGGTGGCGGCGTTGGTGGCGGCCCAGCCGGGCGACGGGTTGAGCACGGCGGCGGCAAGCGCGGCGATAAAGAAGGGAAGCGGGCGATGGATCATGGGTGGTTTTGGTTTGGTTAAAGTTTAACGACTTTGACGTTGCGGATGCACTCGTCATTCTGCAATTCGGCGAGCACGGCGGCGGGCGGTTCGCTGTCGAGTTCGAGCACGGTGAAGGCGTCGCCGCCCACGGTGTCGCGACTCAGGCTCATGCTGGCGATGTTGATCTGGTGTTTGCCCAGCAGCGAGCCGAGATGGCCGACCATGCCGGGCCGGTCGGTGTTCGTCAGCAGCAGCATGATGCCGTTGATGGGGATTTCCACGGGCAGACTGTAGAGCCGGACGATGCGCGGATTGTTGGGCGAACCGAAGAAGGTGCCGCCGGCGGAGATGACCTTCTCAGTGCCGTGAAACGCCTGGACGTGCAGCCATTCGTTGAACGTCACCGGCTCATTCGAGCGTTTCTCCTCGACGGTCACGCCCAGGGTGGCCGCGATGCTGCGGACGTTGATATTGTTCAGGTCCTTGACCTCGGCGCGGGAAAGAAAGCCCTGGAGCACGGCGCGCGTGACGGGATCAATGTTCGGCAACTCCTGCGCCTTGCCGCCGTAGGTCACATGCAGCCGGTCAACCTGCGCGGGCGCGAGCTGGGCCAGCAGCTTGCCGAGTTTCTCGCCGAGCACGAGGAACGGTTTCACCTGCTCGTAAGTCTGGGCATCGAGATAAGGAAGGTTGACGGCGTTGCGCACCTCACCGGTCAGCAGGTAACCCGTGATGGCCTCGGCGACTTCAATGCCGCATTTCTCCTGGGCCTCCTGGGTGCTTGCGCCGAGGTGCGGCGTGAGCGTGATGCCGGGATGCCGGCGAAAAGGATGATCCGCCGCGAGCGGTTCGACGATGAACACGTCCAGCCCGGCGGCGGTCACCTTGCCGGAATCCAGCGCCGCGAGCAGGTCGTTCTCCACGATGATTTCGCCGCGGGCGCAATTCACAATGCGCACCCCGGGCTTCATTTTCGCAAAAGCCGACGCGTTCAACATGCCGCGCGTCTGCTCGGTCACCGGCATGTGGACGCTGATGAAATCGGCATCGCGATAAACGGCGTCCAGTTCGGTGGCAAGCTCCACGCCGAGCGCCTTGGCACGGGCCTCGGTGAGGAAGGGGTCATAACCAATGACGCGCATGCCGAATGCGAGCGCGCGCCGGGCCACCTCGGTGCCGATGCGGCCCATGCCGAGGACGCCGAGGGTCTTGCCCGCGAGTTCGACGCCCTGAAATTGTTTCCGGTCCCATTTGCCGGCGGTCATGGTGGCGTGAGCCTGGGGCAATTTGCGCGCCAGACTGAGGATCATGGCAAAGGTCAATTCCGCCGTGGTGATCGTGTTGCCGGCCGGCGTGTTCATCACCACCACCCCGCGCTGGGTGGCCGCTTCCACGTCCACATTGTCAATGCCTACTCCGGCCCGGCCGACGACGCGGAGCCGGGTTGCGGCCTCGAGCACGGCGCGCGTCACCTTGGTTTCCGAGCGCACGACCAGCGCCACCGCGTCGGCCACGACGGGCAGCAGTTCGGCTTCGGACAGACGTTTGGGCAAAACGACGACCTGAAATTCAGGTCGTTGCTGGAGCAGGGCGATTCCTTTGGGGGAAATCGGATCACAAACCAATATCTTCATTCAAAACAGGACGGCGAGTCTAACAGTGAACCGGGCAAGGTCAAACTTTCAAAAAGGTACGGGAGTCCGGCAAGCGTTTGTGGCGCTGCGCTTACTGGCGTTCAACCGGATTCGTTCGAAAACTGCGGTCAAAACACCGTGGGCAGGCCTTCGTCGAGGATGCGGACTTTGGTGGAAATGCCCGCGTCCAGGGCCAGTTGACGCAACCAGCGCGGTGGTTCATCCATGTCTTCGAAGGAAAGCTTGAAAGTGCCGTAGTGCATGGGGACGAGCCATTGGGCGCTCAGGTCGCGGAACGCCTTGACCGCTTCGTCCGGGCCCATGTGGACGCGCCGGAAAGTTTCCGGATGATACGCCCCGATGGGCAGCAAAGCCACGTCCGGCGCCAGGCGGCGGCCGATCTCCTTGAAGCCGTCAAAATACGCGCTGTCGCCCGCGTGGTAGATGCGGCGGCCCTGGTGTTCCAACACGAAGCCGCCGTAGCCTCGATGATGGTCATGCAACGTGCGCGCGCCCCAATGTTGCCCCGGGGTGAGGGTGACCTGCCAGTCGCGGTGCGAAAAACTCTCCCACCAGTCCAGCTCGATGATGCGCTCGAATCCGAGATTTTGCGCCAGATCGCCGACACCCCACGGCAGCACGCCGATCTTGGGATGCGGCAGCCGGCGCAACGTGGGCTTGTGGAAGTGGTCGAAGTGCGCGTGCGTGAGCAGGACGAGGTCAATCGGCGGCAGGTCCTGAATTTTCAGGCCGGAACGCTTGATCCGCTTGAGGAGGAACAGCCAGTTCGCAAAATTCGGGTCCACCAGCACGTTCAGGTCGGTGAATTGGATCAAAAATGACGCGTGACCGATCCAGGTGATGGCGACCTGGCCGGGTTTCAACTTGGGAAACACCGGCCGCTGATGCTCGCCGATGCGCCGGGTGAGCAGGGCTTTCCAGACCAATTCACGGAAAAAAGTGCGGGGATTGAAGTGCTGGGACGGTGTGAGTTCCTTGAAGGATTTCGGCAGCCGCTTGCGCGGGACAGTCGGACGGTGCGCCGAAGGTTTCGTCATAAAGCACAAGCAGGCTAGTCGAACGACCGGATTGAATAAATGTAAAAAAGTTGCGTCCGATCTCCGGTGTTGTGAACCGGCCTGGGCCGGTAAACACCGGGATAGTTGGTTTGGGTTAGGGTGGAAACCGCCTCGAAGCAATTCGAGGCGGTTTTTTTGTTTTTCCGGCCGCACCCGCTCCGTAAGCTCGGTCATGGGCAAATTGGAAAGACAACTCGCGACCTTCCTGCGGAAACGGCCGCGCCTCGGAGCGGGAGTTTACATCGCCCGAGGCGCGGTCGTGCTGGGTGACGTCCGGCTGGGAGCTTATTCGAGTGTTTGGTACAACGCCGTTTTGCGCGGAGACATCAACCGCATCGCCGTGGGCCACCATTCCAACATCCAGGACAACGCGGTGCTGCACCTGGCGGACGAGTCCGCCTGTCGGCTGGGCAATTACGTGACCGTGGGCCACTCCGCAATTGTCCACGCCTGCAAGATAGGCGATGAAGTGCTGATTGGCATGGGCGCGGTGATTTTGGACGGCGCGGTGGTGGGCCGGCAATCGCTCATCGGAGCCAAGGCGCTGGTGACGCAGGGCATGAAAATCCCGCCCGGCTCGCTGGTGCTCGGCGCTCCGGCCAAGATCGTGCGCCAGCTGACGCCCCGGGAACGCGCCGGACTGAAACATTGGGCCACCAAATATGTGGCCAACGGCGCTTATTGCCTGAGACACGGCATCAATGTGGGCGCGCCTTTGCCAAGCTGACAATTGGATTACGCCGCCGCCGGCTGTGCCTTGAAGCCCAGCGACTCCTTCAACCACCGCCAGGCCGCGCGCAAGCCGATGTCGCGGACTTCCACCAAGCCGTAGATGGGAATCAGCTCTTCCTCATGCGTGTAATACCTGGGAGGCAGAAGCGCAGCTGTATGCACCACCTCGCCGTCGAGTTGTTGGATCTCCGAAAAAATCGCGCCCTTACCGACGACATATTTGCCTTCCGGAAACTCCAGCGTTCGCTCGGGCAACACCAGCCACGGACGGTATTTGAGCAGGAGCCGGCCTTGCTCATTGCGACTGAGGCGACCGTAGGTGCGCGCCGGAACTTTGTTCAGTTGGCGGCCCAAAAACACCTTGTTCACCGCGGGATCAGGCACGAAACGATTGCGGCGGAACGTGAACAGGTCCCACGCAAAGACCGCGCCGAAGTGCGACAAACGAAACGACCAGCCCGCGATGAAGTAGGAAAGCACGATGATGATCAGCGCCCAGGCCGCGCCAATCCACGGATTCGCCCAGGCGGTGGCGGTCACGGTGCCAAGGAGGGCCAGGCGGAATCCTTTGAGCGCCGCGTCCACCGTGGTGAATGGGCTGAGAACGATCAGGACATTGATGGCGTTGGACGCAAGGCACACAAGCAGGAAGGCGATCATTGCCACGGGCACCATCAACAAGTGGAACAGCCCGGAGAAATCCGCCGCGGCCACGCCCATTGAACTGAGCGCCGCGCCGGACGATCCGGTCGAGTTGTCGTTCATCATCAGCATCAGGAACGGCACGAAGGCGCCGGTGGCGACAATGCCGGAGATTTTGTGTTCGACGGTCTCGGCAATGTCGAGCGGCTTCTTCATTGCCGTCGGCAGCGCCGTGCCGGCGGTGTCCTTCAACAGGCACACTCCCACCAACAGCAGCGCCGGCACAAAAAACCACGGCTGCGCAAACCAGGGCAGTTTCGCGCGCTGCGGCGGGGCCGCCTTCCACCATTTGATGGCGCCGTAGGCGCTCGTGCCCAGCAAGGGCGAGATGGCCACCCCGGTGAGCACCGACAGATTATGGGCGAATTCCGCGCCGGGCGTGGCTGCGACCGGTTCGGCCGCCGCGTGAATCCTGGTCGTGCCCAAGCACAGGCAGAGCAGGAACAGCAGGGAAAAGCGCTTTTTCATGAAGCGCATCCTTTCACTTTTCCGGCGGGCTGTAAAGCGGCGGATGAGTGGAGAAAGAGTAAAAAATTGTAGCCGCGCCCCCGGTTCGGCGCGTTACAAGAGCCGGATCTGCTTTCCATTGCCGGCGATGGAATCGCGCAGGCTTTCCACCCGGCTGCGGCGGCGTTCGATGATTTCCTTGTCCGTCTCCGGGTCGTAGGGCACGGGATAATCTCCATCCCAGCACGCGAGGCAAAAACCATCCCTGGGCAGGCCCGTCGCCTTCACCATGCCTTCGGCCGAGAGGTAGTGCAGCGAATCCGCGTTCAGATAATCCCGGATCGCCTCAACCGAATGGTTCGCCGCCATGAGCTTGTTGCGGTCCGGGAAATCAATGCCATACACGCAGGGATTCCGGTGTGGTGGACAACTCACGCGGACGTGAACTTCCGTGGCGCCGGCTTCCTTGAGCGTCTTGACGCGCGCCTTGCAGGTGGTGCCGCGCACAATGGAATCGTCCACGATGATGACGCGCTTGCCGCGCACCAGTTCCTCGATCAAGTTCAACTTCACGCGCACGTTGAAATCGCGGATGAGTTGGGACGGTTGCAGAAAGCTGCGGCCGACGTAGTGATTGCGGATGAACGCCAGCTCAAACGGAATCTTGGACTCCTCGGAATACCCCAGCCCGGCGTAAACCCCGCTGTCCGGCACGGGCAGGATCAGGTCGGCGTCCACGGGATATTCGCGGGCGAGTTCCCGCCCCATCTCCACGCGCACCTTGTAAACATTGCGTCCGGCGATGGTGCTGTCGGGGCGCGCAAAATAAACATACTCGAACATGCAAAACGCGCGGCGTTGCTGCTCGGGAAAAGCCTGGAGACTGTGAACGCCGTCGCGATTGATGACCACGATTTCGCCCGGCTCGACGTCCCGCACGAATTTGGCATGGATCAAATCCAGCGCGCAGGTTTCGCTGGAGAGCACCCAGCCGTCGTCTACGCGCCCGAGGCACAACGGGCGGAAGCCGTGCGGGTCGCGCACGCCGATCATTTCGCTTTCGGTCATGATCACCAGGGAAAACGCGCCCTCCAGCTTGGTGACGACACTGGCGATGTGATTTTCGTGACCGTTCAGCGCCGGCTGCGCCAGGAGGTTGAGGATCACTTCGCTGTCCACCGTGGTCTGAAACATCACGCCCTTGGCCTCAAGCTCGTCGCGCAACCCGGCGGCGTTGGTCAGATTGCCGTTGTGGGCCACGGCGATCTGGCCGCGCAGGCAATTGCCGGTGAGCGGTTGGGCGTTACGCAGGTTGCTCGAACCCGTGGTCGAATAACGCGTGTGCCCCACGGCCATGTGACCGACGAGATTATGGAGGACTTCACCGTTGAAAATTTGGGAGACCAGGCCCATGCCCTTGTGCTCGCGAAACTGGCGACCATCGCTCGTCACAATGCCGGCGCTCTCCTGGCCGCGATGCTGAAGGGCGTACAGGCCGTAGTACGTCAACTCGGCCGCGTTCGGATGGCCGAAAATGCCGAACACGCCGCAGTAATGCTTGGGGTAGTATTGCATCGCGTCTGTTGAAACGAGCGCGCGTCATTTCACCAAAGCCCGGGCACGCCGCGCAAGCTTCAAGAGTCACAGTGTAGAAGAAAACCGGTAAAAGCAAAGTCCGTTGGCGCAATTCTTGGGAAAGCGGAAAATCAGGGCGGCGTCAAATCCAGCCGGAAAAAAGCCGGACTACTGAGGCTCTTTCAAAACTTGGTTTCATTGGGATTTTTTGTGGGTGCGCTTGAACG
>CAZLOH010000049.1:0-43600 GCA_964561105.1 uncultured Bifidobacterium sp. | reverse complement strand
AACGCCTTTGGCTTTCGCCGTTGGGAAACTCTGTCTTGACTTCGCTTTTCATATGTGCGCCGACGTGAGGAGGCGGAACCCCGCGAAGACGCCAAAACCTTCCGCCTCGTTACCTCGGCGGCTACGCCTGATGAAACCAGTTCCATGTGCTGCCCCATCCTTCTGGCAAAAGTTGCGGCAGGGCGGCGGCGCTTTGGAGTGCGCTGCCTTGGCCTCGCTTTTGGCCGGCGGCTGGTCGCCGTCAAACCACCAGTGCGCTTCGCTTACCACGAGCCGCTGAACGCGGCTCTGCTTGGCCGGCAAGCCGGCCAAGCGCCAATACGGATGGAAAGGATGTTCCCGCCTACGCCAAGCTACAGCGGGCAGGCGGCGCGATCACACTCTCACAGCAAGCGATGCCGCCTCCGCGCCTGATACCCTTTCCAATCCTTCGGTGGTTAAGCATCACACTCATAATCTGAATAGTGAAATGGCTTGACCATATACTCTCGGCCACATCTCCCACCTTCCTTGATGCGAGCCGCAGGCTCACCCGCGACTTCGGGTGGAGTGGTAAAGACCTTGCCTCGGGTCGAGCCGACCTGAACCCTTGCCTTGTCTGCGGGCAAGGTCCACAAGCGGAAAATCAGATCCTCGAACTCTAACGAGACCTCTAATTGCTGAAACATCCGACCCTGCCAAACGATGACTCGACCAAATCGAAAACTTGGAAGCTCCTCTGGAAAGCCTATGGACGAATAAGCACCTCTGACTAGCTTCTCAAGCGCCGACTGGTCTTCGTTGAGATGGACCTCGATAAACGTCATAGCGCAACGATGTCTAGACAGTATGGATCGTGATTGAGCCAGCGACGGCGTTTGTTACTCCGGAGTAAGCGTGGGTTGCATCCCGCCAAGCGGGAGGCCGAGCCGCAGGTTGTGGGACTCACGTCGCCAGCAGTCATGAATCGAAGCACCAACGCCATGAAGATCTACATACCCCGCGACCCCAAAGCTGTCGAGCCGCAAAGTGGCCGCTACGCCGGATGCGTATGCACCGTGACCCTGCCCCGAGCAAGGCCGCGAAGCGATTCAATCTGAATACCTGCGGGTGAAACCCACGGCCGGGGTGGATGAGTGATCAGGAATGGTGCGACCCCTTCGGGGTCGAAGATGCTCCTGGACGAATACCGTGGGCTGACGCCCACGGCTATTGGTGTCGCGTCCCTTCGGGACTTCGGAAGCAATGTGCAAACTGGTCGTCCCACTGGACGCACACGAAGTTTTGTTTGGCAAATCGGTCGAAACCCATTAAGCACTGGCCCAATGCGATCAATGTTTTGCGCGTGGCTGGCCCTGCTTTCCTTGACCCTGCTGACGGCCGGCTGCGGCAGCTTCGTGGCTCACCGGATGGTGCAAGCGCCCAATACCTACCCGAACTGGTTCGGCGGACTGGCGCGCGTGGAACTCATGTTTGATCCGCTGATCAACAGTAATTTCCCTTCTCATTTCGCGGAGGTCGGCCCGCCGGAAGCCCGGTTGCATTATCGCATCATCGAACCGGCCGACTACGGCCTGCGGATTTACTCAACCAACTGGGTTCAAAAAAACCGGCCCCATTCCGTCTTCCGTTTTGCCACCCGGTTACCCGGCCGAACCAACGACTGGACGGCGAACCCGCGCGGCACGGTGGTTTTATTACACGGATATGGCCTGGCGCAATTCGCCATGGTGCCGTGGGCGCTTCGGTTGGCCGAGGACGGTTGGCGCTGCGTGCTGGTGGATTTGCGCGGTCACGGGAAATCCACGGGCAAACGGATTTACTACGGCACCCAGGAGACGCAGGACTTGAGTCAGTTACTCGACGCCCTGGCGCGCGAACGGGAATTGTCCGCCCCGGTTGCGGCCGTTGGCGACTCCTACGGCGCCGCGCTGGCGCTGCGTTGGCGCACGACGGAGCCGCGCCTTGGCAGCGTGGTGGCGATCTCTCCGTACGCGAACTTGTCCAATGCCGTGCTGAATCTCTGTCACGATTACGCTCGCTGGCTGCCGGATTGGTTGATCAGGTCCGGTTTGAAGAATCTCCCATCGCTGCTGCGTGTTCCACCCGCCGAACTCGACACCGCCACGGTCCTGGCGCGAACGCCCGTTCCCGCACTGTTTATCGCCGCCGAGGCGGATCGCATCGCGCCCGTGCCGGGAGTCCAACGCTTGTTCCATCTGGCCGCTCCCGGCAGCGAACTGCTGATCGTGCCCGGGGCGACGCACGAAACCGTGCCCTATTTGCTCGACGAACTCGCTCCCCCCGTCCTCACCTGGTTGCAAGATTCCAGTCAGTTGCCCCGGCTTTCCGGTGGTGCCGGGCCGGACTAAAGTATTTTTCGGCTGGCCCTCCGTGCTTTCTTCCGGCAAAAGATTGGCTTCATGGTTGAACATACGCAAACTCTGAGGGCGCAGGCTTGAAGGCGCAGGGAATCCAGGCGCGACGGGCTGTGTCATTACGCCTGGCCACGGGCGGGTTGTTGTTGCTGTGGTTTGCCGGCAGCGGCTGCTCCATCCGGCGTTACGCGTTGAATCAAGCCTCCGACGCCATCGCCGCCAGCGGCACCACGTTCGCCAGCGACGACGACCCGGAATTGATCAAAGCCGCGGCCCCATTCAGCCTCAAGCTCATGGAAAGTCTGCTGGCGGAAAATCCCAACCACGCCGGCCTCCTGCTGGCGACAACCAGCGGCTTCACCCAGTTTGGCTACGCCTTCGTTCAACAGGAAGCGGACGAAATTGAGCCTACCAATTTCGCGGCCGCCGATCTCCTGCGGCAACGGGCGCGCAAGCTTTACCGCCGGGCCCTCAAATACGGCTTGCGTGGGCTGGACGTGCAGAATCCCGGCTTCAGTCAGAAGTTGCAGGCCGATCCCAAAAGCGCGGTCAAGGCGGCAACCAAAGCTGACGTGCCGCTGCTTTACTGGACGGCCGCCGCCTGGGCTTCGACGATTTCGCTTTCCAAGGATGACCCGGAGCTGATCGGCCAGATTCCCGAGATGGAAGCGTTGATTGATCGCGCGTTGCAACTCGACGAAAGCTACGGTCAGGGTTCGATCCACACTTTCCTGATCGCGTACGAGATGAGCCGGTCGGGTGCGACCGGGGATCCGGCGGCTCGCGCCCGTCAGCATTTCGAGCGCGCCGTGGCGTTGTCCGGCGGAAAGGATGCCTCGCCCTACGTGGCTCTGGCCGAAGCCGTGACCATTCAGAAACAAAACGTGAAGGAGTTTGAATCGTTGTTGCACCAGGCCCTGGCCATTGATCCGGAAGCCACTCCCGACAAGCGATTGGTCAACACCATCATGCAACAACGCGCCCGTTGGTTGTTGTCCCGCAAATCCGAATTATTTTTAATCGAATGAAAATGAATCCGCTCACCCAATTCGCCTCGTTGATCCTGCTGCCGGCCCTGCTACTCGTTGCGTTCCCCGCCGCGGCCGCACCGGCCAAAGTCCGCCTTGCCACGTTGGCGCCCAAAGGGTCTTCCTACACCAAACATCTCCAGGCGATGGGCGATGAATGGCGCAAAGCCCCCGACGGCGGTGTGGCCCTGACGATTTATCCCGATGGCACCATGGGCAGCGAGGCCGACATGGTGCGCCGGATGCGGCTCGGCCAGTTGCAAGCGGCGATGGTGACGACCACGGGCCTGACCGAAATTGAGCCGGGCGTCGCCGGACTGCAAACCCTCCCCAAAGCCTTTCGCAACCTTGAGGAAGTGGATTACATCGGCAAGAAATTGCAGCCGCTGCTCGACAAACGACTCGAAGCAAAGGGTTTCATCGTGTTGTTCTGGTCGGACACCGGCTTCGTCCGTTTTTTCTCGAAGGAACCGGTCGTGTCGCCGGATGATTTGCGCAAAACCAAGTTCTTCGTCTCCGCCAACCGCCCCGCCGAACTGGCCATCTATCGCTCGGTGGGCATCAACCCCGTGCCGCTGGAAGTTGCCGATATTCTTCCCGGCCTCCAGACCGGACTCATTGACGCCGTTTGCATGCCGCCCGCCATCGCCTTGGCCCTCCAAGTGGACAAGGCCGCGCCCAATATGCTCGACATGAACTGGGTGCCACTGGTCGGCGCGTTGATCATCAACAAAAAAACCTGGGATGAGTTCTCCCCCGCAACTCAGGCCGCGCTGCGCAAATCCGCCGAGGAAGCCGGCAAACTCATCAAGGCCGATGGCCGTCGCGAAAGTGAGGAGTCCATCGAGGCCATGCGCAAGCGCGGGCTGAAAGTTCACACCTTGACGCCGCAAGTGGAGGCCGAATGGGACAAGACCGTGCAGGAAGCCTGGCCGAAGATTCGCGGCGCGGTTGTGCCCGAGGATATTTACGACACCGTCATGAGTGAATTGAAAACCTTCCGCGCGACGAAAGAAGGGGCGGCGAAGTGATCAGCGAGGTCCCGCGCGCCCCAACTCCCGACGGTGAGTCCGGCACCAAGCGCGGACGCTTCCATTGGCTCTGGCAGATCGAGGACCTGCTGGTCGCGCTCACGCTGGGCGTGTTGATGCTGTTGCCCCTGATCGAAATCGTCGGCCGGCTGCTGTTTCACCGCGGCCTCAGTGGCAGCGCGGCCATCCAGCAACATCTGGTTTTGATCATCGGCCTGCTGGGCGGCATGTTCGCCGCGCGCGACCGCCGGCTGCTTTCGCTTTCGACGCTGACGAATTTTCTCAAAGGTCGCTGGCAAAGTTTCGCGCGCATTTTCAGCAGCACCTTTGCCGCCGGCATCACCGTGTTTCTCTGCCTGGCCGCCTGGCAACTGGTGGCGTCCGAACGACAGGGTGGCAAAATCCTGGCCTACGGCATTCCACTGTGGGTCGTTGAAGGCATCATGCCTCTGGGCTTTGGGGTCATCGCCTTGCGCCTGCTCTGGCACGCGGCGGATACGTGGCGCGGACGGTTGGTGGCCTTGGCGCTCGCGGCCGGCCTGGTTGCGTTGGGCATCCATCCGCCGTGCGAACCGGCCAGGCTGGTGTTGCCCGGCCTGCTGACGTTGCTCGCGGCGGTGGTGTTCGGCGCGCCCATCTTCGTCATGCTCGGTGGTGCGGCGTTGATTTTGTTTTGGGGAGAGGATGTTCCCATCGCTTCGATTTCGTTGACGCACTATTCGATGGTGACGAACCCCACGCTGGCGACCGTGCCGCTGTTCACGCTGGCCGGATATTTTCTGGCGGAGGGCGGCGCGTCCCAACGCTTGATCCGCGTGTTCCAGGCGCTGCTCGGACAATTTCGCGGCGGCCCCGCCATCGTCACCGTACTGGCGTGCGCTTTTTTCACTTCGTTCACCGGCGCGTCCGGTGTGACGATTCTCGCCCTGGGCGGCTTGCTCCTGCCGGTGTTGGTGGGCGCGGGTTATTCCGAACGGTCCACCCTCGGTTTGCTCACCGGCTCCGGTGGACTGGGGCTGCTGTTCCCACCTTCGCTGCCGTTGATTCTCTTCGCCATCGTGGCCAGCACGAACACGAAGGGGTCTGGCGTGACCATTGAGAAAATGTTTCTTGCCGGACTTGGACCCGGCCTGTTGCTGGTGGGCATGGCCATCTGGCTCGGTGTACGCCTCGGGCCGAAATCTGACGTGACACGACCGAAGTTTGACCGCGCGGAAGCGGGCCGCGCCATCTGGGCGGCCAAGTGGGAACTGCTCCTGCCCATCGTCGCGCTCGTTGCGCTCTTTGGCGGCTTCGCCACGCCGGTCGAAGCCGCGGCCGTCACCGCTTTTTACGCCTTCGCGGTGGAGACTTTTGTTTATCGCGACTTCAAAGGACCGCGAAAGGTTGTCGCCGTCATGGCGGAATGTGGGCTGCTGGTGGGTGGCGTGTTGCTCATCCTCGGCGTGGCGCTCGGATTCACGAACTACCTGATTGACGCCCAGATTCCTAGTCGCGCGGTTGAATGGGTCACGGGTGCCGTCCATTCCAAGTATGCCTTCCTCCTTGCGCTCAACGTCTGCCTGCTTGTGGTCGGCTGCGTGATGGACATGTTTTCCGCCATCGTGGTCGTGGTTCCAATCATCGTGCCACTGGGCCTGGCCTACGGCGTGGATCCGATTCACCTGGGCATCATCTTCCTCACCAACATGGAACTGGGACTGTTGACCCCGACCGCCGGCATCAACATTTTCCTCTCCTCGTATCGTTTCAACAAACCCGTCCTGCAAGTCTCGCGCGCCGTGCTCCCGATGCAAGGTGTCATCCTGCTCGGCCTGATCCTGATCACTTACTGGCCGGCCCTGACCACGTTCCTGCCGCACTGGCTGGGCCATTGACCGGCGGCCCCCGCTGCAAATTTTTTGTCGGAAACTTCTCAGATCGGTTATTTACTGGGTGAGATGCAGCCAAAGTCTGACGCCCAACTCCTTCGCGAATATGCCGAGCGCGGTGTGGAAGCGGCGTTTACGGAACTCGTACAGCGCCACACGAATCTGGTCTATTCCGCCGCCTTGCGACAAGTCGAGCTGCCGGTTATTGCCGCCGAGATTACCCAGAACGTGTTTGTGGCACTGGCACATGGGGCAAAATCACTCGTGCCGAAACTCAGGCAGGAAGCTTCGTTGTCGGGCTGGCTTTGCCGTAGCGCCCGCAACTTGTCTCTCAACCATCGTCGCGACGAATTTCGGCGACAAACCCGCGAAAGGCTCGCCATGGATGAATTTGTTTCAACTTCTGACGCGGCACCGGGTTGGAATCATCTCCGTGGCCTGCTTGACGAGGCGATGTCCGAGCTGGATGAAACCGACTACGACGCGCTCGTCTTGCGCTTTTATCAGAACTGCGACCTTCGCGCCGTCGGCGCAGCCATTGGTGTAAGCGACGACGCGGCCCAAAAGCGCGTCACCCGGGCGCTGGACAAACTGCGTGAACGGCTTGCGCGACACGACATTCGCACCACGGCTGCCGCCTTGTCGGTCGCCCTCTCGGCCAACGCCGTGCAAGCCGCACCAGCGGGATTGGCTGTCACTGTTTCCGCTGCCGCGCTCGCGGGAACTGCGACAACCACTTCAACGGTGCTGGCCGCCACCACCAAAGCGATTGCCATGACGACGCTTCAGAAAGGGCTCGTTGCGACCACTTTGGCCGTGCTGGCTGGGGTGGGTATTTATTCAGTCCGACAAAACTTGAACCTGCGTGAACAAGTCCGAGTCTTGCGACATCAGCACGCGTCGTTGCAAGGACACATTCAGCAGTTGCACAGCGAGCGAGATGAAGCTTCGCGCCAAATCACTGCGCTGCGTGAGGACAATACGCGATTGAGTAGCGGATCCGCTGAATTGCTCAAGTTACGCGGTGAAGTCGGATTGCTTCGCAAACAGGCAGGCGAAGTTGATCGTCTTCGCACTGAAAATCTTACACTTCAGCGGCAAGTGCAAACCGACACCCAAGCGGCCTTGAATCCGGTGACTGCTCCAATCATAGCCCGAGTGGTTTTCACACGCATCAAGCAGCCCCAAGCGGTCAGTCAGGATATTATTCGGACGAACATCAGTGTCCGGGAAGGTGACGTTTTGGATCAGGCGTCGGTGGACGGTGATATGCAAAGACTGTACGGCACCGGATGGTTCGCCAACATTCGCGTGGAGAAAACATCCGCGAATGATGGAGTCACTTTGAACTACCTCGTGCAAGAGAAGCCAAGACTGAGTCGAATAAACTTTTCTGGAAATAATAGAATAGACGCCCAAACCCTTTCCATGCTCATAACCAGCAAAGTAGGGCGACCAATGGATGGACGAACTCTTTCCGAGGACGCACAACGGATTCAGGAGCTATATGAACAACTGGGTAGGCCGAACGCGTCGGTCAAATTTATATCTCACACCAATGAAGAGGATGGGGACGGTGTTGCGACTTTTCAGATCGTCGAATGACCGGGAGGTCGGGTTGAAGGAATCGCAGCGGAAGTCGCCCGCAAATTTTGTAGTCGCCCGCCGTCACGACCGCGTCACCGCCCGATGCTCTTGTAAATCCAGCCGAGCTTTTCCATCTCCGCGCGGTCAAAAAGATTTCGTCCGTCGAACATGATCGGATGGCTGAGCGCTTTTTGCGCGCGCGCCAGATCGAGTTGTTTGAACTCATCCCATTCCGTGGCCACCACGAGCGCGTCGCAACCCTCGGCAACGGCGTTCATATCGTCCACATACGTCACCTGGGGCAGGAGAGCCCGCGCTTTCTCCATGGCTTTGGGATCATGCACCCGCAAGGCGGCGCCTTCCCGGAGCAGTCGTTGACACAGCTCGACGGCGGGCGAGGAGCGCACATCGTCCGTGTTCTGCTTGAACGCCAGACCGAGCACGCCAATGGTCTTGTCCTTGAGCACCCACAACGTCTCGGTGATCTTCTTGACGAAACGCTCCATCTGTTCCGCGTTGATGCGCTGAACTTCCTTGAGCAACTGGAAGTGATAGCCAACCTGTTCCGAGATCTTGATGAACGCGCTGAGGTCCTTGGGAAAACAACTGCCGCCAAAGCCGAGGCCCGCGTTGAGAAAGCGCCGCCCGATGCGTTCATCCAGTCCCATGCCGGTGGCCACTTCCTGCACGTTCGCCCCGGTGGCTTCGCAAATCACCGACACGGCGTTGATGTAGGATATTTTCAGCGCCAGAAATGAATTCGACGCGTGCTTGATGAGTTCGGCGGAATTGATGTCGGTGATGATGATCGGCGCGTTGAACGGTTCGTACACCCGTCTCATCGCCGCCACGGGGCGGGGCGAACGCACGCCCACCACCACGCGATCCGGTTTCATCAAATCCTCGACGGCGAATCCCTCGCGCAAAAATTCGGGATTGCTCACCACATCGAACTCCACCTGCGCCTTGCAATAACGCTTGATGGTTTCGGCCACCTTGTCCCCGGTCTTCACCGGCACGGTGCTTTTGTCCACCACGATCTTGTACTCCGTCATCGCGCCGGCGATCTCCCGGGCCACGCGCTCGATGAAACTCATGTCCACCGATCCATCCGGCTGCGGTGGCGTCGGCACGGCGATGAAGATTACGTCCGACTGCGCGACACCTTCCGCCGTGCGGCTGGTGAACTGCAACCGCCCGGCGGCGACATTCTTTTTGACGAGTTCTTCCAGTCCGGGTTCGTAAATGGGGATTCCGCCCGCCTGCAACATTTGAACCTTGGCGGCATCGTTGTCCACACAGACGACATGATGCCCCACCTCCGCGAAGCATGTCCCGGTGACCAGCCCCACATAACCCGTTCCGATAATGGCAAGTTTCATGTGGCGAAAGAATATCTCGGCCGGCGATATTCCAGAACGGCAGCGCCAGCCAATCCGTAATCAGTTACTTCTTGGAAGGAGCAGGGGCATTGGTGGTCGTTGGAGTGATCACCGGCGCGGCGGTGGGCACCACCACGGGCGGCAGCTTCAAGCGCACCTCCTCGGCGCGCATCCCGGCTTCGGAGCCAAGACTGCCGTTGGGATCGGTGCGGGCGACCTGTTCAAACAAATTCAGCGAGTCCTCCAGCTTGCCTTGCGATTCGTAAATGCCCGCCAACGCGAAGCGCGCCTGCGGAGCGGTGTTCGCGTCGGGATAACGGTCGGCGAGCTCCTTGTACGCCTGGGCGGCTTCGGTCGGTTTGCCCTCGGCCGCGAGGCACGCGGCCAGACCGAGCTTGGCTTGCGCCACCAACGGATGACTGGCGTATTCCCGTGTGAACCGTTCAAAGTAAGGTTGCGCCTCCTGATACTTGCCATTCGCGAAGAGCGCTCCCGCTCCCAGCAAGATCGCCTGCGCCCCCGCCGGCGTGCCCGCATAAGTCGTGGCCACTTTCAACAATCCGTCCGCGCTTGCCTGGTTGGCCGCCGTGGACATCCGGTCGAACAACGCTTGCGTTAACGCCTCGCCGGCCTGGACCTCCTTTTCCTTCTTGGACCAGATGATCAGGCCCGTGACCAAGGCCGCGACCGCGACCACCACGACCCCGATTACCACTTGCTTCCGGTTCTTATCCGCCCAGGCCCAAGCGTTCATGAGCAAGGGCGATTCCGTGATATTTTGATCCATCATTGAGCGCGCAATGTTCCGGGCAACACCGCAAAACGCAAGCTTGAAATCCGAATCGAACGCCCATTGCCGCGATGGCTGCCATTGGCGGACGGAGCTTCCGCGAATCGAGTCCGGCCAGGTAAAATGATAATGATATCACTTGATTTGTCCGGCAACGCGAGCCAGCGGCTTGAAAAAGATGGTCGGAGCGACAGGATTCGAACCTGCGACGTCTTGCTCCCAAAGCAAGTGCTCTAGCCAGGCTGAGCTACGCTCCGACGGCACGCATGATTGCACGAAACGACTGCGGCTCAAGAACAATCTCGCCTTCACCGCCTCCACGCGGCATTCTCCGTCACCGCTGCATCATGTATCGCAACCAAAAAGTCGTCGTGGTCATGCCGGCCTACAACGCCGCCCGGACCCTGCGCCAGACCTACGACGAGGTGCGCGCGCAGGAGCTGGTGGACTTGATCATTCTCGTGGATGATCGGAGTCGGGACGAGACCGTGGCGCTCGCGCGCGGTTTGGCCGGCGTGCAAGTTCACGTGCATGACATGAACACGGGTTACGGCGGCAACCAGAAGACCTGCTATCGGCTGGCCTTGGCGGCGGGAGCGGACATCGTGGTGATGCTTCATCCGGACTATCAATACACGCCCAAGCTGCTGCCCGCGATGGTTTCCATGATCGGCAATGGCCTGCACCCGTGCGTGCTGGGCAGTCGGATTCTGGGCGGTTACGCGCTCCGGGGCGGGATGCCGTGGTGGAAATATGTGTCGAACCGCGCGCTCACCTTCGTGGAGAATTTGTTGTTGGGGGCAAAACTATCCGAATATCACACGGGCTATCGGGCGTTCTCGCGGGAGATTCTCGAACGCCTCGACCTCCGCGCCAACTCGGATGATTTCGTCTTCGATAATCAAATGCTCGCGCAGATTCTCTGGCACGGCTTCACCATCGGCGAGGTAAGTTGCCCCACGAGGTACTTTGCCGAAGCGTCGTCGCTCAACTTTGGTCGCAGTGTCCGGTATGGCTTTGGTTGCCTGGCCACTGGGCTCGCTTTCCGGCTCGCGAAGCTGGGGTTGCTCCGATCGAATCTGTTTCCGTCCGGCAAGCAGCGCGCAACCGCAGTCGAATCGGCCCCGTAACCGCCGAGGTGACGAGGCGGATGATTGCGAAGCAGAATCCTTTCCTCCGCCTCCTAACGTCGGCGGCTACGGTTCGGGGGAGTCAAGTCGCGCAATTCGTGTCAAGAATTCTCAGCCGAACCGGAGCGCCGATCTCCGATCCGGCGCGAACCAAACGATCAGCGCAACGCGCCAGTTCGGAGACCAACGATCAGACGAACAGGCACGACCTCGGTTGTTGGCGATTCGCTCTTTGGAATATGGATGGAGGCCAACAGCCAAAGGGCGCGCCGAGCGCGCCCTTGCTGAAAAATATATTTGCCGGGTGACTACTTGAGCCGATTCACCGCGAGTGTGATGCGCGACTTCTTGCGATTGGCGTTGGCGCGTGTGACTACGTTGACCTTTACCGCTTTGTCGAGCGCGGACAGCACTCCGGGCAACGCCTTGCCGGCGTCCTCCTTTTTGCCGGCGGCGACCTGGTCGCGCAGCCCTTTTTCCAATTTGCGGAGTCGGGAAATGATGGAGCGATTGTGCAGATGCTTGCGTTCATTGCTGCGCACGCGACGTTCGGCGGACTTGGTGTTCGGCATAGTTCGGTTTCTAAATTAAATCAATTTAAGGGGCGAAACAGTAGCCAAACCGGGCCAGATGTCAACGCCAGAAGCCGGCTGATTTTGGCGACGCTCATTCCCGCGCCTTGGAATCGAGCAGAATGGTCACCGGACCGCTATTGGTCAGTTGGAGCTGCATGTCCGCGCCAAATCGTCCGGTCGCCACTGGTTTGCCGAGGTCTTGCGCGCTGCGGGCCACAAATTGTTCATAGAGCGGGATAGCGATTTCCGGTCGGGCGGAGCGGGTGTACGACGGGCGATTGCCTTTGCGCGTGCTGGCAAACAGGGTGAACTGGCTCACGATCAAAATTTCCCCGCCCGTTTCCTGGACCGAACAATTCATGATGCCGGCCGCATCGGAGAAGATTCTGAGCCGGACGATTTTGCCGGACAGCCAGGTGATGTCTTCGACCGTGTCCGCTTCTTCCACCGCCACCAACACCACCAGGCCAGGACCGATAGTTCCCGTGGTGCTGCCCGCAATGGACACGCTGGCTTGGGCAACCCGCTGAACCACGGCGCGCATTGCTCACTGGCCGGACGTGGGCGGCACGGGATACATCAAGTTGTAGGGCACGCGCACTTGATCGCCCGGCCGGAGATGGCTGAAGTCAATGTTTGGATTGGCCGCCCGCAGGTCGTTGGGTTGCACCGCATAAATTCGCGCGATGCGATCCAGGCCTTCGCCGTTGGCCACCAGGTGGATTCTGGCGGGCACCGGCTTGGGCGACGGAGTCGGCTCGGGCGGCAGCGCCTGCCCGAGCGCCAGGGCATTGGCTTTGAGTTGTTCCAGTTCAGCCTTCTTGAGTTCGATGGCGCGTTGCGTGTCGGTGAGGTCGGCTTGTTCCTTGATCCGCGCCTGTTCCTGCTGGCTCGCCAGTTTGATTTCGTAAATCGTGCCCACCGCGTCCGGATCACCCGCCTGCTGCGCCTCGGCGAAGGCCTCCCGGTAGCGCGGGTCGTGCATCAACTCGTATTGCGCATACCTTTTTTCGCCCAACGCCAGTTTCAACTGCGTCGCTTCCTGGGCAAGCAGGTTCTGGCGCTGAAGCGCGCCTTGCGGCGTGGAATCATCCAACACGGCCAGTTGTTCGTTAATGGGATCAATCGTCCGAAACATGATGCGAAATTCCTCGGCTGTGACATTGAATCCCTTCAACTGCGCGAGATCGGCCCGCAGCCCACGCGCACTGTCCGAGTAACGCAACTGGTATTCCTCCAATTGCGCCGGGTCGAGAACGCCGGCCAGCTCCAGCCGGGTCTGTTGCCGCAACCGGGCGAGTTGCGCCGGATCGGGGTCCTTGCCGGCCTGCCGTTGCGTCGCGAGATACGCTTCAATCCGATCCGCCGAATTGGCGGCGATCTGTTCCACCGCTTGTTTGACCTCGTTGGGCATGGCGCCCAGGATCGGGCCGTCCAGCGGAATGGGCGATCGCGTCGGGCGCGGCAGACTCACCAAATCGCCGCCCTCCCAGTTCGCGCCCAGCAGGGTGGTGAGCAGTTGGCGGCGTTCCGCGTCCAGTTCGCGGACCTTGACGGCGGCGGTCTCCACAATGTTGGTATCCGGTTCGGCCCGCCACCATTGTTGATCCACGGTGACCACTTCCAGCGCGCGTCGTCGCGCGTAAAGCGCGTTGACGTCGGCGATGATGATGTCACGGATGGTTTGTTCCGGGCAGTTGATGTCGCGCAGGTTCTTGATGTAGGTCGGGTAATCGCTCGATTCAACTTCCTGCCAGGTGAAGAATTGTCGGCGCACGACGACCGCAGTTTTCACCTTCGGCGTCTGATTGGTCTCGGCGAGAATTGATTCCCGGGTCAAGGCCACCTTTGTCGCTCGTTGCGAAGAAATCCATCCCGCAGCCAGGAGCAGATTTGCCACGAGCGACAGACCGAGTAAAACGCGCCAGCGCATAAGGCTATTTACGGCCAATCCCGGCGGTTGCCAATCCAAAAAGCAGCCCGCTCGCAGCACCACATTCGAAGCGTGAAGAAAATTGAGACGAGCTAACCCGGACATTTCACAAACTCAGGTTCGATCAGAGGGTGGATTTCATTAACACCCCACTTCAGTGGGGTGTCCTGCAGCTTTAACACTTTGCCAACCGCTTCAGCGGTTTTGGCGGGCCGACCCAAACCGCTGAAGCGGTTCGGTCTCCCGACTGACGGCGAATCACCTCACTGAAGTGGGGTGTTAATGAGATTGGCGGCCCGAACTTGGTGGGTTTGTGACATTTGCAGGCCAGTTCCTCAACGGACTGTGTCCATCCGCCGGCCATCCACCGAGGAGATGGAACAAGCCAATGGGTTTTCATGATTTTAACTCGCAAGCCGCGCCCTGAATCGGTTTACTCCCCGCCGCATGAAACAGAAAGCCTACGCCGCCGCCGGCGTTGATATTGATCTCGGCAACAAAGTCAAAGCCACGCTCCCGCAACTTCTGGCCAGCACGCATCGCCGCGGAGTCCTTGGCAAGGTCGGCGGCTTCGGCGGACTCTTTCAACTCGATCTCAAGAAGTATCGCGAGCCGATCCTCGTCAGCAGTGTGGACGGCGTGGGTACGAAGCTGAAGCTTGCGTTCCAGATGGACCAGCACGACACCATCGGCGCGGACCTCGTGAATCATTGCGTCAACGACATCGCCGTGCTTGGCGCGGAACCGCTGTTCTTTCTGGATTACCTCGGCACGGGCAAACTCGAGCCGCACGTCTTCACCGAAATCATCAAAGGCTTTGCGCGCGCCTGTGCGGAAAACAACTGCGCGCTCATCGGCGGCGAAACCGCGCAGATGCCCGGTTTCTATCAAGCGGGTGAATACGACGTGAGTGGCACGATTGTCGGCGTGGTGGAAAAATCCCGGATGCTCAACGGTCAGAAAACCATCAAGCGCGGCGACGTCGTCATTGGCATTGCCTCCAACGGACTGCATACCAACGGCTATTCGCTCGGGCGTAAAATCTTTTTCGAACAACTCGGCTACCAGCCCAAGGACAGGGTTCCCGGACTAAAAAAATCCATCGGGGAAGAATTGTTGAAAGAACACATCAGCTACGGCCCGCTGGTGCAAGCCCTGCTGAAACGCTTCAATTCCGCACTCCGCGTTCCGCGTTCCGCCCTTCCGATTAAAGCCTTTGCGCACATCACTGGCGGTGGTTTCGTGGACAACATCCCGCGCGTGCTGCCGAAGGCGCTCGACGCCGTCATCAAGAAGGGTTCGTGGGACATGCTGCCCATCTTCCAGATCATCGCAGAAAAAAGCGGCGTGCCGGACGAGGAATTGTATCAAGTCTTTAACATGGGAATCGGCATGGTCGCCATTGTCTCGGTGGACAAGGCGGCCGCGGTGCTGAAATTCATCCGCGCGCAAAAGCACAAGGCCTGGCGCATCGGTGAAGTGGTGAAGGGCAAGGGCGAGGCGCGAGTGGTGTAAAAGATGAACTGAAAGGACAACAATGAAACCGAATCAAATCGCGACTCTCGGTTTACGTTTGCTCGGGATTTTTTGTCTTATTGATGTCATCCCATTGTTTTCCATTGTTCCGACAGCGGTAACTTTTGCACAATCAGAGTTTGTTGGTGGGCGAAGTCACACTTGGCAAAACGTGGTTTTGTTGATGGCGGCGATCCTGCCGTTCGTTTTCAAATTGGTTGTCGGAATCCTGTTACTGTTGCGTTCCAAGACCTGGGGCGAGCGTCTGGTGCAAGAAAATGTTGCGCCTGAAAACACCACGGCGATTTCATTTGAACAAGTTCAGGCGTTGGCATTCGCTATCGCTGGCGTTCTGATTTTTGCCGATGCCTTGCCGCAGCTGTTCAGTAGCATTTCCCACTTGGTGAACTGGGGCATGGCCGGGCGGGATGACTGGCAACGCCAAACCACTTATGGAAACTACTCGTTTCGTGAGGTAACGGCTGCTGTCGGCGTCGTTGCCAAAGCCATTCTTGGGCTGTTGCTCTTTTTTCGCGCCCGCAGCTTTGCAAATGTTTGGCGTTTACTCCGAAGCTATGGCACGCCGAAACCGATACAATAATAGACGGTGATTCACCATCAGTTCGGGCGGACTCGAACACGCGCCGTTTCTCAGCCCCGTCAGGGGCGGCATCTTTGTAGAACCAGCCGGGAAAGATTCCCAAGCTCCGTCAGGAGCGACATCTCCTGTAAGATTAGTGGGGCGAGCGTCTCCGCGAGTCGGCTCGTCCGTAGCCTCGCCCCACCTACGTCGCTGACGTTGCGGCAATCCCGTTCCGCGCTTTCTAAATTCGCGCCGTCTGCGTATGCTGCGGAAAACTTTGCATGAAAATTTTGGTCATTGGTTCAGGCGGACGCGAACACGCACTGGTTTGGAAACTGGCGCAATCACCGCACGCCACGCAGATGTGGTGCGCGCCAGGCAATGCGGGAATTCAACAGGAGAAAACCGAGAAAACGGAGAAGCCGGTCGAATGTGTGAACATTGGTGCCGAAGATTTGCCGAAGTTGCTCGCATTCGCGCAGGAGAAGAAAATTGATTTCACCGTCGTCGGCCCGGACAACCCGCTCGCGCTCGGCATCGTGGATTTGTTCCAGCAGCACGGCCGGAAAATCTGGGGCGTGAATCAGAAAGCCGCACAGTTCGAGGCCTCGAAAGTTTTCTCGCAGAAATTCATGGAGAAATACGGCATCCCGACCGCGGCGGCGGGAACTTTTTCCGAGGCCGGGCCCGCCAAGGCCTTCTGCGCCACGCTGGGCGGCAAGTGTGTGGTGAAAGCCGACGGCCTCGCGCTGGGCAAAGGTGTGTTGATTTGCACAAACCAGTCCGAGGCGGAAAAGGCGGTGGACGAAATCATGGTCAGCAAGGCATTTGGCGCGGCGGGTGCGCGGGTGGTCGTCCAGGAATATCTCGCAGGCATGGAGGTGTCGCTCCACGCCTTGTGCGACGGCACGACCGCGAAGATTTTTCCCACGTCACAGGATCACAAGCGCGTGCGCGATGGCGACGAGGGCTTGAACACCGGCGGCATGGGCTCGTATTCGCCCACGCCGTTTCTTGACGCCGCGCAACTGGCTGAGACGACTCGACGGGTGCTCGAACCGTTCATGCGCGGTTGCGTGGCGGAGGGGATTGATTATCGCGGCCTGTTGTATCCCGGAGTGATGCTCGTTCCGAAAGGTGGGGCGAGCGTCCCCGCGAGCCGGCCCGTTGGTGCCTTAGCTCCACCGGCGGGTGATGCGGAATTTGAACCGCGCATTCTCGAATTTAACGCGCGCTTTGGCGATCCCGAGACGCAGGTCTATCTCACGCGCCTCGAAAACGACCTCGTCGAACTACTCGACGCCAGCGCGAGCGGCACGTTGGCGCAGCACGAATTGAAATGGAAACCGGAAGCCAGCGTCTGCGTCATCATGGCCAGCGGCGGTTATCCGGGCCATTATGCCAAAGGGAAAGTCATCACCGGTGTCGAGGTTGCGAACAGACTGCCGGGCACAAAAGTCTTCCACGCGGGAACGGCCATCAAAGGCGGCCAGTTTGTGACGAACGGCGGGCGTGTGTTGGGCGTGACCGCGTTGGGCAAAGATTTACGCGCCGCGCAAGCCTCCGCTTACGCGGCGGTGGAAGCGATCCGGTTTGACGGCGCGCATTACCGACGTGACATCGCGGCAAAGGCGCTTTGAACCGTAGTGGCGTGTCGGCAGACCACGCAATTGTTTTCGGAACTCCCTTGGGTGGCGGCGTTCGGCCGAGACGCCGCCACGCCGGGCAGCGCCGTAGGCGCGAAATCTTTGTAGCTCCCGAATTCATAATGGAAGCAAGCTCCGTAGGAGCGGTATCGGCGGGAAAATGTCGCTCCTACGGAGCTTTGACTTTTTATGGGGACGATTCTACAAAGATGCCGCGCCGACGGCGCTGGGGCGCGACCTTTAGGTTGCGTCATCGTTCAAATGACGGCGGCGCTGGGTTTGAAATTTGTAAATCGAAGCGGCGTGAACGCCGCGCGCCTTGTGACCGCGCTGGGCAAAGACTTACGCGCCGCGCAAGCCTCCGCCTACGCTGCGGTGGAAGCGATCCGGTTTGACGGCGCATTACCGCCGCGACATCGCGGCAAAGGGCAGCACGTTCGCCGCAGGCGCAGCTTGACACGCCAGGTGTCGGAGTTGGTTGTGGCAGCGCCAAGGTCGGACATCATGGCCACACGTGGGGACGCGTGTGCTGTTCAATATCCGGCTACTTGCTACCGAAGCTGATGTTGAGTTTGCGCGTTACGAGTTGCACGGAAGGGACGATTGCTTCGAGGGCTTTCGCCTGATCGCCGCTGAGCAACGGCTCGATTTGTCTGCGGGCAGCTTCGTTGACCTGCTTGAGGGCTGCGATCGCCTCGGGGCTGGCGGCATCACCAAAGAGATTTTGCTCCGCTGCCTGTCTTTGAAAATTCTGCAAGATGCCATAAACGTCCGCATATTGTTGTTCACTCAGGCCGACGGCGCCGTAGAGCAGGCAGGTCATGGTGTCTGCCGCGTGATCGGCGGCGTCCGTGGCCGAGGGATCGCCGGAGGTTTTCTCCGTGTCCTCATACTGGCCGGCCAGGCTCGCGAGACTCATGAAGTCGCGCATCAGGGCGGACTTCATCTGATTGCTGGCGGTCGCCTCCTCCGGAGTGAGTTTGCTCCGGTCCTGCTGGTTCAACTCGACCATCTGCCGCACCAACTTGCCGAAGCCGACAAACACATGTCGCAGACTCGGATAATCGTTGGTGGAACTGGTGTTCTTGGCGCTGGCTTGATCGGCCAGTTGCCGATACATGCTGGCGCTGCGTTCGGCCTGTTGTTTTGCCGCGCTCAACCGGGTCGAGTTGGCGTTGGCTGCGGCGAGGCGGGTGGTCAGTTCAGCATTCTGTTGTGAAAGCTGCTCAAGCTGATTTTGAAGTGCGGCAAGGTCGTTGGACGCGGAAGTCATCTCCGGTGCGGTCTGGTTCAGGTGCAGGGCTTCGACCTGCGCTTGCAAGCGGTGATTTAGCACCGCCTGATAAATGGCGGCGCCGGTAACGACAGCCAAGGTTGCGGTAATCACGGTTTTTTGGAGTGCGGTCATAAGCAGAGGTTTGGTGGTGGCAACGATGGTGGAGGCCGTGGTGGTTGCTCCGGCGAGCGCGGCAGCGGAAACAGTGACAGCCAATCCCGCCGGCGCGGCCTGCACGGCGTGGGCCGAGATGGCGGCGACCAATCCGCCCACGCCCACAGTGACGCCGCGCCTGGCAAAAACTTCGCGCAATCGTTCCACCGCGCGGCTGACGCGCTTCTGCGCCGCCTCGTCGGAGATTCCCAACAGGCCGGCCATTTCGACGGCGCTCCGATTATCGAAATAGCGCAATAGAACCGCGTCGCGGTCAGTCTCGGTTAATTCGCCCAGCGCGGCATCGAGGTGCGGAGCAATCTGTTCCCAGGAAGCTTCCGGTGAAGCGGAAATCAGTTCATTCATGGCCACGGCCTCCTGTTCACGGGTACGACGACGTTCGGTGGTGCGGACGGTTTGAGCGGCGATGTTTTGTGCCGTGCGATGCAGCCAACCGGTCAGTGTCGCCCGCTCCGTCAGACTCGATGCTTGTTTGGCCAGTGCAATGAATACGCCTTGCGTTACATCCTCGGCCAGATGGGAGTCGCGAACCATTCGAATGGCCGCCGAATAGACGAAGTCCACATGACGGCCGACCAACTCGCTGAACGCGGCCTCAAGCCGGCGCTCGGCGTAGGCTCTCAGCAAATGGCTGTCGCTCTGCTCGGTCACTCATTGCAGGTTAGCCGCCGAATCGAAAATCGGACAGGCAAAGGTGAAGTTTTATCAGGCACCGCGATTTGAACGGCGAAACACCAGGACGCGGTGCAGAACGGCATGGACCGAGACTGTGCTCTTGCGTCCTGAGGCGCGGCACTAACCAGCATTTCAGCTCACCACTCGCCGAGTGGCGAGTTTCAATAAGCCACCAGTGAGCGAATGGGCAGACCGGGCAATTTCTCCCGGCCGTGAAGAAACTTGAGTTCGATGAGAAAACCGATCTCCAGGATGTTGCCGCCCAGTTTTTTCACCAGCGCCGCCGCCGCCGCCGCCGTGCCGCCTGTGGCGAGGAGGTCGTCCACCAGCAAGACGCGGCTGCCGGGTTTCAGGGCGTCGGTGTGAATGGCCACGGTGGCGCTGCCGTATTCCAGCGCGAAGTCCTGCTCGATGGTTTGGAAGGGGAGTTTGCCTTTTTTGCGCACGGGGATGAAGCCGGCATTGAGTTTCATCGCCACCGCCGCCGCGAAGATGAATCCCCGCGCGTCAATGCCCACCACGGCATCCACGCTGCCCGGGCGGTAGGGTTCGGTGAGCAAATCAATCGCGCCGGAAAACAACCGGGCGTCCGCCAGCACCGGGGTGATGTCTTTGAACTGGATGCCGGGTTTGGGAAAATCCGGGACATTGCGAATGGCGCGTTCGATCTCAGCGACGGTGGGGCGCGGTTGGCTCATGGCGTTTGCCTTCGGCGGAGCGGGTTTATCGCCGCGTCTGTTCGAACTTTTCAATCATCTTGCGCAACTTGCGCAGGGCGATGTTTTGAATCTGGCGGACGCGTTCGCGGGTCACGTTGAATTTTTCGCCCACTTCTTCCAGGGTGCGCTCCGTGCCACCGTCGAGGCCGAAGCGGAAACGCAGGATGGTGGCCTCGCGCGGATCGAGCTTCTTGACCATGTCTTCCAACATGCCGGTCACGGTTTTGTCCTCCAACATTTCGTAGGGAGTTTCCGCGTTCTCGTCCTGCACGATTTCGGAGAAGCTGTTGGAATCGTCGTCGCCGATCGGCGCATCGAGCGAGGCCGGCCGGATGGAGGCCATGCGCATCTGGGCGATGCGCGAGGCGGTGGTCTGGAGTTCTTCGGCCAGTTCCTCATCCGTGGCTTCGCGGCCGAGTTCCTCCTGCAACTGCAGGGCCACGCGGCGCATCTTGGAAATCTTGTCCACCAGATGCACGGGCAGGCGGATGGTCTTGGACTGATTGGCCAGGGCGCGCTTGATGGATTGCTTGATCCACCAGGAGCCGTAGGTGGAAAGCTTGCCGCCCTTGGCCGGATCAAACCGTTCGACGGCCTTCATCAAACCGATGTTGCCTTCGCTGATCAAATCCAGCAGCGGCAGGCCGATGCCTTCGTAGTCGCGGGCGATCTTCACGACCAGGCGGAGATTGGCCTTGATCATGTGTTCGCGCGCCTTCTTGTCGCCCTTCTTGATCCGGGCGGCGAGTTCGATCTCCTCCTGCGGCGTGAGGAGTTTCACCTGGCCGATTTCGCGCAGGTAAAGTTTGATGGCGGTGTCGCCGTCGTAGCTGCCCCGATCGCGTTCCGCAGGCGGCGGCGCGGCGGCATCGGATTTTTTGAGAATGGCGGTATCCGACGAGCCGGTCATCTTGCGGATGAACTCGGTGTTGGATTCGGTTTTGGTTTTCCGAAATTGAGCCGTGTCGAAACTGCGGGCGCTGGAGGGGTCGGGTTTGCTTTCCGTCGTCCGGGCCGTCCTCCGGCCCGGAGGGACACTGCGCTGGCTGGTTCGATTCGGTGGACGGCGTTTCGTCTTCACTTCGGCACGACTTGTATGATTGACCGGCATGAGCGCGGGCAATTTAGAGACTGACCGGCGGGCGGCAAGCAAATTAGCAGGTTCAAAGTTCGAGTTGTTTTTCGAACCGGGTGAGATTGCGCGCGCCGTACGCGGTGATGAGCGCCACGTCTTCCAGGCGAACCCCGCCCAGCTCGGGGTAATAAAGTCCCGGCTCGACCGTGACCACCTGGCCGGCGAGCAGCTTGCCGTTGGAGAATGCCCCCAGCCGGGGCGACTCGTGGATTTCCAGTCCGAGTCCATGACCGGTGCCGTGAAAGAATCCTTCCATCCGCCCTTGCCGCCGTCGCGTCGGGTAGCCCTGCTGCTCGAAATAAGTTTGCACGGCCTGGTGAACCGTCCGGGTGGGAACACCCGCCCGCAACGCCTTGAAACCGATGGCCTGACCCTGCAGCACGGTGGCGTACAATCGCCGCACGGCTTCGGTTGCGCGTCCGCGCACGACGGTGCGGGTGATGTCGCCGAAGTAGCCGGTGCATTGCGAGCGGGGGAAAATATCAATGATAATCGGCTCGTGGGCGCGCAGCGGACCGAAGCCGCGTTCGTGTGGGTCGCAACCCTGTTTGCCGCCGGCGACGATGGTGTTCGCGGCCAGGCCGCTGGCTTGCAGGATCGCGCAGTCAATCACCGCGCGCAATTTCTCCGAGGTCAACGGTTCGTTGTGGTGGAACAACCGGCGGTCGCGACCAATCCGGGAGGCGCGCAAGACCTGCATGGCCTCGGACATGCCGACCTCCGCCATCATCAGCGCCGCGCTGATTTTTTTTACTTCTCCGGGCTGCTTCTGTTCGCGCTGCGGGAAAAAATGGTCCGGCGTGGGGACAACCGTGATCCGCAATCGTTTCAGCTCCGTCGCCAGGCCGAGCGAGAAATTGGCCGGCACGTGAAGGCGGCGAATTTTTCGTTCGCGAAGAATCTCCGCGATGACGTGGGCATGGCCGGGCGATTTGATGCCGGCTTGCCGCAACCGGCTCTGATAGCTGCTCAACGACAGCGTGCGGCAATGCGGCGCCGCGCGGCGGGCGCGGTCAATTTCGAGATCGCTCAGCACGAGGTAGGGGCGGCCGCGCAGCCGCAGGTAGATGAACGGGTCAGGCACGAACATACCGACGGCGTAGAGCATGTTCGCGTCGTGCTCACTGTCGGCAACCATCAGGAGGTTGTCGGAGGGGTTCATAGGTGGATTGAAAACTTTTGGGGTCGAACTTGCAATGCTGAACCTTCCGCGCGCCACGTAACGAACGGGTGGTGGCGGCTGCACCAACCACGGGGTTGGGCGACGCAGGGCAAGCGTTGCCGGTTCATGGCTGGTTTCCGGCGCCAACGCCAAACAGCCGGTCGCCCGCATCGCCCAAACCAGGTCGGATGAATCCGCGCTCGTCCAGGCCATCGTCAATTGCCGCGGTGAAAATGTGCAGCGTGGGGCAATGACTGAGTGCGTGGCTGATGCCTTCGGGCGCGGCCACCAGATTGACGAGGCGCACCTGGCGCGCGCCTAGTTCGGTCAGCAACGTCACCGCCGCCACAGTGCTGCCGCCGGTGGCGAGCATGGGATCAATCAGGATGACTTCGCACCGGCGCAAATCGCGCGGCAGACTGGCGTGATACGATTGCGCCCGCAAAGTTTGTTCCTCGCGTTTCAAACCAATGAAGCCGACCCGTGCCTGGGGAATCAGTTGGAGAATCGAGTCCAGCATGCCCAACCCGGCGCGCAAGACCGGAACGAGGACGACTTCGCCGCTCAGTTTCGCGCCGCGTGTGCGCGCGAGAGGCGTGCGGACGGAGATGGGTTTGATGGCGAAGGAACGCGTGGCCTCGTAAATCATCAGCGCCGCGACCTCGCTGAGCACGCGCCGGAATTCCTGGGGTTCAGTGGTCTGGTCGCGCAACCGGGTCAGGTTGTGCTGCACCAGCGGGTGCGTGATGAGCGTCACGCCCTTCACGTCAATACAGGAAGAGCGGTGACAGGAAATACATCCGGCCGGCGGAAATCTTTGGCAGCGAGACGCCGAGGTCCACCTTGAGCGCCCGGCTCTCGGCCTGGCCAAACAAGCCGAACAAATCGGAGAAGTCCGAACGTTGGCGATACTCGATGAGGTTGGCGCCTTTCGCGGCCTTGACGTCGCCCAGTTCTTCGGCCTTGGCCGTTGCGTCGTCGAAGTTGCCCAATTGATCCACGAAGCCCAGCGCATACGCCTCCGAGCCGGAGAGCACGCGGCCGTCCGCGTAGTCCGTCCAGTCGTCTGCGAGCGGTTTGCTGTCCGCGTTGAGTTCGTGGGCGTTCTTCCGCCCTTCGGCCACCACGCTCTTGAACTGCTCGTAGGTTTCGTTGATCAACTTTTGCACCATGGCGCGTTCCTCGGGTGTGATGTCCTCCGGCTCGCGCGAACCGCTCAACATGTCCTTGTATTTGCCGCTCTTGAAGACTTCCGGGCGAAGACCGACCTTGTCCATCAGACCGCGATAATTCAAGCCCGACATGATCACGCCGATGCTGCCCGTGATGGTCAGTTTGTTGGCCACGATCCAACTGCACGGGGCGGAAATGTAATAACCACCGGAGGCGGCCAGGCTGCCCATGGAAACCACAACGGGTTTGCCCGATTGATCCTGAAATTCCGTGATGGCATCGGCAATGTCGTCCGAGGCCAGCACTTCGCCACCGGGCGAATCCACCTTGAGGATCACGGCCTTGACTTTCTTGTCGTCCGCGGCGCGATCCAACTGCGCCTTGATGACCTCCACCATGTTGAATCCGCCCCGGCTGCCCAGTTCGCCGCTGATGATGCCTTCGACCGGCACCACGACGATTTTCTCGGAAGCATCGTTGTCTTCGATCACGACTTCATCCAGCCGCGGACCGGCGGTGCGCTGGTGACTCTCGCCCAGACGGGCGAACCGCTCAATGACCGCGCCCAAATTTGCCAGCACGCTGACGGCGAGCAGCACGAACAGCACAAGGGAAACAATCATCCAGACGCGACTCTTGCGTGGCGGCGTGGGTGGCGGCGGAACGATGATGGGCGGCGGCGGGCGAAAAGGCGGCGGCTCGGGAGGTGGCGGTAAATTAGGAGGCAGATTGCTTTCCATAATGGCGCAACCCTAGCCAATGCGCCGGACCCGGGCAAGCGGGATTGCGCTCGCAGGTCGGGCGAAAGGCGCAACTCGACGTATCGAAGCGAGGAGCGCATGCGCCTTCGCGTGCGGCGGCGAACACCCTCGTCCGCCGCACCCGAGCGCGCCGCCGCGCGCGGTTCAACGTGCGCTGGGTAGCAGTTCTCGCGCTGCGAGAACTCCGCCCGCGTGGAGCGGGCGGAGGGCAGGGGACTGGAGCGCGTTGGAGCGAAGCCGCGCACCGCTGAACGCGGTGCGGGTTTTCGCAGCGCGAAAACCGCCACCACACTGGTGCGCTGGAAATCTCACCGACGCCGAACTGCGGCCGAGGGCTTGCGATCAACGGGAAAACTCCAGCAGCGCGACGGATTGCGGAGCGAGTTTAACGCGCCAGCCTTTGCCGTCGCGTGAGGGCTTTTCGCCGGAAATTAATTCGGTGATCCGGACGTTGCGAGGCAGCGATGGCTGTGCGCGGTCGTAAACCACCGTGCCTTCTTGCGATTGCGCCGTGTCGTTGAACACAGTCACGTAACACTTGCCGCTCGAGGGGTCGCCGTAGCGTTCGAGCCAGAGTTGGGAATTGTCACAAGTGAACTCAGTGATGGGTTGCCAGCCCGCGCTCGTCACTCGCCGCAGCAGCGGGATGTACTTCTTGAACATTGGCCGGTCACGCTCATACCACTGTCTTGCAGAAGTCCAATACGGGTCTTTCGACGACGCCTCCGCATCGAAGAATCCCGGCCAGATGCCGTAAAAGAGGCAGCGTTGGAAATACCGTTCCACCCGCTCGGCGGTGAACTTTTCGTAGTCGGTGTTTAGCAGCAGGCAATAGGGCTTCTGGTAACAGAGCGCGCGCCGGAAATTCATCGCCACGTCGGTGTCCGGCAGATATTCACCTTGGTGCAACCAGTTCACCTCGGAGCCCAGCACGTCGAGGAGCGGCGCCGGGAACGGGAAATTCCAGAGCACGCCATTGGCGAACATGAGTTTGTGGCGCGCGCGCATTTCGCGGGCGAGGCCGCGCGCGAATTCCCAGGTGTTGAAGATCATCAACTGCGCGGGACGTCCGTTCGGGTCAAACACCAGGGGAGTCGCGGAAAAGGGAAAATGGTCGCGGCGATAGTTCAGTTGCGACCCCGACATTTCGAACGAGTCGAGATAAACGCCGTCAAGTCCGGTATTGGTGGAGCCGGCGGCTGGCCGGTTCTTCTCGAACGCCGCTGCGATCGCCTCCTGCATGACGTCCGCCTTGGTGGTCGGATAATCCTTCCGGACGGGCAGGCCTGGAGTCGGGTTGAGCGTGAAGACCCCGCCATCGCACCACGGGGCCTTGACCAGGTACAGGGAAAACTGGTCGTCGGCGGTGTGAATGCCGCTGGTAAATGTGGCGGCCGCCATCGCGCGTTGTTCCGGGCTGCGGGCGCCGGCGAGATCGTTGGTCAACGTGGCCAGCGCGCTCGCGTAGGTCCGCGGCGTTTCCGGTGCCAGGGGCAGCCAGTAGCTCATGGGTTCGACGTAAACAAAGCTGGCAATGTCATGTTGATCATCGAACGCCACATTCGGCGCGCCTTCCTGGAACGCAAAACCGAAGTCTTCACTGCCCGGCACCCGCGCGATGTCCGTGAAGGGCATCCAGACTCCCTCGCGTTTGACGCGTTTGGCGAACTGGGCGGGAAAGAGATCGTAAAATTTCTGGAGCGCCGCGCGAAAGCCCCAGCGCGGGTCGAACCGGAACAACACGAAACGAAAGTCCGCGCTGCTGGGAAAACGCGCCGTTTCCGTCGTCAGGCCGAAGTCGTAAGCAATGAAGAACTGCCGCGTGCCCGCGTGGTAAACGAGCCGGTATTGCGCCGGGTGCTCCATGTCGAGCGCGAGCGCCAGCCCGACGCGGTCGTTCCAGATCGCTGCCAGTGGATAGCGCGACATCCTGCCATCCGCGCCACAAGGGACGCTCACTGAATTGACGAATTCTCCCTCGCCCGCAATGACGCGTTGGTGACGGATGTCATCGCCCCAACGCCAACCGCTCGCATCCACTGGCAAGGCAAACAGCAACGTCACCGCGCGATCCTTCTCCGCGGTGTCGGCCACATGACCTTCCACCACGAGGGCATCGGACTGGGATGTGATCTGGGTTTTCAACTTCAGTTTCAGCTCCGCACAGACGCCATTGGAGAAAGTGAAAAAGTCCGAGTTGGCGGCGAAGTCGCGCGCAAGAAAACCGGAGGACGCGGGGGTTGCGAGTTCCGTGCCGGCAATGGTCAGCGACGAGATCGTGTTGTCGCGCAACGTGAGCTTGAGGTTGTCCTTGGTGGCGAAGGTGCGCTCCGGCAGTTTTGGTTTGGCTGCCAACGTCGGAGCGGCGACGACCGGCACACCTTGGAACATGACCGCACCCGCCGGGGTGGGCAGTTCCGCGAGTGAAACATCATCGAACCAGACTTTGCCCGTGTGACCGCGAAAGAGGCAGTGGAGGGTGAGTGACTTGACGGGCTTGTCCGGCAGCAGCACGAACTGGCGTTGCTCCCAATCGTGCGTGCCGCAACCGAAGCTGACCGCCTGTCCCCAGAGTGTCGTATCGTCCGCGTAGATGATGTCCACGTAGAGCGAGTAGCCGTTGTCGGGACTGCCGGTGACATTTTCGGCGCGACTCCAGCCACGGATCGTCAGGGGCGCGATGTTCGTGCGATTCAGCGGGAGCGTCTGGCTCGCGCCAAATTCGCCGTCTCCCTCCGACCGGACGCAAACAACCGCTTGCGATCCGTGGCGGCCCTGGCCGGGGGCGAGTTGAAAGCCTTTTCCCCAGCCATGCCAGTAACTGGCGCTGCCGGGTGAGGTTTCCTCGAAACTCCCGTTCCGCAGCAACGGAACGCCTCCGTCGGTGTGTTTGACCACGCGCAACACCGGCCCGGCGTGGATTGCCAAGGCTGCGCCGAGCCACAACGCGACTCCAAGCCACGCCCTGGTCCGGCAGCGCACAAGCCCGGCTTTCGGAATCTCGAAGGCAATGGTTCTCATTTGCGATGCCTGAAGGATTGTGGTTCAGAATCGAAGAACAGGTCAACCGCTCATCTGCTGATGAACGGTTGCGGCGCAGTGGGCGAGGATGCCGTTTGAGGAAGTGATTCTCGCGCTGCGAGAACTCCGCCCGCGTGGAGCGGGCGGAGGGCAGGGGACTGGAGCGCGTTGGAGCGAAGCCGCGCACCGCTGAACGCGGTGCGGGTTTTCGCAGCGCGGAAACCGCTACCACCGGGCGCGCCAGCTTCGGAAAATCTCCGAGTGGCGCGCCCGGCGGGGTTCACGGTCCCTACGGCTTGAACAGCCGATAGTATATCGTCGGTTTGGTGGCTGGCACTACGATGGGGTTAGTCGCGCCACTGGGCGAGTTGGTCCAGTTGGCCGGTGACAACACGGTCGCCTCTTGCAGCACGAAGCCCGGTGTGGCCGGCGCCCAGGAGATGGTGGCCTGGCCGGGTGCGGCCGCCACAATCGTGAGCGTGGGCGCGCCGGTAACTTGAACCGCCGTGGGCAACACCCAGAAGCCGGTCGTGATGGAATACTGACTGTTGGTCGTCGGCCCTCCGGCAACGGGCTGACCGATGGTGCCACTGATCGAGTACACGCCGCCCGTGCAGGTGCCGCCCCCGCCCGCGATCGTGTACCAATTAACTGCATACTGGGCGAAGCTGGTTGAGGGCTGATAGAGGAGAGCGGAGAGCGCCAACAGAAATCCGAGGGCCGAATTCCGCAACCCGAATGAAGCCCGAAGCCCGGAATCCGAAATGGCCCGCCATCGCGCCACTCCTGATTCGGTCTTCGGTTCTCGGATTTCCTTCGGTATTCGCGCTTCGGATTTCGGAGCTTGAGTCATCGTTTTCATTGCTCGCCTCCATTCATTTGGTGTTTCAATTCCTGAACCGTTTGGGACAACTCGCCCAACGCCTGCCGCAACGCGGTGTTCTCCGTTTCCAGTTTCTGAATCCGGTCCGCTGACCGCTGGCTTGTATCTTCCACCTTCCGGTTCAGTCCCTGGATCGCCGCCAAAGACACGCCCTGTTCATCCACAAACTCAATCATTTTGTCGTCATGCCCCAATCCGAAGGCCGCGCGAAAATCCTGCGCCATCGGCCCGACATGCCGGATGTTGGGCGGTTCATTGGTGTAGCGCCAGCCTTCGATCGGCAACGCGGTCACCCGGGCCAGAATGTCTTCCGGCTTTACCGCTCTAAAATCGGTCTTCAGATTCCGATCGGACACCACCGCCGGTATCATGCCGATCGTCAAAGTATTGCGATTGGTGGTCATGAGGATCCCGGCGGTCGCCTCCAGAGTCACTGCGTCGGTCAGCCCGTTGAGACTGGTGACGGCCTGTCTCGGAGCCAGATTGGCCACTGTGCCCGCCGAATAGGCAAATAACGCCTGGGGCGTCGGCGTAATCGGCAAGGCCGGGTCAAGGAACGTGAATCCTCCCGAACCACCGGCTGGTCGAACGCCAATGCGCAAATAGCGGACCGAACCGTCGGCAAACGAAACGAGTTCACCGGGTAGCGGAACCCGAAACAGTCCGTTCACCACATCCACGGTTTGGGTGACTTGCTGGCTGAGGGCCGGACCGTTGGTGGGGAAGGCGACGAGTTGCAACGACAGGTCATAAGCACCGTTGGCCGGCGGTAGATTGGTGCCGAGTTGGTTGGTGCCGACATCGATCATATGGCCCTGAAACCAGGGCGGCAGAATATTATTCGGGTTGAGATAAACCCACGGCGGCGGATTGGGCGGGACATCCGGCACAAGGGCCGGAACATTGATGCGGGTCTCTTTGTTCAAGCCACTGGCCGGGTCAACATAATTGTCTATCACGGTCACGACGCCCGTCTTGTAGGCACCCGACATGGAAAACATCGAGAACTGAACGGATGCTTGCCCGGGCGAAAGACACCCGCCATTGAATACAAAAGTGACATCGCCAAACGGTGCCAGCGTGGCGGACTGAATCTGTCCTGGGTCACCCTGCACCCCGGGACCATTACCACAATCAACGGGAGTGCCGAAATGAACCACCAATTTGATGCAATGATTCATCGGTGACGACATGCCGCTCAAATCAATCGTGTAGTTGTGAAGATAGTAGAAACTGTGCTGCAGAGACCACGGATTAGTAAAATCCACATATTCCGGCACCGCGCTATGAACCGATCCAGAGCCTGAGACGCCGATGAGACTGAAGTTGCCGGTGACGGTTGGTGGATTAGCAATGGGTACCCATTGCGCATAATCATTCTGCCAGCCACCAAAGCAAGGACCGGTGCTTGCCGAAATCTGCAGCACCGTATCAGCGACCGACACGGTTGTTGCAAGCAGCCCCAGGAGAACTGCGATGGTTGTCGTTCTTATGACTTTTTTCATACCTTTATCCTTTCATTGGTTTTGCTGATTACCGTATGGCCCCGATCCAGTGCGCCACTTTTTCGGGCTTCGAATTTTGAACCGACTTCATCCGGCAACTGTTTCATTGCGCGCCTCCGTTCAGTTGATGTTTCAATTCCTGAACCGTCTTGGACAACTCGCCCAACGCCTGCCTTAACGCGGTGTGCTCCGCTTCCAGCTTCTGAATCCTGTCCGCTGATCGCTGGCTGCTGTCTTCCACCTTGTGGTTCAGGCCCTGAATGGCCGCCAGGGACACGCCCTGCTCATCCACAAACTCAATCAGCTTCTCGTCATGCCCCAATCCGAAGGCCGCCCGAAAATCCTGCGCCATCGGTCCGACATGCCGGATCGCGGGCGGATCATTGGTGTAACGCCAGTCCGTGATCGGCAACGCGGTCACCCGGGCCAGAATGTCTTCCGGCTTCACCGGGGCAAAATCGGTTTTCAGACTCCGATCGGACACCACTGCCGGTATCATGCCGATCGTCAAAGTATTACGGTTGGTGGTCAGGAGGATCCCGTTGATCGCCTCCAGATTGACCGCGTCGGTCAGCCCGTTGAGACTGGTGACGGCCTGTCCCGGTGCGAGATTCGCCACCCTGCCGGCGGAATAGGCATAATACGCCTGCGGCGTGGGTGTGATGGGCTGCGCCGGGTTGAGCGGGGTGAACCCGCCCGCGCTGCCCGTGGGCCGGACGCCGATGTTCAAATAACGCACCGAGCCATCAGCAAACGACACCGGCCCGCCGGGTAGTGGAATATTGAACAACCCGTTGGCGACATTCACCGTTTGCGTGACCACCTGGCTGACGGCCGGACCATTGGTGGGCAGGGCCAGCAGTTGCAGCGTGAAGTCATAACTGCCGTCCGCCGGAAACTTCGGGATGGGACCGTTGGTCCCCGGCAAGTACGACAACATGCCTTGAAACCAAGCGGCGGGTAAATTCAACGGATGATAATAGACCCACGGCGGCGGATTGGGTGGAACATCCGGCACAAGGGCCGGAACATTGATGCGGATTTCTTCGTTCAAGCCACTGGCCGGGTCAACATAATCATCTATCACGGTCACGACGCCCGTCTTGTAGCCAGCGGCGGAAAGCATCACGAACGAGACGGCGTCCTGTCCGGGCGACAGGCAGCCGCCGTTGAACACGAATGTGATGTCACCAAAGTCCGCCAGCGTGGCCGATTGAATTTGCCCCGGGTCGCCGCCCACGCCTGGATGGTAACAACTCACCGGGCTACCGAAATGGATCACCAATCTCACACAGTGGCTCTGCGGCGACGTCATGCCGCTCAGATCAATCGAATAAACGTAAGTGTAGAAGTAATATGATTCGGAGGAGGGCGGAACGGTTTCCTGCAAAAAATTTGGCACCTGGCTCTGAAACATTCCCAATCCCGAGACGTTGGGTAGATTGAAAGTGCTGTTGACGGTTGGCGGGCCCGAAAGAGGATAGTTAACACCAAAATCGTATAAACATCCATAGAGTGTAGGAATTTGCAGCGCCGTGTCCGCTTGCGTCGCGGTCACGGCGAGCAAACTCAGGAAGATTTGGAGGATGAGTTTTTTCATACCTTTATCCTTTCATTGGTTTTGCTGATTACCGTATGGCCCCGATCCAGTGCGTCACTTTCTCGGGCTTCGATTCTTGAACCGGCTGCATCCGGCAACTGTTTCATTGCTTGCCTCCGTTCCTCTGGTGTTTCAATTCCTGAACCGTTTTGGACAACTCGCCCAACTCCTGCCGCAACGCGGTGTTCTCTGCTTCCAGCCTCTGAATCCTGTCTTCTGACCGCTGGCTTCTGACTTCTGCCCTCTGAAATCTGTCTTCTGTCCGTTGATTTCTGTCTTCCACCTTCTGGTTCAGTCCCTGGATCGCCGCCAGCGCCACACCACCTTCGTCCACCACCGAAATGTGCTTGTCGTCGGCGCCGTCCAGCGCAAAGGCCGCGTGAAAATCCTGCGCCATCGGGCCAATGTGCTTTTTATCCGGGGCATCATCCTTGTAATTCCATTGCAGCACCGGCAACGCCGTGACCTGGGCCAATACCCGTTTCGCGTCCACCGCGGCAAAGTTCTCTTTGGCATTCCGGTCACTGATCAGGACCGAACCTTTGCTCACCACCGTGCCGTCATTCAACACCTCGAAGGCCAGATTCCCGCCGCCGGCACCGCTGAAGCCTCGGATGATGTCCCCCGTTCCCGCGGCCGTGAAGACGGCGGTGGCATCGCTGCTGGCTTGGCTCACAAAAATGCCTACACCATTGGCAGACGTGGAATTGATAAGCAACGCGGCCGGACTCAGCCCGGAACTGCCGTCAACATCCATGACCACACCGCCGCCAGCTCTAATCTTGAATTGGTTTGTCCGATCAGAAGTGTAGCCAGAGTCTCCGATCCCTGCCCAGACAAACGCGCCATCATGAATCGCCTGAGCGCCTTGACCAGCGGCAAAGCTATAGTCGCCCGATGCGGTGTTAAAGCTCCCCCCGCCTACCGTTGCAAATAGGCCACTCGCGGTGTTGTTGCCCCCCCCGCTCACGGTTGACTCTTCGCCACTCGCGGTGTTATAGAACCCCCCGCCCACCGTTGCCAATTCGCCACTCGCGGTGTTGTCTTGACCTCCGCCCACCGTCGCACTGTCGCCACTCGCGGTGTTATAGAACCCCCCGCTCACCGTCGCATATCCGCTACTCGCGGTGTTGTCGTCCCCCCCGCCCACGGTTGACTTTTCGCCACTCGCGGTGTTATTCCGTCCCCCGCCCACGGTTGCCCATCCGCCATTGGCCGCATTCTCCTGGCCGCCTCCGACTATGCTGACAAGGCCGGCCACGTTCTTGTAGCCACCGGCAATGGTGGCCCAATCATTGGTCGCCCGATTCAGAACCCCACCCCCCACCACCGCGCCAATGTCCGTCGCTTGATTGCCCGCAAGCGTGTTCCCATCATAACCGCCCCCAGCCACCACGGCCCCAATGCCACTGGCGACATTGCCCACCCCGCCACTCACGGTCGCGTAAGCGGCGCTGGCTGTGTTCACGTAGCCGCCGGCAATCATGGCATTGTTGGCATTCGAGCCAATGGTGTTGTCAATGCCACCGCCAATCACCGAATGCCAGGCGTTGGTGCCAATGGTGTTGTTCCACCCACCGCTGATGGTGGACTGATAGGCATTCGACTGGATCGTATTGGCACTGCCACCCCCAATGGTGGATTCGTAACCCGACGCTTGGATGAGGTTGTTCACCCCGCCGCCAATGGTGGTGAAATTGTCATACACCCGGTTGGCGGTGCCGTTCCCATAGTAGTAGGACGCCCCGCCCCCGGCGATGGTGGCGCCGAGCACCCCGCTCGCGGCAAAGTTCGCCGAAGAGCCGGCAATGACGTTGATCGCGTTAGTGACAAGACTGGTATCGGCCGGCGGCTCCAAGCGCAGCCCCCGTCGCCCGTTTACCTGCAACTCCAGGGGTTGATCGTCCGTGGTGCCCACGAAGTTCACGCCCGCCGTCGTTCCCCCATTTCCGCCCGTCTGCCAGAAACCAGCCGCCCCCACCCCGCCCAAACTCGTCGCGCTGACTCCCGTCAGACCACTCCCGTCGCCGCTGAAACTGTTGCCGGGATTGTTGAACGTCACGCCGCCGCCATAGGTGCCCGCCAGGTTGGCCGAGGGCAGGTTTCCGAGCAATTGCCCGGCCGACACTGTGCCGCTCAAGTTGCGGGCCGTGTTCGCAAAGAGGGCATACGGAGCCGCCGCCAGGTTCTGCGCCGGATCCAGCGCGACAAAACCATTCACCCCGTCGCTAAACCAGATCCGCACCTGCAAATCCGGCTGGGCAAACAATCCGGCGTCCAACGCCGCCATGTTCGACAGCGTGGTGTCGCCCAGACCCACAGTGAACAGGCCATCCGCCACACTCACACTCACGGACGCCGTCGGCTCGCTGCCATCCACACTCGTGCCGTCGTTGCTCCAATACGTGGTGTAGGAAATGTCCGGCGGAGGCGGCGCAATGCTTACCAGCGGCGCGCTGGAATAGCCCGAACCGGCGCTGACGACCGTAATCGCCGTGACGCCACCGCCACTGACGGTGGCGGTGACCGTCGCCCCCGATCCGCCGCCGCCGGTGAGCGTCACCACGGGAGCGACCACGTAGCCATTGCCACCGTTGACGACGCTGATACTGGTCACAAAGCCGCTGGTGACGACAGCAGTGGCGCTGGCCGGCTGGCTGGCGTTGGTGCTGGTGACCAGGGCGAACTTGAGCTGGCCCGCGCCGTTGAAGTTCGTGCCGTTGTCGGTCATGTGACCCTGATAGCTGACGACGGTGTTTTGGGCGTTGGCGTCGGGCGCTGCCGCGTTGAGAAGGGAGAACGCCAGGCAAATGCCCAGCAGGGTTGGAATGGAGCTTTTAGTTTTCACAAGGTTATCAGTGATTTGTTGAACCGCCGTTTTTCGGGGTGACGGAACGCCAATAAAAGGGCGACAAACGACGGCAATAATTATTCATTCATGCCATCAAGAAACTTAAGGCATCCGATTGGTGGCACGCCGCGCAACCGCCGACGCCCCGGGAGGCGCTTGATTGCGCATGAAACGCATGGCTGGAAACCTGCCTCGCCGCGCGCAGGTTCGGCGCGGGGCGCACCGAACCGCAGCCGGGGCGGATTCGCTCCCCGCACTTCAATTCTCCGCACTCCTGCCATCTACCATCTTCCATTTCCAGTGCTCGTGTTTTCATTGCGCGCCTCCGTACATTTGGTGTTTCAATTCCTGAACCGTTTGGGACAACTCGCGCAAAGCCTGCCTTAACGCGGTGTTCTCCGCCCGGAGTTCCGCCAGTTCCGTCTTGCCGCTTTCCACCTTTTCATTCAGCCCTTGAATGGCCGCCAGGGCTACGCCGCCTTCGTCCGTCAACGAAATGCGTTTGTCATCCGGGCCATTCAGCCCAAACGCTGCGTGGAAATCCTGTGCCATGGGGCCGATATGCCGGGCATTCTGGCGGTCGCCTTTGAACTTCCATTGCGTCACGGGCAAGGCGGCGACTTTTTGGAGAATTTCCGCCGGGCTGATATCCTGAAAATTTTCCTTGGTATTGCGGTCACTGGTGCTGTTGAACGAGAGGCCGCTGACTTCGCCATAGGCGGTCACCCTGAACACCAGTGAGTTGGGTTGGCCGAAGCCGACCCGCGGACTCCACCCAAATCCCTTGATCAAATCACCAACGCCGGATAGCAACTCGGAGTCCGTGTTGATGACCACCGCCGCGTCGCTGCTTCTGGATTGCACCACGTATAGCCCGACGCCATTGGAGGAGGTCGAATTAATGAAAAGCGCCGCGGGATTTACCCCCGCGCTGCCCGAAACGTCCATCACCACACCGTGCTTGGCTTGAATCTTAAATTGCCCGGGCAAGTCTGAGGTCGCGCCTTCATCATCGGACCAGACAAACGAATAATCATCCGACGCACTGGCGCCCATTCCCGCAGCGAAGCTGCCAATGCCGGCGGCGAGGTTGAACGCGCCACAGGCAAAGCTGTAGGTGCCGGAAGCCAGGTTTCCAGACCCGCCCGGGACCGTGGCCGAGACGCCGGTCGCCTGGTTGTTTAGTCCCCCGCCCACGGTGGCGTAATCCTTGCCGGCGAGGTTGGTGTAGCCGCCGGCCACCGTGGCGTCCTGAGCGATGGCGCGATTGAAACTGCCGCCGCCCACGGTGGCTTCGGTCCCGTTGGCCCGGTTGTATTCACCGCCGGACACGGTGGAGCACAAGCCACTAGTCTGATTGTGATAGCCGCCAGCCACCACGCCAGAACTGGCATTGTTAATGTTTCCCGAACCGCCGCCAATGACGGCGCCAATGACCTCCTCGCCAATCATGTTTCCCGAACCGCCGCTAATCACCGAAAATGGCGAAAAAACCATATTGCTGGAGCCGCCACCGATGAACGAAGCCGGCGTGCCGTCCAGCGTAATGTAGTTATTCACACCACTGCCGAGGGCGACGCTGTTGGCCAGCATGGTCGCGTTCAACGCATAGGGCGCCGGTGCCACGGGCTGGCGCGGACTCAGGATCGCGAAATCGCCGCCGCCGTTGGTCCGCACGGCGAGCTCCAGCCATCGTGGGCTGCCGTCGAACGCGTTGCCAAAGTCCAGCGCGACCGTGAACCGGCCTTGATCGGTGATGACGACGGGCGAGTTGGTGATCGGCCCGGCAATGGCGCTGCCGCCGCTATTGGTCCCAAACAGTGTGAACCGCAGGTCATAGGCCCCGGAGGCCGGGCTGTTGGTGATCATCAATTCTCCCTGATACGTAAAGGCCGTGCCTTGCGCTTGGGCCAGGCTCGCCATCGTGATCAGGTCCAGCAGGATGAGCACGGTTTTCGTTTTCCAGTTGCTTCCCTTTCCAGACGGCCGGTCCGGCATTTGCAGTGTTTGTGGATGTCGAGATTTGAATGTTTTCATTTTTGTCCTCCGTTGAGTTTTTGGGTTAGGGCGGTCCAGCCAGTCCAAGCGCTTAACTTGAGCAAGAAGTCGAAGCGTTGCTGGACCGCCCCGAAGGCGAAACCAAGCGGCGAATTTTTCATGTTACCTTCTTAATACCGCTTCGGGCGGAAAGGTAACAACCCGGCCGGGCTTACCAGTTAAGGCCGCGGGTGGCGAGTTCGTGACGCAGGACGCGCACGTCCCAGACCTGGAGACTTTGATCCGCTTGCAGGGCAACGAGCTTGGAGGCATCCGGGCTGAAGCACAAGGCGGTGATCCCGGTCGGAACTGGCGCACGGAAGGTGGCCAGTTCGATCCCGGTTGCTGCTTCCAGCAAAACAATCTCCCGGCCCTGTTTGATTAGCGCGAGCCAGCGGCTGTCCGGACTAAAGGTCAAGGTGCCAATGGGGTTCTCGGAATCCGGCTTGCGCACTTCATACAACTTGCGCCAGGTGCCGGTCTGCCAGACTTCGTATGTGACACCGGCGGCGGCCAGGAATTTGCCATCCGGGCTGAACGAAACCCGGGCGGAGTAGGGGAAGGCCAGCTCAGTCTCCAACCGCCGCTCGGGCAGGTTCCACACTTTGATCCCGGAGTGACCCCAGGCGCCGGTGGCCAGCCAGCGCATGTCGGCGGTCGTGGTGACGGATTCGATATTGGCGATGTTGGTGAATTCAAAATGGTTTTCCGGATGCGCGACTTCATACACGGCCACCGACTTGTTCGCTTTGATGGCCGCCGCGATCCACCGGCCATCACCGCTCAAGGTCGCGCTCACGAATTCCATCCCTTCTCGGATGGGATGGCGCGCACCCAAAACCAGTTCGTCCCGGCCATTGCGGTGGGACCTTGTCAACGGCCAGTACGCCAGTCCGGTTTCTCCGCTGGTCACGAGCGCGGTGCCGTCCGGCACAAACATGACTGAGCGGCAGTATCCAATGGGCAGCCAGGCGAGTTCGGTTTCGTTGGTGGCGTCCCGGATGGCCACGCCGTCCGTATGCGCCGTCGCGACGAGGCGCGCATCCGGGCTGAAGGCGACACACCAGCCTTCCTGGTGCGCGAGCGGCGAGACATTCCACCGGCGGAACACTTCGCTCGCAGCGATTTCGAGAATCCCCGCCACATTACCCTGTTGCAGGTAAGCCAGCGAACGGTCGTCCGGACCAAACTTGATTTGCGTGCTGGTGCCGTCGGCGCGGACTGTTTGCTTCCAACTCGCCGTGTCCCAGAGCCGGAACGTGTCATCCCAACCCGTGCTCGCCAGCACGCTCCCCGCGTGATTGAAGGCCAGGACGGTCACGTTGTTTTCATGCCCCTCGAGGACGGCGCGCGAAACGCCCGTGTGCGTATCCCAGATGACGATTCTCCCGTCGTGGCAACCCACCGCCAGCCAGCCGCCATCCTCACTCAAGGCGACTGAGCCAACAACTGCCGCGTGGGAGAGGGCGAAGCGCTCCGCCCCGCTGGTAAAGTCGAGCACGTGAACCACGCTGGAGTCTCCGTCAAAACCGACGATGAGATTCGCGCGGTCCTCGAGTTGAATTCCCCAAAATGGGACCGGGACGGGTAGAGAGCGGACCAGTCCACCGGTCGTTAGTGAGTAAAAGTCCAACGCGGGGAGGTCCGGGTCCGCGACGACGAACTGGCTGCCATCCGACAGGAACGCCCTGCCTGCTCCGGGAATAGGACCTAAAACCGGCTTGCGGGTGGCGATGTCCCAAACGTAGTAAACCGGCTTACGGTCTTCGTAACACCTGACCGCCAGTCGGCGTTCGTCACTGGTGAAAGGCCCAATCCAGTAGGGAGGCCGGCCCACGGCGGGTAAGCGGGCGAATTCCTGGCCATTGCTGGCCAGGCAAACGCTGATCTGACCGTCCGGTCGTTGAACTGCGAACCGTTCCAGACTGGCGCTGTAGGCCAGAGCGGCGTTTCCCACCGGGTGCTCCCAGGTGCGTGTGACGCGAACATCCGGCAAGGCGAGCGCCGCAATTGCCTCGTTGCGCAATTCGAGCGAAGGCCGGATGGCCACGGCGTTACTGATGGCCGCGAGTGAGGCAAAACGCCGCCCGGCCTCTCCGCTGCGTCGTTCGGCGCGCGCTTGCAACAGGTAAGACTCCCATAACTGGGAGCGCGCCTGCTGTTCCGCGAGGATCGCCCGTTCCGCCTCGCGCCGGAAACGATTTGAGCTGACCACACTGTAAGTCAGGAAGGCCGTCAGGAGCACGAGGACCACCGCACCCAGAACGGAGACAAGCCGGTTGCGGGCGCTCCAACGCCAGGTCCGTTCCAGCGCCGTGACGGGACGCGCCTGAATAGGTTCACCCAACAGAAAGCGCCCCAGTTCCGCAGCCAGTTCCGCGGCCGTGGCATAGCGCCGGCTTGGCTCGCGTTCGAGGCATTTCAAGCAAATGGTTTCCAGGTCCCGCGGCACTCCGGGATTCAGCTTGCGCGGGGATAGAATGTCCGCCGTGAGCACCTGCGTCAGCGTCGCCTCGACCGAGTCCGCGAGGAACGGTGGCCGGCCCGTCACCAGGAAATAAAGAATGGCCCCCAGCGAATAGATATCGCTGGCGCGGCCCACCGTAGGTCCGCCGGGCGCGGCCTGCTCGGGCGACATGTATCAGGGAGAACCGAAGATTTGCCCCGTCAACGTGATCGGATTGTCGCCGTCCAACCGCTTTGCCAGTCCGAAGTCGGTAAGGTGCGGCTGGCCTGCCAGGTCCACGAGCACATTGGATGGCTTGAGGTCACGGTGCAGGATTCCACGGCCATGCGCGTAATCCAAAGCTGCGGCGAGGGTGCTCACCAGCAGGGCGGCTTGAGTGGAGGGCAACGGCTGTGCCTTCAGGTAACCAGCCAGATTCCTACCCTCGATGTAATCCATCGAAAAATAATGCTGGTTTTCGTGTTCCCCCACCGCGTGGATTCCGACGATGTTCGGGTGATGCAGGCGGGCCACCGCTTCGGCTTCAGCGTGGAAACGTTTCACGAATTCGGCGCTCGCGAACTGTCCGAACAACAATACTTTTACCGCCACGATTCGATTTAACGACACCTGGCGGGCGCGATAGACGATTCCCATCCCGCCCCGGGCAATCTCCTCCAGCAGCTCGAAATCTCCAAACAAACGAGGGGTGCTCGGCGCGGAGTCGCCCCGCGAGCCAGTGCTTTCTGGTGGTGACGCGGCCAGGGCCATCGGCGCGGAACTCAGTGCCAGCCGGAGCAAGCAACGCGGGCATAAGCCTTCGGGCGCGCCGGTTTGAATCTTGGCGCCGCAGGCGGAACAGATACTGGCCGTGAACTTTTCCAAAATGAAGTTGGATGTTCCACTTGTGTTCATAACGAAAATTCCCGCGGCGTAACAGTTCGACGACCGTTTTGTTCAGCCGCCATTGACCTACTCGCGTTGGTTTCAAACTCGCGCGCCGGGCCGGTCCTGCGGCTGGCGGGAGCAGCCAGCGTGGCGTTGAGCCATGGAAACCCAGCGCAGGTTCGGCTGGCCGGGCCGGTTTCAGTAGCTCAGGGCGGTCAACAGCGCCCGCAATTCATCCTCGACGTCGTGCGTGCTGGAGAGGGTATTCGCCACCTCCTCGCGCAGTAGTTCGCCGTAGCGGGCGCGCAACCGACTGACGGCCATCTTCAGCGCGGCCACCGTGCCGTGGGTCTGTTCTGCCAGCGCGGCATACGTGGTTGGTTCACCGTCGGCGGTCAGAAAACCTTTGAGGAGGTCGAATCTTTCGACTTTGCCGTCCGCTTCAAACTCGCGGCGCAGTCTATCCAGCGCCCGTGCCAGGAGCGCCAGCGCGCAGTTTTGATCGTAAATATTCTCGGGCGACAACCCCGCGGCCGGTTCCCGCAAGTAGCGTTGGTTGGCGGCGGCTTCATTCATTGACACCAACGACACCTGGCCGCCCCGTTTGAGTGCGCGGGCGCGCCGCCATTCGTTGGCCATGAATCGCTCCAAGGCCATCAGGAGAAACGTGCGGAAACGCCCCTTCCGATAATCCACGGCCCGAAGGAAGTTTCGATCGAGCAGCCGGTGAAAGAACGACTGGGTAAGATCCTCCGCGTCGTGGTGATTCAAGCCGCGCCGGCGCACGAAGGAATAGAGCGGATACCAATAACAACTGCACAATTGCGCCAGGGCCTGGGCCGCGGGTTCCGCTTCACCCTTCCGGGCGGACTCGACGATGCTCCAATGAGTAGTGTTGAAATACGCGCGTTCCGAGTCGGGCCGTTCTGATGGCTGCGCCGCGTCCATAAGGTTCTTTCCCGCAAACCTTCGCAGCCGGAAATGATTTGTGCCACTCAAAAATACCCGGACGCATCCTCCGAAATAATGATGGTGTTCCGCGCGTGGAGTGCGCCACTGGGCGAGCTTCTCATTTGCGGTGGCAGTTCTCGCGCTGCGAGAACTCCGCCTGCGCAAAGCGGGCGGCAGCCGGGTTGAGGTGGCAGTTCTCGCGCTGCGAGAACTCCGCTCGCGCAGAGCGGGCGGAGGGCAGGGGCGTGCGGCGCGTGGGAGCGAAGCCGCGCAACCGCTGGACGTGGTGCGGGTTTTCGCAGCGCGAATACCACTACCACCGGGCGTGCCCGGCGGGATTCACGGACGCTACGGCTTGAACAGCCGGTAGAATCTCGCGGGCCCGGTGGCGGACACCACGATGGGGTTGGTCGCACCGCTGGGTGAATTCGTCCAGTTGGCGGGCGAAAGCACCCAGGTTTCCTGCAAAATCCAACCCGGCGTGTTCGGCGTCCACGAGAGGGTCGCGTTGCCTGGTGTCGCCGGAACAATCGTCAGAGTGGGTGCGCCGCCAGTTTGAATCACCGTGGGCAATACCCAGAATCCGCCGGTGATGGAATACTGGCCGTTGGTCATCGGCCCACCGGCATCGGGCTGGCCAATCGTGCCGCTGACGGAATAAACGCCGCCCGTGCTCGTGCCGCCACCGCCGGCGATCTTGTGCCAGTCAATCGCGTAATTCTGGGCGCTGGCGACGAGTTGACCGAAGCCGGCAAGCGCCAGCAACAGGAGACTGATGGAGAATTGGCGGGGCATTTTCATGGGGTGTTCTTGGTTGAATGATGAATGGTTATTCCCACGCCAGCCAGTTGATTTTGACGTGCTGGCTCCAGCCGGAAGGATTGTCCACGCGGACGATGTTCACGGTGCAGTTGGTGCCGGTCACGGCCCGCACGGAAACGACAAAGGTGTCGTCCACGGGAACCGCGTTGTCGCTGCTGGCAGAAACGAGGACCTTGGGCGTGGCACCGAACGCCGTGGGGAAGGTGAACGTGAAATTGGTCCGCACCGTGTCGGAGCCGGTGGCCATTTGGGCAATCCCGCCTTGCAAATTCTTGAAGACCGTCGTGCCCGCGCCGACGCGGAGGGAACCATTCACGTCGAGCGTCGCACCGGGGTTGTTGGTATTGATGCCCACGCCGCCGGCGGCACGAATGAGGAACTGGTTGATGGCGGTGGAAGGGAAAGCTGCATCCTGCGAATCCGCCCAGACAAAGTCGCCGTCGTGGATGGCTTGCGCCTGCCGTCCGGCGGCAAAACTATATTGGCCGCCGGCAACATTATACATACCACCCGGCACGGTGGCGTTACTGTTAGTGGCTTGGTTGCCCCAACCGCCGCCCACCGTCGCAATATAGCCGCTGGCGGTGTTGCCATAGCCGCCGCCCGCCGTCGCATCGGGCCCGCTGGCGGTGTTGAAATGCCCGCCGCCCACCGTCGCACCCGCGCCGCTGGCGGCGTTGTCATACCCGCCGCCCACCGTCGCATGATCGCCGCTGGCGGTGTTCAACCGCCCGCCGCCCACCGTCGCATTTTTGCCGCTGGCGGTATTGCCATATCCACCGCTGACCGTGCCGAAATCGGCGGTGACGCTGTTGGTGAAAGGAGTTCCGAAATAATCCGCCGCCCCGCCGCCGCCAATCGTCGCGCCCACCACGCCGCTGCCCACGTAATTCACCGATGAACCGCCAATCACGTTCGGCGCTCCATTCGTATTCTGGCTGATGGAAAGCCCGCCGTTGATGCCTTGCGCGTTCAGCGCGTAGGGCGCGGGTGTCAGTGGCTGCGCCGGTTCCAGCGCGGCAAAGCCGTTCACGCCGTCGTTGAACCAAATCCGCAACTTCAAATTCGGCTGGGCGAATAACGCGGCTGGCAGTGCGTCCATGCCGGGCAGGGTCGTGTCGCCCAAGCCCACGGTGAACAAGCCGCCGGCCACACTTACGCTCACGAACGCCGTCGGTTCGCTGCCCGCCACGCTCGTGCCGTCGTTGCTCCAATGCGTCGTGTAAGCAGTGTTCGGCGGCGGCGGGGCCAGCGTCACCAGCGGCGTGCTGGTGTAGCCCGAGCCGGGGTTATTGATCGTGATCGCCGTCACGCTGCCGCCGCTGACGGTGGCCGTGGCCGTGGCGCCGGAGCCGCCGCCGCCCGTGATCGTCACGGCGGGCGCGCTGGCGTAACCGCTGCCGCCGCTCACGACGTTGATCACGGTGATGAACCCGCCGCTCGGCGCGTTGGCCGTGGCCGTGGCGGTCTGGCTGGTGTTCGTGCTGGTGACGAGGGCGAATTGGAACTGTCCCGCGCCGGTGAAGTTCGTGCCGTTGTCCGTCACGCGCCCCTGATAGGTGACGACGACGTTTTGCGCGCTGGCGTCGGTCGCCGCCGCGTTGAGAAGGGAGAACGCCAGACAAATGCCCAGCAGGGTTGGAATGAAGCTTTTGGTTTTCACAAGGTTATCAATGATTGGTCGAACCGCCGTGTTCCAGGGTGACGGAACGCCAATATAAAAGGACGACAAACGACGGCAACCACTATTCATTCAGTCCATCAAGAAACATAAAGCATCCGTTTGGCGGCGCGCGGCGCAACCACCGACGCCCCGGGGCGATTGGTTGCGCATGAAACGCCTGGCTGGAAGTTTGCCTCGCCGCGTGCGGGTTCGGCGCGGGGCGCACCGAATCACAGCCGAGGCGGCTGCGCTCCCCGACATTCGAGCCGCCTTGTTCGGACTAAAACGGCAGCGGCTCAAGCTGATGGTATCCCGGCGGCGGCTGGAAAAGGTTTGGTGACTGGTCCTCCGGCTTCTGTGGTGTGATGCTTTTGACTTCGTAGCGCAGACGTTCGGAACCGGGCTCAAATTTCAAAATGGCGAGCAGCGG
>CAZLOH010000048.1:0-44293 GCA_964561105.1 uncultured Bifidobacterium sp. | reverse complement strand
GCCTGCATGGGACTTCAACCCACAAGTCAGTGCGCCCTGCCGGGCGCACAAAAAAATAAAAAAATGTTGCCTTTTTTTGGCGGCACCATGTTGGCGGTCACAAGTAGTAACTACACTTTCTGTGTCGTCAGTCCAAAAGACTGGTTAGTATTGACCGAACGGCAGCAGCAGTTGGTGCGTCGGTTTTACGAGCAGATGCGCCGCTGCGTGACGTCGCCCCGGCGCTCGCGCAGTTCCTGCGGGCGGTGCGTCAGCCGGCCAGCAGTTGGCCCCGCCTGCTACGCAACCAATCCGTCGCCGGCCGCTCCACGCCCAACTCTGCTGACGCCATAAACAAATCAATCCCGAAAGGCATTAACCCTAGCCGCCGAGGCCAAACATCGTGGCCGCGCTCACGGCCCAACGACGGTTACGCCTTGGTCAGCACTTGCTCCAGCAGTTGATTCAGGCGGGTCAACATCGTACGCGGGTCTTCCAACAACCCCGCCGCCACGCGCGCGTTGTCCAGAAGCTGCGCCGCCACGCTGGCCGCGAGCGCGTTGTCCTTTTGGCGCATCGCGTCGAGCCGGGCCATGATCGGGTGCGCGGGATTGATCTCCAGATCGGGTTTTGCCGGCCCACTCGTCTCGGCATCCGGCTTCATGGCTTTCAGGATGCGCCGCATGCTGGAGGTCATGAATTTGTCCGCGTCCACCACCACCGCCGGACTTTCCACCAGCCGCTTGGAACTGCGGACTTCGCCCACCTGGTCGCCCAGCGTTTCCTTGAGCCATTGCGCGAGCGATTTCGCGGCGGCTTCGGAAAGTGCGCCTTCCCGTTTCGTTTCGGCCAGATCGAGTTCAGCTTTTTCCGCCAGCCGCAAGGTCTTGCCGTCGAACTCGCGCAGGTGTTCCATCACGAACTCGTCCCACGGATCATAGAGGAACAGCACCTCGAACTTCCGCTCTTTGAACACCTCGAAATACGGACTGCTCTCCGCCGCCGCCCGGTTCGGAGTGAGCAGGCAATAAATCTCCTTCTGCTCGGGCGGCATCCGCTTCACGTAATCCGCCAGCGACGTGAGCTTGCCCGGGTCGAGCGACGACGACTCGTAACGCAGCAGCTTGCCGAGCACGTCCTTGTGCGTGAAGTCGGTGACGACGCCTTCCTTGAGAAATCGCTGATACTCCCCGTAGAACTTGTCATAGGCCTCCGCTTCCTTCTCGGATTGTTCGTCGAGAAATTTCAGGAAACGTCCCGTGAGCACCTTGTTCAACTTCTGCAGGAGCGAGGTGTCCTGCATGGTCTCGCGCGAGATATTCAGTGGCAGGTCTTCGCTGTCCACCACCCCTTTGAGGAAGCGCAGCCAGTCGGGGAACAATTCCTTGGCCTTCGCCTGGATGAGCACCTTGCGGCAGTACAGGTTCACCTCCGAGTCCATCCGGCCCATGCCCATGGATTCAAAATTCCGTTGCGGCACGAACAACAGCGCCTGGATTGCCAGCGGCGCGTCCGCCGAGAAATGCAGCCGGAACAACGGCCGATCATGATCGTGGCCAACGAAGGTGTAGAACTCGTTGTATTCCTCCTCCTTGATTTCACTCTTCTTCCGCGCCCAGATGGCCTGCACCGTGTTCAGCCGCTTGGCGTTCAATTCAATCGGGAACGGCACAAAGCTCGAATAGCGCTGGATGATCCGCTCGATGGTGGACGCCTGCGCGAACTCCTTCGCGTCGTCCTTCAACTCCAGCGTGATCTTCGTCCCGCGCGGCAGTTCCGCGGCGGGCGCGAGTTCATAACCGCCGCCGCCCTCGCTCGTCCACTGCCACCCGGATTCCTCCGGCCTACACGAGCGGCTCCACACCGTCACTCGTTTCGCCACCATGAACGCCGAGTAAAAACCCACGCCGAATTGCCCGATCAAGCCCACGTCCGGCTTTTGCTCGGCGGCCAGTTGCTTCAGAAATGCCTTCGTGCCCGAATGGGCAATCGTGCCGAGATTCTCCACCAGTTCGCCATGCGTCATGCCGCACCCGGTGTCGGTGATGGTGATCGTGCCCGCCTGGTCGTCGGTCGTCACCGCAATCGTCGGCGCGAGGTCCGATTGGTGCAGGGTCTGCCCGGCCGATTGCTGGAACCGGAGTTTCTCGCACGCGTCCGCCGCGTTGGAAATCAACTCGCGCACGAAGATTTCCTTGTCCGTGTAAAGTGAATGGATGACGATATTCAGCAACTGCTGAATCTCCGCCTGAAAATGATGCGTTTCCGTTTTGCTCATGAACCTAATTCCTTAACGGACAAATGGGTCGGACGTCAAGCGGGGCGAAATCTCGAAACCGGGCGGACAGGTCGAATTCACGAAAGCCATTAAATTGTTGGCGCGCAACTCAGCGACGAGAAAAAATGCCAGCATTTCAACCAAAACGGAAAACTTCGCGAGCATCGGCATTTCACGATCATTAAGTGCCACCCTCTGAGCGGGTTGAATCGCTTCATGAATTCCTCGAGCCAACGGAGAATTGTGGCGCTTGGCTTCGACATCAAAACGGCTTTGGAGCGTACGTCTGCCCGAGGAAGGCGGAGAGCTCGGACTCGCCGCTTTTTTCGAGCGGGATGGCCAGACGAATATTCTTGTCGCGTTCAAGGGAATGAAAGCATACGTCCTAGCTGCGAAAGACGGCCGCATATTGGCGAGCTTCACGTACGGCAAACCGGAAACCGATGCGGAGCAACGGGCCTACAAAAGGAAATTTGGTCTGAAGGCTGAAATCGGCGATCCGTCATTGAGTTTCTTTCCCGCCTCACTTGCCTTTGATTCGTCGAGGAATCTTCTAGCCTGCGGGGCACTTGATGGCAAAAGAGTCCGGGTTCTGAGTGTGGACCAGCCGCACGCTCTGGTGTTCGAGGCACACTCAAACGACAACCCACAAAGTCCCAGGGGAGGTAACTGGACTGTCGAATCTCTCCGCTTCGGTGGCAGCGGAGAATACTTAACGGCTGAATACGAATTTGGAAGTCGCCTGACGATGAAGCGTCTTACGGTAGCTGAGGTGTTTGACACACGCACTTGGCGGGTCGTTTGGTCAGATGAAGAGAGCGGGCGTTCGACAGCGCGCGCCCCGCAGATTTCGCCTGGCGGGAAAGTCATGGCGCTTGTCAAACACGAGCGGCTGGAAATACGGCCATTTTTGCCAAGTCGGGGGAACGACACAACGTCGCCAAGATAAGAAAACACGCTCGCTGTCCCGCACAAACGGTGTGAAAGTTTTAGCACCGCTCAGGCCGCAGTGAAGCAGGTCGGCCACCTACCACGCTGCGCTTGATGGCGAATAGAAAATCTCAAATCGCAGAAGCGGCGAGGGCAGACCGCACAGCCCTCGCGCTTCCGCCGTCGCCAAGGCTTTGGCGGGACAGCCCCTCCTGCCGTTGCGGAACTTGAAGCCGTTCGCGTTTTTGGCGTCGTTCGCGGTTGCCAACGCGCTGAGTCTGGAGTTGAATTGAACCGTCGCCGCCAGTTTGCATGAACACACTCAAGACATTCAGTCCGCGCACCGTGCCGAGGTACGTGAGCGTGCTGGGCTCCGCCAAGACCAACGCCACGGTGACCTTGTGGAGCACCAACAGCACGAGCCTTTACGCCACGACGACTCGCAAGGGCGAATACTTCCACGGAGAACTGCCTTTGAACAACAGCACCGGCGCAGTTTGGCTGACCCTCACCAATCTGGCGGTGCTTCAAAACAGCAGCAATCCCGATATCGTGACCAACACGATTGGCCAGACTTTCGTGGCCCAGACCCCCGAGGCGCTCTACTACGACCTGGACGGCAACCTGACCAATGACGGACGTTGGGTTTATACGTGGGACGCGGAGAACCGGCTGGTGCGGATGGAGAGTAGCCGCGCCGCCCCGCCGCCGTCCAAGTTGAAACTGGAATTTGCCTATGACGCGAAAGGCCGGCGGATACAGAAGCTGGTGTCCACGAACAATGGCAGCGGTTACGTGGCACAGTACACCAACCGCTTCGTCTATGATGGCTGGAATCTGGTCGGAGTCCTATCTCCTAGCTCCTCACTTCTATCGTCTTTCGTCTGGGGTCTCGACTTGAGCGGTTCAATCCAAGGCGCGGGCGGCGTGGGTGGACTAATCTCCATGACCGTTCATCAAGACGCGAACGCGGGAACATATTTCTATTACTTCGATGGCAACCACAATGTCGCAACACTGGTGAACGCGACGAACGGGGCGATTGCGGCGCAGTATGACTACGCGAGCTTTGGAGAACTGCTGCGCGCCACCGGCCCGCTGGCATTCGTCAACCCATTCACCTTCTCGACCAAATTCTGTGATTGGGAAACCGGTTTCCTCTACTACGGCTACCGCTATTACGATCCGAGCACGGGAAGGTGGCCAAATAGAGACCCGTTAGAGGAACGGGGCGGTGTAAACCTGTATGGGTTCGTTAGGAACAATCCTATAAGTCGTTTTGACAAGCTGGGTTTGTTTTCGTTTGTCTGTGACAAGTGCAAGAAAGGAAATATCCGTGCAGTAAGCGTCACCGATTGGGGGCTGATTCCAACCGTGAGTCAGGGAAATCCAAACACTGTGGCAGCAGCAATGAGTGCTCTCAGTGGAAGCGAACTGATTGGCTGGGTGAGCGATATCGGTGGAGTTGCGACGGGGATGACCGAGGCGGAAATTCTGAAAAAGATCGCTGAAGTAGCCAAGTCAATTGCGGATTCTGGAACCGGGCATGGCATGTCACCGGACTCTGGAAAAATTGTCGATGCTATCAACCAAATACAGAAGCTCCTTGGGCAGCAGGAGGGAGTTTACATTGATGTGCAAGTGTCTTGGCAGAAATGTGAAACAGTAACTTCGCCTAATTGGGGCGGAGGACTGCCGTTTACAAGTCACCTGGATTGGGTAGGCCACAATAATTGGTGGATTAACGAGGGGGCTGGGACAAGTGGTCCGGCAGGTGGCTTTGACCCTAACGATACATCCGGCATTATGAACGCCCTTGCATCTAGTTTTGCAGCAGCGCTCCAAAACACTTCCTACTAACCTCTGCTTGCCATGAGAACCCGAGCGATAGTCGGTTTAAGTTGCGCCCTAGTTGTTATAGTGTTGTGCAGTTGTCAGTCGCATAATGCTGCCGTTGAAGCGAAGCTCCAACACAATATTGACCGCTGCCACCAAGATTTTCGCGCAAGATTTCCGATTTGGAGGAGATGTGCCACAAACATTCTATCGGTTCTGTCATCGGCTAACGCAGTTACGCTCAAAACACCACAGTTTGCCTCGGCAGCGATTGGAAGAGATCAGGATGGTGAATATAGACTTTATGTGTATTGGCTTGAAGATGCGCCGTCTGTAGATAGCGTGGAACTATCGTTGGTGAAAACAAACTCGACGGCGATCCTTGCCGTGTCGGCTTCTGACTCAGAGAGAAACATAAAAGACAGCGAAGTTTCAGTCGTTTTTGTGGCATCTTGGATATGGCCCAGCACGAATAGCATCTGTAAGAAGCTTGATCAGATTAACGATGTCTCAAGCATCAAAGTTCGATTACTTAAGGCTGGCACACCCGTAACCGATTGGTGCCCGGTATCCTTCTATCGGCTCGACCACTGGATGGCGAGCAAGGAGGTGACGGAAGTGACAACGGGGCCCAGTGCAAACATGAATGGGTCGGGCCTAGAAAAATGACAGCTTGAGTTTGCTCCTAGTTGTTTTCCCCCTTCGCTGGCGCGTGATGGCACGGCGGCTGCGGAATGAAAGGCCAGCCGCCCTGCCATCACGCCCCAGCTTCGCCCCAAAGGCAAAATCAGTCTGCCCGTGGCGGTGTTCGTCGCGCTGTCCGGGCGAGACGGGGCGAATGAAGTTTGAATGTCTCACCCGGTCATCGCGCCGAGCCGCCGTCACCGGCAGAACAGGAACACGAACGCTGCGCTGTGCTGGAAGTCTGGTTCGCTGCGCTCAACAGTAAAAGCCACGAGCGCGCGCAAGTGACGACGTGCTTCGTGGGTTCGGCCAAGGTCGCGCCGTCACGGCCTGTGCGGGAAGCGCCCTACCGCTCGAAGGAAAGACCAAGTTTGCTCGCTCAGATAAGAGTCACATTGTGCAACATAAAACTGAAAACGGAAAACGAAAACGAAAACGGGTCAGTTCTTGATAATGACATATTGGTTTGGGTAGGCGCATTCTGTTGAGCATGGCGCATATGAACTCGTACAAGCCAACCAATGCACTGAGCGTGCCATGAAATTTGCACCGGCGCAGGTGAGGCTTTCCAGCCGCCGTAGATGCTGTTCCTGGGTTGTACTATTCACTTCGTGAAACGGCCTTGTCCGCTGAATCCTCTCAGCGAGGAAAGCGCGAACTACTCCAACCAAACATCCCAGCCCCATGCCCGCCTCCGAGGGTTTTCCTGGTTAACCAAGGACGCGGTTTGGCGAGTCTGTTTCAACCCAGCACGTCCGGTTCGTTTTCGGTAAGGGATGCGACCGCGTCAATTATGTCACGGCAAGATTTTCGGATTCACATTCCCACGCCAAGAATTATCCCCCAGACATTTCCGCGCCCGCCCGAAACAGAAACCGTCCCGCACGCCTGCATGCTTCCGAGCCTTGCCCGGTGGCTCGGAACAGTGGCGCTTATCGCACGTACGCGACCAACCAACGCACTGGCCGTCCCATGAAAATAAGAATACTCCCAGATTCAAAGTAACTGCATGATTGAATCATGCTCGCTTGAGATACTCAAAGCAGATGCCCCATCTTCTGCCGCTTGGTTTTCAGGTAGCGCGCGTTGTGTGGATTGGGTTTCACGGTGATCGGAACCTGCTCAACGATTTCCAGACCATAGCCCACCAGGCCGACCAGTTTCTTCGGGTTGTTCGTCAGCAACCGGATGGTCTTCAGGCCGAGGTCCACGAGGATTTGCGCGCCGAGACCGTACTCGCGCAGGTCCATCCCGTAACCCAGCTTCTGGTTTGCCTCCACCGTGTCGTAGCCCTGCTCCTGTAACTTGTAGGCTTTGATCTTGGGCGCCAGCCCGATCCCGCGCCCTTCCTGGCGCATATAGACAATCACGCCGCGCCCGGCCTCGGCCACCTGCCGCATCGCCTGATGCAATTGCGGCCCGCAATCGCACCGGCGCGAGCCGAACACGTCGCCCGTGAGACATTCACTGTGGACCCGCACCAGCACATTTTTGCGGCCGGCCACGTCTCCGCGCACCAGGGCCAAATGGTGTTGCCCATCCGTCTTGGAGCGGTAGAGGTGCAAATCGAATTCGCCGTAGTCCGTGGGCAGCCTCACCGTCTCCACGTGTTCGACCAGCCGCTCCCGCGTGCGCCGATACTCGATGAGATCCGCAATGGTGCAGAGCTTGAGCCGGTGTCGTTGCGCGAATTTTTGCAGCGCCGGCAGGCGCGCCATCGTGCCGTCGTCCTTCATGATCTCGCAGATCACGCCGATGGGCCGGCAGCCCGCCAGCACGGTCAAATCCACCGTCGCCTCGGTGTGCCCGGCGCGTTGCAACACACCGCCCGCTTTGGCTCGCAGCGGAAATACGTGACCCGGTTGCACCAAGTCCTCGGGCACCGCCGTGGGCGACGCCATCACCGCAATCGTCCGGGCCCGGTCGGCCGCGCTGATGCCGCTGCCGATGCCCTGCGCCGCATCCACGCTGACCTGGAAATCCGTTTTGAAGACTTCGCGGTTCAACTTGACCATGCGTTCGACGCCAAGTTGCTGCAACCGCTCGCTGGTGGTCGGCACGCAAATCAACCCGCGCGCGTGCTTGGCCATGAAGTTGATGTCCCGGGCCGTGGCAAATTGCGCGGCCATCACGAGATCGCCCTCGTTTTCGCGGTCAGCGTCATCCACGACGATGACCATTTTCCCTTTGCGGATGTCGGCGATGACGGACTCGATGGAATCAAAACGGCTCTTCATAAAATACCGCGCTCAAGCTAGGGGAACGGCTGGGGAAATCAAAGGCGCAAAACCAATGTGGTTGTGGATCGGGCTCATCTAAACGGTGCCCCGATTGTTCCGAAGGAACAAAACGTGAATAGCCGTGGGCGTCAGCCCACGGTGGCGGGTTCAAAACATGTTCGACCCCGTAGGGGTCGCACGTTTTTTCAACGCTTGACCGTGGGTTGTCACCCACGGCTATTCAAATTTGGCCGCTTCACGGCCCTCCACTCAGCACAATGTCAGACCTGTGCCCTTGTGAAGCCGACGCCCAGGATGTTAGCCGTCAGCTCTGAGATACCGTAAATGATTGTAACGAAGTTTATGCTGGGCATGAAGATCGAAGCACCGAGAAAAGGCAATCTCACCGCATTCACGCCTGTTGCTACCAAACTGGTAGTCTGTCGAAAATAGAATTCGTTTCTCGGGAGAAGCAGCAAGCAGACGCTGCATCAGGTCTCTGACATCCAGCAATGTTTCAGGCAAAAACACCAACGCTGTGTCATCCTGATCTTCCATAATTTCCTCGTCAAACCCAACCCCGAAGGGAGGAGGCGTAATCGTACCGCCACCCTGCCAATCCATAATTTTTCCAGCAAACCAGGGACCATCCTCGTGCCCCTCCATGTCTTTATTGGCGAGATGCACAACGACGCCGGTAAGCGTATCAAAGACCGACTGGAAGAGAGCGCCGTGACTACGCAATTCTGTCTCGGCCGTATATGCAAAACTGTCGTAACGCGGCAGTTCGGGAATCTTTGGACAACCAATCGAAATGAGTTCAATCGTGGGCACAAGAAAATGGCTGAGGTTATTTCAGCGAAGCCTTACTCGCCGCCTCATAAACCTGCCGCAACGGCACATTCTTCTGCCGCGCCAGTTTACGACACGACTCAAATTCCGGCGCGGCTTGCACCACTTTGCCATTCAATTTGCCCAGCTTCACCGTCACCGGGCCGAACCTAGTCTTCACCGTCACGAACTCGCGCTTCAGTTTGCGGCGTTCGGCAATGGTGCGGCGCACGCCAAAGGCGGTCGTTTCGCGCAGCAGCAACTCGCTGAACTGGTCCGCGTCCGCCTCGGCGCACAGCACCGTGAGCAATACGCCCGGGCGGCTTTTTTTCATCTGGATCGGCGTGTGGAAGACATCCAACGCGCCGGTTGCCAGCGCGGATTCCACGAACGTGCCGAGAATCTCGCCGCTGACATCGTCCAGATTCGTTTCCAGCACGGCGACGCGATCGGTTTCCCAATCTCGTAGGATAGGCGTCGCGCCTGTCTCTAACCTGGATTTCCCGCTCAAGCGGGCACTGATATTTGAGACCGGCGCGATGCCTGTCCTACCCAGCACCGCCCGCAGCACATTGGGTCGCGTTTGATTCTCACGCGTGCCGAGGCCGAAGCCGATTTTCTCCGCGGTCATGCCGCTCAGCGGCGCGAAGCTTTCCGCAAACTCCGCCAGTAAAGCCGCGCCCGTGGGCGTGATGAGTTCGTTCGGTTCCTCGCATTGGGAAACCGGAATCTTGCGCGCCCCCAAAATTGCCAGCGTGGCCGGGGCGGGAATGGGAAAGCGCCCGTGCGCGCAGCGAATCCAGCCCGTGCCCTCCACGACGGGCGAAGCCAACACGCGCGGTTTGCCGAGCAGTTCCAGCCCGATGCACGCGCCCACTATGTCCACGATGGAGTCCACCGCGCCGACTTCGTGGAAATGTACTTCACCCGGCGGTTTGCCGTGGATTTTGCCCTCGGCATCCGCGAGGCGCTGGAACACGGCGATGGCTTTCTGTTTCACCCACGGCGACAACTTGCTCCGGGTGATGAGTTTTTTGATGTCGTTGAAATTCCGGCTGTCGTCGTGCGAATGGTCATGTTCGCCATGTTCGTGCGGGTGTTCATGGCCATGCTCGTGCTCGTGGTGATGATGGTGGTGTTCATGGTCGTGAATGTGCATGGCGCCGCAAGCGGATTCGCCGTGGCAATGTTCATGGGCGGGTGCCGGATAGTGAACGTGGCCGTGGTCATGGGCCAGATGCACATCGAACTTGCTGCCGGCGATGCCCTGCCGCTCCTGCCGCGAGACGTGGAGGTGATAACCGTCGAGCTTGAGCTTCTTGAGTTCGCGCTCCAGCTTGCGCGCGTCCACACCCAGGTCAATCAGCGCGCCGATGAACATGTCGCCACTGAGTCCGCTGAAAATATCGAGGTAAAGAGTCTTCATCTTGTTTTCGCGCTTACTCTAAATCATTTTCTTAATCTCAATCTTAATCGTAATCCCGCCGGCCAGATTTAAGCACAAGATTACGATTACGATTGGTTGGGGGAAGCCAACGCGTTGATCTGGCTCGCGGCGTAGCCCGCGCCAAATCCGTTGTCAATGTTCACCACCGTCACGCCGCTGCCGCAACTGTTCAACATGCCGAGCAGCGCGGCCAGACCGCCGAAGTTGGCGCCGTAACCCACACTGGTCGGCACAGCGATGACGGGTCTGCTGACCAGCCCCGCGACCACGCTGGGCAACGCGCCTTCCATTCCGGCCACGACAATCAGCACGTTTGCCTCCTGCAAAACTTCAACTTGCGAAAGAATCCGATGCAACCCCGCCACGCCGGCATCGGCAATGCGCACCACCCGGTTGCCCATGATGTCCGCGGTAATCGCCGCCTCCTCGGCCACCGCCAAATCACTCGTGCCGGCACAGATCACAGCGATGCGACCCGGACGTTTGGGCAAAGGCCGTTTCTCGATGGTCACGCAGCGGGCCAGCGCATGATGGACGGCGTGCCTGAATTTTTTCCGCAGCGCACGGGCGTGTTCCGAGGTGATGCGAGTGACCAGGACCCGCTGTTCGCGCGCCACCACCTGCGCGGCAATCTCGGCCACTTGCGTCACGGTCTTGCCCGCGCCAAAAATGACTTCGGGAAATCCCTTGCGCAGGGCCCGATGTGTGTCCACCTGGGCAAAGCCGAGGTCCACCACGGGCGCGGCCTGGAACGCGCGCAACACCCGGTCGCGGCCCACGCCTCCGGTACGGAATTTTTCCAGGAGCAGAATCGCTTCGGCAGAAGTCACGAAGGAACGATGCCAGAGCAAGGCGGGCGGGTCACGCGGGAATTACTTCGTCGGTTCAAAAAGACGCGGCTCACTCTATCGCACTCGTACCGGATGAGGGAACGCACGCGCCTCGCAGCCGGGCCATCACGCGTTGACCCTCGTGCGAGGGCGCGTGCGCTCCACGTTCAAAATTTTATGGCGAAGAACCTTAATCCCGCCGGCTGTTTGGTCAGGGGATCCAACACGAGATTCTGTTCGCTCGGGCCATACTCGGCGGGCGCCCAGGGATTAAACAATTGCAGCGGATCGGGCGCGCGGAGCAGTTGGATCGCGATTCCCGAATAGGCCGCGCGCCGGCCGACGACCGTGTCGTACGACACGGTGGGAGTACCCAGCGTGTAGGCCCGGGCGAAGGTTGCCAGCTCGGCATCCGACCAGGGAGTCGGGGCTTTGGTTTGGCCGACGGCCCACAACGGCAGCACCACGATGGAAAGCGCAAGGATTCGTTTCATAGGTCACCTAAAGTTTCCCAAGAAAGCTCCGCCCGCTTCGGCGGCGCGTCAAATCGGAATCACCACGAATTATCAACCGGAATACCCGCCCCGTCACCGCGGCTGGTGAGGAGTCAATGCAAGTGGTGACGAAACAGGCGGACCCGGTTGGCGTAGAGATACCAGACCATGAAAATATTCAGCGCGAGCACCACCAGCACCACGAGGGAAGGACGCTGCAGGAGTTCGAAGATTTCAATGGGAATGAAAAAGGCGGACTCGCCGATGGAGAGCCAGCAGGCCCAACTGATGCGGAACAACAGGCCCACACCTTCCACCAGCGAGAAGAGGCTGTAACACATGGTGCCGACGGAGGCCCACAGCATCCGCGTTTCGGTCAGGTGTCCAACCTGGATGGCCAGTTCCGCCCAGAAGCGACGCTCGGGATTGAGATGGAAATAGTGCAACACCTGGCGATACTCGACCGGCAGATCGTTGTTCGACAAAGCGAACGTCACGAATGCGAGCGTGAGAAAGGAAAGACCTTTGAGCAGCTTGAGCGCAACGATGACGTACAGCGTCGGGGCGCGCTTCCGCCGGAATGTCGTCGTTTCGCCCATCAGGACCTGGCCGGCGGCGGGGTATCGGACAGGCCGGACGATTCGGCCGCCTCGAGTTTGCGGCGCGACGCCTCCACCTTGATGTAATGCAGCACCACCGGGGCGAGAATCATGCCGGGGATGCCCATCAATTTTTCACCGAGCACCAGCCCGATCAGCGTCAACCAGATGGGATTCCGGATGCGGTCGCCGATGATCTTGCTGTTCAGGAAGTATTCGAGCTTGTGAATGACGACGAGAAAGATCAGAGCAAAGAGCGCCATGCGCGGTGAGATGGTGAACGCCACCCCGACGATGAGCGTGTTGCTCAGGAGATTTCCGATGATGGGCAGCAACCCGAAGAGGAAGGTGAGCACAATGATCACTGTGGCGTAGTGAAAATGATTCCAAAGAAGGAACAGCGCCGTCAGCACGGTGTTGATGAACGAGATGAGAATCTGGGCGCCGATCACGCGAGCGAAGCTGGCGTAAAAAGTTTCAAACCGTTGCGCCAGCTCCCGCACCACGGTCGAATACATGCTCCCCTTCACCACGTCCGGATCGCTCTCCGTCTCCCATTTCGCGTTGAGAAACAGGCTGACCGCCACCACCAGGCCGATGATCAACATGGCCAGTTGCAGCGTCGCCTCGCGGGCGTAACGGCCGATGTTGCCCACCCGGTCCTGGACTTCGGTGATCGCAAGGGATTTAAGACCCTCGTAATCGGTGAACGGCAGTTCGATGCCCTGGCTTTGCGCATAGTTGACCACGGCGGGAATGGTTCGTTCGGCAATCTCCGGCAGCGCCCGGGTTTTGTAGAGCCGGGCGGAGAAATGAAACAGCCCGTAGCCAATCCCCACCACACCCACGACATACAGCACCAGGCCGAGCGCCTTGCTGCGACCGAAGCTCAGGAAATTCAGCGCGAAGAAGCCGAACATCGCCGTCAGCGCCAGCGTCGCCATGTGCAACCAGCCGATCAGCACCAGCAGCCCTGCCATGATGACGTAGGAAATGCGCGCGGAAGGCGTCATGGCTGAGTCATAGCGCAATCACCGCACGCGCGCCAGCAACCAGTCGCGCAACTCGGCGATCTTCAGCCGTTCCTGCCGGCCATCGTCCCGATGGCGCAACGTGACCGTGTCGAGCAGTTCGGGCTTTTCGCCGAGCGTATCGAAATCAATTGTCACGCAGAACGGCGTGCCCGCTTCGTCCTGGCGCGCGTAACGACGGCCGATGGCGCCGCTTTCATCATAGAAACATTGGCAATGCAGTTTCAGCAGATCATAAACTTCGCGCGCCTTGGCCAGCAATTCGGGCTTGTTCTTCAGCAGCGGAAACACCCCAACCTTGATGGGGGCGACGCGGGGATGAAATCGGAGCAGCGTGCGTTGCTCGGGCTTGCCATTGACATCGGTCTTTTGCTCTTCGTGATAGCCGGCGCAGAGAATCGCCAGGGTCAGGCGATCGAGGCCGGCCGAGGGTTCGATCACGTGCGGCACATAAATGCCTTTGAACAGTTTTTCGCAGAACAATGCCGCTTCCTCGCGCGATTTGTTTTGGTCATTCCAGTCCGCCTGCACCCCAGCGACAAAATCCTTTTTCTGTTCGTCCGAAAGCTTCGTCGCGGCGGCCCGCAGGGTTTCATCGAAGATTTCCAGCGATTTGCCAGAATGTTTCTGATGTTGCGTCAGGTCAAAATCGCTCCGCGCGGCAATGCCTTCCAACTCCTCCGTGCCAAACGGGAACTTGAAGAGGATGTCCACGCAGGCGCGGGCGTAGTGCGCCAATTCCTCTTTTTTCTGCCAGTGATAATCAAGCACATCTGGTCCCAGACCAATTTTCTTGTAGAATTCAGTGCGTTGCGCAACCCAGTAGCGATGCCACATCTCCCAACCCCAGTTGGGCTGCGGCTTGGACAAGTCCGCCCCTTCGCTCCATTGCATCACCGAACCGTGGAATAATTGGATCGCCTCGTCGGGTGCGATGAAGAATTCCAGTTCCATCTGCTCAAACTCGCGCGAGCGGAACGTGAAATTGCGCGGCGTGATTTCATTACGAAACGCTTTGCCAATCTGCCCGATGCCAAAGGGAACCTTTACGCGGGAGGAATCGAATACGTTTTTGAACTGGGCAAAGATGGCCTGCGCGGTTTCGGGGCGGAGATAGGCCAGATTATCCTCGCTGGCAATCGGGCCATAATGGGTTTGCAGCATCAGGTTGAAGGGCCGCGGCTCGGTAAGTTCGCCGCCGCAATGCGGGCACGGAGTTATGAAACCAGTTGCTCCCAGTTGTTCCGTGGCCAGGTAGAGGTAGAATTCACGCGCATCCTGGGGGCGTTTGCCATTTTCCACGTCCTGCGTGAGCCATGCAAGCGTCACTTCCGGGTTTCGCACCAGGGCCAGATTGGGCGCAAGTTGTTTGCCTTTGCCCTTTGCCCACTTGAGCAGGTCGCCGGTAGGAAATTTGTGCGAACCGGGCTCGACCAGCCCTGCCAGCGACTGGACCCACGGCTGTTCGCTCATTAGGGTCCACCACTGATCGGAGCGGATCAGCTTCTTGCAACTCTTGCAGGTGCTCATCGGGTCGGCAAACGTGTCTTCATGACCGGAAGCTTTCCACACGGCGCGGTGCATGATGATCGAAGCATCCAACCCAACGACGTCCTCGCGTTCACGCATCATGGTGTGCCACCAGGCATCGCGCAGGTTGCGCTTCAGCTCCGCGCCCAGCGGGCCGTAATCCCAGAAGCCGTTGATGCCGCCGTAAATTTCCGAGGATTGATAAATGAACCCCCGCCGCTTGCACAGTGACGCAATCTTCTCCATCAACACATTTTCTTTCGATTCGGCCATAAGTCAGGGCGCAGTGTTCGGGATGCCCCCGGCGATGTCAAGGTGAGGGCAAAAGTGCGGACGAAGGATTCCGCCTCCTCACGTCGGCGGCTACCGAGACAGCGGAATTTTTGAATCCGATTCCAACACCGCGGCTTCAGCCCGGTGACTGCTTCAACAAAAGTTCAGTCAACGCAGGATCGCCGGAGCCTGCCAACTACCACTGCGCGGCGGATGCGCTCCGACGACCCGTTTTTAGCGACGCCGGGGCACCGAGGGTTTGCAGCATCAATAGCGAATCCACGTAACGCTTGTTCAAGACCCGCAGTCGTCCCACCAGAATCTGGCTCAAGGCATGCAGGAATGGTTCGGCCAGGGCAGGCGCTTCGTGACGCAACTTGGCGAAGGACGCCGTGGAAATCTTGAGTAGCGTGCTGCGTTCATTGGCCACCACATCGGCCGAGCGCGGACCTTCGTCCAGCAGGGAGACTTCGCCGAAAAATTCGCCGGCTTTCAACGTGGCCAGAATGGATTCTTTCCGCTCGCGCATCACCCGCACGCGCACCTCGCCTTCCAAAATCAGAAACAGGGCGTCGCCCCGGTCGCCTTCCTTGACGGCCGTGGCCAGCGCATCAATGGTCAGGATCTCCATGTAGCGCACGAACGATTGGAGTTGATCCTCCTGCAATCCGGAGAGCACCTTGATCCGGAGCATCACGTCCGAATTGACCCCGCCCTTGAGAGCGCTGGCCAGGTGGCCAGGCCGGCCGGGCGATTTTTCGAACAGCGGTTTAAGCTCCGTCAGCGTGCCCGCCCGCGCCCAGGTGTCGCGCCGATCACAGAACACCCAGCTCTCGGCCGTGAGCCGCTTTTGGCGAACCCAGTTGGCCAGGATCGGCAGCGCAAAGGGGCCATACAGAATTTTTTCCCGACCCCAGATCCGATATAAGGGAGTGCCGTGTTTCTTTTCCATAACGCTCTTGTGCTTTCCGTCGGCGAAAGGCCCGGATGAATCCGGGACGCGACGGCTGTGCCCGGGTGTTCTGCCAGTTCCCCTCAGGAATTGCAAGGACGCGCTTAATTGGCGGGGTGCGCGCGCTTCCGATGAGACCATCGGGGACGTCTCTGTTTATTGCAAAGCGCGTCAATTTCGAGCGGTGGAACTCCGCGCGCTGCGAGGAGTCGTGCCGCGCGGAGCGGCGCGTCGGAACGTCCCGCCCGATTCCGTCCGCTTCGCACGGGCGGGTTGGTCGCAGCGCGACCAGCACCACCGGCCGGAAACCAAGCTGCGCCCGACCGCCGAGCGCCACCGTATCCGCGCTTGCCACGGGGAAGCGGCATTTGGGAGACTCGCCGTCTGGGAAACATGGATTTGATCGAACGGACCATTCAAGTTGGCTGGCAGCACCGCGTGTTGTTCACCGACCACGTCTTCGACCCCGCGAATCCGACGTTGCGCGACAACCTCAATCGGGATGAACACGGCTCGCCCCGGCGGGCTTTGTTGGTGGTGGATCAAGCGCTGGCCGCCGCACAACCCGGATTGCTCGCGAACATTGCGGATTTTTTTCAATCTCACGAAGACGGCACCACGCTGGCCGCGCCACCCATCATCTGCCCGGGCGGGGAACAAACCAAGGCGTCCTGGTCCGCCGTGGCCGAGTTGCACTCCGCCATTGATCGCCACCACATTGACCGCCACTCCTATCTCATCGCGCTGGGTGGCGGGGCGTTGCTGGACATGGCGGGACTGGCCGCCGCCACGGCGCACCGCGGTGTGCGCCACGTCCGGCTGCCGACGACGACGCTGAGCCAGTGCGATTCCGGCGTGGGCGTGAAGAACGGCATCAACGCGTTTGGCAAAAAAAATTTCATCGGCACGTTTGCGCCGCCCTACGCGGTCATCAATGACTTTCAACTCCTCGCCACCCTGCCGCCCCGTGATCTGCGCGCCGGATTTGTGGAAGCGGTCAAGGTGGCGTGCATCCGCAGCCGGGATTTTTTTGAAACATTGGAAGCCGGTCAGGCGGCGCTGGCCGCATTTCAACCGGCGGCGATGCGAAATTTGATCCGCCGCTGCGCCGGGCTGCATATCGAGCACATTGTCAGCAACGGCGATCCGTTCGAGTTCGGCTCCGCGCGGCCGTTGGACTTCGGTCACTGGGCGGCGCACAAGCTGGAGCAGCTCTCGGGCTTCAGTCTGCGACACGGCGAGGCGGTGGCGGTCGGCCTGGCGCTGGATGTCATTTATTCCCGCCGCGCCGGATTCCTCGCCCCCGACGCGGCGGAGCGGGTGCTGCGCTTGTTGCGCGGACTGGGATTCGCGCTGTTCCATCCTGACCTGCAACGGGAGGAATTGTTGCTGGGGCTGGAGGAATTTCGCGAACACCTGGGCGGCCGGCTGGCGATCACGCTGCTGCGCGACATCGGCGTCGGGTTCGAGGTGAACGAGATGCGGGTGGCATTGATCAAGGAAGCCATCGCCGAGCTGGCGGCGCGTCAACCATGACCCGCACCGCCGTGCTCAACGTCGTTGGGTTGTCCGAATCGCTCCTCGGATCGCACACGCCCAACATCAACGCGTTTCGCCAGCGGGGCGCGCTGTGCCGGATCGAGCCGGCCTTTCCCGCCGTCACCTGCACCGCCCAATCGAATTACCTCACCGGCCAGCCGCCCTCCCGGCACGGCATCGTCGCCAACGGCTGGTATCACCGCGAACTGGCGGAAGTCCAGTTCTGGAAGCAATCGAACCATGTCGTCGCCGGAAAAAAAATCTGGGACGTGTTGCGCGAGCAGGAACCCGGGTTCACCTGCGCGCAACTTTTCTGGTGGTTCAACATGTATTCCCGCGCGGATTGGTCCATCACGCCGCGACCGATGTATCCGGCGGATGGGCGGAAGTTTTTCGACTTTTACGCCTGGCCCTATTCCGTCCGCGACGAAATCAAACGCGACCTCGGCGAGTTCCCCTTTCCCGCGTTCTGGGGACCGGCGGCTGGCGTGGATTCATCGCGGTTTGCGGCGGACGCGGTGTCCAAATGGATTGCCGAGTCGGCCAAATGGATTGAACGCAAGTTCGCGCCCACGCTGAACCTGATTTACCTCCCGCATCTGGATTACAATCTCCAGCGCCTCGGCCCGGCCCATCCCACCATTGCTTCCGATCTTGGGCGAATTGACGGGATCGTCGGCGGCTTGGTGAATTTCTTCGAGCAACAATCGGTGCAGGTGGTTCTGCTCTCGGAGTACGGCATCAGCGCGGTGGATACGCCCGTGCATTTGAACCGCCTGTTTCGCGAGCACGGCTGGCTGACCGTCAAGGAGGAACTCGGTCGGGAACTGCTCGACTGCGGCGCGAGCCGGGTCTTTGCGGTGGCCGATCATCAGGTGGCGCAGGTTTATCTCAACGACCCCGCGCTGGCAGGCGAAGTGCGCGCTGTGCTGGAAAAGCAACCGGGCATCGGCGCGGTGTGGGGCGCCACGGAGAAAACGGTGCACGGGCTTGATCACCCTCGCGCGGGTGACTTGATCGCCGTCGCGCGGGACAAGGCTTGGTTCACCTATTATTACTGGCTCGATGAGCAACGCGCCCCGGACTTCGCGCGCACCGTGGACATCCATCGCAAACCCGGTTACGACCCCGTGGAACTGTTTCTCGATCCCGCGATCCCCCTGGTGAAAGCGAAGATCGCGTGGCGGTTGCTGCAAAAGAAACTTGGCTTTCGCATGTTGATGGACGTGGTGCCGCTCGACGCGCGCCTGGTCAAAGGCTCGCACGGCGGCAAGCCGAAGGACGAACGCGAGTGGCCGATCTGCCTCAGCCGTCGCCGCGAGTTGATCCCCACTGGAACGATTCCTTCGACCGCGGTTTTCGATCTCCTGCGCCGGCATGTCACGACCGCTTCACCGTAGGACAGGCGTCGCGCCGGTCTCCATCTTCCTCCGATCGTTCACTGAACAGTAATCGCAATGACTGTCTTGCGTGACCTCAAAACAGAACCGCTCATGCGGGACATTCTGAAGTTTGAGCCAGGCGCGACGCCTATCCTACGGAACCGCTCCAACTCAGCCACCCTGCCGGCAATAGTCGCAACTGCGGAGAGAACGCCACGCCCTCCGCGCATCGGCTGAACGTCGCTTGAGCACTCACACCGGATCCTTCGTGGAGTTTTGGGACAAGGATGTTTGAAAGTTTCACTGACGGGTCGGGGCGGCCCCGGGTCAACGCTGTACGGAAGTTGAACAAACTGGATCCGGTTTGTTCGTAACTGCTTGATTCCGCGCCAAAGCCCGGAGCGCCGTGCATTTGCATTCGCGTTGGCAACCTTCCTGCAATGAGGTGGCCAGCATGTTGTATCAAGGAGTTGTTGTTCGGGAGAAGTTCAAGGTTCTCGTTGTCCTTCTCGGAATCGTTTTAATCCAACCCATTTCCGGTTTCTGCGCCAGCGTTATTCTGGCCTGGGATCCTTCCCCGGACCCGCAAGCGGTGGGCTATCGCATTTATTATGGCGTGGCCAGCGGCAATTACACCAACTCGTCTCCGGTGGGCGCGGTGACCACGGCCACGGTGACCGGCCTGACCGTGGGCACGACCTATTATTTCGCTGCCACGGCCTTTGATACCAATGGGGTCGAGAGTATTTTCTCCAATGAAATCACCTACACCCCTGCGCCGGCGGCGAATCAGCCCCCCACGCTCGATGCGCTGGCCAATGTGACATTCAATGAAGGCGCTGGGCAACAAACCGTGAATCTTTCCGGCATCAGCAGCGGTGCGACCAATGAAACGCAAACACTGGTGGTGACCGCCAGTTCGAGCAATCCGACCCTGATCCCGGATCCGACGGTGAACTACACCAGTCCCAACGGTACCGGCTCGCTTCGATTCACGCCGGCGGCCCTGGCGTTTGGCACCGCCATAGTGACGGTCCAGGTGAATGACGGCGGAACGAGCAACAATATCGTGACGCGCAGCTTCACCGTGACCGTCAATCCGGTCAACCAGCCGCCCACGCTGGATGCGCTGGCCAACGTGACGATCAACGAAGGTGCCGCCCAACAAACCGTGAATCTTTCCGGCATCAGCAGCGGCGCGGCCAATGAGTCACAAACACTGGCGGTGACCGCCAGTTCGAGCAATCCGACCCTGATCCCGAATCCGACGGTAAACTACAGCAGCCCGAACGGCACCGGCTCGATTCGCTTCACGCCGACGGCCCTGGCGTTCGGCACCGCCACAGTGACGGTTCAGGTGAATGACGGCGGAGCGAGCAACAATATCGTGACGCGCAGCTTTACGGTGACCGTCAATCCAGTCAACCAGCCGCCCACGCTGGATGCGCTGGCCAACGTGACGATCAACGAAGGCGCGGGACTACAAACCGTGAATCTTTCCGGCATCGGCAGCGGCGCCACGAATGAAGCGCAGACCCTGATAGTGACCGCCAGTTCCAGCAACCCGGCGTTGATCCCCAACCCCACCGTGACCTACACCAGTCCGAACGCTACGGGGAGAATCACCTACACGCCCGTGGCCGGCAGCGGTGGTTCGGCCACCATCACCGTCACGGTCAATGACGGCGCGGCCAATAACAATACCACCACCCGCACCTTCACGGTCTCGGTCAACCGCACGCCAGTGATTGCGACGATTGCAGACCAATCCATCACCGTCGGATCGGTGCTGCCGCCCATTTCCGTCAGCATCAGCGATTCGGAAACGGCCGCGAGCAGCCTCACGCTCTCCGCCATTTCCGACAACCCAAGCCTTCTCCGCCCGTCTGACATCACGTTCGGCGGCAGCGGAGGCAATCGCACGGTGACCCTTACTCCGTTGGCCGACCAGACCGGCGTGGCGCAGGTCACTCTCACCGTCAGCGACGGTCAGGCCAGCGCCCAGCGCACCTTCCAATTCGCCGTCAACGCCCGACTCCTTCCGCCGGGCAACCTGCGCGTCGTTCAGCTCGCGCCATAAGGCCGGCCTCGCGCGGCTTAACCATCACGTCTGCCTGCTTCGAGATAGTCAGGAAAGTTGCGCCTCGTTGATTCCGCCCTGTTCGTTGCGGCCGGGAAGTTGGAAGCACGGGCGCGTATCCGGTCCGGAAGAAAATCAGGCCGCGTGACGGAACGAGCGCACCCACCAACTGAAGGCCGCCAGTAAAATGAAGGTTGCCGCGAGGAGCAGGATTTTCACTCCCCCCGCGGCCACCTGCCCGGCGCTGGTTTCCAACCCGATTCGCAGGTCCGCTTCGCGATCCACCGCAACGGCGCGTTGGAACGTCAGCACGCGGCCCGCTTCGGGAATGTTGGCGCGAATCGCTCCCGCACTCGTCACCGCCGCATCCTGTTGTTGAATCAACTTCTCCGCGAGCCGCATCGTCGCGGCGTTGTCGTCGGCGCTGTTGCGGTCAATGATTTCTTTGGCGTCCTGCTGCGTGTAGTTCCAGGCCTTGGCACTCCGCGCATCGCGCAGCCGATTGCCCAGCGCCGTGGTGTCGCCCGCGCTGGCCGCCTGGCGGACGTTCAAACCCACGAGCGCCTGCTGCAGTTTGAGATTATGCAACTGCACCCGCGCGTCTTCATTGAACGCGGCATCGCTCTGGCTCAGACCGTACGCCGATTGAAAGGCACGGCGCGCCTGCTGCGGATCGCCATTCGCCAACGCGCGGTTGCCGAACGCGAGCATCTGCTCGGCTTCCTGGGTCTTCTCGCGTTGCAACGCGGCCTCGCCTTGCAGGTAGCTGTTCAGGTCCAGCGTGGCCATGCCCGGCGCAACCTGCTGCGCCTGCAATTGCAGCGTGCCGGTCCAGTGGTTCACCTGCCACTTGTCGTTGAGGTGCACGCGCCAGGTGATGTTCTCCAGCGGCAGATCGAATTTCGGCGCGAGCAATTGCAGATCCAGCTCGCCCCGGCCCGGCTGGCCCACCTGGCTGCTGTAAAAAATCTCCACCGGCACGGGTTGGTCCCGCCGCGACTGTTGCTCGAGCGGAATGAGAATCGCCTCGCCGTCGCGCCACGGCCAGACGCCGTTCTGGTTCACAAACGCGAACCAGTACTGCGCGCCCCGCGGCAGTTTGACCGAGAGCAATCGCTTGTCGCCGGGCAACATTTCCAGCCGCACCTGCGTCAGCATTGTGCCCGCATCGGAAATCACCGAGGTCAGGATCAGGTTGTTCACCCGGGCGGGCAGCAGCTTCACCGCTTCGTGCCGATCCAGCTTCAACGGCAGCGTGAACGCCGGTTCGGCCAGGCGGTAGGCGAAGTTCGCCGACATCGCCGGCAGATTCTGTTGCAACGCGCGCGGAATGCTCTGCCACTCGGTCGGCTGCAACGCCGTGGTCAAGCTGGCGGCCTCCGGGGGGCTGACCTGCACGCGGCCGCCCGCCTGCAACGTCACAAAACCGCGTTGCAGATTCACATCCTCCGCCTCTACGCCCTGCAACTCCGTCTCCGCCGCCTGGTCGGCGATGAGCGTCTGATACGTGACCTGCAATCGGTATGCCCCAATCACCCGCCGCTGCAATTTCACCTCCCACGACTGCCTGCCGTTGGTCACCGCGCCGGGCACGCGGAGAAAGTCCGCGATGAATTCACCCTGAAAATGCACGCTCTCGGCGTTGGTCGGAAGCGCCACCCGCAAGGCTTTCAGTCCGGCATTCTCGATCTGATAATGCAGGTTCGCCGCGATCTTCATCTGCGCCTCGCTCACCGTCGCGTGTTGCAGGCTCGTGACTTGAATCCACGAATCAATCTGCTCCAGGTCGAGCGCGAGTTTCCACGGTGACTGCAACACGCGAAATGCCAGCACGCCCTTCTGCCGGATGCCCGAGCGTTGCGGATCCAGTTGCGAGAGGCCATCCATTGTCGCGACCTGCAACTGGATTCCCTGCTCCGGCGCCACCACCAGGGTGCCCTGCTGTTTGCCGGCCTCGCGCCACACAAGTTGCGGCACGCTCCACGACCCGGTCGGGCGCGACGCCTTCACTCCGGGCCCGGCGAGGCTGAGGGCGAACTGCTGCCGCCCCTCGGTCTTGCCGTTCAGGTTGAGCGTGATGACGCGGCCCGCCTCATTCTTCGATCCGGTCCAATGACTCAACGCCGCGCCGCTGATGGATTCCACGTCAAAGCCCGCGGGCAACCCAAAGCTCAATTTGAAAATCCCCGCGCGCGTGATGTCCACCGTGGCATTCACCGCGAGCACCGTGCGATCTTCGCCCAGCGAAAGCGTGTCCTGCGTCTCCACGCGCACGTCCGGCTCGACCGGCGACGCTTTCAACCTCGCCTCGGCCTTCACGTCCGCATAGCGAAAAGCCCGGCGCACCGTCAGGCCGGGAATCTGCGCCGCGAGCGTCGGGACCACCCCGCCGGAAAAATCTTCGAGATTGATCGGCGCGAAATCCCGGGCGTTCACGGAGTCGAGCTGAACCTCAGCGCCCGTAGCCACGCCGAGGACGCCGATCTGGTTTGCCGCCGATTCCACCGACAGCAGGCCGACCGTCTGCTCGTACGGCAACGGCCCGGTCGCCACCTGCGAGCGCACCAGTACCGAGAACGGACGCGACTGCGGACGGTTGAACGTGACCCGCAACTTGTGCGTGTCGGGATCAAATCGCCAGAGGGCGACGATGCCTGGGGCCGCTGCGGTCACGCGACCGGAATCCGAGGCTGGCGGGGCGCTCTTTTCCGACGCCTCACGACGGCTGCCATCAATTACATCCGTGACCGTCGTTCCCTTGGGCACGTCGAGCGTCAACTCGCTCAACTCACCCTGCGCCGGGCGGATCGCCACCCGATGCGCCCCTTCGATCACGCCCGCGGACGGCACGTAGAGTTGCGACACCTCCGCGTAGAAAATCGCGTTTTCAGTTTTCACATCGCGACTGCGCGGCTTCCAGCCAACCGTCGCGGCGGCCACCGGTGAGAACACCAATTTCGCCACGGTGTTGCTGCCCTCGTACCGGCGCTCGACGGCAACGGCGTTCTGGCCCGAGATGTCCACGTCCCGATCCTTGACCGTGAGCGTGACCTGATTCACCAGCCCGAATGGAGTGGGCAACCGGAAGCCCGCTTCGCCCGCCCCGGGTTGGAGCCGGATCTGGTACTCCAATTCAATTTTGAAATCGCCCCGCGCCTGCGCGAGCAATTGCTGCACGCGTTGTCCGTTGAAGTCGGACGACACAAGTTTGAGAGCTTTCGTCGGATAACTGACCCGGGTGAGCACCGCCGGTTCGTAGAGCAACGGCAGCGTTTGGCCCGGAGTCGCCGACCACCGGATGGTGACAGTTGCGGAAGCGAATTGGTCGTCCACGCGAATCTCCTGCGTGACGGATTCGGGCACGGCCGCCATCCCGGGCTCGGTTTTCGGACCGGCGGTGACGGATGAGCATCCGGTCCCCGCCAGAATCAACCCGAGGAGCAGCAGCGACGCCGCAGCCGGAGACATCGCGCGCTCGGCCCCGGGCTTCGCCGGCAGAGTCCAGAGGCGACGCAGCGCGGGAATGAAAACCCGGAGCAGGAGAAACGCGATCAACACACCCAGGAACCACGGCACACCGTTCGGAATCCGCAACGCCGCCCAAGCCAGGACAGTCCAGCCAAACACACGGGCCAGGTGTTTTTTCCAATCTGCCTCCGCCAGCCAACCCGCGACGAACAGGCCCAAGGCGATCAGCACCGGCCACGCGCGCCCGACCAGATCCCAGCCGGAGGTTTTCTCCGCGACATTGGCAATTTCCAGCGTCAGCGCGCTGCCGGATTGTTGCACGGGGGCGAGAAAGGAAACGTCCGCAGGCAGGGCGTGGCGATACTGATCGGCCAGGTCAAACAACCCGGCCACCAGCAGCCCCGCACCCAAGAGCGGCCCCAGTCCCAGCGCAGTGCCGCCGAGGTGTCGCGCGCTAAATCTGTAAACGCCGTCGCGGCCCGCCCAGCGCCATAGCCCCAGCGCCACAATCAGCAACAGGAGCACGACCGCCACTGATGCGAGGAGCTGGCCACTTTCCCCGGCAAACATTCGCGCCCATTGCGCGAAGCCCGAGCGATCCGTCACGCCCCCGACCGGGGTGAGCGAGCCTTGCAAAAACGCCAGGCGTTGCCCGGCGTCCGGTTCGAGTTTCCATTCGGCCAGCATCACCGGCGCGCTCAGGATCGGCGCGGCCACGGTCACGCGTTCGGCCGTTTTCGATTTCGCGGCCAGCTTGAGATCGAGCTGGAGCACGGCATTGGGATCCGCGTGTTGCGGCAGCGGGATGAGATTGGCCCCGCCGTCCTTCACCGGCACGACGGACGCGCCGTTCACGCTGGCTGACCAAAGCGCCACTCCGCCCGGCAGGGTGAGACGGAAGTTGGGGTTGCCGCGATTCTTCACGAGGTAACGCGCATCGGTCAGCACCTGGCCTTCCTGCGAAATGCGCGTGACGAGCACCGCCCGGTCCACCACCTGATTGAGCGAATCACCCTGCGCGAGCGGACTGAGCGCAAGCCGGAGATCGAACGGGCGCGTTGTGTAACGATACGCCGCCAGGATGGGCGCATCGAAGAACAGCCGGACCTCCGCCGGCACTTCGCCCGGTTCAAGCGGCAGCAACCCGGGCGACACATTGGCGGCCTGCACCCGGAATTGGTACGCGCTGATGACGATCGTGTGTCCCTGTTCCGACTGCGCATCGAGCGGCCGGGCGCCGGTGAACGTGAGGGTTTCGCCCTGCGACTTGAACGGGCGTTCGTACGTCGCCAGCAACGTGTACGCGCCGGCCACGGGCGATTGCAACTGCACCACGTAGCCGTTGGTCGTCTTCTGCCAGTTGCGCACGTCCTTGCCGGTGAACTCAACATTGAAATACTCGTCCGACAGTTCGACGCGGAAGGCGGACAGGGGCGCGCCGGAAATCAGATAATTCAGCACGCTGCTCCCGTACGCCACGCCCTCGCCAATCGAGAACAGGTGAAACCCATCCGCTTGCACCGTCTGCGGCAGACGCTCGACGCGCATCGTCGCCTGCCAGTCCGGTTCACTGAGCCGGAACGCGGCTTGCAGGCCCGCCACCTTGCCGGGAAAAAACGCGGTGGTGATCTCGGTGAGACCTTGCGTGCGCTCCGGGTTCAATCGAAAACCGGCGTCCGCCGACACGCCAACGTGGCCGCGCACGGATTTCGCCTTGACCACTTCAACGCGCGGCAACACCCAGTTTGTGGCGGCGGCCGGCTGGTTGCGTTCGAGCCGCAACTGAATCAACTGCCGGCCGGAAACCGGCTGGCCATAGACGATTCGCAATTCCCTGGGCGCGCCCGCGTCTCCCTGGCGTGACGCTTCGATGTCGGAACTCGCCGGCGAGACACCGGCGCTCCCCGGTTCACTCAAAAAATAATCGCTCATCCCGGACGCGTTGAGCCTCGCAACGACATAACCGCGCGGCACATGGAGCAGCAGTTCGCGCAAGGGCGCTTCGCGCACGTCCAGTTCCAGCTCGGCCTCGATGGCGAGTTCGTTTTGCCCGCGGTGATACGCGAGCACTTCGGACACGGTGAGTTCGGGCTGGATCTGGTCCGCCTGCACGCGCAAGGAGTAATCCGCGCTCGAGAAGCGGTAGGCGAACCGTTGACTGCCGGTCAGCCGCAACGCCGCTCTGGTGGCGTCGCTCTCCGGGAATTGGTCGGGTGAAATCTGCGAAAGCCCGCTGGCTTGCGCGACTTCGAGCCGCACCGCGCCCTCGTTCACAATGCGGTAATACCCGGCGAACCGGGTCGCGCCCTCCGGCTGCAAGCGCGGGGCGTCGGCCGTTTGCGGAAACGCGCCCAGCGGAGTCTGGAGCTGCACCTGCACCGCGAAAGCATCCTTCTGCGGCTGGTTGAGTTGAATGACCAGCCGGCGCTCCGGCGCAGTGGCCGACGCGCTCTCCACCTTCCACGCCAGCACCTGATCGCCCTGCACTCGCGTCACTTCACCCGCGCCGTGCAACCGCAGGGTCACGCTGCCCATCTCGCCCTGCATGACTTTGAAGTCCAGCAGCGCCACCTGTCGCATGAGTCCCGGGCTGACGCTGATCTGCGATCGCATTTCGGCGGCGTAAAACAATTTGCCTTCCCCGGCTTTGTGCGCGGCTTTCCACGATAACTTCACCACGCCGTCCGCGGGCAGAAAACTGACGAAGTCGTCGCCGTTCCGTTCCGGTCGCGCCGCGCCGGTGAAGTCGAACTGTGTGTCCGCGCTCAATCCTTGCAGCGTGATGGGCTGCACCGCGCTGGACGCCACCCGGAAATCCACGACCCGCCAGCTTTCATTCTGGCGCACGGCGGCGGTGAAAGTGAGCTGGAGCGGATACTTTCCGCCGCGTTCGAACACGGCCACGTATTTGCCCTGCTCGGCGCGGAGATCCCATTTGGGATGCGCCCCCACCTGGGTGAGAGCCACCGCGCCGGAGAGCAGTTCGAGGGCGCCGCCCCGGGCAGCTTCCACCTTGGCCGTGGCGGTGAGGGTGAAGGTCGCGCGGTCGTCATGAAGCTGGCCCACGAGCTTGAAGTCTTCCAGGGTGACGACGGCGGGTGGCGGGTTTGTCGGCGGCGGTTCGGCAGTCTGCGCCACACCACCAAACAGCAGTGTCAACACCAGTGCCAGCGCAAAGCGCACGGTTCGCCGGTTGCGGAACAAATGGTTGGAACGCTCGCCCTCACCCCGGCCCTCCCCATGAACCGTCCCCTCACCCTGCCCTCTCCCCATCGGATGGGGAGAGGGTGGCCGAAGGCCGGGTGAGGGGTTTTGGTGCGGTTCATGGCCCCGATGCGCATCCATTGTTGAAGGTCGAAGCTCCCCATGAACCTGGGAGCGCCGGCGTCTCGCCGGCAAGCCCCAGCAACTCGCCGCCGGGACGGCGGCGCTCCCAGGTCCGGGGGCGCAATGCGCGAAATTCCGTTTGGGAGAATTCTCTCCCCCGGGGAGAGGGTGACGCATACACCCGCCTCGGACCGGACGGAAATCCACCGGCACATCGCCGTCGGCTGGTTGCTCCGCGCTGAGACCGAGCGAACGGCAAAAGCATTCCGCTCGGCCAGTAACCAGCGAACGATTCTCCCTCTCCTGGGGGAGAGGGCCGGGGTGAGGGCGAGTGCTTCGACCAACTGTAAGTTTTGTCCTCATATCATTTCCCTTCGAGGCCCTTGGCCTGACGAATCATCCATTCCAGTTTCTTTGGACGGGAATCCGCGCCGAATGCTTCCGGCACGCCACGCAAGCAACCAAGCAACGCATCCGGCGTGACTTCGCCGGCAAACGGACTCGCCCCCAGCCATTCGGCAAAAGCGGCCGCACTCGCGGCGAGGCGCATTGCCGGGCTGGATTGGTCCAGGGCGGGCGCGCTGCCAGTGAAAGGCACGTCCCACGCCTGCTCGCGATAATCCGTCGTGCCCGGAACTTTGTAGCGCACGCGCACGGCACCAAGCGGCCCGTCGCCGACGGGATTCACCGCCACCGTGTAGAGCGCGTTGCCGGCCTCTTGCGCGGCGATCTCGGCGGCGTCCACCGTGTTGTCCCGGAATTGTTCCTGGGTGAGCTGATGCCGCGCGTAGCCGATCTGCCGATAGCTCGTCACGCGCCGCGGATTGAACTCGACCTGCACCTTCACATCCGAGGCCGCCACCTTGAGCGCGCCGGCAAGCTGGCCGACAAAATCGGTGGCCGCCGCCTCGGGTGAATTGAGAAAACCATAACGACCATCGCCATTGCGCGAGAGGACTTCGAGCAGATCGTCATTGTAGCCATCCCAACCGATGCCGAAACAATCCAGCGCGATGCCCTGTTGCCGCGCGGCCTCGACTTTCTGCTTGAGCGAGGCGGGCTCGACATCGCCCAGGTTGGCGGCGCCATCGGTGAGCAACACCACGCGGTTGAGGCCGCCCATCAAGAAATGGCGCGCGGCGGTTTGATAGGCGAGGTTCAGCGCCTCTTCGAGATTCGTGCCGCCCTCCGGCGTGAGTCCGGCCACCTGTTCAGTGACGGCGCCCGCTTTGTCGCCGGAGATGCCATCCGCGACCAGGCGCGCCGTGCGCGCAAACGTGATGACGCTGAGTTTGTCCTGCGGCTGCAACTGGCGCGCGAGCACGCGCAACGCTTCGCGCATGATCCGCACCCGGTCCGCGCGTTCCATCGAGCCGGAATTGTCCAACAGGAGCACGAGGTTCAGCGGACGCCCCGCGGGCCGGCCCGCCGCCGCCGTCTTGAGTGAGAAGCGAAGCAAGTCCCGGTTGTGGGCAAACGGATACCGCGCGCGTTCCCAAGCGAAGGCAATCGGCGCACCGGGCGGCGGCTCCGGATCGCGATAGTCGAACGCGTTGATGAATTCCTCGGTGCGGATGGAGGCCGCGTCCGGCAGTTGGCCTTTTTCCAAACTCGCCGCCGCGAGTTTGAACGACACGTCGCTGACGTTGAGGGAAAAAGTGGAAAAACTGTTCTCGCTCGTTTGGATCTCGGGCTGGGGAATGAGGGCGTTGGTGGCCGGCGGGCGAACGGGCACGGTTTCCAGCTCAATGCCCGCAGCCTGGCGGAGAGCCTCCAGCTCAGTTTTCGTCTGTCGGATCTTCTGCTCCTGTGCGTGCGACGCTTGCTGGAGTGAAGCCAGTTCACCAGCTTTCAATGCACGTTCCTTGTCCAATCGCCACTGCCGATAAACTTGCGCGACCATATTGGCGGTTCGGGCAGCTTCCTCGGGCGTACCGGCCTGGGCACGAATGTCCACCAGGTCCGTATTGGGTACGACCCGCAGTTCAAGTTGCTTCCGGAGCTGCGCAATCGCTGCCGACTTGTTCGCGCCAATCTTGTTCAAACCGAGAAGCTGAGCGGCCTGACCGAGAACCGCGTCCGATTGGATGGTTTCCAATTCGGTCTGGGCGAAGTAGGGGTCGTAGGCGTTGCTGACCTGAGCACCGACGCTATTTGATTCCTCAATGCCCGACAGGTCACGGTTCACTTCAATGCGAGCGGCGCGCTCAACCTCACCACTCACAATGTTGAGAAGTCCTCCGAGAATGGTCTGTTTCGGCTCCGTCCTGGCGTCCGCCAGATCCACAATCTCGACTTGGCCGGATTTGGGCAGGCTCAGGTCACCGCTCTCCTGATTTATCTTACGGGTGAGCAGACGTTGACCGTCAACCAAGTCCTGCAATTCCCGCTGCTTGGCGGCGTAGGCGCGATTGTTGGCTGCCAATGTGGCGACCTTCGCCCGTTCATCCGTTGTCGTCCAAGGCCCGGATTCGGGAGACGCAGGCGAGGCGGAACTCAAATCAGCCTCCGCCGAAGGCAAGGGCGCAAGGTAATCATCTGCACTGGCGACGGGCGGTGCTTGACCAGCAGCGAGCTCTTTCCCGACACTTTGACTGACATCCTTGATCGCTGCTGATGCAACGACCGTGGCGACAGCATTTGTGTCAGTCATTGCCCCACCGCCACTCTGGCCGTCAGCAACCGTGACATGAAGAACATTCGACCTCCCGCCAGCCCCCGATTGCAGTTTCAATTTCCCGTCGTTGTCGAACTCGGAGGATTCCTGGTTCGCGCTTGGCGCAGTGCTCTTTTTCAGTCCCTCCGGTACATTTCCGAGGAACCGACTGGGCACGGAGGCGGCATGTGGAGCTTCCAGCGGTTCGACCGGGGGAACAACAGCGAGGCCAACCGTAGCGGGATTGTCGGCGGAAGACTCGGCCGGGGGCAGGAAAACCGACACCGGTTGTGGCGGTGGCTCTGTCAAGGCCGGTCCTGCGAGAGGCGGCACGCGCGACGTCTCCCGGTAATAAGTTGCGTCCGGCTTCGTGCCTCCAACTCGTGTAGCCGCAGGAGCAGGGCTGAAGCCTCGTGGAAGAAAGGCAAGCTCATCCGCTTGCGCCTTTGGCCTGGCGGGCGTGGAAACAGTGAGTACGCCCTGGTCAACGACCGACACCTGCCCATCAGCCGAGAGCCGCACAAGATCGCTGCGATCCGCCTTGGGGAATATGCCACCGAAGCGCCCGAAGGTTTTCTTTGCCTCCGCTGCGCCAACCTCGGCGGCTGCCGGTTGTCCCACCTCGCCGAGCACGTACTTCTCACCCGCGACACTGGGAATCTCGCCCCGACCGAGATAAGGCTTGAGATCGTTGACAGTGGGTGTCGCCCCCGCCGGTTTTTGGTGGTCCACTGCCCACTGCTGCTTGGCGAGGTCCAATTGCCGGAGATTATTCATCACCGAGATGCGCTCTGCCTTGGCTTTTGATTTGGCCAGGGACGGCAGCAGCATGGCCGCAAGCACGGCGCAGATCGTGAGCACGGCCGCCAACTCCAGCAATCGAATGCTGGTGCGGTTTCGCCCGGCGAATTCTTTCGGGGCCACCACCTTGAATTGCGCCAGTAGTTTCTCGCGCCGTTCGACCGAAAGCCGGGGCTGATCCGGCGTCGCCGGGGCTGGCTCCGTAACATTTGTCGTGGCTTCCCGCACGAGGTGGATGGCAGCCTTGAGTTCATCGTGCAGTTTGGCCAAGGCGGGATCGTGCTTGATAAGTTCCCGCACCGCCGCCGCTTCGCCCGCGGACAATTCGCCGAGCAGCAGCGAGGTCAACCACGTCTCCATTTCCTCGCGCGGAGTCTTGGGTGAGTCAGGATTCATTTGCCCACCCCACTTTGGGCGAGTTCCCGGGCGATGGCTTTGAGTGCGTGGTGCAACAGATAGCCGATGTGACCGATCTTGAGTCCGGTGCGTTCGCTGATCTGCTGGTAGGACAAGTCCTCGTTGAACTTGAGCCGGATCAATTCCTGACTTCGCGCATCGAGCGTTTCGAGGGTCAAGCGCACCAGACCGATGCCTTCGAGGCGGGCGAGCTGTTCATCCGGGAGTGGTGAGTCATCGGTTACTTCGACCGCATAAGGCGGAGGGGAATCATCTCCCGCCGGAGTCAGTGAAACGATCTTCGCGTGGTGGCGTCGGTGGTTGAGGGCGGCATTATGCACCGCGCGGTAGAGCCAACGGCGCGGCTCGCGAATTTCGGCGAATTGACGGTGCAATTTCATGAATGTTTCCTGGACCAGGTCTTCGGCCACTTCGTGCTCCCCCACCAGACGCCGGGCGTAGTTCAACAGCGGCCCTTCGAGGGCAGCGAACAACTCTTCAATCGTTTCGGGCGATTGCGCGCTCGCTTCGGTTGGTCGGCTCCATGCCATGACTTGCTGAATGATCGTCCCGCGTCACCCGCTCACGCCGCCCGGTTTCGTCACCGACCGTCGCTGGTCTCAAGGGATAGACACGTGAGCTGGTGTTTTCTTAGACGGATTCAACGAGGGGTTGCTCACGGGAAAGTTTACCGAGCGTGCCTCGGTGGGAAGCTGGAGCCAAAGGTGGGGATTGAACCCACGACCTACGGTTTACGAAACCGTTGCTCTACCACTGAGCTACTTTGGCGCGAAGCCGACCCCTGAAAAATAAGGGTTTTTGTGCGGACGGGAAGGAAAAAATACGCTGAACCACGACGGCGATTTACGCGATTGGCGGCTGCGGTGGTGGGGAATCGGGCCAGTGCGTCACTTCCGCTTCCGGCTTTTGGCCAGTTTGATTCAGAGCCGGGTATCCAGCAACCGTCGGCGGTTGTCTGCTTTCCGGAACGACACCGGTCGCGGAGGCTTGGCGAGAGGCGTGGCGACCGTGTGATCCGGTTGGGCTTTCCCGGGTTCGCCACGGTCGCCACGGTGGGGTGGCGCAAAATTCGGGTGATTGAAATACTCCGTGAAGCCGCTGGCCACGCGCGGGTTCAAGGGCGCGAGTCGGACCCCCTGCCCGGCGAGCGTGGCCTGCAATTGAGGCCAGCGCGTGTTTAGCGACGGATAATCTCCCAGATCGCAACGCGCCTGTGCTTCCATCTGCCCTTCGCGCCATTGAAGTCGCAACGTAATCTGCGTCTTTACGTCCGGGGTCAGGACAACTTCGACGAGATCATCTCCGGCGTGTTTGAACATCTGCACTTCCCGCAAAATGATCTCGGTGACGCGCGCCAGCGGCGCGGGCAAATCCGACGACGGAGCTTTTGGTCGCGCGGCGCTCTCCGCTGATCGCCTGGCGTGGAGACTGGCCATCGCCGCCGCCACGACTTCGGGCGACAGCCGATCCAGATGAGCGCGGCGCAATTCGACCTCCAGCTTACGCAGCACGGCCACGGAAATTCCAGATTCGGGCAAAACTTGCCTGCTGGAGCCGGCTACTTCGTGCTTATCCGTCTGGGTGTACATCGCAAGTTCATTCAAGCACTGGTTGTGCCACGAACCATTTCGATTTTTTTCACTCACCCGCCTTCGCCACATTCCGGAAGCTTGAACTCGCCCGATTCCGGCGCGTGAACGAAGTCATGTGAGCAAGCGCGAGACGCCCAAGTCCACTCTGCAATCGGATGAAATTAAACAGGTTAAACCACCGATGCTCTCGATCCCGTCCGCTCGTTGGCTGCCGGCAACCACAACATTTTCGGGACTCAGTTCACGAACCTTCCTGGAGTAGCAAGACGACGTTGGCCGAAGTTTAACCGCTGCGTGAAGCGGACAGCGTTCACTCAATTTGACACGGTTGACTGGAAATGAGCGTCGCTGTGTTTTCCAATTCACGGAGAAAACCAACCGCACGAAACTCGCCGCGACCGTTTGGAAGTCAGTTCGTCAATGCGCCCGACCGTCAGATCTGAAAATCCACGACGGCGTATTTGTCCGCCTTGTTGAGCACACGCATGTCCAGCCCGTCATAAATCACCACGGAGTTGGGAGCGACGCTGTCCATGATGAACACGTTGCCGCCGATGGTGCTGCCCGCACCGATGATCGTCTCGCCGCCGAGGATCGTGGCTCCGGGATAAATCGTGACGCGTTCCTCAATGGTTGGATGCCGTTTGCGACCGCGCAACTGCTGGCCGCCGGACGTGGATTTCGCGCCGAGCGTGACGCCGTGATACATCTTCACGTTGTTCCCAATCACCGAAGTTTCTCCCACCACCGTGCCCGTGCAATGGTCCACGAAGAAGTGCGAACCGATCTGCGCCCCCGGATGCAGGTCCATGCCCGTGCGCGCGTGCGCCCACTCGCTCATGATGCGGGGAATCAGCGGCACCTGCTTGAGATAAAGCTGGTGCGCCAGCCGTTGCACACTGATGGCTTCGATGAACGGATACGCGACGATGATCTCTTCGCGACTCAACGCCGCCGGGTCGCCGTTGTAGGCCGCCTCAACATCGGTCTGGAGGATGTCGCGGAGGCACGGCAACTGCGCGAGCAATTCCACAGAGAGTTCACGGGCCGTCGGCGCAATGTCCTTTTGGTCGAGGTCGCTGGGCGGACTGTATTGCAGACTCTTCCGGATTTCATCCTCCAGATTGCCGAGCACGGAATCCAACAGCGCGGCCGTTTCAATTTTGATTTCCGAGGAATGGAAAAGTTTTTCACTGAAGAATCCGGGAAACAACAGGCACAACAGGTCGGCGGTGAGGGACGCAATCGCCCGCCGCGACGGCAGGTTTTTGCCATCGAGATGATTGATCCCGCCAACGCGGGCATAAGAGGCAATCAGCTCGTTGGTCAGTTGTGTCACCGGATCGCTCACGGCTCGGAGTATCGGGCAGGCCCGGGCGCATGGCAAGTTTCCGGGTCTTGGCTGTCACGACTCTTTGAGAATGTCCCGCCTGCCACTTGATGAAACGGCCCCAACCAGTGCTTTGGATTCGCGACCTGCCGGCTGCTGGACGTTGACCGGATCGAAAAGATTTTGAAATGTCTGTCACCTGCCAGCGTGATTTCGCCACCCATGCACGCTATGATGACAACTGAAACGATGTCCCCAACCGCGCATGATGACTCCAACCTGGTGATCGCCAGCTTGTCCGGCGACCGCGAGGCCTTCGGCCAGATCGTGGCGCGTTACCAATCCCTCATCTGCTCGCTGGCCAACAGCGCCACCGGCAGTCTCGGCACCAGCGTAGATCTCGCCCAGGAAACCTTCATCACCGCCTGGCGACATCTCGGACATTTGCGGGAGCGAAACAAACTCAATGCATGGCTGTGCGGCATCGCCCGCAATCGCATCAACAACATGCTCCGTCGCGAGGGTCGCGAGCCGCTGCACGGTGCCGGGCCACTGGACGAGATAAATGAATCCGCCTCTGCCGAATCACTGCCGCATGAACGGACCATCAGCCAGGAAGAGGAAGCGATTCTCTGGCGTTCGCTGGAACGCATCCCCGAGATTTATCGCGAGCCGTTGGTGTTGTTCTATCGCGAGCATCAATCCATCGAGAGCGTGGCCACTGCCTTGAATCTGACCGAGGACGCCGTGAAGCAACGGCTGTCGCGCGGTCGGAAAGTGTTGAGCGCCGAAGTCACCGCATTTGTCGAAGGCGCGCTGGTGAGGACGAATCCGGGCCGGGCGTTTACCCTGGGCGTCCTCGCGGCGCTTCCCGTCACCTTGACCACTTCCGCCAAGGCCGCGACGCTGGGCGCGGCCGCCGTGAAAGGCGCGGCTACAGTCAAAACGGCGGTGGGTCTCGGCGGACTCGCCGCGCTGCTCAGTCCGGTCTTTGGCTTGATCGCCCCTCAAATTCAATACCGGGTGTTCCTGGCTGCGGCCACCACGGACATGGAACGGCAGCAACTGAGAAGTCATCATCGCCGGCTGTTGGGTCTCATTGTCGGCTTCGCTGTCTTGCTGGTTGCGCTGATCAAATTCAGCGGGACACTGGTTCAGGTCCACCCACAATTATTTGCCGGCCTCTTGGTCAGTCTCGTCCTGGCATTCGTGATCGCGTCCATGCGCCTCGGCGCCTGGCCAACCAACTCCACCGCAATCTCCGCCAGAAACGAGATGCCGCGGATGGAACCGTCGCCGTCAAGTCAGGCTGGGAATATCGCAGCCAGTTTGAACTCCTCGGACTGCCCCTCATCCATATCCGGTTTGACAGTTTGACGCCGCAACCACCAGTCAAGGCCTGGATCGCTGCGGGGGAATGTGCCATCGGCGTGTTGTTTGCCTGCGGTGGACTGGCCATTGCGCCCGTCAGCATTGGTGCCGCGGCGCTGGGCCTGGTCGCGTGCGGCGGTGCCACCATCGGAATTATTTCCCTCGCTGGTTTCGCGTGCGGCGCTTGGGCCGTTGGCGGATTCGCCTTGGGCTGGCAGGCCCTCGGCGGCTGCGCGGTGGCGGTCAATGCGGCGAGCGGCGGGCTGGCCATCGCCCGTGACTTTGCCGTGGGTGGAATCGCTCAGGCGGCACAAGCCAACACCGAGCTTGCCCGGCAGTTTATCCACGGCCAGTTCTTTTTCCGCCTCACGGAAATCCTCACCCATTACCTCGGCTGGCTGAATCTGCTCTGGCTGATTCCGCTTACGGGCTGGTGGCGACTGGCGGCCCAGCGGAAAGCCGGCAATCAACTTCCCGCTTGACTTACATTGCGCTGCTAGGCATAGTAGCGCCATGCTTACGAAGGAACTCGTTGCCGCTTCGACCGTGCCGTTGGTTTTATCCGTCCTGACTGAGGGAGAGAATTATGGCTACGCGCTCATCCAGCGCGTGCGGGAGTTGTCCGGCGGCAAGATCGAGTGGACCGAAGGCATGCTTTATCCCGTGTTGCACTGGATGGAGGAACAGGCCTTGATCGAGTCTGAATGGCGCAACGCGGAAACCGGGCGCCGGCGGAAGTACTACCGGCTGCGCAACGAAGGCCGCCAGGCGCTTCATGACGAAAAACAACAGTGGCTGAGTGTCCACGAAACTTTCACCAGACTATGGAAACAACGACCACGTTCGACCTGAATCAAGCCATCCACAATTGGCGGGAAAATCTCGGCACGTCGCCGGCGCTTCGAGGCGAGAACATTGACGAACTTGAATCACACCTGCGCGATTCGGTTGCTGGGTTGGAAGCACGCGGGCTTTCTGCTGAAGAAGCATTTATGGTCGGTGTCAGGCGAATTGGAAAGTTGGATGCGCTGGAAACCGAGTTCGGAAAGGTGAATCCAGGTACCGTGTGGCTTGATCGCGTGCTGTGGATGTTGATCGGCCTTCAACTCTGGCAGTTGGTATGGGGGGCGATTGGAATGATCTCGAATGGCGTCATATCAATGGGATTGTTGGGCGGGGGGTTTGACTTTGCTACTCACGGACGGACGCTTCCTGTGGTACTGTTCGCATTGGCGCGTTTGGTAGCCCTAGTCGGCAGCTTGGCCATGTGTTGGTGGTTGGTCGTTCGGAGAGGTCAAAATTTCGGTTCGTGGATCGAGCGATTTCTCAGCGGATGGACAAGTCTGCTCGTGATCTGTGCCGCACTTAGCCTCGCCTCATTAGCTGTCTCAGCTCTCGGAGCTATCTTCTGGCCACTGACCATGAAGTTCGCCAACCCACACATAATCGGCGATGTCTTCACCTCTCAGAGCTACGCAGGCATGTTTACATACTTCATCCAAACCGGAACGCTCATTCTGCTCACGTTAATTCTCGCACGTAAGAGACGCCATTTGATCAAAGCACAGTAGATCCCGAGAGAATTGCAGTTCCCCCACGTTTGCCTTGCCGGACGATTGATGCTTAAGTTGAACGGTGATGTCGGCGCAACCCACATGTCCCAAGTGCGGATCGGTGATCTACAGTCGCCGTCACCCGGTGTGTGGCAGGTGCGGCGCGAAGCTGCCGGTGTCGCTGATGTTTGACACCGCCACCCGCGCGCAACTGGACAAACAGGCGGAAGCGGAACACCGGCAGGCCGAGTGGGAGCGAAATTTTCCCGGACACCCAAGCAGCTCGGGAGACTTCGGCCGGATGCTCTAACCTGAATTGCTTCTGCGGACGCAGCGGCTTGCGCTATCGTTACGACAAGGTCGCCGCCGGGGAACGCTTGCCGACCGGGCTGGCGACGGTTAAGGTGCGATCATGACAATCGAAGTCCAGGACGAAGCGTTACGCGGGCTGGCGTTAACCGAGCCGCAGGCTTTGGTGGACCTGGCGATTGGGCTTTTTACCGAGCGCCGTGTCACGCTGGGCCGCGCCGCGGCGGTGGCCCGGTTGACGCAGTTGGAGTTTCAGCGCGAGTTGAGCCGGCGCGGGATTCCCCTCCACTATGATGTGGAAGATTTGCAGGCTGACCTGCGAACCCTGGCCGCGCTTCGGGAAAAATGATCGTCGTCAGTGACACTTCTGCTATCACCTCGCTGCTTCACATCGGGCGGGCGGGCTTGCTTCAGGAGCTGTATCATGCCGTTTTGATTCCGACCGCCGTGCAGGCGGAATTGCTGCGGACCCACCAACAACTTCCGGCCTACCTTGAAGTCAAATCCGCTGCCAATCGGACCTTGGTAGCGCGGCTGGAGGCGGAGTTGGATTTGGGTGAGGCCGAAGCCATTGTGCTCGCCAAAGAAACCAACGCTGACCTTTTGTTAATTGATGAAAAACTGGGCCGGCAGGTTGCCTTGCGCGAAGGTCTGCGTATTACGGGGTTAATCGGTTTGGTAATTGAGGCCAAACGGCAAAAGCTCATAACCTCCGTCCAGGAGCTGCTCGCCCAATTGGAAGCCGAGGCCGGATTCCGTTTATCGGACAGCGTCAAAACCGAAGCCTTTCGTCAGGCGGGAGAATAGGGCAGCATCCCCACACGTGAATTTCTTCATTCAACGCAGCGAACTGCGCGACCTCTACGACAAGGTCGCCGCCGGGGAACGCATCTCTGAGGCCGACGCGCTCCGGTTGTTTGAATCCAAGGACCTCAACGCCCTGGGCGCCATCGCCGATCTCGTGCGACAGAAGAAGGTGGGCAATCGCGCCAGCTACATCGTCAATCGCTACCTCAACTATTCGAACTACTGCATCCTCTCCTGCCAGTTCTGCTCGTTCGCGCGCAAGAAGCGCGACGCCGATGGCTTCGAACTAACCATCCCGCAAATGGTCGAGAAAACGCGCGAAACGCTCAAACTTGGCATTACGGAACTGCACATTGTTGGCGGGCTGCATCCCTCGCTGCCGTTCAGCTATTACGTGGATATGCTCAAAGCGTTGCGCGCTGTTCAAGGTGCTGCCGACTTGCAGTCGGCAGATCAGTCCAAGCATGGGTCTGCCGACTGCAAGTCGGCAGCACGTTTGCATCTCAAATGCTTCACCGCCATTGAAATCCTGCACCTCGCCTGGCTCGCGAAGAAATCAGTCGAACAGGTTTTGATCGAATTAAAGGCCGCCGGCCTCGATTCGCTCACGGGCGGCGGCGCGGAAATTTTCCGCAAAGAAGTCCGCAGCGCCATCGCCAAGGGCAAGGAATCCGCCGAGGAATATCTCGACGTTCACCGCACTTGGCACAAACTCGGCGGACGCAGCACCTGCACGATGCTGTTCGGCCACGTCGAGTCGCTCGCCGATCGCGTGGATCACCTGCGGCAACTGCGCGCGTTGCAGGACGAGACCAAGGGCTTCGTCGGCTTCGTCCCGCTCCCCTACATGCCGCAGGACAACGATATTCCGGTGGAGACGCCGCCCACGGGCTTCGACGCATTGCGCACCCTCGCCGTGAGCCGCATCTACCTCGACAACTTCGATCACCTCACCGCGTATTGGGTAGGGATGGGCATGAAGCTGGCGCAGGTGGCGTTGAGCTACGGCGCGGACGACCTCCACGGGACGATCATCGAGGAACACATCTTCCACATGGCCGGCGCGACCTCGCCGCAATTGCAGACCGAAGCCGACATGATCAAAGCCATCCGCGAAGCCGGCCGCACGCCCGTGCAACGGAATACGTTTTACGAACCGATCCGCGTGCTGGAAAACGCTCCCGCCACGACTGAAGCTGAACCGCCATCGGGCAAATCGAAAGTGTTGGAAGACAATCTGGCGACGGCGTGAAAAACATTCCTAGTCCCATCAGTCAGGGCAACGCAGGGCACGGTCTAAATCAACTTGCCGACGCGAAAACCTCACCGGGGCTTCACGGCGGATACACTGCCCGATAAAACCGCTGTGGCCGATTCATCACGCCGCTGTCAATGAATTCAAAAAGGCCATTGGGACTGCTGATGTTGGTGAAGTTCACCCAATTCAGCAGATTCGAAGAAGTCACAATTCGGTAAACCAGGTTCGATGCGCCGTGGAATGACAATCGAACCCGGTTCTCGGACAAGGTGCGAACAGAATCGAACTGCGGAGGCAAGACTACAGTCAATGTTGCCATGGTACTCGTCGCACTCCCGTAAACGTTGGAAACGACGACATTGTATCCACCTTGATTTGCGAGCGAGACATTGGAAATCGTGATAGTGCTATTGGTTTCGTTAGCGAGAGCGACCGTGTTAAAAAGCCATTGATATGCCAATGGTGGCTCGCCAATGGCTGTGACCGAAAAGGTGCAGTTGCTGCTGATTCTGGCAATCTGGCTCGTGGGATTCTCAGCGATCATGACTGGAGGCACCGAGTATTTTACGGTCGTGATGTGATAGCGGTTGTAGAGGCCGTCGAATTCAAGTGAAGCGCCCGTCAGATAGACGTCATCCTTCGCGTCAAGTGCAATTCCAGCCAAGAGCGTGCCCCCACTGTGGCGATTCGTCGAGAGTGGGACGCCTGCGTTTGAGTAGATGATCATGGTGTAGTCGCCATCTGAATCTCCCGCGACCACGACCCTTCCAAGTCTGTCCACAGCTATGGCCCAAGCCCGATCATCTCCGTTTCCTGGACCGTTGTAGCGGTTGGTCCACAGCGGAACTCCATCGTTGCGGTAAGCAACTGTCGCATATTCGTAATGAAAGTTGCTTGCGGTCGATTGTCCGGTGACGAAGACATTCCCAATTTCGTCCGCTGCCACGGCGGTCGCGTAATTAGCGTTCTTGGGGCCATTGTAGCGGTTGGTCCACAACGGTGTTCCGGCACCCGAGTATGCAATTGTTGTATAATCCAAGCTGCCGTTGCCGTATGAACGCCCCGTGACAACGACATTTCCTGCGAGGTCCAGCGTCAATGCTGTCGCATAATCGCTGCTGTTTCCTGGGCCGTTGTAGCGATTGGTCCACAACGGGACGCCGGTTGGCGCATAAGCGATTGTCGTGTAGTCGAAACCGCTGCCATTGCCGGTCGAGTACCCCGTTACGAACACTTTTCCATCATTGCCGATAGCCAGCGCCTCTGCAAAATCCTCGTTGTTTGTCGGACCGTTGTAACGGTTGGTCCACAGCGGAGAGCCGTCGCTCCGATACGCGACCGTCGCATAATCAAAGTCGCTATCACTTCCACGGGAATGTCCCGTTACAAACACATTGCCGCTTTGGTCCACGGCGACAGCATTGGCCCAATTGTCACCGCCTGCGATCAGTTCGCCATAGCGATTCGTCCACAAAGGCATCCCATTCGCGGAATACTTGATCGTGGCGTAATCAAACAGACTCCCGCCTCGCGATATTCCGGTTACAATGATGTTGCCGTCCTTGTCCACCGCAAGCGCATGGGGAACACTGTCGTCGTTTCCAAGTCCAGCGTAGTAATTCGTCCACAGCGCCAAACCCGAGCCGGAATACGCAATGGTCACGAATTCCAACGAACTGCCATTCCAAGTTGATCCCGTGATGATTACATTCCCGTTCGTTCCAACGACCACGGCGGCAGCAAGAGAATCACCAGCCTCGCTGTAACAATGCTGCACCCACGCTTCGGTAGCTTGTTGAGCGAAACTGGAACGCGAGCCGGCGCTGATGACGACGCAAAGCAGAATAGCGCGCAGGAACAATTGGAATTTCACCTTCATATGCCCCCGTCCATTTGGTTTAGTTTTACCAAGACGTTTCACACGTCCTGCTTCTATCTGCACTTCCTATGCCGCCACAGACTTTGGCCAAAGACAGCGCGTTTCCGCAATCAGGATTTGCGACATCGCGTCATTTCTACGCGACTTGCGTGAACCTGACGCTAAACGAGAATCAGGCGAGTTTGGAGAATTTCTAATTAGTGGAATGCGGTTATTTCATCGAGCCACTCAGACGGTCCGCATTGAGATGATTTGCCGAAGCTTCAAGCATTTTTCCCAAAAGCACGCTCACAATTTCGTGCCGCTGCCGTATCAGCCGGACAACAACGACATCCCGGTGAAGACGCCGCCCACGGGCTTCGACGCGTTGCGCACCCTCGGCGTGCCGCTTCCCGTCATCCGGCAGGTTAGAATTCCAATCGGCCTGGAACTTCCGGCTCGCCCCGCGCGCCGTGCCAGATGCGGGCGATGGCGGCGACTTGCTGCGTAGGGATGACTTGGTAAACGATTCGATACGGTCGAAGAATCGGTTCGTGGATGTTCTCGTTGCTTTCCTCCGGCACAACGCGACCGAGTCGGGGGAACTTTGCCAGCAAATCCACCTTGGCCATGAGCTGATAGCCGAAGGACTCGGCGACGGTGGGATTGTCCGCAGCAATGTAGGCGACGATTTCCCGCAGGTCATCGCGCGCTTGAAGCGACCAGATTATTTGGTGAGCCATGTCGCGAGTTGTCGTTTGACTTCTTCGTGCGACACGACTTCTCCACGTTCCACAGCGTCCAAGCCTTTGCGAACGGCGGCGAGAAATTCTACGCGTTCCGCGATGGTGTCCAAGCTTGCATCCTCCGGCAGGCGCTGGATGGATTCCAACGCAAGTTGTTTATCGCTCATGGCCGTAGTTTGCCTGCAAATACGCAGGATTGCAATTGCGGCTTGGAAAGTTGCGGCTTGGAAAGTCTGTTGGAAAGTCAGTTTTCATCGAGCCTCCAAGACGGTTCGCATTGAGGTGATTTGACGAAGCTTTAAGGATTTTTCCCAAAAGCATCGCCGCTTCGTGCCGCTGCCGTATCCGCCGGAGAATAACGACATCCCGCTGCAGACGCCGCCCGCAGGCTTCGACCCAGCCCTTGCGCGCAAGGGCTGGACATCATCGCCGTGAGTTGCAAGCCACGTTGACGCAGTCGCAGCTTGGGCGCATTATTCTGCCATGAGCACGCTCGCGGAAATCGAAAAGGCGGCGGAGAAATTACCGCGCCAGCAGCAGCAGGAATTGATGCTGTTCCTCGGCGCAAAGTTGCGGGCTGAAGCCAACGGTAACGCGCCGCATCAGCTTCCGCCGGCCGAGCGCGCGGCCGATTTACGGCACTGGGCCGCCAGCCATGAGCGCGGGCCGGGCTTGCCGGTTTCCGCCATCGAGCGCGACGCCATCTACGACTGATGGCCACTTACCTCGCCGACACGAATCTGCTCTTGCGTCTGGCAGATCCCAGCTTCACCGCAACATCTCCTCGCAACACAAGCGCTCGCTCGATTGTTCGGTCAGGGTGATGAGGTCTATCTCACGCCGCAAAACTTCATCGAGTTCTGGGCTGTGGCCACACGACCCGTTGACGCCCATGGCTTGGGCTGGAGCAAGGAGCGGACTGCGAGAGAAGTCACAGACTTGCAGGCGCGATTTCCATTGCTGCCGGACTCGCCCGAGGTTTTCACGCGATGGCTGGACTTGGTGAAGCAACTGCCGATTCACGGGAAGCGTGTGCATGACGCCCGTCTGGTTGCAGTGCTACAGGCGCACGCGGTCGAGCACCTGATGACTTTCAACGTTTCTGACTTCGTGGCGTTCAGTTCAATTGTTTCATTGGTTGATCCTCATTCACTGGCAACCGCGCCCGGAGCATGAAGCTTCGTGCCGCTGCCGTATCCGCCGGAGAATAACGACATCCCGCTGCAGACGCCGCCCGCGGGCTTCGATGCGTTGCGCACCCTCGCCGTGAGCCGCATCTACCTCGACAACTTCGATCACCTCATCGCGTATTGGGTGGGGATGGGCATGAAGCTGGCGCAGGTGGCGTTGAGCTACGGCGCGGACGACCTGCACAGGCCGATCATCGAAGAACACATCTTCCCCATCGCCGGCGCGACTTCGCCTCAATGGAAGACCGAAGCCGACATGATCAAAGCCATCCGCGAAGCCGGCCGCACACCGGTGCAACGGAATACCTTCTACGAACCCATCCGCGTGCTGGAGTCTTTGCACACCGCCACCGTTGAAGCTGAACCGTCGTCCGACAAATCAAAAGTTTTGGAAGACAAACTGGCGACGGCGTGAAACAGTAACGGAGAACTCATGTCGAAAGCACTCAAAGCAGCCATCGAAACGAACGACCCTGAAACCGTTCGCAAAACGATCAATGGAGTCAAAGACATCAACCGAAAACTTCCGGGTGCACGAGCGCCTTTGCTCTACGCGTGCGAGAACGGTTCGGACAATGTGTTGGAAGCTCTGTTCTTGAAGGGGTCGGTTCTTGAAGGGGTCGGTTCTTGAAGGGGTCGGTTCTTTGAAGGGGTCGGTTCTTTGAAGGGGTCGGTTCTTTGAAGGGGTCGGTTCTT
>CAZLOH010000047.1:0-45376 GCA_964561105.1 uncultured Bifidobacterium sp. | reverse complement strand
ATGAGCGCAAAGACGAGAGCAATAAGGGTCGTCTCAAATGCGGTCGCAAGGCCGGAAGTAACGCCTTGAAGCGACGTGCGAATCATTGAGATGTCACCGGAGGCTTGAAGTGTTTGCGTGAATTTGCCGATGGCCATGCTCAAGCCTTGAACTGTGCCGATGAATCCCAACACTGGAATCGCCCACACCAAGCCATTCAAGAGTGTATAACTTGATGCGACCTGGTCTTCATCGTTTTCCGCCTGGGCGCGAAGGATGGCAGAAACGTCGTTCACTTGGCCGATGTTCTTCAAATTCGACAGCGCACGATCAATGCGATTGAGCAAAACGAAATGGCGCGGGTGATCCACCAGTGAATGGATGCGTGCGAGCACGGTAGCTGCCGTTGCCTCGGTGAGGACGAATTCCGGTTCGGCGGGAACGGCGGACAATGACAACGCGCGCTGCTGGAATTTTAGCTTTCTGCCCTTTAAGAAAAGAACGGCAGCACCCCCGAAGAAAAACAGCGTCGCGGGTATCATCGTGTATTGGTTGCTCGGGCGCAGAATCATCGCGGCGACCGTGTTGGCGAAGGGCAGGCGTTGCAGAATAAACACCGTCAGCGCATAGGCGATGCCGGTGAGCAAAACGGCGATGATGAATGCAAAGACATGATTAACGCCTGTGTGGCGTCCGCCTTTGAAACCGAAACGGTTCTCAACATCGTTTTGCGACCACGCAAGCAGTTCGGCATTGGCGGTTCTGTTGTCGTTCGTCTTTGGGTTGGTTGGGAATTGAGCCATAAATTTGATTTCAGTTTTTTCCACGCGATCCAATGACAAGCATGATTGTGCCAACAACACTGAGCCCGATGCCGAGGATAATACCGTTCTGGCGGTCTGCCATTAGTCCAAGGTTATTGACCCTGCCCATGCCACTCTCAACAGAAGTGTCAAAGGCCAAGAAGAAGTATGCTGAAACTGCAAGTCCGCCGAGCAGGAGCAATATGCCAACCGTCCGTAGCCCGGATGATCCGCCTGATGGTTGTGATGGCAAAGAATGAGTTGTTCCGGCCTGTTGCTGGCGAAAATTGTCAGCCTCGACTTGTGCTGCTTTGCGTCGCTCCTCAGCAAGGGATTCTACGCGTCGCTGTTCCTCGCGCTCTTTTGCCTGACGCTCGGCTTCCTCCCGTGTTCGGCGTTCCTGTTCTTCGCGGGCCTGACGTTCAGCACGCAAGACGGCTTCCCGCGCGGCAAGATAGTCGCGAAGCGTGACCCATTGCCCATTGTGAGAAATCTCGTGGAGCAATCCGATCTGGTTTGCCGCGAGTTTAGTCTCAATGACCGCCGCTGTGTATGGCCCTTCCTGCCTGCCGCGCCAGCGAATTAGAAACGTCGCGTTGCTGTCGTCCGCAAAGCTCGCGGGTGGATTGGCAGGGCTGTTGTTCATGGTCTGGTCGCGGCTCGAAACAACGGCGGGAGGGCATTTGCAAAACTTGGCGCGTCCGCGCTGATACCTGTCTTTGTGAGATATTCCGTGCGCGAAACAGGCAGTGCAAATAGGGGCGATAACGGCATTGCCGAACCAGATATGAGAGTTGGCTGTTTCCTAACGGTGTCGTATCCCCACACTTCGGCTGGCGGCGGGGTTTCGGTAATGACTGGCTTGCCATTCAAACCGACGAATCCGACATAACGCAGACCATCCTTTGCTGCCGCCTGCGCAAGCGCCAGATTACCGGCAGCCTGCTTCGCATAGGAAAGGGATTTCTCAGCGGCGAACAATTGGTCAAGCTTCTCACCCCAACCTTTCGCCTTTGACGGAACAAACCAATCACCGCTGGCGATCTGTCCGCCGACAATGGCGCGAATCTGTGCCGCATGGGTGCGAGCCGACGGGCAGAACGAAAGTCCCCACGCGTCGGGCTGGAATTCCATGAGGTCCACCAAGCTGCAAAACAGGTAAGCGCGAAACACAGGTGAGCCATCGCGGGAGTTTTTGACGGCATCAAGCACTTCCAGCATCGGCCCGCTGTATGTGCTGCCGCTCGTCCAGACTTTGCCAAGGCCGACCCCGCCAAAAGCGGATGCTTCCCTCAAGTCGGAAATCTGTTCCAAGCGATAAATGGGCTGCGTTGGGTTGAGCTTCCACTGGCCGTCAAAATACCCATACTCGCGGTCTTCAAACGTGGCGCTGGTCGCGGTCGCCGACGGTGTCCAAGCCTTGATTTGCTTCCAACCCTGGGAATTATTCAACGAGCCTCCGGTTATCCATTCCACACTTTTCGTGCCTTCACGATCCAACCAAAGCCGGTAATGCTGGTGGCTGGCGCTGACCGCCGGATCGGCGTTGAGTCTTTGAAGGAACGCGCGCTCAGCGGGCATGGCGATTTCAGGAACGAGACTCGCAGGCTTCCCTTTCTTAATGAACGCCCACGTCGCAGCATTGGTAGCGGCAAGCAGCGAACGCAACGCTGCCTCATCACTCGTGCCAATGGATTGAATGGAGGTCGCGGCGGACGCCGCTGGCGCACTCGAAAACTCGGAAGATGCCAGGAGATTGATAGCCGATGAATAATCATTGAATGTGCGGGCTTTCGTCAGCCCGGCCATGCCTTCGTCAAGCTTTTTCAATTCGCGGTCGTAGGTGGTGAATTTCGCGCGAGCGGCGGCGGCGCGTTGGAGCAAGTCGTTGCGCAGGCTGACATGGTTCGTAAAGCCTGCTTCGCAATCATTGATCTTTTGCATCATGCCGGAGAGTGCGGCGAGTTGATCCGTCGCGGTTTCAACCGGCGCGCGATAATCGAGTTGCGCGCATTGCTTCTCTGCGTAGCTGATCCACTGGTCGAAAAGTCCGTTCACCACCGCCCCGCCTTCCGACAGGAATTGTTGCCATTGCTTTTCAAACGCGGTGACGCGCGGCTCGTTCTCGGTTTTCAAATCGGGAGCGAGGGCGTTGAGGGCTGTGCGGGTCAAGGTCAACTGGTCCGCAACGGCGTTCACCCGCGCAGCGTCAGGGTCGCCGCCAAGCTGCGCCGGCAGTTTGGCAAACGTCGCCTCGAAGTTAGCGAGCAATCCTCGCTCTTTGGTAACGAACGTTTCGGCACTGGCAACGGCAGCATTAACGCTTCCCACACTCAGCAGCCGCTTTTCGCTGGTTCGGATGCGTTCCAACAAATGTTCGGCGGCGCGGGCCTGTCGTTGCGAAACAGCGGCCTGCAACTGCTCGGCGAACTCGCGGGCCTTCATCTGCCCCAAGACAAACCAGACGATCACCCCGCCGACAACCAACGCGACGGCGCTGCTCACAAGAATTGTGCGGCGACGAATGGCGGTGCGGCGGGCGATTTCAGCTTCCAGTAACGCGGAGCGTTTGCGGAAAGCAGCAGCGGCATCTTCCGGGATGGGCCGAGTGAAATCAGTCAACGAACGCCAGACCTTGTGCAATGCTTCGTAGTCATCACGCAACTCGGGAAGCTTGACGTAGCGAGCCGATGTGTCTTTCTCCTCACTCTGCTGGACACGATAATGCAGTTCGGCAAGCAACGCGCCGAACTCACGGTTCTTCCTGTCTTTCTCCTGCTCCCCACGCGCCCAACTCTCAAGCGATTCCAACCGCTTGATGTCAGTCGCGGAAAGCTCAAGCCTCAAATCTGTTTGCAGGCGGCAGATGAAATCGAGTTTGCCCAAGGCGTCCATCCACTGCGATGTGCTTTTCAGTTTGTCGGCTTGATCCAATAGAACACCGCATCGGATAATTGCAGCCTTGCACCAAGCCTCACCCTCTGGCTGGGTCTTGAATCCAAACGCTTCAATGGCTTCGATCGCCGCGACAATCAGCGCAGACTCACTGCCATTCAACATTCCGCCAAGATGCTCCAGCCGCGCCGCGAGCACCTTGGCATCGAGCCGCGCAAGTTCGGATGCGGCGTTGGCATCCGTCGGATTGAGTCGCGCAATGCTTTGCAGTGCTTTCAATGCCTCTTCGTCATTGCGATTCAAGACGGCCTTGCGATACGAGGCATAAAGGGGGTGGTCAGTGGTGATGCCCTGCGCGTAACAGTCATTCAACGCGTGAACGGAACGCGCATCAACCCGCTCGGCGACTGGCAGTGCATTTTGCTGGCAGAATCCGCGCCAGTCATCCGCGTTGCGGAATTCCAAAATGGTGATGAGGTCAAGAAGGTTGGGTGCAGTTTCGGCAAGCTGGATAGCCTGATGCCGGTCGCCCGCTTTGATCATGGCCTCACACTGCTGCAAGCGCAGATTCGCGGCGTGACACGCGGCGGCGTAATCGCCCGCAAGCTTTGGCGCGATGTCCGGGTTGCCGCCCTGCTGGAGCAGTTCGGACAGCTTGCGAATCAGACGTTCGGTTTCGAGGAGGGTCATGGCCCGCTTTGATACTCGGAATTCATTGTTGCTTAATTGGCGACACTTCCACAACGCGAGCGGTGGCGCGCTCAGCGATACTCCCAGAACTAATGGCAAACCCAACAAGGGTTTCCGCTTTTGCAGAAATGACGAATCCTGGAATTCCAGACCAAACTTTTGAATTGAAGGTGTAGGCTGCCGTGAATTGCCCGTCCTTTTGATCGAACTTAAGTATTAGTGGACTGCCCTCAGCGCCCTTCGGAATCTCTGCTTCGTGGGAGGAGAACGTTCCTTTGGCGTCGCGGTGGTAAGCAAAGATTTTGCGAGGAGAAGCGCCGACAAACAAGAATGCTGAATTGGTCTTCTGCGATTCACGAAGCATGATACCGGTCCTGCTTTCCGGCGAGTCCGCGCCCAACTTTAACAGGGTGGCCTTGAATTCTTGTCCTGGATTGGTCCTGCAAACAAACAAGACGTTATCGCTGTTTGTGAGAAAGCCCAAAGCCGCCGCTGCCAGATCAAATCGAAGTGGTGGCTTCTCGTCAACGCATTCGGCACGATAATTTGTCACCGTCCCAACAAGGATTTGCGCCCATCCTGCGGGCAGGCCGAATCCTTCTGGAGGTCGTGATTCCTGCGGCTTGGTTGACTGGCTCTCCCGCACGGTATTCGCGACTGGCGGTGTTTCGTTGAGCTGTTGCTTGGCCGGTTCGTTGGTTTGATTGGCTTGGCGCGGCGGATTTGCCGTCGCCGTCTCTCCGAATGAAACCTGGTTTGTGGCCTGGATTACTTTGCCACCCAAATTCTGCCCACGCTGCTTCCACAGTAAAAGGCCACCGATGACAGTAATGGCAAGAATCGCTCCACAAATCGCCAAGGTTTTCTTCCGGCGCAATCTTCTCTGGAACTGCTCTTGCGCTTTCTCCGCTTCGATACGGCGACGTTGCCGGTCAATGTCGTCTGCCGATCTCACATACGAGGGCGCGGTTGATCGTGCGACGCTTTGAATATCACTAGCTGGGCGCGCTTGTGATAACCGCAACTTTTGCTCAACGGACAAAGTGACGACTTCGCTCGTAACGTCTCCCTGGGAGTTGCTGGCGCGAACCACGTAGCGGGTCAAGCCGAGCGGTGGATTTTGAACCGAGAGCTCCGCGTCCGTCCCGCTGGCGATAATCTGGCCGTTGCCAGCGCGGTCAACTGTGAACCATTGATAGCTCGGAGAAGGCACGCCCTCTGCCTTTGCGTGGAGTTTTGCCGTTTCGCCCTCGGTGCTGCGGACGTTTTGCGGCTGAATCACGAACCGTGGCGGCTGTCGTCCTGAACGGGCGAACATCGTTTCTTCGTTCGTAACGCGCGCGGCGCGCACGTCGGAAAGTTGACGGCAATCCGGCCCGGCGAAGCGATTAGAGGCTGGATTGTCAGAATGAAGGCAGCGCCAGCGGAAATCCGCCGGGTTGTCCTGCTCCTGCATGGAAGTCGTGAACGTGTATTGCCAGGCGGTCGCACGGAAGTCGTGGCGGGGATCGCGAAGTTCCAGCAATTCCAAACTCTCGGCAAACAGGCCGAGAATTCGGTCGTCCGTGAGATTGTCCACGCGGAAGGCGATGCCCACGCGTGATTCGAGCAATCCGTAACCGCTGCCGGCGTCGCCCGTGAGTTGCTGCCAGTCTTTCGCTGGAACAGACACGCTTGCCGCGAGCTTGGTGAGCGCCGACCAATCTTCATTTTCAAGCAACTCCGGCTCTTTCGCCCAAGATTTCACCCAACCCGTCCAATCGCGCAGAATAATCGGCGGCGACGGGAGTTGGCGGATTTCCTCCGGTGTGAAAACAAGGTGGTGAGCGAGAAAGTTGGTGCGTCCGGTGAAATCCAATCCCGCATCCTGAATCCGGCTCAAGACGTGATACCGAGAGCCGCGAATATCAATGACCCGGCAGGAATAAATCGGACGCTCCTGCCCACCACTCAACGAAAGGTGCTGGTAGTAACTCCACTTTTCCAATTGGAGCATGAGCGCCTCACGCATCGCCGCGCTCCGCGCCACGGTGCAATGGCCTGACCGCCCAGCAACTACTCCGCGCGGCGCGCTCGTGTAGATGAGTTGCTGTGGCATATCAAAGTCGCGCGGATTTCAGGTTGAGGGCTGTGAGGTTGCCGCGTTGCGAGTTGCGATTAGGGGTGGACAAATTTGTGACAGAATCCAGAGCAACGGCACTTCCACGTTGACGGGTTGAAGTTTGCTTGGATCGGGAACGTATTCTCCCGGGCCAATCTTCAAGGGAGTGTGGCCGAACGAACTGGCGGCAAAAAACATGACGTTCGTGCTCAAGGCTTCCGCATTGGCAAGCACGGATGGGCAAAGTTGGTGCATCAGGTCACGAACAATGTTGGAATTATCTTCAACGACAGAATTAACGAGTGTTCTGTCGCGCAATGGCCGCTGGAGCGGTCGTCCATTCAGCAGTTGAAGCCACACATCGCACTTGCCCACTACGAAAGCGATAGGCGTGTTGATGGGTTCGTTGGGACGCAGATTGCGGATCGTCTGAATCCGTGCCCGCATTTCAGCAAGGATGATGTCCTGCTGATCTACAACAGGCTTTTCAATCTGCGGGTCTTTCGTGTCGCGAATAGACCCGCGAAATTCAGGACTGTTGAACGGGTCGAACAGATAGATGATGCCGGCGGCACTCGCGACGTGCTGTGCGCCGGGTTGTTCGACAATGTTGACGCCAGGCTGAAAATGTTCCCCGGCATTGTCGTAAAAAATCAGGGCGCATTGCTCGCGTGTCTTGTCCTCCGGCGCGAGCGTGTAAACAAATGGGCGTGGAAGTGCGACCATTCTTCCCTGACGCGGCAACCGTTCATACATCGCGCCCTCAAAGACGGTCTTAGCCAGCTTTGCCTGCGCCGGAGTCTGAGCGCCAAAAAGAACCTTGCGCATGTCATTGACAGGCGCGTTGCCGGTCGGATCGCTGTCTTGAAAAACGATTCCGAAATCCCGATACAAGGTGGCGGGCAAAACTTTTGTCAGCACGCTCAAGAAGTAGGATTTTCCTGCGCTTTGATCTCCAACAAGCGAAATGATGTGGTGCGGCATCCCAAGAAAACTTGGCGGAAGTTTCCGGCGGCAATGCGGACACGCAACTTCCGATGATGGAATTCCCATTGCGTCGAGTGCTTGACCAGCGTTGTTAAAGCGCGTGGCGAGGAAACGCTGTTGAGCATCCTCGCCAAGCACGGGGTCGCCGCGCAGGGAATCATGCACGGCGATGTGCATGATGTCGCCGGTGTCGAAACGCAACCAGCAAACCGGGCAAGTCAACTCACCGTCGGGATTCGGGCCTGTGGCTGGCGATTCGCGGGTCGGCTCAACCGCCACTTCTGGTGAAGTGGGCGGCGGCGTTTCCTCAAGTTCAGGTGCAAAGAAATCAACGTGGCAGTGGGGGCACTCAACCCGACGACCAGCGGTTTCCTCATCCGCCTTGAGCTTCTGACCGCATGTTGGACACAGAAAGTGGTATTCCATAACCAAAAGGCTCGGTTGAAAACAAGGGTGCTGAAAAATTCAGGACTTGGCAAAGCCAAAGACGGGAACTGACTGATTGCCAAAGGCCAGCAATGTGAGGTCTGAACAAGTGACTATCCGATTCTCTGAAAAAAACTAGCGAACCAAAACGCCCTTGGGAGTCAGAAGATAATTCCGTTCACCGTCCTCAAGATAAATGTTCACCCGCACTGGCGTCTTTTGATAGCGGTAGCCCTTGCCACAGGTTGTGAAGCCAGAACGGGTTTGCTGTGGTGCGAGCGGGAGATCGGAATAACCGACCACATAGTCACTCGAAGTATCAATTATGTCTCCGTTCAACGATGACCAAGAAAACTTCAACACGATTTTCTTCAGTGGCTGTGTGCTGGTGTTGCGAATTTTGTAATCCAGACGAGCTACCCACATGTTGTCTCCACTGGTTGAAGTTGTGAGGTCAAACGATGGGCGTAATTCCTCCAGTCGGACAGACTCGGTCAGCTTTGGAACAATGACGGAAACCGGGACATCTGCAACAAGGAGGCACTTTTTGACAGTGCCAAAGGAATAGGAAGCATCGAGATTGAACCGGCCACTTTCGACCGTCTTGCCAATAGTCAGGAACTGGTGCTCGCGGAGGATGTCGCGCTGTGGCGGCAATGCAGGAAGAAATTCAATCCCATCGAACACGACTTTTCCATCGCGCTTCAATTCGAGACTTAGGCCTGAAGAATCCCAAACAGCATCGGAATTGTTTTTGATGGAAAAAACAAGCCGGAGGGAATTGTCGTTTACATAGTTGCTGACCATCGTGAATGACAATTGCCACGGGAAAACCGCATCTGATTTTCCGTTCGCTGCTTTGTAGATTTCTTCAAATGCGTTGGTGATATTTGGTGACCACTTGTGGAAGGGGTCGTTGTTGCAGAAAAAAGCGATGTTCGTTTGTAATTCGTCACTGATTCCCGGGCCGGTGAACTGCGCCAACACCTTTTCCATCCATTCCGCGTCCCGAAACAACTTCCATTCGCCATTTTCCCGAACGCATTTCACCTCGCGCGTTGCCTCCTGGCTGCCGTATCCAAAATCTGCACTGCGGCGAACCCGCGCCACCGCCAGATTGCCTGAAGGACCTTGCGGATAGGTGATGGATTCTACCGCCCGAACCTCATACGAGTGACCGACGCCGGGCTGGAGGTCGGCTTGAGTCAATGACTTTTTGCACGCAGCCGAGAGCAACTGGTGGACACGGGCATAATTCCGCTCGTTGTAACAGCGATACAATTCGCGGCTAAGAGCTTCGATGGCTTTGTCCTCATCAGTCAGTGCTGGGCGCGAAGCTGGGACATCGCTGTTGGGAAATGTCGATACAGTCGCGACGCTGGCAGTTCCCCGGGTTTTCCCTTTTCCCAAATGCCAAAAAACTGCGGCTGAAATGCAAACTGCGGCCACAAAACACGCCGCGATGATGATCCAGAGCGTCGTCCGGGACTTAGAACCGAGCAAAATTGCTTGGCGGCAGTGCGGGCAAGAAGTGGCTTGGCCAGCCAGTTCCTTGGGGAAAGCGATGTGACCGCCACACTTGGGACAGGAAATCTTTTGCTCTTTCATGTGGATGTCAGTCACCGATCGGGATGAGCAATTGGTTGCTCGACGCTACAACAGGGACAAGCAACCCGGCTTTGGGCATCTCCTTCTTGCACTTTGAACATCCGCGCAAATGATGGGCAGGGAAATCGCGATTCCATAGGCCAAATGGTTCTTACGCAACCAAAGAATGCAGGAACGTGCGAAGCTTGGCAAAGCGAAAGACCATGAGCGCAAGTGACCATGCCAGTGCGGTTGTGATTTAGGATCGGTTTCCGGTTGGACTTTCCGTAGCAAGCTTACAGTGGTGGACTGGACAAGCCCGCAGGCTTTGCGCGGAAGTAGGTTGGACTTGGTTTCGGATAAATCGGGGCTGCGGCTGATTTGCGGCCCGGACATTGCCTGAACGCGGCCGTGTTTGCAGACGGGTCGCGAACGTGAATTGTGCGCGGACACAGACAAACTGTGGTCGTGGTCGCTGACTGGACATGGCCAAGGCTATTTGGCCGGACTTTACGAGACGTGTTCCGGCCGCTTCGGATCACTGCCTTGGAAATCGCGCGGACGATTCGTCGGATGCTGTGCGGTCTATCAACTGGACGCCAACCGGGCGCTGCACATCCGCCAAATGAACTGCTTCGTGGACTTCAGTGGCAATTCCCCGGACGCTTCCCGGCTGCTGCGCCAACCTTTGTGCGGACATTGCTGGTGCTGCGGGAGATGTTTCCCGGCAACTGCTCGGACACTGCGTGGAAGTTGTCTGGTGATTGCCCCCATGATTCTGCGGACGTTGCGCGGACGCGATCCGGCTGCGGTCACGGTTGCGGACTGACTGCGGACTGGTCATGGACTGGATGCGGTTGCGAACATCGTGCCGGCCATTTGTCAGCATCGGCTCGGACGCTACCCGTCCATTGCCCGGACGCTGGCCGAATAATACCCGGCTATTGCCTGGATAATTCACCGGATGATTCGGTGGACGATACATCGGACATCCTGCCGAATGCTGCGCGGACATTGCGCGACTTGCTGCTTTACCTTCAAGTAAGGGGATGGTGTCTAACCAAAATGACGGCTTTCACACTTCAGAAAGCCTCCACTGATTCCGTTCGCCTGAACGTGTCAAGATTCGTGCGCGGATGTGCCGAAGACAACGCACTGAACGGACGATTCTGAAACCAAAGCGGAGTGGAGTCGGGCGGAAATGGCATGAATGGACGACGGCGAAACGAAGCGTGGTTCAGAATCGTCTGTTGAGTGCGCGACCGTTTAGGTTCGGGTGGAAAGCGATTTGTCTGGCCGGTTTCCGAGTGCCCGCAGGAAAGCCGGCCAGTCAAAGCGCCGACCATCGCATCAGATGGAAATGCCCTTCGATTTCTTGTAGCCTTGATCCAGTTGCTGTTCCTGAAACCGTTTGATCTTCTCGTTCTGGCTCTTGGCGATGGCAGTCAGCGGAAGAATCTCCTGCCAGTTGATCTGATGCTTGCTGGCGATTTTCCGGGCGCGGCGGTCGGTGGTCAGTTTCAACGCTTGGTTGGCCGCACCCAGCCAATGCCTGGCGGGAAGTTCACCCTGTTCGACTCGTTGGAGGAATTCACCCAGGAATGCGCGAACGCAGTGCAGCAGAATTTTCAGGTGTGGCACGTCGTGACGTTTTTCCTGTGGCACGCTGGCAACCAATTCCAATTTGCAGGCCAGCAGTGAAATGGGATCAAGGACGCGAATGGTTTTCCCGTTCCACTCTGCCTGAACTGCCAGTGCATCCACTGAACCCGAAACACCGGGAATCCGCCGGACCACTTCAATGTTGGATTTCAAACCGCCGATTTTGCAAGGAATGACGCCAGCCAGCGCGGTCATCTGGACTTTGGGCGGATAACCCGGAGTCAATTCCAACTGCCGGGCAATGCGCTGAACGTCATCCGAGCCACCTTTGAAATCAATGTCCTCGCTGGTGAACGGCTTCAATGGTTCAAGCTGCGGCTCAACGGCCAGATAGCGTTCCGCCCAATAATTGACCGCTTGGCCACCGATGAGAATGTAAGGTTGGCCGGCGGCGTCGCGAATCTTGAGGACTTCTGAAAACTGCTGGAGGGAAAAGCCCACAGTTACGCCCATTTGGACATGGCGCGGGCAACTTGCTTGAAATTTGTGATGCGCCATTTCGCACCATCGCCGATCAATGATGCCCGCCGTTGCTGTGCCGCCGCCGCTGCCGGACTGCGACGAGCCCGGCGCATTGCGGCCATCCGGCTTTGCGCTTCCTGTCTTTTCACTTCATTGAAAGACACCGTTTTCACTGACGAAATAGATACAGCAAATTGGAACTGGAAGCAAGGTTGGCGCAGCACTGAGAGGACGCAAATGAGTGTATTACATACACCACGGCAACTTCGGTTTCTGCCATTCTGGCGGGCATGACGGCGAATGGCCGATCTGCCATGCTATATGTTTACCGCCATCGCACAGAAGGACCTGGCCGATGCCGAGAAGTATTTCGACGAGCATCTGGAGCAGAATGATTACTACTCGGCAGGCGAAATTCGCCCCGGTCATTGGATCGGCGTGGGCGCGGAACGGCTGGAACTAAAGGAGCATGTCTCTCGCGAGCAGTTTCACGCGCTTTGCGAGAATCGGAATCCGCAGAATCAGGAACGGCTGACGTTGCGACAGAAGAAGGAGGATAAGCGGCGCGTGTTCTACGACTTCACCTGTTCCGCACCAAAATCAGTTTCGGTGCTGGCGGTCACATTGGACGATCAACGGCTGGTGACGGCACACGAGGAGGCGGCGCGTCTCGCGTTCCGCGAACTTGAAACCTTCGCCGCAACCAGGGTTCGCAAGGGTGGTCGTCAGCAGAATCGGAACACGAGCAATCTGGTCGCCGCGGCGTTCACGCACACGACCAGTCGCGCACTCGATCCACAGTTGCATACTCACTTCACGGTTTTCAACGCCACGTTCGACAACACAGAGCAATGCTGGAAGGCATTGCAGGCAGGTGGAATGTATGACGCGATTCGCTATGGCACGGCAGTTTATCGGAATGAATTGGCCAAGCGGGTTCAGTCCATCGGCTATCGCATCCGTCCGGCCAAGCACGGCTTTGAAGTAGAGGGCGTGAGCGACGAGGTGTTGAAACGCTTTTCCAAGCGGTCGCAGCAGGTGCGGAATGTCGTTCTGGAGATGGAACAAAAGCTGGGGCGCAAACTCTCCAACAACGCCGTCGCCTTGGCAGTGCATCAAAGCCGGGCAGAAAAACTCAAGGGTATCTCCACAGCGGAAGTGCGCGAACGGCAGTTGGCGCAATTGCAGCCTGACGAATTGCGGGCGCTGGAAAAGCTTTCCACGTCGGTTCAACCCATTGCACAAGTCCGGCAGATTGAGTCTGCGGACCAAGCCTTAACCCATGCCATTGCTCATGTATTCGAGCGCAAATCCGTCGTCCCGGAGCCTGAATTGCTGGATGCCGTGTTGTCGCACAGGATGGGTGGTGTTGACCTGCCAAAACTGAAAGCAGCGGTGAAAGCTCAAACTGATTTGGTCAGCACCGAACATGGGTTTTCAACCAAGGCGATTCTTGCGACGGAACTGGATTTGATCCAGACGGTCAATTCCGCCTGCGGTGCGGTTGTTCCATTACACCCTAGCTACCAAGTTTCCAATTGGTTGAGCGAGGATCAACAGCGGGCCATTTACCACATTCTGCGCACAAGCGACCGTATCACCGGCCTGCGCGGGCTTGCCGGCACTGGCAAAACCACTGCTCTGCGTGATTTGGTCGCGGCCTGCAACGAGGCTCGCGTCGAACCTTTGTTCTGTGCGCCGACAGCAGCGGCAACAGATGTTCTGCGAAAGGAAGGATTCAATGCCGTCACGCTGGCAAGCCTGCTGCAATCCAAGCCCGTGCTATCTGCCCGGCAGGTGATTGTTCTGGATGAGGCCGGAGCAGTGGGCATTGATGACATGAAGCGGCTGTTTGATCTGGCGCGTGACGCCCGTGTGGTGCTTTCGGGTGACACCGGCCAGCACGCATCTGTGGTTCGAGGCGATGCTCTGCGGATTCTTGAGCAGCATTCCAACTTCAAGTCCGGCCAGTTGACCGCCATCCGGCGGCAACGGAAAGCCGAGTATCGCAAAGCGGTTGAACTGGCTGCACATAAACGGACGGGGGAAGCATTCGCTCAACTGGAGCGCATCGGCGCGATTGTCGAATCATCCAACGATGATCTTCATGGCAAAGCAACGCAGGCGTATTTGAAGGCGTTGATTCAAAACCAATCTGCCCTGCTGGTCGCGCCAACGTGGGATGAAATCGAGTCGGTAACGGAGAAAGTTCGTGACGCATTGAAAGCGTCCGGTCGGCTGGCTGGTGAGGAAAAGGAATTTCAAGTCTTTGATTCATTGTCGTGGACCGAAGCACAGAAACGGGATGCGCGGCAATATCGCCCCGGCATGGCGATTCGATTTCACCGTGGCAGGGGTGGTTTTGCCAAAGATGAAATGGTGGCTGTGGCCGTGGTCGGGAGCGACTCGCTCAAGGTGCTGCGCGCTGACGGTTCTGAAAAGCTGCTGGCGTTGAATCAGGCCGCAACCTGCATTGATGTGGGCGAGAGGCGCACCTTGAGAATCGCCGCTGGTGACCGCCTGTTGTTGCAAGCCAATGCGGCCCGCAAGCAGTTAATCAACGGCGAATTGGTCGAGGTAAAGGCGATTCAGGGCGATTCCATTTTGCTGACTGACGGGCGGCTGATTCCTGACAGCTATCGCACCTTCACTCACGGCTATGCCGTCACGTCCCATGCGGCTCAAGGCAAGACCGTGGACGAAGTGCTGTTCGTCGCTTCGTCACGTTCATTGCCAGCCGTCCATCAGCAACAGTTCTACGTCAGCATTTCACGTGGACGCGAGCGATGCCAGGTCTTCACGGATGACGTTGAGCGATTGCGCTCACACGTTGCTCATTCCAGTGAACGGCTGGCTGCCGTGGAAGCCGTTCAGCACGTTCACAGACAGAAATTCATCTTGCGCGTCATGCAACGTGGCTTTCGTTTCCTGAAACACTTCCGCCAATGCATTGCACCGGCACGTTCGCTCCGTCAGGGCCGCGAACAGATCCGCGAAACATCTTATGAACACCAATCCCAATCCCGTCGCAGCATCCGCGTCTAGCTCGCGTGACAATCCGTGCTTTGGCAGCGATCCGAGCGTGGCCACGCTCAACGTGTTCACTGACGATGAGCACAGCTATCAATTGCCTTACGCACAATTACTCTACGCCGAATTGACTCCCAATCCGGCGCTGGAACGGGATGTGGATGCACCGCCTGAAAAGCTGCTCGTCGCCTTTGCCGTGGCTGAGATCATCGCGCTCGGCAGCGGCCTCAAGTTCTTGGAACGGGCGATCCAGAAGTATGAATTGAAGTTTGTGAAATCGGCAGACCGACGTTTTGCAACGACGCTGAAAACCCACGTTGCCGCCGTCACCATCACCTTTACCAAGCCAACGCCATGAACCACGAAATCAACGAAGTGCTGGCTGCAAAATCGAATGGCCGGCCGGGGCTGATTTCCGCCCCGGCGAAGGAACTGCTGAACCTGCGACGGTTGCCCGCCATGTTGAACATGGCGCAGACCGCCGCGCTGATCGGCCTGGCCGAGCATGACATCCCCGTGCTGGTCAGCGTGGGCTTGCTCGAACCGCTGGGTGATCCGCCCCCCAACTCGGTGAAGCATTTTGCCACGGTGCAGGTCATGGAACTGGCGGGCGAAATCGCGAAGTTGGGCAAAATCCGCAACGCGGTTTATGACCACTGGCGGCACAAGAACGCCCGGAAAACCGCCGCTGAATCCAAACCGCGCCATGCGCGCAACGGTCATCACTGAAATGCGGCGTGCCTCGCGCTTCCATTTTACGGCGCGCGAGGTGCATCTTTGCTTCAATTTCAATGCTCGTCATCACAATGGCAGTCGGGCCGTTCGTGATGTAGTGGAAATGGATTGAATGCCTCTGGCGGTTGCGGTGGTCTTCCCGGCAGATGAATGATTATCACCGGCGGGATGTGCGGCATAGACTTGCCTTTGAACAACGCCCAGCGTAATCCGCCACACAGCACCCACACGAGCAACGGGATCGCGACATAGACGAACCCCATAAAGAGATAGAGTCCGTAGTTCTCAATCATGGCATCGAGGAAACGAAATACTGGATCGAGCATTTGAACCGGATGCGAGTTCATATCGCCTCCTGTATTTGTGTTGCTGGTAAAGCGACTGGTTCACTCGTGGTGGTGGCCGTTGCCGTCGAGTTCAGTGCGGGCATCGGAATAATGTTCAGCGCTGGCGCTGGTGGCTGTGGCACACTCGGAGCATTTCGCTTTTCATATTGTTCCAGGGGCGGCAACTCCACCTGCGCCCGCTTGGAATAATAACGGGCGAAAGTGGAACTTTGGTGTCCCAGTGTTTCCTGCGCGTAGCGTTCGGGGTAGCCCGCAGCGCGGGCGCGTTCGGCCCACGAGTAGCGGTAAGAGTGCAAGCAGATGGACGGGATACCCGCTTCCTCACTGCGTTTCCTGATTCCCAGCCGCTCCACGCGTTCAGCAAACCGCGTCGCCCGGTCAGCGGACGAAAGCGTCGAATATTTCGGAAACAGCGGCCCGCTGGTTGGCAAGTGGCTCAGAATCTCGGCGACTTCGTCGCCAAAGCGCAATGTGCAAAGGCGTCCGGTCTTCTGGCGGTTGTAGCTGAGGGTGCGGTTTTTCCAGTCCACATCCTCGGCTTTCAAATTCACCAAGTCAAACTGTGCCGCTCCGACATGCCAGAGCAACTCAAGGAAAGCGCGGCGCTCCGTATTCGTTTCCGCGTTCACGAGCAACTGATGTTCTTCCAGCGTTACGCCCCGCCGTTCTTTGAAACGGAGCTTGGGCCATTGGTTATAGCCAATGATCGGCCATGCCAACCAGCCGAGCTTGAGCGCGAAACTGTGAAAACGATGAAGGAACATATTCGTGCATGGTTTGCCGGAGTCCTTCAGGACTTTGTAAAGCGTCTCCGCTGTTGTGTGAATGAGCGGGAGATTGCGGATGGAATCAAAACCCGGGTCTTTGACTGCGCTCTCATAGCGTTCGCGGGTCTTCTGGCTGCGTCCTTCTTTGGATTGCAACAGGTAGTTCATGACATCATGCCAGGTGCGCGTGTTGGCGCGTGGATCACCTGCGGCGAGGTATGTCTTGGCCATCTGCTTGTTGAACGCGGGTTGGTAGGCCGCTTCGTTTCGGGCGTGCAGCAGCCGATGGGCTTCAGCTTTGTCACGGGTTCCGAGTGAGGATTGTTTTCCGGTGGTGGTGTCCTCGGCGTAGTAGCGACCGTTGCCGCGCCGGTATAGTTTGAACTGTTGCTTCATAACATGTCTTTCCTGTTATGAGGCTAAACCGACTGGTTCACTCGCCGTGAGCGAGTAGCGGGAGAGTAAAATCCCGCTTGATCGAATTGTTGGCGAGTCGTCAGACCACTGACAAAATCGCTGGCAATCCACCCACCGGACCTACAGCAACCGAAGTGTTTTCAATCACTTCCGTTGAAAGACTGAACGACCCAAGCTCAGCCACGCCGGAACAACGACGTAGCCCGGCGTCAGCGGAACTGACAACGCCCACCGGCGTTGGCTGCAGCGATTTGTTAGGCCACTTGCTCATCTTTTTGCTCTTCTTTGCTCTCCATCCTCCATGCAATCCAGAGGCTGGTGGCACCTGCAGCTAATGTCGGCATCAAACAAAAAAAGGGGGTGCGAAAATCGTCCCAGAAACGTCGCAGCGCCTCGCCCCCAACACTTGGTACAAACCCCGGCCCCATACCGTCGCGAAAAAACCAAGCAAACCAAGCTGTGAACAGTAACAACAACACACTGCCGGGAGCGACTACCACTCCAAACATCAAAAGTGAAGTTCGCATAGTAGTGGCCTAACGACTCAAGCTCAGCCAAGCCGAACGAGTGACGCAGCCCGCGAATCCGGAAGTGCCCGCGCCCACCGGCGTTGGCTGCAGCGCATGGTTGAACCCAGCCGCTGCGCGGCGGACCTGGCGGAGGTTGTGGGGCGCTGAAGATTCATCGTTCCGGGTGGTGCTGAGTTTTATTGATCTGGCGACATCGTGTCCTCTCTGCTGCGAACTCTGCGGCTCACGGCTGTGCCGAGCGAGGCTCCGATGTGGGCGACAGCCCAAAGCGCAATGCCGATGGCTGCAACAACCACGACCAAATCGCGGTTAACGAAGCCGACAACAAGAAGAATACCCATCACGATGAATCCGATGAGCACTGAACGTCGCAAGCGTGCGATCTCGACGGTCAGGTCGGCAACCCGTCTCTCAAGCTCTGTCTGTTTGCCGCTCATAATCCCTCCGGTGTGGAGTCGCCGAACATTATTAATTGGCCGGGACCCGCGGACCAAAGGTCAACTTGAAGGTGCGGCTCATGGTTGATTTCTACGCTTGGGTGGGTGCTGCGGCAAGCTTTCTTTTGTTGGGTTTGATTCGGGTGGGGCGGGGTGCTGGACGGTGGATGAGGCTTGCGCTCTGGCTGGCGAAAGCCAAAGTGGGTTTGTCTTTAACACCCGATGTCTGCCCCTGTTTCCAACTCCGTGAAGGCGGCGCTGGCGTTTCCCGGTTGGCCGGTGGCGACGACGGTTCTTGGAGTGGGCGGGCGGCTCAGGTTGCGCCGGGCGATTGCGATTCCAAATCGAGCCACGCGAGCAGGTCGCGCCAGTTCCCGGAAGCGTCGCCCTGGCGTTGGGAAACAAGCTGCCACGCCTGCCAGCCCTGGGCACGGGCCGGCGCGATGTCGTTGTCGAGGCGGTCGCCGACCATCAAGGTCTCGGTTGGACTGATGCCACGCGCTTCGAGGCGCGCGGTCAGGATGCGGAAGACGTGCGGGTCGGGTTTGCTGAAGCCGTGCTCGAAGGACCAGAAGCGCAGTTCGGGTTGGAACATGGAAAGATTCAAACCCGCGCCCTGAAGCGCAGAGTTGAGTTCACGCAACGTGTACGCCTGGGAATTGGAGGCAATGCCGAGCAACCGCCCGGCGTCGTTCAGTTGACGCAAGCAGGCGGCCGCGTGAGGAGCCAGCCGTAACGTGCGGCCGATTTCCATCTGGCGCAGAATGAAGTCGTCACGTTTGGTGGCGGACAATCGGCCAACCTCCGGCAGGACTTCGCGCACGATCGTTGGCCAGACAATTTCCGGCCAGACAATGCCCGCCTGCTTGGCGGCGGCGTGGCGGCGGGCGATGAGTTGACTGCTGCGCCGGGAGAATTCCATCCGGCTGATGGGCGACGGCGTGCCCAACATGCTTTCAAACAACTTCTGCCATCGCGCCTCGGCGTCGGGCGGTGGCGCGCCAACTTCCAGCAAGGTGGCGTAAACATCGAAGATGACCGCGCGGAGTTTCAGGTCCTGGTGTTCCATAAAAGTGGGTAGAGGTTTTGACGGGCCAGTTTTTGCGCGATGAAGTCGGCCTGGATTCTCACGGGTGAAAACGACGCCGCACGCCCGGCGGCACGAGCCTGGAGCGCCGCGAAAAATTTTCGCGCGTAGGCCTCGCCTCCCAACCAGCCTTTGGCGGCGCGCGGCCAGGGCGTCACCGACAACCGACCGGTCGTCGCGCGGCGTTGCCATGTCTTAAGAAACGGATTCAAGCGCGCGCACGCCGCCCACGACTCGCGCAACGGTTGAGCGAGCACCTCGAGTTGCGCCGTGAACGTAAGCCGGCTGAACGCGATGGGGCCAGGGCGGGCGGAAGACAATATCGGCACCGCCGGAACAATCTTGCGCACGGCCGCCGGCATCCGGGCGCACCAGTCGTGAAACAACCGTTCTTGACGTGCCTGTTCCGCCTGCCAGTCGAACAAGGTCGGGTCAATTAAAAGGTCATCGTAGGCCTGGGGAAAACGGAAACCGAATTGATGCAGGTCCGGCGCGATGTTGGGCAGGCGGCGCGCCAGCAACGGGCGTTGCGCGGCGGCGGCTTCCAGGTACGGCAGACCGAAACCTTCCTGAATCGAGGTCAGCAGCGCCGTTTCACTCGCGGCCAGGAGGTCAGGTACGGTGGGTTTGCCGGGTTCATGGCCGCCAAGGACGCCGAGGCGCAAACGCCAGTGGTGTTTCCTGGCCGACCGTTCCAGCGCCCGGTAGTAATCGGTTTCATCGGCGGAACTCGCCGCTCCGGTGACCACGAGCCATGCTTCCGGTCGCAGCCAACGAGTGAGCAGCAACGCTTCGGCGATATTTTTCCGGCGCAGGGTGCGACACGGCAAAAGCCACACGGGGGACTCAGCGTCGGCCAGTTTCCCGGCCAGCCATCGGCGGGCAGCCCGGACGCGTGCGGTTGGTGGCGGCGACGCCGGTTCGGTCAGATTCGGCAACCAGAAGGCGGCATCACCAAAGTGGCGCGCGAGGACGTTGGCATCGGCCTGATTGATGGCCGCATGAAGGACCCGACCCGCTTTCGGAAACACCGCGCGCGCGGGCGCGGTCAAGGTGCGAAAACCGAATCGGCGCATCTCCGGCCAGCGGCTCCAGCGATTGTCGAACCACCAGTCGTGGTGATGAGTGACGAGCGGAATCGCGCGCGCGGCACAGGCGGTGGCAAGTTCGCGCGCGAGGAGCAAATTGCGCGCGACCCCCAAATTGTGCGCCCAGACCAGGCAGTTTCCGGCCTCGCAGCGGGCGAACAGGTTGTCGAGCGCGCAACGGATGCGACGGGTAATGCGCGCGGCCGGGCCGCGTTGTTCGGAGAGATAGTTGAAAGCAGGCGACACGCGGACTTCGACCGGAACGCCAGGCAATTGGCGCGCGAAGTGTTCGTGCCATTCGTCATCCGCGCGCTGACCGGTGGCCAGAACCACTTGCGTGACCGGTTGCGGCGCGGCGCGCACCAGGTAGGGCGTCGCGAGTTCAAGGATGCGCCGGATGCCGCCGGGGCGGAGGTGAAAGTGAACGATGACCAGCTTCACAACGGAAGTAGTTTCGCCAACGAAGCTCATGGGTCAATCGTTTGCGCACTCGGCATGAAAGTTTTTTTGTCGCAAGCTTGCTTTGGTGTGTCGCCGGCTCGTAAGTTTTACAGAGAAGACACAAAGGGTCCGGGCACAAGTAATCCCGGAGGCAAACGGATGGTCGGGCCGCCATTCGCAAAAAAGTCCACTGCGGCGTCGCCGGCGGCGGAAAGCAACCAGGTAACCCAGCTTCAATCCATGTCTGATTTTTTTCAAACCGGCGCGGTGGCGACCCTGCATCGGATCGGCAAACTGGACACCCCCCGGCTCGAACGGGAACTGGCGGAGTATGCGCAGGAGACGCCCATTGCCCTGGTGCTGCCGTGCCATGTGCGCGAACTGGGCACACCGGCGTTGCGCACGATCGTACGCGAGTTGAAAAACATCCGGTATCTCAAGCAGATCGTGGTGGGCATTGACGGCGCGAACGGGCGGGAATGGCGGCGGGCGCGGCGCATTTTCAGCCAGTTGCCGCACAAGCCGACGTTGTTGTGGAATGACGGCCCGCGAATGCAGAAGTTGTACAAGCAACTCGAGGAGGCCGAACTCACGGCCGGGCCGCGCGGCAAAGGGCGCAATGTCTGGGCTTGCTTCGGATTCGTGCTCGGCAGCGAACAAGCGCGCATGGTGGCGGTGCATGATTGCGACATCATCACCTACAACCGGGAACTGCTCGCGCGGCTTTGTTATCCGGTGGCGCATCCGGCGTTCGGCTTCGATTTCTGCAAGGGCTATTACGCGCGCGTCACCAGCAAGCTCAACGGTCGCGTGATGCGGCTGCTGGTCACGCCATTGATTCGCGCGCTCAAAAGCATTGTCGGCCCGCATCCCTTCCTCGTGTATCTCGACACGTTCCGCTATCCGCTTTCGGGCGAGATCTCGATGGACATTGACCTGGTGCGACGCAACCGGATTCCCTACGACTGGGGGCTGGAGGTGGGCATGCTTGCCGAGGTCTTCCGCAACTCCGCGCCGCGCACGATCTGTCAGTCGGAGCTGTGCGAGAACTACGATCACAAGCACTCGGAACTCTCGGCGCGCGACATGGACAAGGGGCTTAGCCGGATGGCACTGGACATCACGCGCTCCATTTTTCGGCGCGTAGCCAGCGAGGGAATCAAACTGGACCAGGGCCTGTTTGAAACCCTTCAGTTCACCTACACCCGCCAGGCCGAGGACACCCTGCGCTTTTACGCCGCCGATGCCACCATGAACGGCCTGACATTTCCGCGGCACGAGGAGGAATCCGCCGTGACCACCTTCGGACGCAGCATCCGGGAAGCGTCGCGCGCGCATGTGGAGGAATCAATGTTCTGGCCGCTCATCCCGAACTGGAACCGGGTGGAATCCGCGCTGCCGGATTTTCTCGGCCAGCTCAATCACAGCGTCCTCCAGGACAACAGCGATTAGGTTACAGATCGCGCTCGCGCAATCGCCCGCCTGCGGACGACGCCACGTCCAATCGCTCAGAAATGGATCGCTTCACGGCGAAATTTCGGATTGCAGTTACTTGAAGTTTTCCGTTGGGAAGTCCGCTGAAGTTTCGATTTTTTGATTTGGAGCGCCCAGCACCGCGCGGCCGGCCGCCAGCGCTTCAACGATCCGATCCGCATCATAGACACATCCGGCCCAGGTGCCGCCGCCGGCCTGTTGCAACGCCGCCCACAGACGAGTGTCGTCGGGCAAGGCGCTGTGCGGCGTCAGGTCGCTTCGGGTCGTCCGCCGCGCGAGAATTGCCGTGCCTTCCTCCGGGGAGAACCGCCGCTCGCCAACTCCCACCAGGTCAATGCTGCCGGCGACACGGCGGGTATCAATGCAAATGCGGATTCGGTCGCCGTCGAGAATCTTTCCGATCGGTCCGCCGGCCAGCCCTTCCGGGCCAATGTGGCCGATGCACGCACCGGTCGAGACGCCGGAGAAACGCGCGTCCGTGAGCAGCGCGACATTTTTGCCGTGCGGCAGTTGCTTGAGCGCGCCGGTGACTTGATAGGTTTCCTCCATGCCCGTGCCCAGCGGGCCAATGCCGGTCAGCACGAGCACGTCGCCGGCCTGGATGCGCCCCTGTTTGATCGCCGCCATGGCGTCGCTTTCACTCACGAACACGCGGGCCGGTCCCTCCATTTGATACCTTCCGCTGGCATCCACGACCGCGGGATCAATCGCGGCCGCTTTCACCACCGAACCTTCGGGTGCGAGATTGCCACACGGAAAAACCAGCGTGCCGCTCAGGCCCCGGGCGCGGGCCGTCACCGGCGTGAAGATGACTTCCGCCGCGCTCACGCCGTCCAGTTGCGCGAGCAATGCCCGGAATCGCGCGCGTCGTTCCGACTTCTCCCACCAATCCAAGTTCTCGCCGAGGGTGCGGCCGGTGACGGTGCGAACGTCGGTGTGGAGCAAACCCAGTTGGCGCAGGTGCAACATCACTTCCGGAACGCCGCCCGCAAGAAAGACACGCACGGTGGGATGATGGACCGGACCGTTCGGCAGGACACTCACCAGTCGCGGCACGCGACGGTTGACGGAAATCCAATCCTCGACCGTGGGCGGCCGCAATCCGGCCGCGTGGGCAATGGCCGGAATGTGCAGCAACAAATTCGTCGAACCACCGAAGGCGGCGTGCAGCACGAGCGCGTTTTCAACACTCGCCGCCGTCAGCACGTCGCGCGTTTTGAAATTGCGCGCTTCCAGGCAATGCAACGCGCGCGCCGAGCGTCGCGCCAAATCCAACCAAACCGGCTGACCGGAGGGAGCCAGCGCCGAGTGCGGCAGCGAAAGGCCCAGGGCCTCGCTCACGACTTGTGATGTCGCCGCCGTTCCGAGGAACTGGCAACCGCCGCCAGGCGAACCGCACGCGCGGCAGCCGAGGTCCGCCGCTTCCGCCAGCGAAATCATTCCTTGCGCAAACCGCGCGCCCAGCGTTTGCACCGTACCGGCATCCTCTCCGTGAGTAGGTGGCAACGTGACGCCGCCGGGCACGACCACGCACGGCAAATCGCGCAAGCCGGCGACGGCCATCAGCATGGCGGGCAGTCCCTTGTCGCACGTCGCAATGCCCAGCACGCCGGCGCGCAACGGCAGCGAACGCGCCAACCGCCGGAGAACAATCGCGGCATCGTTTCGATACGGCAGGCTGTCGAACATCCCGGTGGTTCCTTGCGTCCGACCATCGCAGGGGTCGGAACAAAAACCGGCGAAGGGGATCGTTTTCAATTGCCGGAATTCCTCCGCTGCCGCCTGAACCAGCAATCCAATTTCCCAATGTCCGGTGTGATAACCGAGCGCGATGGGCCGGCCATCCGGCGCGCGGAGTCCGCCCTGGGTGCTGAGGATGAGAAACTGCTTCCGCCCGGCTTCAACGGGATTCCAGCCCATGCCGACATTCTGAGTCAGGCCAAAAAGATCGCCGCTGGGGCGATGTCGCAGCATTTCCTCGGTGAGGGGCAGGCTGCCCCCCGGCCCGGGCGCGTGCGTTTGAATCCGGTAGATTTCCGCTGTGCCGGAATCAAACACATCGTCGCTGGAACTCATGGCGTCATTGAACCAGCAATCGGCTGCGGAGAAAAAGTAAAATTCGGATTGGGTCTGCAATCAACCAGCCAGCGCAGTCAGCCCGCGCTCAGTTCGCGCAGTTTGGCCGCAGCCTTGGAGTCATCAATGGTGGTCGCCGCCAGTTCCCAGCCTTCACTCATGGAACGCGCCCGGCCGGCCACGAACAACGCCGCGCCCGCGTTCAAAAGCACGAGATCCCGCCGGGGACCGCGATCGTCGCCGGACAAAACCCGGCGGATAATTTGAGCATTGGCCTCGCGATCACCGCCGACCAAGTCCGCGAGCGTCACGGGTTGAAGGGGGAATTGATCGGGCGCCAGCGACGAACTGGTGAACGCGCGCTCCTGGTAAAATTCAGCCACCGTCGTGTCGCCCAAGGTGGAAAGCTCATCGAGCCATTGGTTCCGGGACTCTCGCACCGGGACGTTCCCGCACACCACCATGCCGCGGCGGACGCCGAGCGATTGCAGCACGCGCGCGATGGGTTCGCACAATTCGGGCCGGGGCACGCCGATGAGTTGGGCCGTGGGCCGCGTGGGATTGAGCAGGGGGCCGAGGAAATTGAAGATGGTGCGCTGGCCGCGTTCCGCGCAGAGCTTGCGCGCGGGCGCGATGTGCCTGAAGGCCGGATGATAATTGGGGGCAAAGAAAAACGCGAAGCCGTGCTCCCGCAGCGAGTGCGCGGCTTCGGCCGGCGGGAGGTCAACGCGGATGCCCAGCGCTTCCAACACGTCGGTGCTGCCGGCCCGGGATGTGATGGCGCGATTGCCATGTTTGGCCACCCTGACTCCCGCCGCCGCGCAGATGATGGCGACGGTGGTGGAGACGTTGAACGTGCCGAGATGATCGCCACCCGTGCCGCAGACATCGAGAATGTCGCCGGCGCGTGTCGCCGCGTCGAGCGGCGGCTGGATGGCGCGGCGACGAAGTTCATCGGCAAACGCGGCGATTTCCGCCGCGGTTTCCCCCTTCGCGGCCAGCGCCGTGAGGAGGCCGGCTTTGCTGGTTACGGAGACGCTTTCCGTGGTGAGCGCGCCCACCACGTCGGCGACCTGTTCGCGGGTGAGCGATTCGGAACGGGCGAGTTGTTCGGTCAACACATCCAGCATCGCGCCAGCATAGACGTGAACACCGATCCGCCAAATGGAAAAAACCCGCAGGACACGATACGCCCAGCGATACGGCGGAAATTTGAAATTGACCCGACGCTTCCTTGTCACTACCGTTCGCTTGTGAATCGCACATGGAAACTGAATCTGCTGCTGAATAAGTCGCTGCTGGGTAGCCGCGCGGCGGTTGGGTTCTGATTCACTCACAAGCAGATTTGTCAAACCCCACCGCCCGACCGGCGGTGGGGTTTTGGCTTTTTGAAATGTTAAACTTGATCATACTCTTGCTCCTGATTCCGGTGAGAACGACGAAAGATTGAGCGGAAGCTGAGAATTAAGATTAAGACCAGGACCAAGATTAAGAACTGAGAAGGCAGAGCTATGTTGCAAGACCCGTTCCGCAAATATCGTCCGTTCCCGCCGGTGCCATTGCCCGACCGGCAATGGCCCAACCGCGTCCTTACCCACGCGCCGCGTTGGTGCAGCGTGGATTTGCGTGATGGCAACCAGGCCCTCGCCGTGCCCATGAACGTCGGGCAAAAGCTCGAGTTGTTCAGCACGCTGGTGAAGATCGGCTTCAAGGAAATCGAGGTCGGTTTTCCGTCCGCGTCCGGCACGGAGTTCACCTTCAATCGCCGGCTCATCGAGGAAAACCGCGCGCCGGACGACGTCTGGTTGCAGGTGCTCGTGCAGGCCCGCGAGGATTTGATCGAACGCACGGTCGAATCATTGATCGACGCGAAGCGGGTCATCATCCACCTTTACAACTCCACGTCGCCGGCCCAACGGCGCGTGGTCTTCGGCAAATCGAGGGACGAGATCAAGGCGATCGCGGTCAATGGGGCGAAAATGATCCAGGACCGGTTGCCGCGGCTCAAAGGCACGGAAGTCATGCTCCAGTATTCGCCCGAGAGTTTCAGCATGACGGAAGTCGAGTTCGCCCGGGAAATCTCCGAGGCCGTGATGGACGTGTGGCAACCGACGCCCGCCCGGAAGATGATTTTGAATCTGCCGGACACGGTTGAGGTCGCCATGCCCAACGTGTATGCCGATCAGATCGAATGGATGACGCGCCACCTCCGGAATCGGGATTCGCTCGTCATCAGTTTGCACACGCACAACGACCGCAGCACGGGCGTGGCGGCGACCGAACTGGGCCTGCTCGCGGGCGCGGAACGGGTCGAGGGCACCTTGTTCGGCAATGGCGAGCGCACCGGCAATCTCGACATCGTGACCGTCGCGTTGAATCTCTACATGCACGGCATTGACCCCCAACTGGATTTCTCGAACCTCAATGCGATTCGCGAGGTGTATGAGCGCTGCACCGGGATGACGGTGCCCGCGCGCCAGCCGTACGGCGGCGAACTGGTGTTCACCGCCTTCAGCGGCTCGCATCAGGACGCGATCAAGAAGGGGCTGGCCGAGTGGGAAGGCCAGAAGCGCGAGCACTGGGACGTGCCTTATCTCACGATTGATCCGCGGGACATCGGGCGCGAGTATCACGAAGTCATCCGTGTCAACAGCCAGTCAGGCAAAGGCGGTGTAGCGTATCTGCTCGAAAGCGAATTCGGCATTTCGTTGCCCAAGGACATGCAACGCGAGTTCGGGCCGATTGCCAACGACGAGGTGGATCGCCTCGGTCGCGAAGTCAGTGGCGCGGAATTGAAGGCGATGTTCTGGCAGGAATACGTCGAACGCGCCCAGCCGTGGCAGTTGCAGAGTTTCGAGACCGAGAGCAAAAACGGCGTGGTGAAATGCCGGGCGAAACTCCGGCGCGATGGCGTCGTGGTTGGATTCCACGGGGAAGGCAACGGCCCGCTGGCCGCGCTGGTGCATGGCTTCAGCACCATCGGCGTGCCGCGTTTCGAGATTGCCAATTACAGCGAACACGCGCTGGCGGCCGGCGAGGAAGCCAGCGCCATCGCATACATCCAACTCAAATTCGCCGGGGGCCAGACCCGCTGGGGCGCGGGCGTGGATACCAACATCGAACTCGCTTCGGTCCGCGCGGTTCTGAGTGCGTTGAACCGGTCGTAGGCTGTGCCGGCAAATTTTGCTTGGCGCAAGCGACGGGAAACGATTCATTGGCGACGTGAATCTGCGACTCGTCGGCACGAGCCTGGTGTTGGCGCACCTGCTGGCTCTACCCATTCCCGCCCAGTCCCCAACCGGCGTGCGCAAACTCAAGGACATCGTCGCCTATGAGGATGAACAATTCTACAGCGCGTTCCCCTCGGTGGTGTGCCGCCCCGACGGTGAATTGATTGTCGCCTTTCGCCGCGCGCCTGACCGCCGACGGCTCGGCGGGAAAGGCGTGACACATACCGATCCCAACAGTCAGTTGGTCCTGGTGCGGTCGGAGGATGGCGGCCAGACCTGGAGCCAGAAACCGGAGTTGGTCTATGCTCACCCCTTCGGCGGCTCGCAGGACCCTTGTTTGGTGCAATTGCGGAACGGCACGCTCGTCTGCAGCAGCTATGGCTGGGCGTTGCTGGTCCCGGGTTTTGCCGCGCAGTTGACCAACACGCCATGCAGCGGTGACTTCGGTTTCCTTGGCGGTTATGTGTTGCAATCTGTGGATGCCGGCCATTCGTGGCGCGGACCATTCCACCCGCCACCCGTGAGCGGAAGCCGCGCCACTGACATCTTCAATCAACCAGTGGCCGCCTACAATCGCGGGGCGATGTGTGAGGGCCGGGATGGCCGGCTCTACTGGGTGGTGGCCGCGCAAGTCGGGTCCGATTTGCAGCGAACGGAGAATCATCTGCTCAACTCGACCGATGGCGGTGTGACTTGGAGCTATTCCTCGCCGGTGGCCAGGGATGCCAAGGTCGTGTTTAATGAAGCGTCCCTCTACGAAACTCCGCGCGGCGATCTGGTGGCGTTCCTGCGGACCGAAAAGTTTGACGACCATCTCGCCCTGGCCCGTTCGACGAACGGCGGGAAAAGTTTTATGCCCTGGCAGGACGCGGGTTTTCAAGGTCATCCGGCGCAGGCCATGCGCCTGCCGGACAATCGGGTCTTGCTCGTCTATGGTTATCGTCACGCGCCGTTTGGAATTCGCGCGCGGGTGTTGAACGCCGAATGTACCGACGCGGCCACCGCCGGAGAAATCATCCTGCGCGCCGACGGCGGGAGTTCGGACCTTGGCTACCCGTGGGCCACGATGATTGCGCGGAACCGCGTGCTGGTGGTTTATTATTTCAATCAAGCCGAGGGAACCCGCTACATTGCCGGGACCGTGCTTGAACTCGACTGACGCCTTGCCCGACGCCCGCGAACCCAACTGGCTTGTCATCTGTCCGCCTCCGGCCCAGAATAGCATCGTTATGCGCCACACCTCCTCCGCTCGCTTGGCATCGAGGCTATTTCGCCTCGCCAGCGTCATGATGTTTTGGTTCGGGACGATGTTCCACGCGCGCGCCGCCACGAACGCCGAGCTTTGCGTCATGACCTATAACCTCCGTTACGCCAGTTCGAAGTCACCCAATGCGTGGCCCACCCGCCGGCCGCTCATGAGTGAATTGATTCACCGCATCGGGCCGGACCTCATGGGCACTCAGGAAGGACTGCACGCGCAGTTGCTCGACCTGGCCGCGGATTTGCCGGAGTACCAGTGGGTGGGAGTCGGCCGCGATGATGGCGTGGTCAAAGGCGAATTCATGGCGGTGTTTTACAGGACGGCCCGGATTGAGTTGCTCGGGACGAATTACTTCTGGCTCTCCGACACTCCGGAAGTTCCCGGCTCGAGTACCTGGGGCAACATCAATCGTCGCATGGTCACCCGGTTGAAATTGCGCGATCGCTTGACCGGCCAGGAATTTTTCCTGTTAAACACCCACTTCGATCAGCAATTCCAAATCGCCCGCGAAAAAAGCGCGGAACTGATCCGCCAACGCGTGACGGCGCTCGACACCAAGTTGCCGGTTCTGCTGACCGGCGATTTCAACTCAGCCGCCGGCCGCAACAAGGCCTACCAGATCCTGACCGACGACCACTTTTTCACGGACACCTGGGAGACGGCCAAAACCCGGCGCGGTGAAGACATCGGGACGTTTAACAATTTCAAGGCCGTGAAGCCAGGTGGTCCGCGCATTGACTGGATTCTCGCCCGGGGCGAGGTGACGGCGGATCGGACGGAGATTTTCCCCTTCTCCCGCGACGGCCAGTTCCCCAGCGACCACTTCCCGGTGGCGGTGTGGTTGCGCCTCGGGCCAACCCCGTAATCAGCGGGCTTTTTTGAACATCTTCATTTCCCGCTCGTCAAACACCCCATTATCGGCTAATCATTAAGCTCGTATATGAAACCGCTCCTTCGTCCGTTTGCCGCCGTTACCGCCGTTGTACTGTGCGCGTCCCCGCTCACCACTTCCGCGCAACCGGCCACCCTTGATCCGAGACTTCCGGCTGCGCCCGCCCCCGTCACTCCGCCCACTCCGATCCTTCCAGTCCTTCCGACCGCACCGCACCCCGTTCCGGTCCAGCCGAACGCGCTGGCCAACCGGCCGTTGCCACCCGGAATTCTCGTGTTCGATGCGGAGAACAAGGAGTTCAACGCCAAGGCCGACGACAAGGAAGGCAAGTTCGTTTTCAACCTGACGAATGTTTCACCCCACGAGATCACGGTCACCCGGGTGCAAACGAGCTGCGGTTGCACCGTCGCCCACCTGACCTATCCGTGGAAACTCGAAGCGGGAGCGAGCGGCCAGATTCCCGTGACCATGAATCTGCTCGGCAAGCGCGGTACCGTGATCAAGGCCGTCACCCTGCACACGGACCAGGGGTTGAAATCGCTCACCGTCAAATCCATCATCGAAAACGCGGGGCCGATCAAAATGACTGCGCTGGAACGCGAGCGCAACCGGCTGCGCGCCCATGGCGACAGTCAGACGGTCTTTCGCGGCGAATGTGCCAGTTGCCATGTCCAGCCCGTGGTCGGCAAGATGGGCAAGGACCTTTTCACCGCCGCGTGCGGCATCTGCCACGAAGCCGAGCATCGCGCCACGATGGTGCCTGATTTGAAAAATCTCCCTAACGACACCAACGCCGAGTATTGGAAGAACATTGTCATGCAGGGCAAGCCCAACACCCTGATGCCCGCTTTCTCCCAGGCACGCGGCGGACCGCTCTCGGAGCCGCAGATCACTTCGCTCGTCCAATACCTCGTCGCCACCATGCCGGCCCTGGGCACGAACTCGCGTCCCACCGCCACACACGCGCAGCGCTGAGCCGGCCTGCGCTCACGAATTTCCTTTCGCGTTGCCGCCCGACAGCGGCGTTCGTATCGTGCGGCCATGCCGTCCGCGGAACCCAAGCCTGCCCCCGCACCCCCAGTGGAGGCGGCCGCCGTGTTGCTCCGGCCCGTGACCACGCTTTGGGGCGTTGGCCCCGAACGCGCGCAACAACTCGCCCGCCTCGGCGTCAGCACCATCGAGGATTTGTTGCTGCTTCGGCCGCGTCGTTATGAAGACCGGCGAAAATTTCTGCCCATTGCCCAACTGCAACTCGGGGAAGCCGCCACCGTGCGTGGCAAAATCATCGCCGCCGGGGTCAAACGCTGGCGCAAAGCCGAACGGGCGTTGTTCGAGTGCGTGCTTGATGATGGCTCGGCGCATCTTTACTGCCGGTGGTGGCAGGCCCAGCCGTGGATGGAGGAATACTTCGTGACCGGGCGCGAGTTTCTCGTCTTCGGTAAACCCGAGTCCCTGCGCCCGCGCACGATGGATCATCCCGAGACGGAGTGCGTCGAGCCGGGAGAGGAAAGCTTCATCCATTTCCATCGGATGGTGCCGATTTATCCGCTCACGGAAGGATTGCCCCAACGCTGGCTGCGCCGACTGGTCTGGTACACCTTGGAAAAGTTCGAGCGACACCTCGCCGACCCCCACCCCGGCGTTACCGCCTCGACCATCAATTCCCCGCCCGCCGCGTTGCTCCCTTCCCGTGCCCGCGCCGTTCGCCAGCTCCACTTTCCCGAAGAACTCGCCGACACGGAAATCGCGCGCCAGCGGCTGGCTTTTGATGAGTTCCTCGAACTGCAACTGCAAATCCAGGCGCGACGGATGAAGTTCGAGGCAAACGCCCGCGCCCTGCCCTGCGCCGGCAACAACCGGCTGATGAAACGGTTCCTCGCCCAGCTCGCCTTCAAGCTCACCAGCGCACAGACTCGCGTGCTTCGTGAAATTCGGGCGGACCTCGGCGGCGCGCATCCGATGCGGCGGCTGCTGCAAGGCGACGTCGGCTCCGGCAAAACAGCCGTCGCGGCCTGCACGGCGCTGATGACGCTGGAAAGCGGGTTCAATGTGGCGCTGATGGCGCCGACGGAAATCCTGGCGGAACAACACCTCCGAAACTTCACCCACTGGTTCGCACCGCTCGGAGTGACGGTGGCGATGCAAACAGGCAGCAAGAAATCCGGCGGGCGGCGCGCTACGATTGATGAGGGCCAATCCGCAGCGCACGACTCGCAACCCGCGACGCTGTTCATCGGCACGCACGCCTTGCTCACCGCCGGCTTCGCGCTCCCGAATCTTGGCCTGGTGATCATTGATGAGCAGCACAAGTTCGGCGTCACACAACGCGAGGCGCTCGTCCGCAAGGGACACTACCCGCACTTGCTGGTGATGACCGCCACGCCGATCCCGCGCTCGCTCGGCCTCACGCTCTACGGCGACCTGGATCTGTCGCTCATTGACGAACTGCCGGCCGGACGGGGTCGGGTGAAAACTTTTGTTCGCCCGACCGATGCCCTGCCCAAAGTCTGGGAATTTCTTCGCCAAACACTGGACGCCGGCCAGCAGGCTTACGTGGTGTATCCGCGCGTGGAGGACAACGCGGACGGATTGAAGGCCGTGACCAAGGAGTTTGACCGTCTGCAGGCGCGGCTGTCGCCGTTCCGCGTCGGTCTGCTGCATGGACGGTTGAAAAGCGCGGAGAAGGAATCCGTGATGGCGGACTTTCGCGCCCAACGAGTGAACGTCCTGCTCGCCACCTCCTTGATTGAGGTGGGCGTGGACGTGCCGAACGCAACGGTGATGGTGATCGAAAATGCGGAGGCGTTCGGGCTGGCGCAACTCCACCAATTGCGCGGGCGGATTGGACGCGGCGCGCACGCCTCGCAGTGCATCCTGATTTCGGATGCCCGACAGCCCGGTTCACGCCAGCGCTTGCGCGCGCTCGAAACCACGGCCGACGGCTTTCGCATTGCCGAGGAGGATTTGAAATTGCGCGGGCCGGGGGAGTTGCTCGGCCAGCAACAGAGCGGCGCGCCCCGATTTCGCTTTGGTAATCTGGCGACCGACCTGGCGCTGATCCGGCGGGCGCGCGATCTGGCCCAAAATTCGTTCAAAAATCCAACCCACAATTAGGCTTGTTCCCACCGGGACCTTCCCTGAAAATGCTGTGGTATGAAAAAACTATACCCGGTCGTCGCCCTGCTGGCCTTGGTCAGCCTGGTGTTGTTGTCGGGGTGCAGCAATTCGGAGCAGACACCCGCAACCCCCGAAGCACCCTCCACCAACGCCCCGGCGGCGCACTAACCCGAAATCGAAAGTGAATTCAAGCGGACCTGGCCTCGGCCCGGTCCGCCTTTTTTTCGCCCAAGGTTGCACTTGGCTTTTCGCGCCCCGTCGCTAGGCTGGTCGCATGAAAGCGATGCTTGCCCTCCTTCCCCTCACTGTCCTGCTCCTGACCGGCTGTGGCGATTCCACCCGGCCCGAGAGCCGTAATCCCGCCGCGGCCCCGACCGACTATTTGAAGAACGTCACCCAGTCGCAACAGCACGCCGTCAAGACGATTGACCTGGTTTCCGTCAACAAAGCCATCGAAACTTTTTACGTGCAGGAAGGTCGCTTTCCCAAAACCCTCACCGAACTGCAGGAGAAAGATGTCCTGCGCGTCCTGCCCGAGGCGCCCGCCGGCATGAAGCTCGTGTACGATGCCACCAATGGTGTCGCCCGGCTCGTGAAGCAATAAACGCCCGGCCGAGCGTCATTGCCGCTTTACGAGCCGGCCAAACAACCGCAGAAAATTCTCCTCCACCCGCGCCGTCAACGCGGCCAACGGCTCGCGGAAAAGTTCGGCCGCGAAGTCATACACCGCCGGCAGGTTTGCGGGATGATTCAGCGGCCGGCCCGTTGCGTCGGCCAGCGGCTGGATTGTCGCCGTTCCCCGCCAGTTCCTCGCTTCCGGCAACCGTTGATCCGGCGCGTCCGTCTCCAGCAACAGTCGCTCCGCCGGCACCCGCCGGAACGTTTCGCGCTGTCGCTCCTTGCGTTCGTGCGCGAAATAGCCCGGCAATGAAAAATACGCCCCCAGTTCAACGAGCGGTTGCACCATTTCCTTCGGCCCCCCGTAACTGTGCAGCAAAAAACCGCAGGCCGGCCGCGGACCGGCTTTCAGCAAATCGAGCATCCGCCCCCAGGCCTGCAAACAATGGATGCTCACCGGCAGATTTCGCTCCGCCGCCAGCCGCAACTGCGCCCCGAAAACCTCCTCCTGCTCGTCGTAGGCCAGGCCCGGCTTCCAACGATCCAGCCCGATCTCGCCCACAGCGGACGGGATTTCCTCCAGCAACCGGACCAGTTGCTTTTGCCAGTCCGCCGTGCGCGTCGGGACATGCCAGGGATGATAACCGAAACTGGGAATGACTTGTAACCCCGGCCGGCCCGCTGACCGATCAAACTCCTCCGCCAAAGCCCGCACCTGCGGCCAGTCCTCCTCGCTCGACCCGTTCACCACCATACCCACGACGCCGGCCCGCGCACATGCCGACAGCAGCTCCGCCTGCCGGCCGGCGAAGCGTTCGTCCTGCAGATGATTATGCGCGTCGTAGAACCGCAAGTGCCGGACCTCCGTCCTCTCATTCATTTGTGCGAAGTGCCACAAAGCGCGCGAGCCGCAGGAGAAGGTGCGGCAGGCTAACGCAGCTCGTTGAGGTGAACGAAGATGCCTTTCTTGTTCGCCACCACCACATCCGGCCGATGGTCGCCGTTCAAGTCCACGGTCGTGACCTGCGTGCCGACTCCGGAATCGTCGTCAATCAGATGCGGGAGGAACACAGCCTTGCCGTTGCCTTCGCGCTTCAATTCAAACCAATACAAAACGGCCGGCGCATTCGGTTCCACATCCCCGGCCGGTCCGTGCGCCCAGAATCGCTTGCCGGTCACGATGTCCGGCAGACCGTCGCCATTCATGTCCGCCAACGACATGGAGTGGAGCTGGCTGAAACGGAGTCCCGGATCGTGGGGGTCCGGCTTCGGCGACAGGATGACGTTTTGTTCCCAGGTGATTTCGCCATCGGCGGCGCGCCGTTGCCGGTTCCAGACCAGGCCGTACAAATGGCAATGCCACGCGTTGATCACGTCCGGCAAACCATCGCCATCCACATCGGTCACCAGCATCTGCGAAGCGGCTTCCGCGAAGTGGTGCGGATGAAACTTCCAGGTCGCCGTCGAGTTTCGGTCGGCCGGTTGTTCCCACCAACCGGTGGCCTCAATCACGTCCGGACGCCCATCCCCGTTGAGGTCGCCGGCGCCGACCCCGTGGGTGAAGCGTTGGAATCGTTTGTCCGGCGACGAGATGGCGTGGAATTTCCAGACTTGGTCGGGCTGCGCAGGATCAAACGCCGCATAACCGAGCTGGCCCTCGTTGTTGAATACCAGGTCCGGTTGGCCATCACCGTTGACATCCGTCCACGCGGGCGATTCGTTCCCCACCATCGGATACGCCAGGTACTGCGACCAATGTCCGCCTTTGTTCCCCGGGTTCTCAAACCAGTAACCTTCCTTGCCGGGATACGGCACGTAGAAAACATCCACCCATCCGTCGCCGTTGAAATCGCCGGTGTAGGTCAGGAAGTTGTCGGAATAATCGCGGGGATTGAAGGCGGTCGGCGTCCGGATTTCGTGTTTGGTTTTGAAGTCCGGCCCCGCAAACCAAAAAGGCCCGGCCACAATATCCAGTTTGCCATCCCGATTGAAATCGCCGTAGTAGGCGCCCTCGGCGTAGAACTGGTCCGACAGTTGGATGCGCTGGAATCCGGTTGAGCCTGCGGCCAGCGCTGCTCCGTGTGGATCCATGCGCAAGCCGGGGGCGCTCGAACCGTCCGGCAGGGTGATGCTGAGGGTCATTCCGCAGCCCGCAGTTTGTTGCGTGATCTTGGCGAGGAAATCATTCCACCCCTGGCGCAGATTTGCCTTCGCGTGATCCTGCCCCGGAGTCAGACCGCGCGTCGCGTTGTTGGCGTGAACCAGTTCCCCGTTCACCCACAGTTTGATGCCGTCATCCGAACCCAGCGCCAGCGCCACCGGTTGCGCGATCGGCGTAAAGACCCGCGTCTTCAAATACACCACGCACTGGTCGCCGCCCACGATGCTCGCCAGATCCACTTCGCCCGGACGCGACAGGTCCACCGAGCCGGGAGCGGGACGCCACGCAATCTGACCAGGCTGGGCCAGCTCCGGCGCCAAGGGAATGTCGAACAATTCCACGGAGGTTTTCCCCGCCTGCCGGTACGGCCCGGAACACAGCCAGCCGGACTTGAACTGCTTCAACAGGGCCTGGGCGTTGGTGCGCACGCCGCCATTGCTCGCGCCGGCCGCCAGTTTTTCCAACGACGCTTCCGCCGCCGTCGCCGACGTGGGCAGCAAGGCCTTGGCGATTTGAAAACTGGCCAGCTCGGCTTCCGCCCGGATGCCTTGAGCCGTGGTGGCGCGTTCCGCCAGCCCCAACGCGTCAGGACTCGGCACCGCGGTCAGCGCGGACAGGATCAAGCGTTGATCTTCCGGCCGGGTGGCCACGGTAAAAGCCGTCTTCAAAAACTCCGTGCGCTGGGCGGCCGTGAACCCGGCGCTCTCATCGTTGGCCAGTCGCACGAAGCCTTCCAAGGCCAGCGCTTTTAATGTGGCGTCATCCGCCGTGCGCGCCTGTTCCATCAAGTCCGGCATCAACTCCCGGTCGCGTGAATCGCACATGGCCCGGATGCCGCCATGACGAAGTTGCGCATCGGAGTCCTTCACGGCCGCGCGGAAGGCGGCGCGCAATTGCGCGTCGGCAAAGAGCGCGGCCACTTGCAACAGGGCGATGCGCGACTCCACCGTTCCCTGCCCCAGGCCGGTGACAATGGGTGTGACATCAAAACTGGTTTTGTTTCCGGATCGGTCCACCACCGATTCAAACACACCGCGCAGGGTCGCGCGCGTCGCGTCGTCGGGGGCCGCCAGCGTCAAGGCCGTCAATGACGCCAGGTCGGAAGCGCCCGCGAGTTTGCTCAAGGCCTGGAGCGCGGCCTGGCGTGTGGCCGGCGCGTCGCTCCGCGCGAGCGCGAATAACTGCGGCACGGCCGTTTTCTCAGAACGACTAGTCAGCGCGCGGATCACTTCCATCTGCACTTCGGAATTGGCCGAAACCAGCTCGGCCACCAGCGCATCCGCCACCTTGCCGCGCTGCAATTGGGTCAACGCCACGCGCGCCGCGTGCTGTTCGGACTCGTCCTTCGAGGTCGCCGATTCGGCCAGCACCGGGATGACGGAAGCGTCACCCAGCGTGCCGAGCGCCGCCAACGCCGCCGTTCGCACATAAGAATCCGGACTGCGCACCGCCACCAGCACCGTCGGCAGTGCGGCGGGATCGCCGCGTTGCTGCAATAATCCCAGCAAGGCCGCCTGGAGCGCGGGCGAGTCCGCCTTCGGCAACAATTTGCAAAATGTTTCGGTGGCCGCCGGGTCGCGCACCTCACGGGCAAGTTGCAACGCGGTGATCTGCCGCGCGGGATCGTCACCCTCGATTCCTTGAACGACCAGGGCGAGCGCCTGATCACCCGAAGCGCGAATCAACCCCGCGTAGGCTGCGGTGCGGATTGCTTCACTCTCCTGAGATTTGTTGAACTGGTTGAAAATGCCGATGGCCAAAGCCTGATCTCCGCGCGCGGACAGTTGCACCGCGCACTGGAACAAGGCATCCACCAACGCACGCCGCACGGGGTCGGCGGCGGTGGCAAGCGCCCGGCGCAAGTCCGCCACCACTTCCGGGCCACCCATTCGTCCCAAGGCGTTGGCGGAATAGACGGCCAGGAGCGGATCCGGATTGCTCAACAGCGCGGCCAGATCCGGAATCGCGGCGCGATATTGACGCTCGCCCAAAGCCGCAATGACTCCCGCCTTGGGTTTGCCCGTCGTGGTCTTGAGGGCGGTGCGCAGCGCCTCGCCCGCTTCCGCATACGGCATGGCTTCCAACACGTCACACGCCGCTTGATACAGGTGCTCGTCCGCGAGCAACGCCGCGAGCGCCGGAACGGACGCAGTCGTGCCGGTTCGTTTCAGTTGCTGGCACGCCACCTCCTTCTCCGCCGGCGTCGCCGACGATTGCACCACCGCAATCAGCCGCGCCTCCCCGGCGACCTCCGCCTTGACGGGCCCGATCGTCACCGCGCACAGCATCCACACCAGCCAGGTAAAATGTTTCATGATGTTCAGTTCAAATTTCCCACGGCACGCGATAGGCCGCCGAAAGCAACCGGTTGGCCTCGGCATCACCCGGAAATTCCTCGCGCTGCGGATCCCACTTCAAGGTGCGCTGCAATTGGAGCGCGAGTCCGCCCAGGACGACCGCGCTGGCGGAACGGTGCGCGGTTTCCACGTCGCAGATCGTGCGTTTGCGGGTGCGGACACAGTCGAGGAAATTTCCCGAGTGACTGTCGCTGTAATACAGCCGGGGGATTTTGGGATCGAGCGGCCGTTCGAGCACGTCGGGCGAACTGGCCGTGAGCTGTTCGCGGTCCACCGCGATCCAGCCGTCCGTGCCGATGAAACGCGCGCCGCCGCTGGAGCCGGTCGAGTCGCCGGGATACGGCTCCGCATGCACCACCACGCCGTTCGCATAGCGATACTGCAACACGTTCTTCTCGAAGAAGAGTTCCACGGGACCGGAACGATCTGCGTCCAGCACCCATTGGATGAAGTCGTAGTGATGCGGCCCCCAGTTGATGTCACCCAATCCGCAGAACATGTGCGCGTGCGCCACGCCGGCGTAGGGCTGCCAGGGCGCGGGACCGAGGGCGAGGTCCCAATCCAGTCCGGCGGGCACGGGTTTGGGCGGTCCATATTGAACCCACGCATACGTCCCGCCCGGACGATAAGAGTAAACTTCCCGCAGCCGGCCGATGGCGCCGTTGCGAATCAATTCCGCCGCGCGGCGGAACTTGCCGCCATATTCCGAGCGTTGCTGCGTGCCCGCTTGAAAGACGCGGTCGTAGCGCAGCACGGCATCCTTGATGGCCTGCGCTTCGCGAATGGTGATGGCGTTGGGCTTCTCGCAATAAATGTCTTTGCCGGCCTGCGCGGCCATGACGACCATCACACCGTGCCAGTGAATCGGCGTGGCAATCAACACCGCATCAATGTCTTCGCGCGCAAGCACGTCCCGAAAATCGCGGTAGGCCTCGCAGGAACGGTATTTGCCCTGGCCAAAGAGTTGCGCGTAGTTCTCGTTGACGCGGCGGGTGGCGTTGTCGCGGCGATCCTGCCACGCATCGCACACGGCCAGCACCTGCACATCGCGCCGCGCGGAATAGCCACCGGGGACGTAGGTCCACGCGCCACCGAGCAGGTGACCACTCCCCTGCCCGCCCACGCCAATGAATCCCATGGTGATGCGTTCGCTGGGCGCTTTGACGCCGCCGCGCCCCAGGGCCGAAGCGGGAATGATCGTCGGCGCAACCAGCGCCGTGCCGACGGCGGTGGCGGTGCGACGCAGAAAGCGGCGGCGATTGATCCGGGGCTTGGTAGCTTGCATAACGACATGATGGTGCCGACCGCCACGCAAAACAAGCCCGCCCCGCGAGGAATTGGAAAGACGAAGGCGGAAGTCCGATGGCCTGGGATGGCTGACCGACAAACCTGGCGGGACGAGGCAATCAAACTTCCTTTCCCATCCGCGAGTCAGCGCGCGATTAGCCCGGACACTTTACACTCGTAACGCCGGGTTGGGGAAACCGACCTTCAGGACTGGGCGAACGAGGCTGGTAGGCCTCGCGCCCTCACGCGGCAGGGTGTCAACATTCCGAGCTGCTCGTAAAAGATGCAGGTTAGAGCGTGAACTTGGGGAGCTTGACGATTTCTCCGCCGCGCAACGCCGATTCGTGCGCGCACAAGCCCACGCACGTCCAGTTGGCAGATTGCTTGGCGTTCGGGAACGGATCGCGCCGCTCGACCAGCGCCATCGCGAATTCGTGCGCCAGATGCGGATGGCTGCCGCCATGGCCGCTGCCCTGCGTGAAGCTCAGGTGCGTCTTCTTGGAAGCGTCGTACACGCCCTTGGTGGTGTATTTCGCGATGCTCTTCGGCAGGCGCTGGGCAAAGTCCGGACATTTCACCGCCTGCGGAATCTTCGGCTCGGGGCGTTTGGCGGTGTGAACAATCAGCGGTTGATGTTCGATGAGCGGCCACTCGACGGTTTTTTTCGCGCCATAAACATCAATGCTCTCGCGATACTGCCGCGCGGTGTCGAACAGGCTGCGAATGATGCGGGCGTTCACGTCCGTGCCCTGGAACTTGATGTGCGCGGACTCCACCGCGAACGGCGAGCCGTAGCATTTGATGAGCGGCTTCCGGATGGTGCCGCTGCCAAAACAGGAAACGTATTCCGCGGGTTTGCCAATCAAGCCGGCCACCGGGCCGACGCAATGCGTGGCGTACCACATGGGCGGCAACCCGGGCCAGTAGTTGGGCCAGCCGTCCATGTCCTGCTGATGACTCGCCTGCACGAACTGCAACTTGCCCAGTTCGCCCCGGTCAAGCAGTTCCTTCATGAACAGGTATTCGCGCGCGTACACGACCGTCTCCATCATCATGTAGGTCAGGCCGGTCTGCTGCGCGAGTCGGACGATCTTCCGGCAATCGTCAATGCTGGTGGCCATCGGCACGGTGCAGGCCACGTGTTTGCCGGCCCGGAGCGCCGCCAGACTCATCCACGCGTGATCCGGAATCGGCGAATTGATGTGGACGGCATCCACCCGCGGGTCCTTCAGCAGCGCGCGAAAATCGGTGAATCGGTTCGCCACGCCAAAGTAATCGCCGATGGCGTCCAGCTTCTTCGGATCGCGCTGGCAGATGGCGTGGCAGCGGGTGTGCGGATGCTGTTGCCAGAGCGGAATGAATTCAGCCCCGAAACCGAGGCCGACGACAGCGACATTGATTTTCTTGCTCATTCAGTTTTCGTAGTTGTATCGGTCCATGCTCTTCCGAACGACCGGCCAATCATGCTAACGAACCGGAACCGCGCACGCCGCAAAAAAATCCGGCGGGCAGCATCCGTTTGGCCGATCACCCAGCCAGCTGTCACCGGCTAGTCGTGTTTGGACGAAGCCGGCAATTTATACGGCAGCTTATCCGGCAACACGCGGACGCCGGTGGTGAACTTGAACGGCGGCAAACCGTCGCGATCAAAAGTCAGCTCCACGAAGAACGCCGTCCAACCTTGGGCCGGCTTTTTCACCCGGCCAACATAAGCGCCGCGAGAATTGGCGGCCAGGGGCGTGCTCGTCCAGATCGGCCCGACGGTTTCCAGCCGGAAGTCGCGCGCGTTAGGATTGGTCGCCTGCCACAATTTCACGTGGTCGGGTTTATCCGGGGCCGTGACACGGATCGAACCGTCGCGCTCGAACTTCCAGGAAAACCGGGGCAGCTTGGCGCCGCTCACCACGGCCTGGTAGCAGGTCGCCAGCGTTTGCGCGGCATCAGAATGTTTGAGCGAGTGATCCGCATTGGGCACGTACCGGAGATATTTCGGGCCGGGAAGCTGATCGAAATACAACTGGGAGGAGTCGGGCAGGAAAAATTGATCGTCGGCGGCGTTGATCAGAAACTTCGGTATCGTCAGCCGGTCGCGGTATTCGTACGGGTCTTCAATCTTCATCAGCGCGCGATATTCCTTGGTGTCCATCCAGTCCATGATGCCCGCCTCGGTGTATTCCTCGACCGCCGGCGCCCAAAAGCCGTAGGCGCGGTAATGATGTTTGAAGGAGGGAATGACGTTCAACACGTCAATCACAATGGGGACGATCGCCACGACCCGTTTGTCCACGATGGCGGTGGTCCAGGTCGTCCAGCCGCGTTTGGACGCGCCGGCCACCACGAAGGAAGTGACCTTGACGCCCCCTTGATTGGTGGCGCAGAAGCTCGTGATGGTGTCGAGGGCGCGCACGGCGGCCTTGGTCATGGGCAGACGCGCGGGCCATTTCTCGTCGCCGGTGCGAAGGAACTTGTCCCAGGTGTAGGCGATGATCGCGTCCTCGGTGCGCTCGCGGGTTTCGCCCGCGAAGACGAGCGGTTCATTGGGCACGCCGCGCAATTCGGCCACGACCGTCTTGGTGCGTTGCGCGATGCGGAGCAGATTTTCATCCATGGCCGTTGGCGCCGGACGGTCCACGGAGCCGCCCGCGATGAACAGCATCCCGGTGGCACCTTTCACCGCCTGCGGCATCACGATGGTCAGCCAGTGTTTCCAGATGGGTTGATTGACTTCGTTGGTGGTCAGCCACGCCTGCGAGTGCATTTCCAGAACGTACGTCGTGTAGCCGTCACCCGGGATGGCGCTGACGAGATGGTAATCGTAATGAGCGTCCGGAGTTGCCACGTACCGATCCAGCGCGGTCAGGTCGGACGCGTGGGCCGGTGGAACCGCCAGCCAGACCGCCAGGCAAACCAGGGCGAACCGCCAGACGCGTTTAGAATTCATCGTAAGAGAGGTCATTGCCGGATAGAGGGCCGTTTCGCGGGCGGGTTGTCAATCACGATGTGCGCCGCGCAACGATTTGGAAGCTGACATCCAGGACAATTTCGGTTGTCATCCGACGACGACGACGGGTTAAATCATGTCGCGACAATGACCGGATCAACCTTTGAAACGGAGCTGCAGGTGCGGCCGGATGACATGGACATGAACCAGCACGTCCACGCCAGTCGTTATCTGGATTACGTGCTGGCCGCGCGCTATGACCAGATGGCGCGCTGTTATCAGATGCCGATGGAGGAATTCATCCAACTGGGGTTCGGCTGGTTCGTTCATACGGCGCACGTCGAATACAAACGCGCGCTCGGATTGGGCGAGTGGTTCAAGGTGCAAACGCGCGTGACGGAGATCTTCAAGGACGGCGTGAAGGTGGAGTTCACGATGCTCCGGCAAAAAAATGGGAAGCTCGTCAGCAACGGCTGGTTCCACTACACCATGGTCAATCTGAAGACCGGTCGCGCCGAAACCATCCCGGATTGGATCGTGGCCAAGTATTCGATCTGACCGGGCGCGTCCGACCAAGGACGGGGTTGGCCGTTTCAACCGGTGCTACTCATCCGCCGGTATCGGCCGCCGGCCAATGTTCCACTGGGTACCGGCAATCCAGTTCGTTTTGTTGCTTGCGCCGCGACGAGGCTTGCGGATGATTCGCGCATGAAACTCCGGCGGTTGCTCCGAACCACGGCCAAAATCGTGGCCGGGTTGGTCTTGTTGCTCGCCCTGCTCGTAGCTGCGGTCTGGATCTATTTCCATCCCCACTTCGAGCGCACCGACAACCTGGTGTACCGCCAGCGACAAGGCAAGGAACTCACGATTGACGTGGTCCGGCCGGCGCATCCGAACGGACTGGGCGTGCTGTTGCTCGTGAGCGGCGGCTGGAAATCGGGCAAGAATTCATTTCGCCCATGGATGGCCGCGCCGTTGCTGCGGCACGGTTACACAATCTTTGCCGTCTTCCACCTCTCCCAACCCAAGGCGACCGTCATGGAGATCAACGACGACATGCACCGCGCGGTGCGCTTCATCCGCCATCACGCCCGGGAGTACGGTGTGGATCCGAACCGGCTCGGCGTCACCGGCGGCAGCGCGGGCGGCCACCTCAGCCTCCTGCTCGCCACCCGGGATGAACCGTTGCCCAAAGACCAGCAGCACGATGCGGTTGATCGCGAAAGCAGCGCCGTGCAGGCCGTCGCGATATTTTTCCCGGTCACCGACCTGCTCAACCTCGGCGACTCGACCGAGAACCTGCACGACGGCGGGCCGCCCAAAAGTTTCGTGAAGGCGTTCGGACCGCAATCCACCAACCTCGCCGTCTGGAAAGTCATCGGTCGCAATCTTTCACCGATTTTTCAGATTCACTCCAATCTTCCGCCCACACTCATTTACCATGGCGACGCCGACACCCTGGTGCCGCTCGATCAATCGCAGCGCTATCAGGCCGCGGCGCGCAAGCTGGGCAACACCGTGGAACTCGTCGTGCATCACCACGGCGGGCATGGCTGGTTAAGCATGGTGTGGGACATCCAGCGGTTCGCGGACTGGTTTGACAAATACTTGAAACCGGCAAGCCATGCCACTTCCCCTGCGGACGGTTCGACGAACAACTCCTCGCCGAAATAGCTTGCCAGCATTCCCGGCCTCGGGGATAAACGTATCCAGCCAACACTGGGAATTCCAACCTGCTCCGGAAGGATATGCTTATGAAAGTTCTTGCCATGAAAATTCACGGAACTGCCACCCGCACCACCTGTCTGCTGGTGACGCTGCTCACGGCTGGAGTCAGTCCGGCCGCACGCGCCAACGCCCCCACTAATGCGCCGATCCCTTGGGAGCAAATCGGCGCGAAGGCAGGCGCGGAGTACCATGGCAATGGCTTGTCAGTCACGCGAACCGCCGCCGGTGCAAAGTTGAATTGCATCTTTCAACGACTCGAAGGCGAGGCCACGCCGGAAGGGTTGTGGCTCACGTCTGTCGTGACGAATCAAGCGCCGGATCGTTTCCGGGTGACGGCGGTGGCGGTGGGTCGGGCGGGCAGCCCTGGGTCCGTGGCCGGTGGGGCGAGCGTCCCCGCGAGCCGCGCGGATGGTGCGGCGGACGAAGGCCGGCTCGCGAACACCGGCGCGGTTTCCGTTGACGGCCAGACGGTGCGGTTCACCCGGCCCGGTTTGGTGGAGGAATACACAGTGAGCATGGACGGGGTGCGACAGGATTTTGTGGTGTGCGAAAAACCCGGTGGGGCGAGCGTCCTCGCGAGCCGGCTCGTCGGGAGCCTCGCCCCCTCATCCCGTCCTTCTCCCCCGATGGAGGGGAAGGTGGCCGCAGGCCGGTTGAGGGGGGCGCTGGCCGACCAGGGAATGCTCCAGGTAGAACTGGCCGTGGCCGGGGCGCGGGTGGAGCGAACCGCCCACGGTGCCAGATTGGTGCTGGAAAATTCCGGGCGCAAGATCACTTACAGCCGCCTGCGCGTGACCGATGCCACGGGGAAGGAATTGCCGGCGCGGATGGAAGTGGCGGGTGGGGCGAGCGTCCCCGCGAGCCGCCGGATGGCTGAGGCCGACGGAGGCCGGCTCGTCCGTAGCCTCGCCCCACCCACGACGCCGGCCGGTGATTCGGCACTCCGCACTCCACATTCCGCATTTGACCTGGCCATTCTGGTGAATGATACCGATGCCGAGTATCCCGTTCGCATTGACCCCACATTCAGCGACGCCAACTGGATCAGCATGGGCGGCATCCCGGGCGCGGACGAGGGCGTTTATGCAGCGGTAGTGGACGGCGCGGGCAATCTTTACATTGGCGGCGGGTTTACAGTTGTCGGCGACGTGCTAGCCAATTACATCGCCAAATGGGACGGGAGCCATTGGAGCGCGCTGGGTTCGGGAATGAACTACTTTGTGAATGCGCTGGCGGTGTCGGGCAGCGACGTGTATGCGGGCGGGAGTTTCAGGACGGCGGGTGGGAGCACGGCCAATTACATTGCCAAATGGAACGGGAGCAGTTGGAGCGCACTTGGTGACGGTATGGACTACGATGTGTTTGCGCTGGCGGTATCGGGCAGCGACGTGTATGCGGGCGGCTTGTTCACGACGGCGGGCGGGATCGCGGCGACCAATATCGCCAAATGGAACGGGAGCAGTTGGAGCGCGCTGGGTTCGGGAATTAATGGCAATGGCCGTGTGCTTGCGCTGGGGGTATCGGGCAGCGACGTATATGCAGGGGGCGGGTTTACGACGGCGGGCGGAATTGCGGCTACGAACATTGCCAAATGGGACGGGAGCAGTTGGAGCGCGCTAGGTTCGGGGTTCAACGGCTGGGTGAATGCGCTGGCGGTATCGGGCAGCGACGTGTATGCGGGGGGACAGTTCACGACGGCGGGCGGGATCGCGGCCAATTGTATTGCCAAATGGGACGGGAGCA
>CAZLOH010000046.1:0-45491 GCA_964561105.1 uncultured Bifidobacterium sp. | reverse complement strand
CGGCGAGGAAGCCGCTGACGGCGGTGGTGGGTGCTGGTCCCGAGCGCGAGCGCGCTCGGCGAGACGGAGGATGTTTTCGCATCCCCAGTATAAGTAGCTGATTATCAACAGGGATCCAGAACTTTCTTCACCCAACTGAATTCCCGAAAGGAATTAACCCTAACGGGGTTTATCTTTTCGCGGGGGCGCCGCGACTCGTGCCATTTCTCGAATCGGATGCCGACCTAACGGACTTTTTCTTTCCCAATGGCAGCTTTGCGAAGGGCAAGTATGAATGCCTCTCGTATTCAACAGATAACAAGAAGGAAGGGGACGGTTCGTCCTACCTCACTCCACCTGGGACTCTCCCTCAGAGTGAAACCCAAGGGCTAGGGGAGTTGGAAGTGCTTGAGAATTGCTTCTCCAATGCTCCCAATCTGCCAGAGGACTACATCTCGCGGCCGGTGCTTGAAGCAGAGATTAAGAAACTTACCGCAGATGATCGACATCCTGTCATCACGCTGCTTGGCCGTGGCGGAATTGGAAAGACTTCACTCGCCCTCAAAGTCCTCGGTCAGATTGCAGTGGGAGATCGATTCAATGCCGTGATTTGGTTCAGTGCGCGGGATGTTGACCTGCAATTCACCGGGCCAAGGCGAACGTGCTGTTCTTCGACCGCAAACCCGCGCAGGAAAAGCCGTGGACGCAGAAGCTCTGGATTTACGACCTGCGCACGAACAAACATTTCACCCTCAAGGAAAGCACGCTGAAGCGCGCTGACCTGGATGATTTCGTGAATTGCTATTTTGGCAGAACGAAATCGACACCTCACCCCATCCCTCTCCCCGTTCGAGGCGGAGAGGGAGGCGCTTCGCGTCACAAGCGCACCGCGAGCGAGCGGTTCAAGAGTTTCACCTACGACGAACTGCTCAAGCGCGACAAGGTGAACCTCGACATCTTCTGGCTCAAAGACGAGGCGCTGGAAGAATCCGCCAACCTGCCCGCGCCCGAAGTCATCGCCCAGGAAATCAGCGATGACCTGGAGGCGGCTTTGGAACAGTTCGCGACGATTGCCGAAGATTTGAAGTAATGTTCACCTGAATGGCCTTCAACGCTGCGAGCCATTTGCCGAACTCCTCCTATCTGAAATCAAGGCTTCGGATCGCGCCCCTTCGTGGTTAATCTCCCGCGTGGCAAGACATCGCATTGGCATCATCGGCGGCAGCGGGCTTTATCACCTGGAAGGCTTCAGCCATCAAAAATGGGTGAAGTTCAACACACCCTTCGGTCCGCCATCGGACGAGTTGCTCACCGGCCGGCTGGCCGGGCGCGATGTCGTCTTCCTTCCCCGCCACGCGCGCGGCCATCGGATTCTCCCGAGCGAGTTGAATCATCGCGCCAACATTTGGGCTCTGAAGAAACTCGGGGTCGCCTGGATCATCAGCGTCAGCGCCGTTGGGTCGTTGCAGAAGAAATACCGGCCGTGCGACATCGTGCTGGTGGATCAGTTTGTGGACCGCACCAAACGCAGCGTCGAGCACACCTTCTTTGGACGCGGCATCGTTGCGCACATTGCCTTCGCCGACCCCATCTGTGCGGAGCTGAGGCGATTGCTGTTGCACGTTGCCCGCGGCGAGAAGGCTCGCGTTCACGATGGCGGCGCGTATGTGAACATGGAGGGGCCGGCCTTCAGCACGCGCGCCGAATCCCTCGCCAACCACCGGCTCGGCTTCGATGTCATCGGCATGACGAATCTGGGCGAAGCCAAATGCGCCCGCGAGGCTGAGATTGCCTACGCGACGCTGGCGATGATCACCGACTACGATTGCTGGAAAGCGGACGAGGCCCACGTGACCGTGGAAATGGTCATCGGCAATCTGAGGAAGAACGCGGCGATGGCGAAAGCCATCATTGCCAAAGCAGTCGCGCAGCTTCCGGCAGAGCCTGACTGGCCGTGCCATGCCGCGCTCCAGAACGCCATCATGACCGACCGCAAACTCTGGCCCCGGAAAACCATCGCGGAATTGAAACCGATTCTCGCGAAGTATCTTTAACCACTCGCAACTGCCACCAAAGCCATGCGAACCAACCCGCCCAAACGTGACTGGTTCAAAACATGGGTGCATGCGTTTTTCGGTGCGCTGCTGGGAGCCGTCCTCGGCTTTCGTGCCTGGGGGCGATCTGCCGAGGCTTTCTCGACTTCGTGGCTGCCGGGCGTGGCCTACATCGGGGGCGGAGCGGTGCTGGTCGGTGTGATCGCAGCGGCCGCCGCCGAGTCCGGCTGGGACGAGTGATCCGACACGCGTAAAAAGCGACCCTGACGATTTCGGCGGGTGTCGTTTGTGGAATGGAATGATGCAACGTCCGCCCTCCCCCGTGACCCTTCCCGCCGTAGCCGCCGAGGTAACGAGGCGGACGCCGTTGCGCAGCAGTTTGTTCCGCCTCCTCACGTCGGCGGCTACGGATTTTGAAACGGCTTGGTTTCACGCCGCTCGTTCCCACCGGGCTGAAGCCTGGGGTTAATCCAACGCTGCAAGCAAGTGAGGTAGGCCCGGATTGAAGAGTTCTTGACCGCACCAATCAAACATTGAACCGGTGGAGTTTTTCGGCAGACTGGTGGTCATGGGTAAATTGAAAATTCCCGCCACGGGCGAAGGTTATCTCGGCGAGATCATGGTGCATCGGCTCACCCACGCCATCGGCGTGGTGGAGGCCGTGACCGAAGCCAGGGCGGGTTGGCCGCCGCAACTCGCGTTGAAACTCAAGGACGGCACGATGAAGAAGGGCCGGCTCAGCGATTTTCGCGAACCCAGCGCCACCGAACGCGAAAAATTCTCCGCTGCGTAACGGTTGCCTCCCCATGAATTTCTCCGCCGTAGCTGCCGCGGTAACGGGGCGGACGCCGCCGAGCAGCAGCAGTCTTTTCCGCCTCCTCGCGTCGGCGGCTACAGTACTGGCGGTCAAAACGCAAAACCTATTTGGGAACACTCTCTCGCCGGACGTCGCATGAACAAGCGCGCCCTGATCCAGAAAATCGTCACTCAACTGACGCGGGAGCTGTCGGTTTATTTCCGGGCCGCTCAAAATTCACGGGCTGAGGCGACGCACGAACAGAATCAGGCCGAGAGCAAATACGACACGCGCGGTCTGGAGGCCGCTTACCTGGCCCGCGGCCAGTCCAAACAGGCGGCGGAACTCGAAGCCGCCATTGCGGAATTTGAAAAGCTGGAGGTGCGGAGGTTTGCCGCCGACGAACGCATCAGTCTGGGGGCGTTGGTGGAACTGGAGACGGGCGGCGAGGTGTCGTGGTATTTCATCGGTCCACGCGCCGGTGGCACCGAGGTGGTGCAGGACAACCGGGAGGTGCTGGTCATCACGCCCCAATCACCGTTAGGGGCGCAACTCCTGGACCAGAGACAGGGCGAGCGCCCGCAGCTTTCGCTCGCCGGCCGGAAACAACCCGCGCGGATCGTTTCCGTGCAATAGTCGCGAACGCGCCAGGCTCGTTCGCTGGAAAACAACGGTTCAACGAACACCGAGCAGTTCGTGCGCCTTGGCCGTGATGCCTCCCGTTCGCATCAAACTCTCGCCAACCAGGATGGCTTTCACGCCACACTTCACCAACCGTTCCACGTCGGCCCGGGAATGGATTCCGCTCTCGGCCACGAGCAGGGGAGCGCCGGCAGCGGCAAAAAGTTTTGCGGCCAGCCGCTCGGTCGTGGCCAGGTCCACCTGGAACGATTTGAGATCGCGATTGTTCACGCCAATCAATTGTGCTCCGCCCGCCAGCGCGCGCTCCAACTCGGTTTCATCATGCACCTCGACGAGCACGGCCAGCCCGGCACCGGTCGCGAGCGTGTGAAAACGCCGCAACCGCGCATCGTCCAGAATCGCCACGATCAACAAGATTGCGTCCGCGCCCCATTCGATGGCCTCGAGAATCTGCCGTTCCTCAATGAGGAAATCCTTGCGCAAGAGCGGCAGTTTCACGGCTTCGCGAATCTGGCGGAGATAATCCAGCGAACCTTGGAAGAATTTTTCATCCGTGAGCACGGAGAGGCAGCTGGCTCCCGACGCCTCGTATTCCTTCGCGATGCGAACGGGGTCGAAGTCCGGGCAGATGACGCCCGCCGACGGCGACGCCTTTTTGACCTCGGCAATCAAGGCCACATCGCCCACGCGTGGTTGACGCAGCGCGGCCAGAAAATCGCGGCGCTCCCGGCGTTCCAGCATGGCGTCGTGCAAATCGCCCGCGGCGAGGATCCGCTCGGGCAGCTTCGCCACTTCGAGCTTCTTCTGTTCAACGATGGTGTCGAGAATGTTCATTCCTCGTCATCCTTCACCCCCTGCATTCGTTTCAACGGACAGCCCGCGCGCAACCAGCCGTTCACAAACGCATCCAGGTCGCCATCCATGACACCCTGCACGTTGCTGGTCTCCACGCCGGTTCGCAAATCCTTCACCATGCGATAGGGCTGGAACACGTAGCTGCGAATCTGGTTGCCCCAGGAGATGCTGCCCTTCTCGCCGTAGAACCGTTCCATCTCGGCCTTGGCGGCATCCTGACGTTGGGCGAATATGAGCGACAGCAACAGCCGCATGGCCGTAGCCCGATTCTGGTGTTGCGAGCGTTGCGCTTGCGACTTGACCACCAGCCCCGTCGGCAGGTGCTTGATGCGCACGGCCGTTTCCACCTTGTTGACGTTTTGCCCGCCTTTGCCACCGGAACGGAAGGTGTCTTCCTCGAATTCGTTGGGGGGAATGACGATCTCGGTGGTGTCCTCCTTGAGTTCCGCAATGGTGTCCACGCTGGCAAAGCTGGTGTGGCGGCGCTTGTTGGAATCGAACGGCGAAATCCGCACCAGCCGATGCACGCCGCGCTCGGCCTTGCAAAAGCCGTAGGCGTTTTCGCCTTTGATCAACATCGTCACGCTCTTGATCCCCGCGCCTTCACCGGGTAGGGCGTCTTCCACTTCCACGTCCCAACCGCGCGCCTCGGCCCAGCGCTGATACATCCGCATCAACATGCTGGCCCAATCGCACGCCTCCGTGCCGCCGGCGCCGGCGTTGATGCTCAGAATGCAATTGTTCCGGTCGTGTGGACCGTTGAGGAAAAACTTGAGCTCCAGCGCTTCGAGTTCCTGGAGGAGTTTCGCCAGGTCGCGTTCGAGCTCGGCTTCGATCCGGGCCTGCGCTTCGGGCGGCTCGGCCTCACCGAGTTCGATCATCACTGGGAAATCCGCGAGCTGTTTTTCCGCCGCCGTGAGCGGGTCCATTTTGCCGCGCAGGGTGTTGGCTTCGTCAATGACCTTCTGCGCCGCCTCGCGATTGTTCCAAAACGTGTCCCCGGCCATCTGCGAGTTCAACTCGCCGAGACGTTTCTGCGCGCCCGGCCAGTCAAAGAAACCTCCGCAGGTGCGTGAGTTTCTGCGCTGCCGTGCTGATGGAGGCCGTGACAGTTTCGAACATCTGTGAAGCATAAGGCATCGTCGAGGCCGGATGAAAGATGGAAATTCAATGGGCTTTGAGTTGGGGCGCCCGGCTGGCCCATTCATACCGTTGCTCCAACAACGCGGCCGGGAACCGATCGAACGCGAAGCGGGCAATTTCGCCTTGCCCGCCTATCCTGGCCTCCTTGTCAAAGACAGTTACTGGCGCTGACCCGAGCGTGATCTGGCGGGCCACGCCATTGACTGCTGCATGCGCGTTTTCGTTCTCTCCTTCCACGATGTGGTGCGTCAGACCACGGGCCAGCAGTTCAACTGCCGCCATCCGCTGGCGTCGCCAGGCGGCGACGTCAGCGAGGTCAGAGAGTGGCCCCGGAGAAATACCCGTTGTTCACCATGGCCGCGCGAACAGCCCTGAACGGTGCGTCTGGCTTACGACAGAAGCGAGGGCAGCCGTTCCACGCACGGCCCCTTGCGATCCGGAGTGCGGCTCAAGACATTCCGGACAGGACTAAAAAGCTGGAATCAGCCTACGCGTTCACACCCCTTCCCTCCTACGCCAAGGCTACGTCAGGACAAGACGACCCGAGCGCGGTTATTCGGCCACAAAATACGATTGGAGCTTGGGCAGAAGCCTGAAACCTTGCGACGCCACTTCGCCCGTTTTTTACGATGAAAAAAAGTCCGTAACAACTCCTGCGGCCTCACGCATACCCGTCAGTCTATCATGTTCTACCGTCAGAACTGGCGATCACTAAATCACCGCTTACTTTCTTCGCGAAAAGGTTTGCGTTGTTTGTATAAGTCGAGACGGCTCTGCATTTCTTTGCGATCTTTGTCGCTGGCCCCAGTCATGTTCAGCGCTTTCGCCTGAAAGCTCATTGCTTTGTCAAAATCTCCTGCTTGGGCGAAAGCAGCAGCCAAAGTACTGACACATTGCCATCGATCCCAATTGGTTAGCTCGCATGCTCTTGTCGCCGCTTCGACCGCTTGCATACCGTTACGGATTGCCACCACAGGGCAGGTGGCCCGCAACCACCCCAAGCCGTTGTATGCCAGGTTGCTTTTGGGATCGTACCGCAGTGCTTCATTGTAATCACTCAATGCTTTTTCAAATTCGCTTGTCCTCGCATAATATTGTCCACGCGACGCAAGTGCAATTGCCTGATTCGGGTTTAGTCGTAAGCTTTCCGTGAGATCACTGATTGCTCTCTTGAAATCAAGTTTCGCACCATAGGCATTCCCACGATTTAGGAAGGCATTGGCGTTCGTTGGGTTGAGGCGTATTCCTTGGCTGAAGTCATTTATCGCCTTATCCAGTTCCCCTTTCGCGAAATATGCGCAACCACGCCAGTCGAACGCCGCCGAATCATCCGGCATAATTGCAATAACACTACTCAGTTTGTTGATCGCCGCATCCCAGTTGCTTTCTTTGCAGTATCGAATACCTAACTCTTGATCCCGTTTTGCAGTGACCCAATCATTCGTTTGCGCAGGAAGCTTGATCAGATCCATAAAAGCCGCTCCCGATAGGATTAGGAGCAAATTCAAGTATCTACGCAGCATCATATTCAGGCCCTGATGATGATTGGGGGAGGTCGGTTAATGTCGCAAATGGAACAAGGTATTCGCGGAATCCTTGGAGGTCCGTGTGGTACAATCGGAGGCAAGAAAATGGGAGGTAAAAAAACGGGTGGGCCTATTGGCGGAGACATTGTCCCTGAGATAATTGGCGCACCATTCCTGAAGCCTTCACACTTAAAGCCGGGTGGCAGAACTGGACTGGCAACGGGCCAATTGCCAGGATCGCCACCACCTCCGCTTGCACCGGTTGGGGTGTAAATAATCACCGTGCCATCGGGCAGGTTTATTGGCGGCTGCTGGTACTGAAGCCCGTGTGGATCCGAATAGTTAATACCGGCATTGAAGCAGAACCGGTAAAGATTAACGCCACCCCTTTCTCCAATCGGATCCCGATTCAACCACCTCTGGGTGTTGGGATCATAGAAGCGGTAGCCGTAGTAATAGAGGCCACTGTTGACGTGAAGTTCCTTACTCGAAAAGCGATACACATTGGCACTGGCAAGCGTGCCGCTGCTGGAAATCGTGTTCCCAAACGGATCGTACCGGTAACTCGCCGCCAACCCCTGGCTGCTGTTCACCAGATACGTGATGTTTCCGTTGCCGTCGGCGTGATAAAAGTTGTGCGTGCTCCAGTTGCCGGCGGAGTAGCCGTGACTGCGCCCCAACAACCCGCCAATGCCACCGGCTCCTTCCAGCGTGCCGCTCAAGTCCGTGCCGCGCGTGTAGCTGACTTGCGGGACGTTGCTGGCGTTGCGCTCCTGAATCACCCGCCGCCCGTCGTAGAGATACCACGTCGTCGTGTACACCGTCCAAACTCCGCTCCACGCGTACTCCACTCGTTTGCGCAGCCGCCCCAGGCCATCGTACACAAAAGTCGTGGCCCACTTGTGCTTGTCCACGTCTTCGGCCCACGTCAACTGGTTCTCATCGTCATAGCTGTAAACCACCGCGCCGCTGTTGTAGTTGGTCAGGTTGCCGTTGCTGTCATACCCGCAATTCCCACCCAAAGCCGTGGTCAACTGGTTCTTCCCGTCCACGGTAAGCGTGTTCAGCGTCGTGTTGTTCGTCCGATAGTGCAGGTTCCACGCGGTGTCGTAATTGTATCCCCGGTCTTCACTGGCCGTGGCGCTGTCGGCCACCTTCAACTGGCCGATGGGATCGTAGGTGTAATTGACCGTGCTGCCCGCGTTGAACACCTGCTGCGTGCGCTGGTGGGCGGGGTTGTACGAATAGGAGTGAGAATTCAGCAGCGAGGAGCTGGAAGTGAGCAGCTTGGTTGTCAGCAGCCGCGCATTGCCGTCATAGGTGTTGGTGATGTAACTGGAGTTGGGGAGCGCGGTGCGTGACACGAGATGCGAAGGGCGGGTGTCGGGAAGCAAATAGGCGAAGCTCCCCGCCGGACTGGTCACGTTGGTCAGCCGTTTGGCCGCGTCGTAGGCAAACCGGTTGGTCCACACGCCGGTGGGCTGCTGCAAATCCAGGCCCACGCGCAATCGGTTGTTCCAGGTGTTGGTCACGGTGTCGCTGGCAAACGGGCCGTCCTCGGTGTAAAGCTGCCCACCAACGGTGTAAGTGTATTTCGTCGTGCCGGCGGCGTCCACCATGTTTGTCACGCGATTGAGCGGGTCGTACGCCAGGGTCACATCCGGACTGGCGGGGTAATTGATTTTGGTCAGGTTGCCCACGGCGTCGTTGGTGTAGTAGGTCGTGCCCTTCTGCTTGCTCCAACGGCTGACCAGCCGGCTGTCGGCGTCGTAGGTGTAACGCAGGATGGCCGCGCCGACCTGGTCCACCTTGTTGGTCACCCTGCCATACTCGTCGTAGTTCCATTTGGTCACCTGGTTTTTGCCATCCACCAGCGCCAGCAAATCGCCGGCGGGACTGTTGGTGTAGCGGATGACTTCCCAGTTCGCGTTGGTCTCGCAGGTTTTCCGCCGGGCCTCGTCGTAGGCGTAGAAGTTGGTATGACCGATTTGATTGGTGTAGGCGATCAGGCCGCGGGCGGAATAGCCGAACGCCTCCACGCCACCGTCGGGAGCGGTGCGGGTGCGCAGCCGGCCCAGGTCATCGTAGGTGTTGGTGAGCGTGACGTTGTTGGCGTCGGTCACGTAAATCGGCCGGTCTTCGAAGTCAAAGACGGTGATCTGTTTCGCGCCAAATGCATTTGTCACGCTGGTGGCGAGTCCCTGATTATTATAGCTGTACCATTCGCAGCCCCATGCATCGCAGGTGGCAATCACGCGTTGTAGCGAATCAAACCAGTTCGTGACGGTGGCGTCGGGATAATAGGTGTATATGCGGTTGCCTTGGAGATCGTAGCCAAAGCTGGTGACCATTTGCACCGGCGTGCTCCAAGCGTTGGTCACGGACAGGATTGCGCCACAGTCGCACAGGCCATAACGGGTGACGACGCCGTTGGCATTGGTCTCGGCGACTTTCTGGCGGATGCCATTGTACGAGGCGTACGACCAGTAACCCAGCCGATCCTTGCGGGCCGTGATGTCCAGTGCCGTGTACCGGTTCGATGTTGTCGTGCCGTCCGGATATTTCATCCCGACGAGGCGTTGCAGGCCGTCCCAATAATTCGTCACCGTCAGGCCGCGCTCGTCCGTATGGGAATACACCAGATCGTTGGCGTAGGTATAGGAGTTGGTCCGCTTGATTTCCAGGTCAATGATTTTGTCCAGCCGATTAAGCGCATCGCCACTGGAAAAATAGAGATTGGTGGTTGTCAGGCCGGCGGGAGACTTGATGCTGGTAAGCTGGCGGTAGCCGTTGTAGGTGTAACGGGTTACCTGAGCGAGCGCGTCGTAACTCGCGTCCACCTGATGGTAAGTGTTGCCGAAATAGTTGCTGACCACCTGCTCACCCTGCGGCCCGAGATGCCGCACCAAGTCCAGGCCATTGGTGGCATAGACAAACTGATTGGTGCGCAAGCCAATGGCGCCGTCCGGTTGCGTATAGGTTTCGACAATGTTGGTTGGTTGCCCCCAGGAGTCGCGGCGCAGCCACTGATACCAGGTCGAACCGTCCGGCAGGACGCGGGCAACCACGCCGGGCAGAATATGCGCGCCTTTGTTGCCCGACTCGCCGCCTTCCTTGCCTGGATAGTCATACCAGGTCTTCTGACCCTCGGCGCTGCCATCCGGACTGTACGCCCGTTCCAACGACAACGTGTCCATGCTCAGCAGGTTTTCGCCATCCGGATATTCCCCCAGCCAATGGCGTAAGCGGGCCTTGAGAAAATCACTGGCGACCATGTAATCCACATCCGTGGTGGACAGGGTGGGGGTTTGCAGGCGGCTCCAATGGTAACTGTTGCGCGACCAAAGGTTGGTATTATTGAGCGTGCCGATCGGGGTATTGGTGGGCACCTGGGCCGCAGGATAGTACAAAACGCCATAAAGCGACTCGACGTTGTTGTAGTTCTCCACGAAGGCATAGATCTCAGTGCCATTGTTGGGGTCGCTGATGGTCCCTTGGCGGGCGGTTTGGTCATTGGCGCTTTTGTCCACAAAATCAAATGTGGTGGTGCCATACGGTGTGACCAGCGCGGTTGCGACGCCATTGGCATCGTAGCTGACGGAACTGCTCATCCCGGCCGAATCCGTGATGTTGGTAAGCAGGTAATACTCGTCGTATTGAAAATAGGCCGAGCGACCGTAGGGATCGGTGACCTGGGTGACTTCGGTTTCGTTGAAGGGATCGGTGTAGTAAAGCGAATTGGTGCGGCCATCGGCATCCACCACATATTTCAGCCACACTTTGCCGAAGCCAGCATCCGCGTCATATTGAAAACTGGTGGTAAATCCCTCGGGCGAAATCTTCTGGGTGAGATAAAACCAGATGAAGGAGTAGCGGTTGGTGGAAGCGTATCCGTAAACATCTTTGGCCCCGTTGGGATACAGCAACTCGTAGCTGGTGCAGACGCCGGCGCCGTTGGTCACGGCGCGAAACTTCAGATTGTTGTAGTAGTTGCCCAAACCGGCGGAGCCGACCAGATCGCTCTGTTGGAACGCGGCCTCCCCGCCCTGGGCGTAATTCAAGGTGACCGCCCCGTTCAAACCCAAAAAAACGGTTGAAAACCAAGGGCAATGCCAATGGTGCCCGAAAGAGGAAAAATCCGAGACCGCAGGCCGGAAGATATCCTCGGAGCGCTGCTTGTAAGTCAGCCGGACGGCGACACGACGGCCCAAAGCCGGTTGATAAGCTGACGGTTCATCGTCCAACCACAGATTGATGTAAGGTTCGGAAACCCGCCATACCGGCATCCCACCGCAACTACCACATCCGGGCTGAGGATTATCGCCTTTCACTATATTGCTGCGGTTGCCGTCACCGCCATGACTCCCCGTGGCCCCACTCGGTCCGGTGGGACATTCCCCGGCGTCTTCGCAGCTACAGTACTGGTCGTCGGAGTCTTGCAAAAAATTCGGGTTGCCTCGCCCAACAACCAAGTCCGCTTCCGCCGGGCCAACCAAATGGAAATTGGCGGTGAGCCCCGCCGCAGGAGCCAGGAAATATCCGCTGGCCTCGGCGTTGATCGTTTCGGCAGTCATGTAGCGCGGGCGTCCAAAAGTGGGGTCAACCACTTTGTAGAAGTCGCCTCGGCGCGATAAAATTGCCGCGTAATGGTTCTGCCGCCAATGCACCACCGCCGGGACCGGAATTTCCCCGCCACCCGTCCGCCCGACTGCGTACAAGCCCAAGCCGAAACGAGTCGAGAGTTGCGCCAGGTAGGACAGGGAAAAGCCGCTGGCTGGAGAGGGGAGATTGAGCAAGGCGGTCGGATCGTACTTGACCTGCAATTCTCGAGCCACCGCGTTCAACGCGAACGTGCCACACCGATACGAGATACCCGGATTCCGAGCCATGTCCACAATCGCCTCCCGCGTTCGCCCCCACTGTTGGGAAAGCCGCCCGCGATCCAGCACGCGCCCGCGAGTTTCCTGCACCAGATTGGTCAGCACTTCGTAGCGGCCAAGTTTCGCCAACAGCCGCGTCCAATTCGCCAGCACGTAGTCAGCCACACCCTTGCCGTTCCCGTTGGGATAATCCTTCGTCGCGTCCCACGCCAATTCCCAATGCGCCAAGGCTAGGGTGTAACGCCCCAGTTCGTAGTAGTATCGCCCGAGGGCGGCATCCAACGATGGCGTCCAAGGCGAGTTGGTGTACGTGTTCTGAAATTCTTCCAAGTCGTCCAACCCCGTCTGGTAGTCGCTGTCGGCGGTTACGTTGAGCAGCAGCAGGAGCAGCTGAGATTCGGCCTCGGTCGCCCCCCCCCCAACGGGGACGATCCGCTGGCCGAAGAAGCGGGAACGGGAAATCTCCTCGGCAGCCGGGTACGCGCCCGGCGGTTTGACTTGGGATTGAGTCTTGACCATTAGCCCGGCGAGGACCACGAGACCGAGCAAGAACAAAGCGAACTTGACGAGCTGGTTTGATTTCATAACTGGCACCCTTCGCGATTGGTTTAACAACGGAACAACGTGCGCAACAACCGGGACACGCCACGAAACAGGAAGCTCAGGAAGACGCTGGCTGGATTCGATGGTCTGCCCACGACTTCAACACAGTTGCAGCCGGCTGTAAACAGAAACTTATTAACAAAATGAGCGGCGACCAGGCAGCCGGTTGACGCTTTGGAATGGCATTTGGCCACACGCTGAACATGGGCGGGCCTGTCGCGGCGCGACAAGCGCTATCGGAGATGGTAACCGTTCTCACAGCGCGAGAACTTCCACCGCCAACGGCTTTTCAGATGTGTTCCCTTTACCCTTAGCCCAGCCCTTTACCCGGCGTTGACTTGGCTGCGGGCGTTGGCTAACGTCGCTCGCGAATCAGTTCAACCGCTGGAAAACCTTTTGCCCAAAGTTATGCCGCCCAAAGCCGCCGATAAAAACGTCGCCGAACCCAAAGCCGCCGATGCCGGCAAGCTCGCCGCCACCCGCGCGCGCGAACTGGACGCCGCCATTTCCACCATCACGAAAGCCTACGGCGACGGCAGCATCATGCGGCTGGGCGACGCCCATGCGTTGAAGAAAATCGAGGTCATCCCAACCGGAGCGCTGGCGGTGGACCTCGCCCTCGGGGTCGGCGGCGTGCCGCGCGGGCGCGTCATTGAAATCTTTGGGCCGGAATCTTCGGGCAAGACCACGCTGATGTTGCATGTCGTGGCCAACGCGCAGGCGGCGGGCGGCCTGGCGGCCTTCATTGACGCGGAGCACGCGCTGGATCCGGGTTACGCCAAGAAACTCGGCGTCAATCTGGATGACCTGCTCGTGTCCCAACCGGACAGCGGTGAGGAGGCGCTGACGATTTGTGAAACCCTCACCCGCTCCAATGCGCTGGATGTGATCGTGGTGGATTCCGTTGCCGCGCTGGTCCCCAAGGCCGAACTGGAAGGTGAGATGGGCATGGCCACCATGGGCATGCAGGCCCGACTCATGAGCCAGGCCTTGCGCAAGCTGACCGCCATCCTTGGCAAATCCAAGACGACCTGCATTTTTACCAATCAACTCCGCGAAAAAGTCGGCGTGATGTTTGGCAATCCCGAGACCACGCCGGGCGGCAAGGCGCTGAAGTTTTACGCCAGTGTCCGCATGGACATCCGGCGCAAGGAAACTTTGAAGGACGCGGCGGGCAACGCCACGGGCAATCACGTGAAGGTGAAGATCGTCAAAAACAAGGTCGCCCCGCCCTTTGCCGAGGCCGAGTTTGACATCATTTACAATCACGGCATTGACAAGGAAGGCAGCATCCTGGACGTGGGCATCGAGTGCGGGGTGGTGGACAAGAAGGGCGCGTGGCTGCAATTCGAGGGCGACCTCATCGGGCAAGGCCGCGAGGCCGCCAAGAAAGCCCTGGTCGAGAAGCCCGAACTGGCGAAGAAAATCGTGGCGGCCATCCTGGACAAGCGCAACGTGGTCGTGACGACCTGATGCCGGCGAGTCGCGATGGAAGCAATCCACCGCCGGCGACGCAATTCCTACTTTGTCGCGGGCGGCGTGTTGGTGTCCGCCGGTGACGGGGCAAATAATTCTCCCAGAGTTTTGAACGGGCTGAACGGCAGGAGCAGAACCTTGGGGATGTAAACCGGTTCGGACTTCGGCTCCTCCAGAGTGCCGGTGATTTTGTAGGCAAACAACTTCGAGACCGGCCAGAGCGCGGCGCTCACGAACGTGCCGACCACCGGCGTATCGCGCAACGGTTCGACCGTGACCCGGGCGTTGACCTGCCGGTGAAAATCCACCGTGCCGCGATACTGCAACCGCAGCGCCGGTGCGCGCATCTCCAGATCCTCCGAGCGGATCACGCTGTTGGAAATAACAAACGTGGCGGTGGCGTCCTCCACGCGACTTTTGCCGACGCCTGGCACGATGGCGTCCAGCGGTTTTGAGAGCACCCCGAAGATTGGGATTTCCCAGATCAGCCCGTTCCGCAGTTGCGCTTCGCCGAAACCGTTCCAGGAAAGCGGGTCCTCCGTCTGCGCATCGGTGATCGCCAGATTGACATCCAGGGTGCCGTCAAGCTCGTTGGTGCCGGTGGACAGGTCCGCCATGAGCAAACGCAGGTTCGCGTTCGTGACGTTCGCGCTGAAGGCAAATTGCGCGCCAGGCTGATCCGGAAATACAAAGTGCGCCCACCCCCGGGCCTTGCCGTCGTAAAAATCCGTCTGCACATTGGTCAGGATCAACGCATCGCCCACCCAGTGGACGAGTGCGGCGAACTTTGGCACCCGAAACTTCAAACACGCGAACGGTCCGCCGACGCCATCGAATCGCAGGTCCACGTTGTGCGGATCGCCCATGGGAGCGTAGCCTTCGACGCGAACCACCGGCGGTTGCAGGAAATGATAGGGCGCCATGACTTCGTCCACCGGCGGACCGATGGCGCGCGTCACCACGCCAGGGTCCAACGTGCTCAAGGCATTGGTGAAATAAACGCGATCCGCGTTGAAGTCAGCGACGATGGCGGCGGCCGACATCGCCTGCGTACCGCGCCACACGTGGGGCATCAAGAACTCGACCACCCGATTGGTATAGCGCACGTCCGTGACGACGGCGTCCGAGTCCAGGGCGCGAAACGTAAAATTCGTCATCGCCACGCTCCCGCGAAAGCCCAGCCGCCCGAGATCGGTGCCGTGTCCCCAAAGCTCGCCCGCGATGACCGGAGGCGCGGTGAACTGGCACCAATCCAGTCCCTGTTGCACCGCCTCGCCCAGCAACGAACGCGGCGCGGTGACATCCACCGTGCTTGTGAACCGGGAATGAAAATCGCCCGTCGCCTCGTTGGCCGTGAGCGCGACCTGGAGTTGTCCCTCGGGCCGGCCCAGCGTGAAGTCGGGCAACTGCCAGAGCAGATTCGTGCAACTCAAATGCGTGTGCAGCCAGTTGGCCGCGATCCCTTGATAGGCGACATTGGTCAGCGCAATCTCTCCCGCCCAGTTCAAGGTGGGCCGGACCTGACCGACCCAGTCCGGTGCCGGATTCGTCCACGCCGGAAGCACGAACGACCCGGCGCCGCGGATTCGCGGGCGTTCCGCTCCGGACAATTGTCCGAGCCAGTCCGGCGGCGAGGCCAGCACCAACAACGCAAGCTGGCGCACGTCAAAATCCGAGGCGGCGTCGAAGGCAAGTTCGCGCGTGGCGACGTCGAGGTGCAGGCCACCGGTGAACGAGCCGCGTTGCAGGTCGCCGCGCAACCGGGTCAGGACCAGTTCCGGCGCGCTCCAGCGGCCGGCACAAACAACCTGGTCCGCTTCGAAACGGGAAATTTTCACGGCGCCAACGTCCGCCGACCAGTCGAGTTGATACGGCCACAAGTTGGTCCAATACGCGAGGGAGGCGTCCGGCGTCCGGGTCTGATTGGTGGCGGGTGCGAGCGTGCCGTTGAATTGAATCCGGGCGGCATTGGCCCAACGGGTGAGGGCCCGATCGGTGTTGAAGTCGAACTCGGCTGACAAGGGGATCAGATTCGTCAGGGCATGAACCCAGTGCGCTTTGATCCGGGTGTCGCCGAGGGTGGCCCACGGCGTCGCGGCGGCGCTGGTGCGCAAGGTGAACGTCGCATCCACCAGCTCGGGTTTCGGCTCGAGCGAAATCAGCCGGAGTTGCAGGTTCAGGTTGGTGGTGTTGCCCCAGCGCGTCTGGGCGGTGGCGGCGCGAAGCGTGAGGTCGGCGCGCGAGAGTTCGTTGCTGGCGGCGGGATAAAGCCGCGCCACAAATTCCACCGCCTCCGACCGGCCCCAGGGAGTGTCGGCCTGCGGCGCGTTCAGGTTAAGCCGGACGCCGAAGCTGCGCAAATCCCGCGCGTCGCCTTCCAGCGCCACCCGCAATTCGGGCGGCGAAGAAAACGAGATGGATTCCATCGTGTCCGCCAGCCGTCGGAGCCGGATTGGCCACTGCGAGACGCCCGGGCCGCCGGTGCCGTGCAGAAAATCCCAGTCACGCACGGCCGTAGCGTTGGTGACGGTCGCGGAAATCACAATGTCCGCCCCGCCCCAACGCGCGCGGAGATCATCCAGCCGCCATTGGTCGCCGGGCAGGAAGCGCAGGTGCGCGGCGATGTTTTGGACGGTGAGCGACCGGAGCGGCGTGTGAGATTTGGCCGGCACCCATTGCAGTCGTCCGCCGCGCAGGTCCAGCGATTCCACCACCAGCCGGCCGTGCAGCAGCGCCGCGAGATCGAGTTTGATCATCACCCGCTCGGCCAGCAACTGCGGGGCGGAAGGTTCATTCATCGAGCCGAAGCTGACGTTGTAGGCCGTGAAGCCGTCGGACCAGTTCAAGCGCAGCACGACGAATTCCAGCGCCACGCCCTGTTCGCGGAGCTTGTTCACCAACGGCCGCTTCACAAAATCGGGCAAGCCCACCTGGTTGAGGTAGAGCAGCGAGCCGAGCACGACGATGATGACCAACCAGAGCGAAATACGGAACCGACGAAAGTAAATGCGGCACAGGCGCCAGAAATGTTTCTTGGCGGGCGTCGGCATGTCAGGGGGGCGGGCTGGCCGGGATGGACAACGCGTAGGTCGTCAGTTGGTAGAGCGCGCTCGAAAGCTCGAAGAACCAATCCTCGCCGGCCAGTTTCACCGCCGCGTACGGATATTTCGCCGGCGAGAGGCCGCCCAGTTCCACGGTATGTTTCACGCCGTCCTTCAGTTCGAAGGTCAACGCCAGACTGTTCGTGGTGAAGCCGAAATGCGCGCGATTGGTGTCGCCGCGGCCGGACCAGGCGGTGGCCGTCAGTTCCCCGTAACGATGCACGGTTTCTTCGACGGCAGCCCCGACGAGGATGCCCTGGGAGCCGGCCGCATAGGCCCAGGAATTGGTACCGGCCCGGATTAGTTCGCGCCGCTGGCCGTTCAACTGCACCACCAGGCGCACGGTGTTCTGCTCGGAAAAATTCCAGATGCGCCGCTCCCGCAACTGCCAGACGTGCTCCGGCAGCTTTTGAAAGTCCGCCAGGGAAATGCCATAGACAGGATTCTCGTCCGCCCGCCGCACGTAGATTTTTTTATCCTTCGCCACGCCAAAGGCCAGCCGGGCCAGCACGAGGTTGGTGGCCGTGCCGGCATTGGTGACGGTCGCGCTGACAATGACCTGACGCACCGGAGCGGCCAGCCCATACTCGGGCAGGTCCGGTTCGTTGATGGAATCCTTGAACTGCTCGATCTTCAGATTGCCCAGCGTGGTGATCAATTCATCCACGGCGCCGGCATCCACGGGAAAATCCGCCCCCGCCGCGCGCCAGGAATTGGTACCCGTGCGCTCCAACGTGAAGGGTTCACCACCGACGAATTCGATCCGGTCCACCGTTCGTCCGAATGAAACCACGCGCGGGTCGCGAAAGTCGTTGAGCGGATGCCGCCAGGGCTCGAGGAAATTGCCGGGCACGGTCACGACGGTGTCGAGTCCCACACGCCGGGCGTAAACCTGGGTGGAATCGTTGGTCGCCGGCCGGCCAAACTGGAGCGTGGCCACCGCGTTGGTGCCCTGCAGCAACGTCAACTCCAGTTCTGGCGCGCTGAAACCATCGGCTTCGAGGTCGGCCGGGGAGTTGTTCGTCAAAAACCGGGTCACGCGCGCGGTGTTGAGACCTTGCAACGAAAGGCCGAGCCGCTGGTTGTCCGCCCGGGCCGCCATCGGCCGGGTCAATCGCCAGACGCGATTGGAGGGATCGCGCTGCAATTCGAGGTTCGCCACCGTGTTTGAAACGATGATCCGATCAAAGAGCATCTGGCTCAAGTCGGCCAGCGCGGTGTCGCGCCAGTCATCCAGTTGATGCGGTAACACGTTCAACAACTCGGCGTCCACCAGATACACATCTTCCACGCCGACAACCTGCACATAAACCTGATCGCCGGGAGCGGTGCGCGCGCCGATCAGGATTTGGCGACGATCTTTCTCGCTCAGCAACGTCAAGGTGGCCTGCGGTGTCGCGAAGCCGAATTCCTGCTCCTTGTTCTGGTGCAGCCGGACTTCGCGCCCGGGAATCACGCCGGCCGGGCCCAGATGTTGGAGCACGTACAGCAGCGCATCAATGTTGGCGGACTGCGCGGGATAGTGGACGGGTTTGATCAACTGCCAGGTGAAGTTAGTGCGTTCGACGCGCAGTTCCGGTTGATCGCGCAAGGCCAGTTGAATGCCGGTCACCTTGGCCGCCTGAAAATTCGACAGCAGCGGGGCGGGGCCGGGCGCGGGCTTCGGCCCAAATTGTTCCACCCCGAGAATGATGGCGGCCAGCACCACCGCAATCCCGAGCCAGACCCATGTGCTCCTGGAGTTCATTTCATTTTCGCCGGCGCAGCCAGACCAGGCCGCCGAACAACAGGATGCCGCCCGGCAGCGCGCCGAGCAGCAACCATTGAATCGTTTGCATCTGCGCCGTGGTCAGGGCGACGCGATATTCGGTAATCGGTTTGGGCCCGACCCCCTCCATGAACTGGGGGCGTTCGAGCAGCCAGTTGATCGCATAATCGGCGAAGTCGCGATTCGCGAGCAGCTTCATGGGCCCGTTGGCCAGAAAAAAGGAATCGCCCACCAGCACCATCCGGGTCGTGCCCCGGCTCGTGACCACGCCCGGCGCGGGCGACCGCTCCACAGCGACCGCCAGCGGATAGTTGGTCGGCGCAATCCGGGGATTGCCGACCAGCGTGGCCGTAGGCTCGGAACTGAACAGCACCTCGACCTTCGTGGTGTCGGCGCCGCGATCCGCGCCGGTGATCGGGAAGATGGGCCGGGGCATGATGAGATTCAGGTAGGAGCCGTAGAGGGACTTGGTGATCGGATGGCGCGTGTTGAAGGCGCCCACGGTCACATCCACGCCGGGGTAAGATTTGAGCGTGTTGAGGGAATTCTTCGGATCCTGCACCACTTCCGGGCTGACCATGACCCCCCAGCGGGTCAGGATTTTTTCGAGGCCGGCGCGCCGCTCAGTCGAGGCGGAATCGAACAGCGCAAAGAGCCGGCCGCCTTCATTGAGATACTGGTCAAGCTTGTCCAGTTCACCGGCCGAAATGGCCGAGCGCGGACCGGGCACCACGAGGAGGTTGCAATCTTGCGGCACGGCGTTGGTGCCAAACAGGGTCAACGGTTCGACCTGGACGTAGTTCTGCTTCAGCACGGACGCAAAATCGCGGTAGCCTCGTAATTCATCCCCATCCTCGATGCCGTGCTCGTCGTGGCCTTGCAGCACATAAGCCTTGAAGGGTTTGAGGCTGGTCACCGCGAGCAGACAGGCATCGAAGGCCGCTTCCGCCTTGAGCGACGTCGGCGGGCGGCTGTACGTGCGCTTGTCCTTGCTGATCTTGAGCTCCCGATCCGCCAGGGCGTAGCCGTACACGAACTTGAATCGTTTGTCGCAATCGAAGATGATGAAGTTCTTCTCCTCGTCCTTGGTGGTGTCGGGCAGTTTGTATTTTTGTTTGATGGCCTGGGCAGCCGTGGCATCCCGCAGGTAATCCACAACCTCAACCCGGATTCGGGGACTCAACGCGCTATACTCGCGCAGCAGCGCCGTGAGGGTGGTAAATAAATCGTTCTCCCGGTCGTAATAAACGATGACATTGACGTCATTCGTCAACGACTGAACCAGACTGATGGTGCGCGGCGACAGCTTGGCGTTGTCGTGGGCATTGAGGAACTGCCGGTGAAAGAAACGGCCGGAGAGGTAATTCACCATGACCACAACCGCGAGCACCACCATCGTGCGCAACCCGACATCGAAGCCGACGGCCCATTTGCGGCGGGGCGTAAAGCTGGGTTTGGGTTGCGGTGCGACAGCCATGTCTATTTCCAACGGCGGCTCTCAACCACCCGCAAGGTCAGGAACAGGAAAAACAACGCGAGACTCAGCAGCAGGATCACCGTGCGCGTATCCAGGATCCCGTGAGCGAAGTCGCCCATCTGTTGAAACAGGTCGAACCGGTCAATGACCTGCGGCAGCCAGCCCTTGCCCGCCATCGTTGGCGAGGCCACATAACCCAGGGCGAACAACGCCATGCCCATGAGCAGGCTGATCATGGCCGCCACCATCTGGTTGTTGGTGAGGGCCGAAGCGCAGCCCCCGAACGCAATGAAAAACGCGCCAAACAATCCGATGCCGGTAAAAGTTCCGATCAGGGTGCCGGCATCCAGCGCCCCGGCCTGCCGCGCGTAGTGTTGAATGATGAAGCAACACGCCAGAAACGGCAGCCACATGATCATATAGAACAGCCAGGCCGCCGCGAATTTCGCGCTGACCACCTGCAAATCGCCCACCGGCGTGGTCATCAAGGTTTCAAACGTGCCGGAATACTTCTCCTGCGCATACAGCCGCATGGTGATGACCGCGTTGGCGATCAGCAGGATGAACCAGAAGAGCGGGCTGCTGAAGAAAAGTTCGGTGACGGGCATTTGAAATCCGGCGCTGCCCATCCCGCTGATCAACACCCAAAAACTCAGGCCGCATAAGAACGCCACCGCCGAGATGATGACGTAACCGGTAAGGGAAACCAAATACGTGGCCAGTTCGCGCCGGGTCAATGTGAGGAAGACTTGCATCAGGAAATCCTCCCAAAAAATTCGTTGACCTGTGCGAGCGGCCGGAACTCCACCCGGCCTTCGCCCAATCTCAAATCGGTTCCCGCTTCCAATCGCTTGCGCCTGGGAACGGTCGCCTCGGCAGCCGGCGACAGGTTTGCGGTTCGATGATCTCCTGCCATCACCCTTCCTCCTCCTCATTGGGCCGGGTCACCTGCACGTAAATGTCCTCGAGCGTGTGCCGATTGCGGGTCAGTTCGCGGATCAGCCAGCCGCGTTCCTGCGCCAGCAGATAGATTTGTGCCCGCAAATCGGCGCCGTTCCGCGGCGTGAGCGCGCACCGTTGAAACTCCCCCTCGGCGGGCGACACATCAAACTGTTCCACCTCGGCGATGGCCGCCCAACACTCGTTCAGCTCGGCGGCCGGCGCGGCAATCTCCGCAATGATCTGGCTGCGGCTCGCCATCAGATTCTGCAAATTCTCCGGCGTGTCCGAGGCCAGGATGCGACCGCCCAGCAGGATCATCATCCGGTTACACGTCATCTCGGCTTCGGGCAGGATATGCGTCGAAATCAACACCGTATGCGAACCCGCCAGGCTCTTGATGAGCTGGCGCACGGCGCGAATCTGGTGCGGATCGAGGCCGATGGTCGGTTCGTCGAGAATGATCAGGTCCGGCTCATGCACCAGCGCGTCCGCCAGACCGACACGTTGACGAAAGCCTTTCGAGAGCTGGCCAATGATCCGCTTGCGAACTTCCGTGAGACTGCACTGTTCCATCACGGTTTGCACACGCTCACGCGTGCGGGTGCGGCTCAGCCCCTTGAGCCGGGCGCGGAACTTGAGGTATTCCCGCACGCGCATTTCGTTGTGCAGTGGGTTATTCTCCGGCATGTAACCAATGCGCCGGCGCACCTCCGTGGCATCGTGAAACACATCCAGCCCCGCCACGCGCGCGGTGCCGGAAGTGGCGGGCAGGAAACCCGAGAGTATCCGCATGGTGGTGCTCTTGCCGGCCCCGTTCGGACCGAGCAAGCCGACAATCTCCCCGCGCCCGACGTTAAACGAGACATCCGCCAGCGCCGTGCGACCAGCGTAGCGTTTGGTCAGATTGACCACTTCAATCATGTCACCGTCATTCATCGTCGCTTGTAAAACAGAGCTTAGGTGAGGAAGCGGCGGGGCCGCCAACAAAAACCGCTAGCGCGCCGCCACCGTGACCCGGGCCGGGGTTAGTTCCACCGCACCGTCGCCCAATCGGCGCGTCAGCACGAGGCTCAATTGCACCGCGTCACCGCTCTGCTTGTTGCCGAGCACTTCGGCCACGTTCGCCAGATTGCTCACGCTATAGCCATCAATCCCGGTGAGCACCATGCCCGGCTGCAAACGCGCCTGCCCGGCCGGCCCGCCGTTTTCGACCGCGCTCACCAGCAAGCCCTCGCCGGCGTTGATCCGGAAATTCTTTGCTTGGGCCGCGGTGAGCGGCTGGACCGTGAGTCCGAGGCGTCGTTGCAACAACTGCTGGTTCAAATCGCTCAACCGGCGCATCTGCACATGCAACGTGCGCCGCTCGCCCGCGTCCATCACGGTGAGATTCGCTCGCAGGTTCTCGCTGCCGGCGACGAGCTTGTTGAAGGCCACCAGATCGTTCACCGCGCGCCCGTTGACTTCCACGATGCGCTGCCCCACGCGCATGCCCGCCAGAAACGCCGGGCTGTTTGTCTGCACCTCGCGCACGGTCAACGGCCCAGCCCCGCCCTTGATCCGCGCGCCGAACCAGAACCCGGCGGAGTATTCGAGCGTGAAGAAATCCGAGAGCGCCGCCGAGATTTGTTTCACGGGAATCGAGAATCCCGTCCCCTTGCCCTCCCCCTCATTGAACACCGCCACGTTGATGCCAATGAGTTCGCCCCGCAGATTGACCAGCGGCCCGCCGCTGTTCCCCGGATTGATGTCGGCGTCGGTTTGCAACCAGTCCTCAAAGCCCAGCGGCTGGTTGGTCCCCGGCATGGGCCGCCGGTTCTTCGAGCTGAGGATGCCCCGCGAAACCGAGCCGCCCAGGCCGAACGGATTGCCCACGGTGATGACCGTCTCGCCCAGCAGCAGATCGTCGTCCCGCGCAAAATGGATCGGGTCAAACGCCTTGTCGCCCTGCGCCCGGACAATCCGCAGCAGCGCCAGATCTTTCTGCGAAGTCTGAATCAAGAGTTGCGCGTCATAGATCCGTCCATCCATGAGTTGCACCTGCACCCGGTTTGCTCCGTCCACCACGTGCATGTTGGTCAGAATGTAGGCCTCATTCTCGTACTGACCAATGATCACCCCGGAGCCGACGCTGTTGACCTGCTCCTTCACCTCCGGCTCGAGTGGCAGCCCGTAAAAGCGGCGGCGAAACACTTCGTAGGGATTGTCCGGCCGCCGCACCAGGACGGACGTGGCGATGTTGACGACGCTGGGCATCACCTTTTCGATGGCGACCACCGTGGGATCACGTCGGATGTCCACCTCCGAAGTTGGGTTCGCCGTGGAAGTAATGGACGCGTACCCGGTCAGCGCAACCAACACCCCGCCCACTCCGCCGACCAGCAGCGGGCGGATGCGACCGGCCGTTGGTCGCACGATTTTCCTTGCCGCCTCGGCGCGTTGATTCCAAATCCTGCTCATGTGATGGGCAACCGTCGTTTGCGTCTCATTCAAAAAAAATTCCGCTCGTTCGGACGCTTGACTTTGCGCAAGCAAGAGAGCAAAAGCAATCCCAAGTGCCCTCATCCACCACCAATTTCTACGCGCAATGGCGCGCCGAACACGGTCTCGCGGCGGTTTTGCGCGACGCCGCGGAGCCGCCGCCCGAACGCTTACTGCAAGCCATCTGGCTGCACCAACGGCTGCTCCGCCCGCAACTGAAATTGTTGGACGGACAAACCGTCCGGGTGCTTCACCCCGGCTTCGGCAACGCCGCCGGCGGTCCCGACTTCCAGAGCGCCATCGTGCAAATCGGCGGGGCGCCGCCAGTCACCGGTGACGTGGAGGTGGACCTGCGCACGAGCGGCTGGCGGGCGCACGGACACGACAAAAATCCCGCGTTCCGCAACGTCATCCTGCATGTGGTCTGGGCCGCCGAACGCAGTCTGGACGGTTTGCCGACCCTCGCGCTCGAGTCGGTGCTCGACGCGCCCCTGGCAGAATTGGTTTTGCAACTCGAGCACACGTCCATCCGCACGCTGCCGGAGCATCTGCTCGGCCAGTGTTCCGCCCCGCTGCGCGACCTGGCGGAACCCGGCCTCACGGAACTGCTCCGCGAGGCCGCGCAGGTCCGGTTACAAAATAAGGCCGCGCAATTTCGCGCGCGCGCGCAACAGGCGGGTTGGGAACAAGCGTTGTGGGAGGGCCTCTTCCGGGCGCTGGGTTACCGGCACAACGTCTGGCCGATGCAACGTCTCGCGGAACAACGCGATCACTGGCAACCTGCCGCCGGTTCAATCTTGCAACTCCAGGCCCGGCTCTTCGGCCTCAGCGGATTGCTGCCAACCGAGTTGAATCGTCGCCAGCCCGGCGCGGACGATTATCTGCGCCGGGTATGGGATCTTTGGTGGCGCGAGCGGGAGTCGTTCCGGGAGGAAGTGCTGCCGCGCAGCTTGTGGCGCTTCCATGGTCTGCGCCCCGCAAACCATCCCCAGCGTCGGCTCGCCCTCGCCGCCCATTGGTGTCACGCCGGCCGACTGGCCGACGACCTGGAATCGTGGTGTCAGGGGACGATGGCCGACCCGGCGTTGTTGCCGTCCTTGACGAAAATCTTTCAAGTGAAGCCGGATGATTACTGGTCCTGGCACTGGACATTTCGTTCGGGCCGATTGAAAAAACCTCAACCGTTGTTGGGGGAAAAACGCGTCACCGACCTGGCCGTGAACGTCGTTTTCCCCTGGCTCTGGTCGCGCGCCCGCGCGGGACGCAATTCCAAGCTCGCGGAAGAACTCCAGCGCCGCTACGAAGCCTGGCCCGCCGGTGAAGACAACGCCGTGTTGCGCCTGGCCCGGCAGAGACTCCTGGGTCGGATGCCGACACGCGCGGCCGGTCTGCGAACGGCGGCCGGGCAACAAGGGTTGCTGCAAATCGTGCGCGATTTCTGCGATCAATCGAACGCCACCTGCGACGGCTGCGGATTTCCCGATCTCGTTCGCAGCCGGGGCGAAGCGCGCCACCCGCATTGAGCGAGCGAACCCACGGCGGCATTTTTCCAGAACCCGCACCGAATCGGACGTGGCCGTGCGCATCTTGACATTACCCCTCGAACTGGACTGGGCGCGGAGCGCGGCTGTGTGCGCAGCGCCAGCCGCAGCACGCTCGAGAAGCCGCCACTACTCCTTCACTGCGAAATCAATCACGAACACATCTTCCAGCACCGGCCCCAGGTCCTTGGCGAACTCCTTGTGCGCCGGATGAACGAGGTAGGCATCCCGATCCGCCGCGCTGGAGAACGTCACAATCCAGCAATGCGTGAAGCCCTTGTTCAGTTTCTCCGGGCTGATGTTGGTTCCCCACTCCAGAGCCTGGATCTGCGGAATTTTTTTCTTCAGCGCGGCAAAGTTGGTCTCGACCCGTTTGATCTCCTCCGGCTTGGCCGTGCTCTTGAATTTGAACGACACGACGTGCCGGATTTTTTCCGCCGCGACCGCGGATACCGTCACGCCCATCAGGAGGGCCGCGCACACAATGATTGGTAGAATTTTCATGCTGGGTTTGGTTTGGATTCGACCGGAGCGTATCGGGTGATTCAGCCCAGGGCAAGCACCCTCTCCAATAGGTGCCAAGGTAACGTGCCGAGTTAACGAGGCGGACACCGTTGAACAGTATTTTTCTCCGCCTCCTCACGTCGGCGGCTACCGTTCAGGGGTTCAGAGCGCGAAATTGGGTTGGGAGCATCTCTCCCCGGCCCTCCCACGGAGCGGGAGAATCATGCACCGCGTCGTTGTGATGTCGCGTGACTGGATTTGCCGGGCGGCATTGCGAAAACAAAACCGGGGCGACAACTGTTCCTTCTCCACAGGGAAAAAGTTCAGGGTGGGAGCGGCTGCGCAACCGTCGGTGGCCGCACCGCCACCTCAATAATCATCCTCATCCTCGACCTTCGTGATGGCCCACTCGGGATAGGGAACTTGTGAGCCTTTCATGGCGTACCAGAGGATGCGATTGAACTGGTCCTCCGGGCAGGCATCCACTTTATCCAGCGGCAGCCGGGCCGAGGCGTAGGCGTTCTTGCGCAGCAACGGATCGTGGATGGCCTTGGGATCGGGATTCATTTCGTTGAGCGCCACGTTGTTCGACACCGATTTGAACGGCGTGAAGTCCGGCGTGTCGGTGAAGCAGTCCGTCATCGGCGTGGCCGTGGCGTCGAACTGGTTCATGGGCGGCATTCCCAACATGAGTTCCATGGTGCGCAGCAGGCTCGTTTGATTGTATTGCGTGCTGACCACCGCGCCGCGTTTCGTGTAGGGACTGACGACGTAGGCCGTCGTGCGATAGCCGCTGACGTGATCCCAACCCGCCTGCGGATCGTCCTCGACGGCGAAGATGCAGGTTTCCTTCCAAAACGGACTGTGGCTCAGCGCCTCGACGATTTGCCCGAAGGCGAGATCGTTGTCCGCGACTTGCGCGGCGGGCGTGGGCGAGCCGGCGCGCGTGCCGCTGGTGTGGTTGTTCGGCAGGCAGATGATGATGAAGTTCGGCAGGCTGCCGGCCTGTTCGTATTCGCGCAGTTCCTTGATGAATTCGCGCGCGCGGAACTGGTCCGGAATGTCCAGATCCCAGCCCACGGTGTTGGTGCAAAGGTACGGACGGATGGATTCAATCATGGGCCGGCTCCAAATTTTGATTTCGCCCGCGCCGGTCGTGAAGTCCTTCCAGTAATCCGCGAACTTGATCGGCCCTTTGCGCTTGGGATCGATCCAGCGGGATTCCGTGCCGGCGAACTCGCCGTAAATCCGGAGGCTCTGGCCGTGCGCGAGCGCGTTGTCCCAGATGAATCCGGCGGGCGAATACGCCAGCGCATCCACGTCGTCATCCTCCATGCCGTCCGGGTAGCTGCGCGGGAATCCGGCGTAGGATTTTTCCATGTAGTCGGTCGAAAGGCCGGTGTCCGCCCATTGATGGCCCTCGGCGCTGAGGATGCCGGAGCAGTAGGTGTTGTCGAGCAGCACAAACTCGTGAACCATCTTGTGTTGATTGGGTGTGACCCGTTCGCCAAACGTGCAGAGAGACGGCTCGCCGTTGCCCTCCAGGATGTCGCCATGGACCTGATCGTAAGTGCGGTTCTCCTTGATGAGATAGACAACGTGCTTGAAAACGCTGGGTTCGCCCACCCGCTCGGGCACCGGACGCGGCGGTTGATTGGGCCGCGCCGGGAGCCGGGCCTCGCGCAGGAGGCCGTAACGCATGTTGCCGAGGGCAATCCCCGTCAGGCGCGTGAGATCACGCTGCTTCGGCACCGTTACCAGCGACAGGGTGCCGAAGTATTCATGCGAGTTGAACTTGACCTGGTCTCCGGGCTTGAGCCGGCGGGTGGAGCCGATGCCCTTGATGTTCGCCACGCAAAGCTGATTGCGCGCGGAGTCAAAGGTAATCGCGCCCGGAAACCAACCCACGGGCACGAGTCCGCGCGGCTGGGATCGGCCCGGTTTGAAATCCAGAACGGCCACGGCGTTTTGCGAACCGTTGCAGACGAAAAGCTTCTTGCCGGAGGCATCGAAGGCCAGCGCATTGGGCTGCGCGCCGAACAAGTCCGCCGGACTTTGGCGCATCCAGATCGTTTCCACAACCTTGTCCGTGCGCGTATCCATCACACTCAACGTGTCGCTGCCGGCATTGGCGACCACCAACCAACGGCCATTGGGGGAGAGCGCCAACGCGGAGGCGTGCAGGCCGGTCAAGATTTCGCGAACCGGGTGGGGCGAGGCTACTGACGCGCCGTTGACCGTCTGCGTTTGGTGGGGCGAGGCTACTGACGAGCCTTGTCCTGACCGGCTCGCGGGGACGCTCGCCCCACCGTCCAGCAAATCAATCACCGACACCGACCCTTCGCTGGCGATGTGCCGGACGGGGTCCACGCGCACCAACGTGCCGCGACCCGCCGGGCCGGTGACGCTTTGCGCGTCGGGCCGTCGTCCGCCCCAGTTGCTCACGTAAGCTTTTCCTCGGGCCAGAACCACATCGTACGGCGCGACGCCGACATCCCACGTTCGCAACACCGCGCCGGTAATTGCGTCGAGTTCGAGCAGGCGATTGGAAAGATTGCCGCACACATAGAGGCGGCGACCATCCGGCGACATGGCCAGGCCCGCCGGGATTTCGGCTTTGCGCCTGGGCGCGTCCGCGGGCGGCAGCGGCACGGTGAACTGCGGGACGACGTTGGTGGCGTTTTCGACGCCGAAGACTTTGACGCTGCCGTTCACATTGGCGAGGTAGATATGTCTGCCGTCGGGGGAGAAAATCAATCCGGTGAAACTCACCTGACCTTCCTTGTCCGGCTCGAGGATGTGGGTGGAGACGGCATCGGGCGCGGATTCCCTGGCTTTCTCCGATGGCAGGAGCACGCGTTGCCGGATGGCGCCGGTGACGGGATCAACCACCACGAGTTCCGTGGTCTTGCCGGCGGTCACGAGCAGTTCGCCGTCGGGGCTGAGCGCAATCGCCTGGGGTCGCAAGCCCGGCAGTTCCACCTGGATCCCGACCGGGGTGAGGATTTGATTGGCCGGTGTGTACCACCGATTGGTGCCGATCTGGCCAACGGTTTCGCGGGTGCTACCCGTCGCTGATCGTTCGGTCGTATTCCGGCAGCCGGTGGCGATGAGGAGGGCCGCAACGAGTGTCGCGGACCAGCGGAGAGAATCCTGTGTCTGCATGATGCCACGGAGATTAGCAGCAGGCTGACGACGGAGGCAATGACGCATTGCCAACTGTCACCAAACACAAAATACGGTTACACAAGGCCAAAAATAGCGAAGCCAACTCACGCATCCGGTCCTATGGTAGAGTTGTTATGAATACTGTCCATCTGCATCTCATGCTAACTCACGTTCCGGTGTTGGGGACCGTTTTCGCGCTGCTGTTGCTCGGGCTGGGACTGGTCAGGCGCAGTGAGGAGTTGAAGAAGTCTGCGCTGTGGGCATTTGCTCTTTTCGCCGCCTTTGCCATCCCCGTTTTCCTCACCGGCGAACCGGCCGAGGAGGTGGCCGAACGCCTGCCCGGTGTCAGCAAAGCGGCAATCGAAACTCACGAGGACACCGCCAAGATTGCGTTTGGTCTGGTGCTTTCACTTGGTGTCATTGCTCTCGGCGGTTTGGCGTTTCTGCGCAAACGTCAAATGCCGAAGTGGTTTGCGGTCTCCTTATTTGCGTGGGCGGTCGCGACCAGCGGTCTCCTGGCGTGGGCGGCCAACCTCGGAGGCAAAGTGCGTCACACCGAAATCGTGACCCGTGCGGTTTTGCCGACTCACGCCGCATCCTCAGAACGGGATTAGCGGAGCGAACCGAAGGCCCAGCTACATCGCCGCAGCGAGCCGCGGGCAACGCCGCAGTCTGCGAATCGCTGCGTTTCGAGGGCTTGATCTGTTTCAGCGCCGCACAGGGTGGTTAGCTGCGGTCTGTTCCATCTGGAGTGAGTGCATAGCGCGTGAGTGGAAGTTCTCGCGGCGCGAGAACCCCGCCCGCGCGGAGCGGGCGGGGTGGCCGTGGCCTGTGAATCAGCGCAACGCCTCGATGCCCGCACCGAAGTTGATGTGGTAGGTGGCGCCGGCGAGCACCAGGGCGGGCACGGATTTGACGCCGGCCTTTTCGGCTTCCGCCAGACGCGCCTTGTCGCGGCCCAGGTGAACGACCTCCACCTCGAACCGGGTGGGATCGAGCGCGGTGGCGACGTTTCGTTCCGCCGCCACGCAGACGGGACAACCCGCATGGTAGAATACTGCTTTCGTTTTCATGTAATGCTTCCTCTGTGCTGTGCTTGGTTGATTTGCCGGCGACCGGCGTCGTTGCCGGGCGTCGCAGAATCAAGCATGGAGGCAGTGAAGCCGGCGCGAAAGAGGGCACCATCTGGTGGTCGGGCACCGTTTTGTGCCCGGCTGTATTTCTTGGAGCCTTTTGTTATGTTCCGCGCGTGAAACGCAAAAGCCCGGGGCCAACTCAACCGCTGCCCTTGCCGGAACGCCACGCCTATCGCCGGCTCGAGGATGTGGTCGGCTGCAAGTGGTCCGCCGCCGTCCTGGCGGCCATCGGACGCGGCGTCACGCGGCCCGGCCAGTTGGAGCGGTTCATTCCTGGCATTTCTACCAAGGTCCTTACCGAGCGCTTGCGCAAGCTGCTCGATTACGAACTGATCTCCCGCCGGGAATATCCGGGCAAGGTGCTGCGCGTGGAATACGCGCTCACCACCACGGGCCAGCGACTGGCGGCTATCATCGAGCAATTGCGCGATCTGGACGAGACTCACGCCTCGCGCGCGAGCAAAGCATCGGAACCGGCCCACGCCTTTGACCGCGAAAGTCACCCACCTCGTGAACGGTGACACCGCCCTTTCCTTGCGGGCTGCCGGCGGGTGAACAAGTTGTCCGCAAGTTTTTCTTTGCCAGCGATCCGCTTCATGTTTCAATCACACGCAGAACCCGAAGGCAGCAAGCGTCGTTCGAGTTTTCTGCTTTCATCAGTTTTTGCCAGTGTTGTTTAGCCAGTCGTGCAACGACAATCGTACAACCGGATTCAAAATGACGGGATGCGCGTGATCCAGGAACGCAGCCAATACAACACACCCACCGTCAGCTACACCCGGGGCACAGACCTGAGCGGAAGTCTGGAGGGAGGGGGCGGGATTGGCGGACTGTTGGGCCGCAGTCACGGCTACTCTGCCGGCAACTGGAGCAAGCACAACTTTTATCACGCCGACAGGAACGGCAACGTGACGTATTTGGTGAACAGCAGCCAGACGCGTTCGGCGAGCTACCGCTACGATCCCTATGGCAATGCCCTCATCGCCTCCGAACTATTGTCATACTTGGGCGGTCTCCCGAACACCTACCGTTTTTCCAGCAAGATGCTGGATTTGACCTCCGGCCTCTACTACTACGGCTACCGCTGGTACGCGCCCAATGTGCAGCGGTGGCCAAATCGAGACCACATCGGGGAACTCGGTGGGTTGAACCTCTACAGCTACGTTTACAACAGCCCCATCAACCTGATTGATCCCTTCGGATTAGATCCGGACGACACAGTGATTCTGCTTCCTGGGGGAGGACTTCAGCCGCGATTTCTCCATGTGGACCGGAATGGAAAGCGAAATGTCACAGTTGGATCACCCAATCCCAATTGGTCTGCTGAAGAACTCAACCGCACCATCGCGGAACAATATCGCAATCAATATCTGCTGATGGCGGCGGGAGAGGCGGGCGGCGCGGCGCTTGGTGCAGGCTTCCGGCTGTTGTCGGCTTCGGAGAACGCCAGCACCGCAGTTCGGCTTGGCAAGGGCATCGTCTGCGACAATAAGGTCGTGGCTCACGCTCCAATCGAAGCGTTGACCAGTCATGAGCAGATGGCTATGCAAACAGGGACATTGCTTCGTGCTCCAGAGGCTGGAACGCCGGGGCTTTTAGTCCAAGGCGCAGAGGCGTTCACCTATTCTGCGCAAGGTTCTCAAGTTTTCGTCACAGGCTCTGCAAACTTCAGTATGAACGTTAGCAGGAACACCGTTCAAGTGGTGACCATCTACGTAAAGGGGCTGAAGTGAACACGCCACCCGCTGAGGAACTGAAAGCGGCATTCGATTTGGTGGAGCGATACCACACGGGGCTGACAGACTTTTTTCCTCACGAGGGAGTGAAGACAATTGGCGGCAGCCGCATGTTCATCAGCGGCCCGTTTTTCGTTGTCCTCAAAGAGTGCGTCAGCGACCTCAGAAGCGCATTGAGGAAGTGGAGTGACGTTGAAGCTCGGAACGTTTTGGATTTGCTTTTGTCCGAGGCTGCGGACTTGCTGGTCAGAATCGAGAAAGAGGGCCGGCAAGGTGATCCGCAACGAATTGATGAAGCGGCCACGCTCCTGTTTTTGGCCAACGGCACAGCTTGGAATTACCTGCGGGAGTTCGCGACGGACGAACCGCCACACAATCCACAATACGTCCGTGTCGAACCAATGCTTCCATTGCTGAAACGCTGCGGTCGGGAAAGCAACGTCGAAAGCAATGCCGACCCAAGGCAACTGACGCAGCGCCTCCGCGTAGAACTGAGCGCGTGCCTGCGTTAAACCCAACCGGCTGTCCCGCACAAGCGGTGAATAGGAATCTGGTTCGCCTGATACCATTTCCAATGTTGTTCATAAGGGCGCGGAGCGACGCCCCAAAGAGCGGGAGCGCAGCGGCCTTGTGAACAACTTGGCGGCGCGCGAAAGTCCCGCTGGCAGTCGCAGAGTGCGGCTTGCCAATCGTGAACGGGCGTTTAATCTCATGGTATGACGACTCTCACGGCAATCATTTATCCCGGAGAATCACGCCGCTGGCTGGTGGCGTATAACCCGGAAACCGGCACCACCACGCAGGGCAAAACCGTGGAGCAGGCGTTGCGGAATCTCAAGGAGGCGGTGTCCCTGTATCTTGCTGAGCATCCCGCACCTTGCCATCCCGGTGCCATTCTCACCACGTTCGAGGTGGAGCATGCCTAGACTGCCCTGCGTGTCCGGGGCGCGGGTGATCAAGGCGCTGGAGCGGCTGGGATTCGTCCGCCGTCGGCAGCGCGGTAGTCATGTGGTTTTGAGACGTGGTGGCAGTGTGTGCGTCGTGCCGATGCATCGGGAAGTGGATCAAGGAACATTACGCGGAGTTTTACGGCAGGCAGGAGTGTCCCCGGAAGAATTCGCGGAGCAACTTTGAAGCTTTGAAAGGCTATCGGCAACCGCACCAGCACCAAGGTGGGCGGGACGCGTAAGGCAACGGACTCCGGCCTGCCTCCCTTACACACGCAACCGACTCAACGAATAGTCCAGTCGTGCCGTGCGTGAAGGGGTCGCGGAGGGATTGGTCAATAGTATCGGCAAGTTTGCGTTAACTGAATCGCATCACAAACATGGGGGAGCCGCCGGGACGACGAAATACACCTCCGGCCCCAACGGCCAGTTGACGGTGGCCGACCGCGCCACGGCCACCCACCACGCTGTGCTTGAAGGCAGATGCAACATCTCAAATCGCAGAAGCAGCGAGAGGGACGTTCGCGCCATTTGGGTGCTGCGTCCTCGCTGCGGATCATGCGGGAGGCGGTTTCCATAGGTGGGGCGAGGCTGCTGACGAGCCGCCGAGGGTTGAAGTCGCGGCTGAATCCGGCTCGCGAGTACGCTCGCCCCACCCACCGGAGGCTTACGAAACCCAAGCTCGTTTGCGGTTGCCGGGGAGCGTGGAGCGTGATTATGTCAAATGTTCGCATGAGAGTCCTTGTCCACGACGGTTGGCGCGCCCTCCAAGCGCAAACGACCAGCAATGGGCCGCAAGTCACCGCCACCCGCGGCACGGACCTGAGTGGGACACTGGAAGTCGCCGGTGACATCGGCGGGCTGTTGGGCCGCAGTCACGGCTACTCTGCCGGCAACTGGAGCAAGCACAACTTTTATCACGCCGACGGGAACGGCAACGTGACGTATCTGGTGAACAGCAGCCAGACGCGTTCGGCTAGCTACCGCTACGATCCCTATGGCAATGCCCTTATCGCCGCCGAACTTTTGTCATACTTGGGTGGCATCCCGAACACCTACCGCTTCTCCAGCAAGCTGCTGGATTTGAAATCCGGCCTCTACTCCTACGGCTACCGCTGGTACGCGCCCAATGTGGAGAGGTGGCTAAATCAAGACCCGCTGAACGAACCGGGGTTTGAGGTGCTGCGTAGAAGACAGCCCAGCATCCGAGGCAGCGGATCGAACCTTTACCTTTTCGTTCGGAATAGTCCAATATCAATGGTCGACTTCCTGGGACTTGATGCCTTTCCAGTTCCAACTTTTCCAGTTCCACCTGACGGCTTTCCGAAAGCGCTAAAGAACCCTTGTCCGTGCGGTGAAGCTGCGGCTCAAATTGCAGCCGTGGGCCCACTTGACGCGAACACTGCTCGTCGGCTTGCGAATCAGGCGTTGGCGGCAGCGCTGGCGAGCGGGCTTCCGGGACCGGTCAACGGACCGGCCGACGCCTTTCGTCACTGTCTTTGGTCGTGCCGGATGGCGCAAGAAATCGGTGCTGGTCAGGCCAAGGAAGTCGGTGACGCGCATGAACGGTGCAACAAGGGTTCAGCGGGCGAAGAAGCGATGGATCAAGCGAACAATTCGACTGGTCGCGGCTTTGGAACACCTGGTGCGGACTGCAATACGTTATGCCTGCAAGCTGCTCGCGACGGAACACTGCAAACTGCACCAGGCGGAACTCCACCGGCCAATCCCTACTGAGTTTAACTATGCAATCTCGTTTTGGGATTACGCTCTTAACCGTCGCATTACTCGCAATCACTGGAATCGGGTTGGTTTCCTGCAAGCGTTCGGGCACAGGTGTGACTGTCATCGTGAACAACGCCACTGGTGGCGACATCACGAACCTCCAAATCAGGTTCACAGGCGGAAGCAAATCTTCACCGAGACTGAAATCTGCCGAGTCCTTCGAGGCCAAAGTGAATCCTAATGGTGAATCGCACTTGAATGTTCAGTTTGCGGACTCATCGGGGAAACTGCATTCCGCTGAGGTCGATGTTTATCTTGAGCGCAACTACAGCGGGACAATCCGCGTGACGCTTGAGCCAGATGGCAAGGTAACGTGGAAGGGCGAGACGAAAGTTTGGCCCGCCTTGTGTCCACCAAATTGTGAGAAAGAATCTTTGACCAAAGGAGCTATGAGTAGTTCGTCCATAATTCTGATTTGGATTTCCGGCTGGCTGTTAACTGTAGCTAGCTTCAAGCGCTCAATAGGAAGCATAAACGGGTCGCCCATTAGCGTGAGCGGTCAAGAGCAACAATGGATTTCCGTCAGCCAGCTTCCGGTTTCCTAAAAGCTGTCTTACTCTTTTCCGGCCGTAGCGAGCGGCGTTCAAGGCGCGATTCCTTCCTGTCGTTTCGTGAAGGGGTTCTTGGTTTTTGACCAATCGTCATTGAGGGGCATCAATGGGCCGTATGACATTGACATGAGGCGGGAGTAGAACTGTCATCAGCCCGAATGAAATTGACCGCGAAATACTCCAACCACGCGAAAAGCTGGACCGGGCAGGTTCCTTTTCAGTTGCAGGCTTTGTTCGCGTGGTTCGTGTCGTTCGCGTTCGCAAGCAACCTAACTGCGGTCCTGAGTGACGAACGCCACCGCAAGGTTCCGCCCGCTCGGCGCGGGCGGAGTTCTCGCAGCGCGAGAACTGCTACCTCAGATGGCGAGCTTTCCAGCCGCACACGCAATCGCCAACGTGGTAGCACGGCTCGCGCTGCGAGCCGTCGCGTCGCGCAGAGCGACGCGCCACGAACTGCGTGGAGCCGCATGCCACCGGTCGTTGTTGGCGGCCTTGCAGCCGGCTCGTTTCCGTAGGACGGGCGTCGCGCCGGTCTCAAACTTCTCCGTGTCCCGCGTGAGCGGTTGGTATCGAGGCTGCGGCCAGACGGGCGACGCCACCACGGCTCCGTGGAACCGCCGGAGCGCGGCCAGCCCGGAAATTTTACAAACGCTGCGAAGCGCAGCGGTGCGATTGGAGGTGAGAGTCACGGGCGCGGCGTTTACGCCGCTTCAACCTCTGCAACCTGGGCGATTGACAGTTTCAACTGCTCGTCGCGGTAATCCTGTTTGACAGCGGGGTGCATGCTCGCAATGCTGGAGTTCATCGGTGGTTTTATGCACACGACTCCGCTTCCCAATTTGAAGCCCGGCGCAGTTCATCCCCCGGGACCAGAAAGCTCCCGACCTGCGTTCACGCTGATTGAGTTGCTGGTGGTCATTGCGATCATCGGCATCCTGGCGGCGCTGTTGCTCCCGGCGCTGGCCAAGGCCAAGCAGCGCGCCCAACGCACTTCGTGCCTCTCGAACATGCACCAGATGGGGCTGGCCACCGCCATGTATCTGGGCGACTACTCGGACCGGATGCCATACATACCGGACTCCGAGTTGCAGCTTACGCCCCAGGTGGACGTGAACGACAAGCGCTTTGCGCGCATGGGCTCCTTCATGCCGCTCTACTTTCCTTACGCGCCGAATGTCCGCATGTGGCTCAGTCCGCCGGTGCCGTTGGCGATGTCCAACCAGTGGCAATTTCATTTTCTCAGTCCGTGGCACGAGAATGGCACCAACGCGCCGGAACGCGGTTGGGCCAATTACATCAGTGATCTGTTGGCCGAACGAAACCCGGAATCAACCCGGTACCTGCGCGGGCGAACTCCCGAAAGCGTGGCGCGCGCGCGCCAGAAAAGTATCTCCGACGAGGACTGGCTCATGAGCCCGTTTTTTGAGAAACCCTGGTGGACGTACAAGGATCAATGGACCATTGGTGGGAGCGTCCCGCCGGCCAGCGGCTGGTCGGCGCACAATCGCGGACGCAACGAACTTTATCTCGACATGCACGCCGGTTGGGTGCGCAAGAAAATTGATTGAGCGCGGCGCGGACCGAATGGAGTCGTACCCGCCGTCATTTCTCGCCGGGAGGTTGCACAAACCTTCTCCTTAACACCGCGCTAAACCGGGGCATCAATGGGAGGTGACAAGCAGTCGCCCGCAAGTTTGTGAAATCTTCGGGTTCGAGCATTTCAGGAAATGATGTAGCGCCCGGATTGCCCGCCAACCCCTCACCCGGCCTGCGGCCACCCACTCCCCATCCGATGGGGAGTGGGACGGGGTGAGGGACAACCAACGCCAACCCGCTACCTGATTCCGGTGAACGCTCCAGCCATCTCAGCCTCCCACGTCGGCCGCGCGCCCGGGTCGAGAACCTGTTCCCCGACCGCATCACCGGCGGCAATCGGCGCGGCATCGCGTTTCGCATTGTGCCGTTGCCTCTGAGCCAGCGATTCTCGGCGTTCAATAAAAATTCCAGTTTGCCCGCTCGCGGTTCAACGAGCGTGCGGCTTCAACCGGGTGCGGTGCCAGGCGCGGACGCGGTCTTCAGTGATCCTCAATTCGCGCAGGCGCTCCAGGATACGCGCGAAGCCCGGCGTGTTGATCGCGCGAAATCCTTCGCGTTGCAACTCGCCCAGCGAGCGCCATAACGCATCCATCGCACTGGCAAAGATCTGTTGCTGTCCGGCCCGTTCGCCGTCCGGGCGCGCGGATTCAAGGTGTTCGAGCAGGAACTCGGTGAGGAAGTGCGGCTGATGCAATTGGTAAACGCGACACCCAAACCGGAACAACTCGACGGCCTGGCTCTGAAATTGATGGTCGCCGCGAGCCTCCCAGTGGCGCGCCAGCGCCAGGCCATCGTCCACCACATCGGTGGCGGTGTGAAACCATTCGGTCCGCTGGTCTGCCGTCCCATCCCGATTCGCCAGCAGGTGCGCCAGCGCCTGACAGAGAATGTGGCGGGCCGAGAAGGCAATCCACGCCGTGCCCGCGTCGCTTCGCTCCATCGGACCACAGCATTGCAGCGCCGCGACCGCCACGCCACGCGCGGACGCGGCCTCCGGCGGCGAAAGCCGGATCAGCGCGTTGGCCTGATTCATCCAGGCGGCGGCCAGCAGCGCGTGGCCTTCGGTGGCGTTCCCGGTGGAAAAATTCCCGGCGGCGGTCACGGCTTCACCCAGCGATTCCACGGCGGCAGCCACGTCGCCGGGTGCGGCCCGTTTCAGCAAGGTGCAACCGCGATTCAGCCAGGCGATGGCCAGTCGCTTCACGAAGAGCGGACTTTCGTTCATCGGCAGTTCGCGTAGGTGCGCAAACGCAGCGTCGTAACTGCGCAAGGCCTCGCTCAACTCCTCCGCCGAACCCAGCCGCGTCAGCGCGTCCGCCCGGTTCAGCCAGCCCGCGATCAAGCCGTAACGAAACCAGCAATTCTCCGCGATCGGCAACTGGCAGCGCAGTGCGATGGCCTCGTCGAAACATCGGACCGCCGCTCGCAAGCTCGGGATGCGGTTCTCCTCCAGCAACGCCAGCCCGCGCAGCAGGTGCGCGTTAGCCTGTTGGTCAAGTTGCGAGGCGGCATCGCGAGTTAAAGTTTCCAACGGTTGAATCATCCAGCCTTTGGTTAAGCGGATTCGCGCCGCCTGACAAGCGGTGAGTGCGCAACCGCAATCCACCGCCAACCTTTGGCAAGACACCGACAGCGCACGACGGGCGGGTTGTCTATCGTGTCGCCCTCATGAACGACTCGAAGACGCTCAAACCGCTGACAGCTTTGCTCCTGACTCCCGGCCTGGCCGCCGTGGCCCAGGCGCAATCCACCAACGCGCCCGCCGCCGGCACGAACGCCACCACGCAACTGCCCGAGGTCGTCGTGCGGGGCCAATCCGCTTCGCCCTATAATCCGCAGACGCTTTCCTCGCCCAAATACACCGAGCCGCTGCTCGACACCCCGCAGTCCATCACGGTGATACCGCAGGCGGTGATCCAGGAACAGGGCGCGACCACGCTGCGCGACATCCTGCGCAATGTGCCGGGCATCAGCATGCAGGCAGGGGAGGGTGGGGTGCCCGCCGGCGACAATCTTTCCATCCGCGGTTTCAATGCCCGGACGGACCTGTTCGTGGATGGCGTGCGCGATTTCGGCGGTTACTCCCGCGATCCGTTCAATCTGCAACAGGTGGAGGTGGTCAAGGGGCCGGCCTCCAGCAACACGGGCCGTGGCTCCACCGGCGGCTCGGTCAACATGGTCAGCAAGACCCCGGCCCTGGCCCCGGCGTACAACGGTAATTTCGGCCTCGGCACCGATCATTACTACCGGACGACGCTGGACGTGAACCAGCCGCTCGCGCCCAAGCGGGAAGACTGGCTCGGCGGCACGGCGCTGCGCCTGAACGGAATGTGGCAGCAGAACGACACGCCCGATCGCGAGGCCGTGAGCAATGAACGGTGGGGGCTGGCCCCGTCGCTGGCGTTCGGCTTGGGCACGCCCACGCGGCTGACGTTCAGTTATTTTCACCTGCAACAGGACAACGTCCCCGACTACGGCATTCCCTGGGTGCCGGTGAACACCAATGCCACGCTCGCCGCTTACAGCAACGAGGCGCCGCCGGTGGACTACAGCAACTTTTACGGCCTCACCGCGCGGGACTACGAAGATACCCAGACGGACATTGGCACGGCGCTGTTTGAACACGATTTCAACGATTCGCTCACGTTGCGCGACCAGTTTCGCTACGGCGTCAACAATCGCGATTCCGTCATCACCGCCCCACGGTTCGTCAACGCGAACCTCAGCGACACCATCAACCGCCAGCTTCAATCGCGCGACCAAACCGACACCATCCTGGCCAACCAGACTGATCTCAAAGCCCGGTTCGACACCGGCGAGATCCCGCACGACCTGCTCACCGGTTTTGAGTACGACCGCGAAACCTCGGTGAACTATGCCCGGACGCAGTTGCCGCCCAACGCCACGCCTACCACCGATCTGTTCAACCCGGATCCGTACGATCCGTTCAACGGCACCATCGTCCGCACGGGCGTGAAGGCGGATACCACCTCCGACACCTACTCCCTTTACGCCTTTGACACGATGAAGCTGGGCGAGCAGTGGGAGCTTAACGGCGGTCTGCGTTGGGATTATTTCAATGTGAATTACGCCAATACCACCAACGGCGTCGGGCCCACGCTGAACAACAGCGACAACATGCTCAGTTGGCGCGCAGGTCTGGTGTTCAAGCCGGTCGAGCAAGGCAGCATCTATCTCGGGGCCGGCACGTCCTTCAATCCCTCCGCCGAGGGGTTGACGCTTTCGTCCGCTGCGAACGCGGCCAATAATCTCAACACCCCGCCCGAGGAGAGTCGCACCATCGAACTCGGCACGAAATGGGAGTTCCTCCAACGGCGGTTGATGCTGACCACCGCCCTCTTCCTGACGGATAAATATAACGCCCGCACCGAAGACCCGGCGGATCCCACCGACGTCGTCGTGCTCAATGGCGAGCAACGGGTGTATGGCGTTGAATTCACCGCCGCAGGCCGCATTACGGACCAGTGGCAGGTCTTTGGCGGTTACTCCTGGATGCACAGCGAGATCACCGAGTCGGAGAACCCCGTGGAAATCGGCAATGAACTGGCGAACACACCCGCCAATTCGTTCAGCCTTTGGACCACCTACTCGCTGCCCTTCGGTTTTGAAATTGGCGGCGGCGCCCAGTATCACGGCCCGGTTTACAGCAGCAATGCCAACACCCGGCAGGCGCCCGGCTATTGCCTGTTTGACGCCATGATTTCCTACCAGGTCAATCAGCACCTCACGGTGCAACTCAACGGCTACAACCTCACCGACGAGGAATACATGGGCAGCGTGGGCGGTGGGCACTTCATCCCCGGAGCGGGAATTTCGGCGGTATTGAGCGCGAACCTGACATTTTAATCCTGAACCTCCGGCATCATGTTGTTGAACATTCCCAACGTCCTCACCGACCAACAGGTCGCGGAGGCGCGCAAAATCCTCGAGGCCGCCGAATGGGTGGACGGCAAGGTCACGGCGGGCTATCAGTCCGCCCGCGCCAAAGACAACCGGCAAATCCCCGAGGGCCATCCCGCCGCCCGGCAGGTGGGTGAGATGATTCTCCAGGCCCTGGGACAACACCCGCTGTTTCTCGCGGCCGCCCTGCCGTTGCGAGTGTTTCCGCCGCTGTTCAACCGCTACTCCGGCGGCCAGTCGTTCGGCACGCATGTGGACAATGCCATTCGTCAGGTGACCGGCACGCCCCATCGCATCCGGACGGACCTCTCGGCCACGTTGTTCTTCGCGGCACCCGAGGAATACGACGGCGGCGAGTTGTGCGTGGAAGATGCCTACGGGGTGAAAAGTGTGAAGCTGCCGCCCGGTCACCTGGTGCTTTATCCGGCCACGAGCCTGCACCACGTCAAACCGGTCACGCGCGGCGCGCGGTTGTGTTCCTTCTTCTGGCTGCAAAGCATGGTGCGCGATGACGGACGACGATCCATATTGTTCGATCTCGATCTGGCCATCCAACGGCTGGGCCGCGATCACCCGGATCATCCCTCCGCCGTGCAACTGACCGGGGTGTACCACAACCTGCTCCGGCAATGGGCGGAAATGTGAACCGCTCCCTGCGCAAAATTATTTTCTGGCTGCACCTGCTCGCGGGCGTGATCGCCGGGGTGGTGATTTTCATCATGTCCGTCACCGGCGCGGCGCTGGCCTTCGAGAAAGATCTCATCGCGTGGGCCGAGCGCGATTTGCGTCACGTCCCGCTGCCCGCCACCGGGGTCGAGCGGCTGCCGCTTGAGGATTTGCTCGCCCGCGCCCAGGCCACCCAGTCGGGCGAACGTCCATCCGGCATCACGCTCGACGCCGATCCGGGCGCCGCCGTGTTGGTCAGTTTTGGCCGCGCGAATGTCGCGTACGTGAACCCCTACACGGGCGCAGTCCGGCCGGCGGGCGCCCCACGCCTGCGCGCCTTCATGCGCGTGATGACGGACTGGCATCGTTATCTAGGCGGAAGCGGTGAGCGCCGCGCCCTTGGCAAGACCGTCACCGGCGCGGGCAACGCCGCCTTTCTTTTCCTCGCCGTGAGCGGACTTTACCTCTGGTGGCCGCGGCAGTGGACGCAAAACACCTTTCGCGCCGTCGCCGTGATGAATTTCAAACTCCGCGGCAAGGCGCGTGATTGGAACTGGCACAACGCCGTCGGCCTCTGGAGCGCTCCCGTGCTGATTGTGCTGACCGCGACCGCGATGCCGATTTCGTATGCGTGGGCGAGCAACCTGATTTACAAAATCACCGGCAGCCCGTTGCCAGCACAGGCCGGCCCGCCCGGGATGAGCAGCGCGACTGTGGAACTGCCCACGCCACCCAAGGATGCACGTCCCCTGGGCCTGTCGGCTTTGTTCGCGGCGGCGCAGAAGGAATTTCCGAACTGGAAACAAATCAGCCAGCGCTCCGGAGCTCCGGGCGGACGCGGTCCCCGCGCCGGCGGTGTCCCCGCGAATGTTTCGACCAACGCCACATCACGCGGCAGTCAGGCGGAGGGCGCGCCGACACCACGCGAACGCGGTGGCGAGCGCCGCCCAACGCCACGACCGGTCACGTTGACGGTCGTTGAACGGAACCAATGGCCGCTGTTTTCCAGCACGCAACTCACCCTCGACCCGTTCACCGGCGCCACGTTGCGCCAGGAGACGTTTGGAGACTTGAGCGCGGGCCGGCGGGTTCGTTCCTGGACGCGTTTCCTGCACACGGGCGAAGCGCTGGGCACGATTGGCAAAGCCGTGGCCGGACTGGCTTCCGTCGCCGGCGCCCTGCTGGTTTGGACCGGTTTCGCGCTGGCTTGGCGACGCTTCTTCCCTCAACGGAAAAGAGAGTTGGTGGCAGCAATCTCCGCCGTTGAAGTCGCGACGGCGCAAGCCGCCATTAAAGAATAGCAAGCGGCCGACAGCGACCCCGGCCGGCTTCGAGTAGCCTCGCGTGGTGATGATGACGGATCAAATATGTCCCGAGCCAGCGACCTTGATTGTCGCGCCGCTACGCCAGGCGGTGACGGCGAAGGACTTCTCGCCTACTCCGGGCGTGGTTCAATCGCCGGCGACCGTTACTCACTTCACACCGATCCTCACCTTGGTCCTTTGGCTGGGCTGTTCGGTGGTGGCCGCACTAGGCGTCGCTCTACCTTACGTCCGACCGCACGCCGCACCGGCGCAACCCGGACCGCTCCAGGTCGAGATGCTCAATGTCGAACTGAGTAACGATCCGCTCCCGGACCCCGAACCTGCCGCCGCCGCCTCGCCCGCGAGTCCTCCGCTCGCAACCATGCTGCCACCGCAACCCGTGTCAACCGTAGCCGTAGCGCTGCCCTCACCCAGCATTGCGTTCGCGTTGCCCGTCGAGGCCCCGGCTCGCGTCGTCAGTGCGGCCCAGGCTGATTACGCGCGACCCGCCGTCACCGAGACTTCCACAACCGCCGCGGCCCCGGTCGTGCAACCCCTCGTCTTCGGTCGGGGTGAAGGCAAGCAGCCGGCGCCGGATTATCCGGCCGCGGCCGAACGGGCGCGCCAGGAGGGTTCGGTGGGTGTTCGCTTTGTGGTCGCCGAGAACGGCCGGGTGTCGTCCGCCGAGGCCGTTGCGCCTTCGGCCTGGTCGCTGCTCAACGATTCCGCGGTGCGCACCATCCGCAACCGCTGGCGTTTTCCGACCGGCCGCCCGCGGGTGTACGAGGTGGCCATCCGCTTTGTTCTGCCCAAATGATCATTCCATGAATCCTCTGTTGGCCAATGTCGTGTTCGATTACTTCGTCCGGGGTGGCCCGGTCATGTGGCCGATCTTGCTGTGCCTGCTGGCCGCGTTGGTGGTGGTGCTGGAACGCCTGCTCTGGTGGTGGTCGCTCGGGCGGCGGTCGCGCGCGGAAGCCTTGCAGGAAACCTTCGAGGCCATCAACCAGGGGCGTTTCGAACACGCGGTCAAACTGACGCGCCAGGCGAACGACCCGCACCTGGCCACCGTTCACGAAGGGCTGCTGCACGCGCACGCGTCGTTGCTGGGCGCGATGCAACTGCGCGCCACGGACGAACTCGAGCACGCCGAGAAACGTCTGTGGGTGCTCAGCACGTTCATCACCCTCGCGCCGTTGCTGGGGCTGTTGGGCACGGTCACGGGCATCATGCACTCGTTCCATTTTGTGGGCAGCGAGGAGCTGGCTGCCGTGAAGGTCAGCGGCGGCATTGCCGAGGCGTTGATTGCCACGGCGAGCGGGCTGGGCATCGCAATCCTGTGTCTGCTGCCGTACAACTATTTGAACCGCCGGCTGGGGCATTTCCGCACGCGCCTGGAACGGACCATCAACCACGTGGAACTGCTCGTGCAATCCGCGAAACATCACGGCCACGACCTCGAGCAATTTGCGCGGATTCGCGCGGTGGAGAGCGAAGCCACGCGCCCCTCGCTGAGTTGATCCCTTCGCTCGCACTCCCCGCCCATGCCCGTCAAACTTGGCCCCCGACTTGCCTCCGAGGACGCGGCGCGCATCGAAATCATTCCGCTGATTGACATCATGTTCTTCCTGCTCGCGGCGTTCATGCTCGTGAGCTTGAGCATGGTGAACTTGAAAAGCGTGAAGGTGAACCTGCCCACCGCCACCACCGCCACGACCGAAACGAAAAACGACTTTGTCAGCCTGACCGTGGACAAGGCGGGACTGGTTTATTTCGACAAGCAACCCATGGGGCCGAACGAACTCGGGTTGTGTCTCGCCGCGTACCACCGCACGAACGCGAACGTCCGCGTCTTCATCAGTGGCGACGCCGACACGCGCCATGCCGACATCATCAAGGTGCTGGATCAAGTGCGCGCCACCGGCATCCAGCGCGTGGCGTTTGAAATTCGCGCGCCCGCATCTCCGCGATGAGTCGCTGGCTGCCAACTCTGAATCTGCTGGGGGTGGTGGCGCTGGCCGTGATTTGCGCGCTGCAATGGCAGCGCGACCGGGCCCTGAACCTGGAACTGAACGGCAGCGAGAAAGCGCGGTGGCAGCAGCAGACCAAAATCGCCGAACAGGAAAAGCAGTTGGGCGGGCTGACCGACGACCTGGCGCTGCTCAAGGAGCGACTGAGCGGAACGAAAGCCGAGAACGACGAGGCCCGCCAGAAACTCCGCCAACTCGAACAGGAGAATCAATCGCTCGTCGTCGCCCGCGATCGGCTCCAGGAAAGCCTCGCCCGTTGGACCAATGCCGTGGCCGTGCGCGACCAGCGCCTCGCCGAAGCGAACGAGAGCATCCGGGTTGCGAACGAGCGCACGCGGACGCTTGGCGAGCAACTCAACGCCTCCATCCTCAAGTTCAACGAACTGGCCACCAACTACAATGCGGTGGTCGAGGAACTGAATGTCGCGCGCCGCGCGCCGGGCGCGGGGGCCACCAACACCGCCGCCCGCTGAAACCAGGCGATGCCCCGCCGTTTCAGCTCCCGTCGTTGGCCCTCGTCGTCACCCGGGGGCGCGGGCTTTAGCCTGCCGCCGATGTCGAAATTGCCGTTTGAATTGCTCCTAGTGCTGCGCTGCTTGCGGCCCAAACAGACGTTCGTTTCCATCATCACGGTCATTTCCATCATCGGCGTCATGCTCGGTGTGGCCGTCTTGATCATCGTCATCAGCGTGATGAGCGGGTTCGATCACGACCTGTGCGCGAGTTAAGCACCGGATTGAGCCCACGGCTTTGACCGCAAAAGTCACCCACCACGTGAACGGTGGGACCGGGCTTTGCCTGCGGACTGATGGCTGGTGAACAAGTTGTCAGCAAGTTTTTCTTTGCCAGCGATCCGCTTCATGTTTTAATCGCACGCAGAACCCGA
>CAZLOH010000045.1:0-45610 GCA_964561105.1 uncultured Bifidobacterium sp. | reverse complement strand
CAGTTCGTGCGAATCCTTGGCGGCCGGCTGATGCAACTTGAAGAATTGTGGGAGACGTGTGCTGAATCCAGCAAGATGACCGAAGCCGAAGCCGAACAGGTGCTCCGCGATGCGTTTCCGGGATGAACGCGGAACTCGAAGCACTGCTCAAGTCTTACGACACCTTCCTCCAGTCTCCCGGCGAAGACGTCGCACGACTGCGCGAAATCTTTGAGGCCCGATTGTCCGAGGCTGCAGCAAGGGCCAAAGTGACGAAAGACTTATTGAGGCAAGCCATCCGCGCGAAGTACCTTCGTTGGGTTCGGGCAAACTCCCTGCCGCCAACCCTCCCCAAGTAGATTGACTTCAGCTCCACGATCATGGGCTTTTGACTCGAAGATACCAAACTGGAAATCGTAAACTCTCCGCGTGAGCCCGTTTGAAAATGAACTCCAACAGCGCCTGGTCTCCATTCGCGAGCAAGGTTTACATCGCGAACTCCGCTGCGTGGATTCCCCTCAAGGCCCGCGCATCCGATGCGGCGGACAGGAGTTGATCAATTTCTCCTCCAACGATTACCTCGGCCTGGCCAACCATCCGACGCTGAAAGAGGCCGCCCTCAAAGCGGTGAAGGATTTCGGCGCGGGGGCCGGCGCGTCGCGGCTCATCTGCGGTTCGCTCGCGCCCTTTCATGAACTGGAAGAGGCGCTCGCCGCCTTCAAGGGCACGGAGGCCGCGCTGACTTTTTCCACCGGCTACGCCACAGCCATCGGCACCATCACCGCGCTGCTCGGCAAGGCCGACATCATCATCCTGGACAAACTCGTTCACGCGAGCATCGTGGACGCCGCCAAACTCAGCGGCGCGAAGTTGCGCGTCTTTGCCCACAACGACCTGGGTGACCTCGAGGACATCCTCAAGTGGGCGACTCACCGACGTGCCGCCGACTTGCAGTCGGCAGAGTCTTCGACCAAAGAACTGCCGACTGCAAGTCGGCAGCACGTTCTGATCGTCACCGAGTCTGTGTTCAGCATGGATGGCGATACGTCACCACTGACTGAGATCGTCGCACTCAAGGAAAAATACAGTGCGTGGCTCATGGTGGACGAAGCCCACGCCACTGGCCTCTACGGGACGAACCGGCGCGGTCTCGCGGAAGCTCTGGGCGTCAGTAACCAAATCGAAATCCAAATGGGTACGCTCGGCAAAGCATTGGGCGCGAGCGGCGGCTACATCTGCGGCAGCCGCAGCCTGATTGATCTTCTCATCAATCGCGCTCGCAGTTTCATTTTTAGCACCGCGCCGGTCCCGGCTGTTGCTGCTGCCGCCGCCGCAGCGGTAAAGTTGATCCAATCAAGTGTTGGGCACGCGTTGACTGAATCGCTTTGGGCACGAGTTGAGCAGTGTAGAACAGGCGTCACGCCGGTCTCCATTTCGTCTCCCGCTCAAACGGAACAAGAAGTTAGAGACAGGCGCGACGCCTGTCCTACGCCAATTCTGCCGCTCATCATCGGCGATGAATCCGCCGCCGTCAGCGCTGCCACTACGCTGCGTGAGCAAGGCTTGTTTGTCCCCGCCATCCGCTTTCCGACCGTCGCGCGCGGCTCCGCTCGATTACGGGTGACGTTGACCGCCGAGCATACAGCCGAGGACGTTTCCATGCTGCTCCATTTGCTGAAACAGTTCGTAAATCGTGAATCGTAATTCGTCCATGCACCGGCTCGCCCAACTCGACCACGCCCACGTCTGGCATCCGTTCACCCAGATGCGCGACTGGCTCAAGCGTGAGCCAATCGTCATCACGTCCGGCCAGGGCGCAGTGTTGCGCGATGTTCACGGCAACGAATATCTCGACGCCAATTCGTCCATCTGGACCAACCTGCACGGACATCAGCATCCGAAAATCAATGCGGCAATACAGCGGCAGTTGAAAATGATTTCGCATAGTTCGGCACTCGGGCTTGCGAATGAACCTGCGAGCTTGTTGGCGACAGAACTGGTGACGGCAGCCAACCTCCGTAGCCGCCGACGTGAGGAGGCGGACCCGGCCAACGCGATTGAAACCGCCTCCTCACGTCGGCGGCTAGACAAAGTCTTTTTCAGCGACGACGGTTCGACCGCGCTGGAAGTCGCGCTCAAGCTCGCTTCCGAATACACCCGACGCACGCGAAGCCCGGTGGGGCGAGCGTCCTCGCGAGCCGGCTCGTCAGGGGCCTCGCCTCACCCGAGATTCCTCTCGCTCGATGGCGCGTATCACGGCGACACGATTGGGGCGGTCTCGCTCGGGCACATTGACCTGTTTCACAAGGTGTATGGCGGGATGTTGTTCAAAACGGACAAGGTCATGTCGCCATACTGTTATCGCTGTCCGTTCAACAAAGCGAAACCGGAACGTGCCGACGCCCGCGAGTATCGCAAATGCAACTGGGAATGTGTTAGCCAGGTGGAGCAGAAATTTTCCGCAAACAAGAAACGCGGCCACCCCTACGCCGCCTTCGTGTTCGAACCACTGATGCAGGGCGCGGCGGGAATGATTCCACAACCGGCCGGCTGGTTGAAGCGCGTCACTGGCATTGCGCGCGGACATGGTTCGTTGTTGATTGCAGATGAAGTGATGACGGGGTTTGGGCGGACAGGTGTAGCAGCCGACGGAAGGAGGCTCGACGCGAATCCACGAGATAAGTTAGAGCCTCCTCACGTCCGCAGCTACCATGGATCGCTCTTCGCCTGCCACCGGGAAGGCGTGCAGCCGGACTTTCTCTGTTTGGCGAAAGGGTTGACCGGTGGCTATCTGCCCCTGGCGGCCACGTTGACGACACAGCGTGTCTTTGACGCGTTCCTTGGCGCGTACGAGGAGTTCAAAACCTTTTTCCACGGCCACAGCTACACGGGCAATCAACTCGGCGCGAGCGCGGCGTTGGCCAGTTTGGAGATTCTGCAGAGCAAGGCCTCGCTGGTGGCACGCGCGAAACTTGGAACCGCCTTGCGCCAGGAACTCGAAACGCTTTGGTCGCTGGAGCACGTTGGCGACATCCGGCAGGTCGGGCTGGTGGGCGGCATCGAACTGGTGCGCGACTGGCGCACGCGCAAGCCGTTTGATTTGCGCGCGCGCGCCGGCATCCGCGTTTGCGAAGCGATGGCCAATCGAGGTGTGCTCACGCGCCCGATTGGCAACGTGATCGTGCTGATGCCACCGTATTGCACAACCCGCGCGCAGGTGGCCCGCATGGTTTCCGCGTTGCACGAAGCTGTCGCGGAGGTTTTTGGTGGGAAACGGAGATAGCCTGAACTCCGAAGCACTTTCAAAACTCACCCAAACGCCGCGTGGGGTCACGCGGCCTACAGGAATCGGCCTAAAAAAATCCAGGCTTGTAGGCCGGCTGCCCTCAGCCGGCAGGAGTTTTGAAAAAACCTTCTCCGAAGCTCGAATCCGGTTTTAGTTCGCCAGCAATTCCTTCACTTTCGGCTCCATGGCGGCGGCCCAAATCTCGTACCCTTGTTCGCCGGGATGCAGATAGTCGTGCATCATTTCCTTGCTGATGCTGCCGTCGTTTTCGATCAGTTGCGAACCGATCGGGATGTAAAAAATCATTTTGCCATCCGCGAGTTTCTCCAAGGCCTGGTTCACTTGCAGAATCTTCCCGCGTTGAGGGCTGAAGGTCTTGCCGCGAGGAAAAATGTCGTTGATGATCAGCTTCGTGTCCGGCAGCCGCTCGCGAATCTGTTTCACGATCAGTTGCACGCCCGCCAGGATGTCGGCCGCCGAATTGTCGTCCTTGTTGGAATTGTTCGTCCCAATCATCAGGATGGCGACCTTGGGTTTGAGACCGTCCAACTGGCCGTATTCCAAGCGCCAGAGCACGTGCTGCGTCCGGTCGCCGCCGACTCCGAAGTTCAGGCACTGGCGGTGGCCGTAATACTTTTGCCAGACATTTTTGCCCGCACCCTCCCAGCCTTGCGTGATGGAGTCACCGATGAACACGATGTCACACGGACCCGGGTTATCCTTGGCGCGCTGCAAAACCTGCGCTTGCCGGTTGGTGGCTCGATCCGTGCGCGGCACCGGAATGACGGCGGTATTGGAGTGTTCGGCCGCGGCGCTCGTTGAGATTGTTGCAGCGCGCTGCGCGGGAACCGGCGCGGTCAGGGCAAAGAGGACTAGCGCGCCGATGAAGACTTGGTTGCGTGTTTTCATGTGTGGCGCAAAGATTGGCAATGGTTCCCGTCCGGGTCAATGCCCGCCGCTCTGTTGCTCCTGAATGTACTCCTGCTTCAAGCCCAGCTTCTCCGGCGCATGCAGCACCAGCATCTTCATCCGGATGTCCGGCGGAATTTCCTTCGCGGTAAGCCGGGACACAATAAGCATCAGCAGGATTGCCAGCGGCACAGCCCAGATCGCGGGTTGTTCGGAAATAATCCGGATGCCTGGATGCGTGACCCAAAAATCCTGCATGTCCTGCAGCGGATTGGGCGTGCCCCGGGCCTTGCTGGTCTTGAGCGCAATGTCACTGATGCTCGTGAGGGTGATCCCCAGCAACGCCAGCAAACCGCCCGTCAACATGCCGGTGGCCGCGCCTTTCATCGTCAGCCGGCGCCACCAGGCGCACATGAACAGGAACGGGAAGTAACTCGCCGCGGCGATGGCGAACGCTTGTCCCACCATGAAATTGATTTCCAGCGTCTCCACCTGCGCACCCAGCAGGATGGCGATCCCGCCCACCACCACCGCGGCGATTTTGAACGCGCGCAAGCGCTGCTTCGGCGTGGATTTCGGCCTCAACATGCGCCCATAAACATCGTGAGCGAGCGCGCCCGTCATGCTCACCAGCAATCCGCTGAAGGTGCTCATGAAGGCCGCGAACGCGCCCGCACAGGTCACCCCACTGAGGATGGAGCCGAGGGGCGCGTATTTCTCGTTCAACAGGCGCGGCAGTTCGAGGACGATCTTGTCCGTGCCCTTCGCGCCGATGCCGGAATAAAGCTCCGGCAACAGGTTGCGCCCCATCACGCCGAAAACGGGTGGGAAGACGTAGAAGATGCCGATGAGGATCATCACCCACATGGTGGTGCGTTTGGCGGCGACGCCGTCGGGGTTGGTGTAAAAGCGCACGAGGATGTGCGGCAACCCCGCCGTGCCGCAGACCAGCGCGATGATGAGTGAGTAGGTGTAGAGGAGCGAAAACGGCTTGGTCTTTTCGGCGGAAAGGCCGGCGGCCTTGGCGGCTTTGGTCGTGAGCGGGCCAAAGGGGGAAAGCCAAGTTTCGTCCTTGGGAGCTTTGTCGGGAAGCTGCTTTCGCAAAGTTTGCGCAACGCTCTCAGATTCCAGAGCAAAGCGATATCCAGCCTCCTGACTTTTCTGGACCGCAAGGATGTCACCTGCATGAGTCTCAAGCAAACACGCTTCCTTGCCGGCAAGAAAACTTCTCAATTGCGCAGCCGCCCCGAGACGATTGGTCTGATCCACCGTCAGGTTGCCCAACATCCGAACCAAATTGAGGTTGGTATGCGCGATGACACGCCGGCCTTCGTATTCGGATAATTCCATCAGCACTGAAATCAATTTTGCATCGCCGATGTTGCGCCAGGACTGGCCTTTCCCAGCAAGTTCCTTAAGGCGCTCCTCAATCTGTGTAATCGCGCTTGGCGGTTCAATAGTCACCCAGCCATCCACAACGGGAAGCGTGACGCTGCGGCTGACGGCAATCGAGCCGTTTGCCGCTTTTGATTGTTCGGGCAACGCGAAGTCTTGAACATTCAAAGCAGCACTTGCCGTGTTCGCTGAAAGCTGGAGATGTGAAGTTGGATGTTGACTGCTTCGATTTACATCCAGTTGCTTCCCATAATGCCCATACACCGCCATGAGCACAAAGATGGGCACGGAGATGGCGAACATCTTGGCCCAGTATTGAAACGCTTGCACCAGTGTGATGCCTTTCATGCCGCCGAGCGCGACATTGAGCGTGATGACCGCGCCCACCAGCACCACGCCCGCCCAATACGGCAACCCCGGGAAGATGTAGGCCAGCGTCGTCCCCGCGCCTTTCATCTGCGGCATCGTGTAGAAGAAGCCGATGAACAGCACGAACACGACGGCGATCTTGCGGAACACCGGCGAGTCGAACCGGCCCTCCGCCAGATCGGGCACGGTGTAAGCCCCGAAGCGCCGCAAGGGGCCGGCGATAAACAGCAGCAGGAACAAATAACCGCACGCGTAACAGACCGGATACCACAACGCATCGTAACCCACGCTCATCACCATGCCCGCGACTCCCATGAAGCTCGCCGCGCTCAAGTATTCGCCGGAAATCGCGCTGGCGTTCCAGCCCACGCTCACGCTGCGCCCGGCCACGAAGAAGTCGCTCGTGGTCCGGGACTTCTTCGCCGCCCAGAACCCCATCCCGATGGTTACGATGACGGTGACGGCGCTGAAGGCGAGGATGTAGGGATCTATGGTAGCGAGGATGGGTTGCATCGTGATTTAGAAAGGGAGAAAGGGGGCTGGGGTGAAAGGGAGCTCAGTGACGCGTACGCGGATTCTGAAGCAACCAGACTTCGGGTTTGTTCTGCATGTTCACGAGCTTGCCGATGATTTGATCATAGGCCTTGTGAAGCTCGCGCCCGCGTTTTTCGAGGAGGTAACCGCAACGAACCGAATACTCGATCCAGGTTTGGGTTTCTGCTGCTTCACTCTCCGCTCCGTTTAGCTTGTCGCAAAGCGCGGCCGCATACCGTCGTCGCCGCCAACCTTCGGAGATGTGGGTCGAAACTGAACGCGAAGCGCGCCGCACTTGATCGGTCAGTGAATACATTTCGTCCCGGGGAAACTGCTTGGACACCTCAAACAGAGCCATGGCTGCGTCAACGGATAGCTTGTAAACATCCAACTGCCAATGATGGGTGATTTTGCCCGCGGTTTTCATCGGATGGATTTCCCCCCTGCTCCCTTTCCCACTTTCCCCCCTTCTCCTTCCCCCCTCTTCACCTCCGCCACTTCCTCCTCCAGCGCGATCGAACGGCGGATGAAATAGAACGAGATCACCCACACGGCCGGAAAAAAGCCGACACCCAACAAGAACCACGTGAGCGTGAATCCACCCAGGATGCGCGTGGCCATCAGCTCGGGAAAGAAGTAGTTCGCCAGCGGCAGGCCGAGCAACACCACCAGGAACGCGAGCGCGCAGGCGATGGAAAGCTTGAGTTGTTTGCGCATCAGTGAGTGCAGGAACGCCTCGCTGTGCAGGTCCGGCGGCTTTTCGGGATCGGGGATTTGCATGCGCCGGTGAGTTAGCTGAATCGGAAGAGAAATTCAACCTCCATTCCCGAACGATGCCAGTTCCGTCACGCGGCTCCGACCGGGTTGCGTTTCCGACAGGAGTGTGGTTGACTCGCTGCGTCGCACCGCATCAGTCTGGTGTTGCTGGTCGCGATATTGCCGTTAACCCTCAACCCTCGTTATTATGGCCAAACTATTCTCCGTCGCTTCGTGGAACGTCGAACATTTCAAGGATGACCCCGCCCGGGTCGCCAAAGTGGTGAAATTTCTCGACGATCAAAAGCCCGATGTCTTCGCGTTGTATGAAGTGGAGGGCAAGACCGTGTTTAACCAACTCACCCAACAAATGCCGGGTTACCACTTTCACATCACGGAAGGACCGCAAACGCAGGAAATCCTGGTGGGAGCGCGCGGCACGCTGAGCGCGTTTTTCACGCAGAAGCTGGAGTTCAAAGCGGGCAACACCTACCTGCGCCCCGGCGCGTTGTTGACGGTCACCGTCGGCGGCGCGTCCTTCGCGCTGTTGTTTCTGCACACCAAGAGCGCCAACAGCCCGATTGGGCTGGGGATTCGCGACGACATGTTCGCCCGCGCGGTGGACTTTCGCAAAACGCTGGACAAGGCCGCACCCGGCGGAAATGCCAATTACATTTTCATGGGCGACCTCAACACGATGGGCATGAATTATCCGTTCAACAAGAGCATCGAGCCCACGCGCGAGCTCGACAAATTGGATGCCGATGCCAAAAAGAAGAAGATGCGCCGGCTGACCAAAACCCGCCCCAACACCTGGTCAAACGGTCCCGGCAGTTCCCTTCCCGACAGCAACCTCGATCACGTGATCGCGGCGGATCACCTCAAGTTCAAGCAGTTCACGGGTGGCGCGCAGGTGGACGTGCGGGGCTGGGCTTCGCAAACCACCGATGCCGCCAAAGCGGCTTGGATCAAACAATACTCGGATCATTCCCTGATGTTTTTCCAGGTTGAGAAATAAGCCGGCGCGAATCGCTGGCCGCGATCAACCAGCCCTTTGGGCCAGCAGCAACCGCACATACGGCAAGTCCGCCGGCGTGGTCACTTTCGGATTGGGCGACGCACTCGACACCAAGCGCACGGGCTGACCGATCAGTTCGCAGGCGGCCGTGTCATCGGTGACGTGCAGTCGGCGGTGGCGCACTTCAGCGAGCGCACGGCGGATGACTTCCACGCGAAACGTCTGCGGCGTTTGCACGGCCCAAAGTTTCGAGCGATCCACATTGCGCGTGATGGTCATTCCGTCGCCGGTTTCCTTGATCGTGTCGGTCACGGGCTGGCCGGCGACGGCCGCCCCGCTTTCGCGCGCCGCCTGGATGGTGGCCGCAATCAGATCTCGGGTCGTGCATGGGCGCGCACCGTCCTGGATGGCGACAATCTCCGTCCGGGGCGACAGTGCCTCCAGTCCGTTCCAGACGGAGTCCTGCCGCTCCGCGCCGCCAATGACGAAGCGGTGCGGCTTGGTCAGCTTGAATTGTTGCGCGAGTTCGGCGAAGGCGGTTTGCATCCCATGGCGCACGACGAGCACGATCTCGTCAATGCAATCTGCGTCATTGAAACACTGCCAGGTATGCGCCACCACCGGCCGTCCGGCGACTTCGAGGAAGAGCTTGTCCACGCCCGGCCCCATCCGTGTGCCCTGGCCGGCGGCGACGATGATTGCACTGTTCATGGCGCGGGAGTCTATGGTCGAGTCGCGGAAGTCTGAAGTTCAAATTCGAGCGGAGTGTGGAGTTTCGCGTGCGAGTGCGCGCGTCTCCTGGTTGGAAACCCGAACTCGACTTCGCCCGCGACTGCACGGAATCCAGCGACCGACCGGCCACCTCGATCCGCTTGTCCGGCTCTCAATACTCCCGCTTCGTCTTGATGCCAGGTTCGGGCACGGGATACTTGCCGTCCGGACCGGCTTGCAACGGCGCGGGTGTGTCCGGCGTCATTTTATCCAAGCCGGGCGCAAATTCATGCTCGCAATCCAGCATGTCATCGTAGCTGATGGCCTGCCCGGTATGCGCGGCCATGCGGCCCATGGAAGTGACGAGACTTGCTTCGACCCCGCGTTTGACTTCGTTGTACTCCTGATTGGCGCGAATGGCCGCGAGCAGATCCTTCCACTCATTGTGATACGGGTTTTGATCCTCCGGCTTGATCTCGGATATCCAGATCTTCTTGTCGCGCCGGGGCAATTGGCCGTGATAAGTGCTCGAAGGCAATCCGCAATCGCCCGACTTGGAAACAATCGCCATGCCCTTGCTGCCATGCGCGTAACTGGAATAAATGTCGTTGCAGCCCGTGATGCAGCGCCCGTCAAAATTGAACTTGCTGCCGTCCGGGAAGGTGTATTCCACCGCATAGGTATCGAAATTCTGGTCAATGTACGGGATGCCCTCGGGGCTGTTGCGATAATGCCGGCCGCCCAGCGCCTGGGCTTGCGTCGGCCAGGCGTTTTTCATCCAACACAACTGGTCAATCTGATGAATGTTGAAATCGCTGTAACATCCGCCACTCGCCCAGATAAAACTGTGGAAGCGTTGAATCTGATAATACAGTTCCGTGATGCCGGGCGGCTTGGGCAAAGACGAGAAATAGCCCACCGGCCCCTGCACCCGATATCCCCGCATCAGAATCACGTCACCGATCTCGCCATCCTGAATCCGCTTCGCCAGCTCCTGCAACGCCCGACTGTGGCGGGACATCAAGCCCACGCCAACCTTAAGGTTCTTCGCCTTCGCCTCTTCCGCCAGTTTGAACATCCGCTTGCAACCCGGGCCGTCCACCGTCACCGGCTTTTCCATGAACACGTTCAAACCCTTCGCGATCGCGTAGGTGAAATGCACCCACCGAAACGCCGGCGGCGTGGTCAGAATGACAATATCGCCCGGGCGCAACGAGTCCATCACCTGCTTGTAGGCCTCGAATCCGATGAACATCCGGTCCGGCGTCACGTCCACCTTGTCGGGAAAATGCTCCTTCAGCCGTTCGTAGGTGTGTTGCGGTTTGTTCTCGAACACATCGGCCAGGGCGACAATCTTCACCGCGCCGCCCACGGACAACGCATCCCCCGCCGCGCCGGTGCCGCGCCCGCCGCAGCCGACCAGCCCGATCCTGATGGTGTCATCGCCGGCGGCGTGAACCTGCGGCAGGACCATGCCCGCGAGCGCGGACGTGGCCACAAAAGTACCGGTTTGTTTGAGAAATTGGCGACGTGTCGCGGAGGAGGATTCAGTGTTCATGGCCACATCGTTCCCCGGTGGCCCGCGTAAGTCAATCCCACAAACGCACAAATTGGGGATCGAGGACGCACGCATCTCACACTATTGCCACAGTGCCGGATTGGGGAGCGCGCGCGCCTCGCGTGCGGCGGCGGACGCCCTCGTCCGCCGCACTCGAGCGCGCCACCGCGCGAGGTTCAATGCGCGTGGGCGCGTGCGCTCCCTCTCGACGGCCAGACATGAACATGCGTCTGTTCCCGCACCCGTTGAATCCTATACTGCGCCTGAACCGTGAAACCAAATCAGCAGCGGGCACGCATTAGCGCGGCCGCGCCGTGATTGGGCATTGAATGATGAAAACCAAAGCGCCGGCAGTCCGGCCAAAGTTGATCAAGCAAGCAAGTATTTGAGCGTATGAAAAAAATCCTTCTCACCGTATCGTCCGCCGTCCTGCTCACCAGCGCCGCCTGGGCCGATGTGGTCTATGTCACCGCCAACACGTCCAACTGCGTGTCCACCGTGGATTGCGGCAACGGCCCCAATCAGGACTTGAATCCCTCCACGGGCGCCCCGATCTACACGGACAACAGCCTGGGGGCCTTCACCGGCGCGATCTCCGCCGTGCCCGGCAAACCCCCGACGCCGGGCGCGCGCTACTTCAGCAATGGCTTTTCCAATTCGACTCCGGACCTGGGCATCACGCTCAGCCCGACCCTGGGTGTGCCCGGCGGAATTTACAAACTCTATCACGTCTTTTCCTCGGCGGCTGGTAACGTCAGCACGGACATCGTCCTGGGCGCGACCAATGTGTCGGGGTGCGATCTTTCATTTACCAGCACGGACAAATTCCAGTCCCAATACGGGGTGGCCGTCAGCGGCGCCAACGTCTGGCAATTGCTCGGCTTCGTCACCAACAGTCCCGCCCAAACCAATCCGGTGATTACATTTTATTTCCAGGGCGGCATCGTCAGCGCCGGAGCCGCAAAGCGACTGGTGGTGGATACGTTCCGATTCTCGCTTTATGAACCCTGCACCGACGTGCCCACCGTTGGCGTAACCGGACCGCTCGCCGCCAATCTCGCCAGTGTGGTGGTCACCGGGGTCAGCAATGCCGCCACCAAGATTTCGGTGTATCAAGACAGCGGCGCGGGCATGGTGGCCATTGGTGAACTGACCACCGGCATTGTCGCCGGCAACAACAGCGTGCCCGTCACCGGCTTGATAAAAAACGCCCAGGTCGCCGCCACGCAAACTTTGAATGGGCAGGAAGGTTGCCTGCCGACGTCGGGAGTGCTTGTTGGCGGCGGAGCGAATCCGCGCGTCCGCGTCGTCTTGAGCATCCGGGAAACCACGAGCACCGGCCCGGTGGGCGCCGCCGGGAGCACCAGCAGCGGAAACCTGCATTTCCTCGGCGCTTCCTTCCGCAATGGCAGCGCACCCGGTGATGGTCCGGTCATCACGCCGGGCAACAACTGGCAGACGGTGATGTTTGATCGGGGCACGGTTCAACTTGGCAATGCGTCCAACGCGGTGGGTACGGTCACTGGCGACCCGGGCTATGCGCCCGATGAAACCGTGGCGATTCGTGTCTATGCCTATCAGACTTATCCGGGAAACGGCGTTCAAATCTTCTCGCCCGTCCCGGCCCAGTCTTCGGTTGTTACCAGTAATGCCACTTTCTCCGTGAACTGGAGTTGGGACGCGGTGCCCGGCGCGGATGGTTACCGGTTGTTGCGCAGTTACAACTCGGATGACTACACGAATTCCTCGACGGATGTCGTCACCACCACCTTCCTCGATTCCAACAGCCAGTGGGGCGCACTCGCTCCCGTCACGCCGTCACTCACGCAGACCAACGCTTCGATCAAGTGGAACGCCGCCGCCGGCTCGGATCCCGTCGGCACACTCAACGCGTTGCCCGGGCAGTGGGGTGTCATTGATGCCATCGCCTTTGCGATTGATGACCTGACCGACACCGGCCCGTACGATCTCTACATTGACAACCTGCAGAACGGCAGCACGATTTTTCAGACGTTTGAGAACGCCGTCGGCAATACCTCTGGGTACGGCTTCCGCGCCCCTGGCTTCTCCGGCTCGACCAGCGGCAATCTGCTCGGCGCGCCCAGCAGCGCGGTCGTTTCCGTGCGCGCGGCCGACACCGGCACCAAGGCGTTGCACGTGAAATTCCAGTGGAACGGCACGAACAACACCAAATGGCTGCGCTTCACCACCTCGGGCGTCGGCAATCCGCAAGTCAACTTGAACGATCCCACTTCCATCCGGTTCTTGTTGCTCCCCGTAGGCGCGTCCGCCCCGGTTCAACCGGCTGCGCCCGCGTTGTCCATCGGCAAGAATGGCGCCGGCGAAACGGTGCTCGATTGGACGGGCGGTCACAATTTACAGTCCGCCACCGCTGTGACCGGCACCTACACGAACACCGGCGTCACGCTCGGACCGTGGACCAATTCGCTCCCCGACCCGGAGACATACTTCCGGCTGGCTGACCCGTACGATGATTGACCCGAAGATTTCATAAACTTACGGGCGACTTCTGGTCGCCTCTCCTTAGCACCCCGCTTCAGCGGGGTGTCTCGGACGGCAGCGAAGTAGAAACCGTTTCAACGGTTTCAACCGACCGGGGAAAACCGTTCAGATGGTTTTCCGTTCGTTGAGTCCGCCACATGGCGCTAAGCGCGGTGTGAATGACGAGGTTTGTGAAATTTCCAAGTTAAGCCAATCGCTCACCGCGCCGGTAGGCCGGACGACGGCGGAAAACGGCGATCGCGAAATAGCGTCGCCACTTTTCACCCGGGTCGTTCCTGAGCAAGCGCGCCCGCAAATTCACGGCTGATTCAGCGAGTCTCGGCACCTCCGCGCTGCGCGTCGTACCGATGCCAGGAGAGGGGTCAGCGAAAACTTCGGCTCGCCTCCCGCCGGCCGGTTCCGCAACCTCTGCGGCCAATGAACAAGCCGGAATTACGAAAAGCCCTCGCCGCCGCGGTCAGCGCCGCCCACGCCGCGGGCCAGCTCATGCGGCGGAATCTGCGCGCGGAAAAGGTCGTCAACCAGACCACGGCGCACGACATCAAACTCGAACTGGATGTGCGGTGCCAGAAATTGATCGAGCGCCGCCTGCGCGCCGTATTTCCCAAGATCGCCCTGCTCGGCGAGGAAGGCGACAGCGGCGCGACGAACGAGACCTGCCGCTGGGTGGTGGACCCGATTGACGGCACCGTGAACTTTGCCTATGGCATCCCGCACGCCTGCGTTTCCATCGCCCTGCAAGCGCGGAATATGGAACGCGGAGTGCGGAGCGTGGAGTATCAAACCCTCGTCGGCGTCGTGCATGATCCGTTCACGGACGAAACCTGGACTGCCATTCGGGGCGAGCCGACGCGATTGAATGGCCGGCCCACCCACGTCAGTCCCCGCCGGCAACTGAAGGAGGCCATCGTGTGTCTCGGCTTTGCCAAGAGCCGGCACAGTCTCGAACGCGCCCTGCCCCATTTCATCTGGCTGGCGCGGCGCGTGCGCAAGATGCGGATGATGGGCGCGGCGGCGCTGGGACTGGCGTACGTGGCCAGTGGACGTTTCGACGCCTACATCGAACGTGGCGTGAGTCTTTGGGACGTGGCGGCCGGCGGCTTGTTGATTGAATGTGCGGGCGGAAAGTTTTGGACCGAACGCGTGCCGGGGACGGAGAAAATCCGCATGGTGGCCAGCAATGGTCGGCTCCATGCCAAACTGCCTCTCCCGAAATGAGCGTTCACGGCGAGGCCGTGAATGTCCCGGAAAGTGAAAAGGATCCCGCCGGATTGGGATACAGGAAGTCCAGGAACGCAGTCCCTTTTAGCGTGCCATTCGTCGCGGAATCCCAATCCAAGTGCAGCTCCAGGATGTAACCGAAATTCTCCAGCCAGATGGGACGCAACCGGCCTCGATAGGGGTCTTGAACCCACGTGTAGTAATTGATCGCCCCCGAGGTGCCGCCGGTCCAAGTGTAACTCCCTCCGCCCGCGCCATTGAAGGTGAGGACAAACGTGCCGTTTCCATTGGCGAGATCGAGCGTCAATGTCCGGCCCAGCACATTTCTCGGCACATAAAGACTGGGCGGGTATTGCACCTGCGCCAGACGGAAAAACTCCGACGGCAGGCTGGCGGCACGCAGCAGGCTGTTGCTGAAACCGGCGGCGACTTCAATCCCCAAACTGCCCCCGCTCCAATTCACCAGATTGGTCGAGCGATAGAATCGGTTGTCGGCGTATAGTTGATTGTTGAACGAAAGGTTGATGTTCGTTCCCGCCTGGCTGATCTGCGTGTTCAGATTTGTCACCACTGGCAACGAGTGGGCGTTGATGTCAAAACCTTCCGCCGCCGAACCGATGCGTCGGATGACTACTGCGTTGACGGTGACATTTGTGAGCGGCTTGTCGTTGCCGTCCGTGGCAACCTGATTGATGGCGTAAACCACATTCGACCCGCCATAAAGCTGTCCGAAAACCGAATGTACGTCGTCCAGTTGCGCCTGCGCCGACACGGTGATGAAATACTGGGAGCCATTTGAATCCGGCCCGGAGTTGGCCATGGAAAGCACCCCGAAGCCACCGTGACGCAACGCCGGATTGAATTCGTCCACGAATTGATAACCCGGGCCATCCGTGCCCAAGCCGTTGCGGGAGCCGCCCTGATTCATGAACCCGCCTATCACGCGATGGAAGGTCGTGCCATCGTAGAACGGGTTGGATTTGACCACGCCACTCGGCAAGTCCAGCCAGGAACGCTGCCCAGTCGCCAAGCCGATGAAGTTGGCGCACGTCTTCGGCGCCAGGACGTAATCCAGCCGGCAGGTAAAGCTGCCCATGCTGGTGTTGAACTCGGCGTAGATGCCGTTGGTGTATTGCGCGTGGCTGCGCGAAGCGAACAACGAAAGCGCGCCCACCAACCCAACCAGAACGGTCTGCGTTCGGAAAAATAAGTGCCTCATGCTACGACTCCTGTGCTCCACATTCCGATCCGGTTCTAATGGTCGGGATGCCCAGTGACTTGGGCTATTCTAAAACTCGCCTAAACCGTTCAGCAGCGGTCGCTTCTCCAAGTGCTGCACAGAAAAGAGATTACATTCTTGCGCAAAGAGAAACAAGTGAACAATACGCTGCTGACACCAGCTTTTTTTAATAAAGCCGAACACGTTTAGTGCCCGTTTTGATGCCCGCTGCCAGGCTTCAACTCAGGTTGGATGCAACTAGGCCGAGATTGAGAAACTTCAATTGGTCGGGGCGACCGAAGGCCGGGTCCGCCCGCACGTCGCGGGGCATCCAGTCGTTCATCAGGAAGCGAAAGGTTATGGAGATAATAGGCGACTGGGCCGCGTGAACCTGCCAGCCGGTCTTGCCGCACGCCTCGCCCAACGTGGCGATGAACCGCTGCCGATCCTGGTCATCCCGGAAAATCGGCTCCCGCCGATCGCCCCGGTTCATTACGTGATAGATCGCTCCGGGATACTCCACTCTCAGCTTGCGCGCCATGCTCAACAGAATGCGCCTACCCAAACCAATATGTCAATATCAAGAACTGACCCGTTTTTACAAACCAATATGTCAATATCAAGAACTGACCCGTTTTCGTTTTCGTTTTTGACCCGTTTTCTATTCACCGTTTGTGCGGGACAGCCGGTTGGGTTCAACACCCGTCCGCTTGATTCCGCAGCTGTCTCGCTGGAATGAACACATCTCGCCGAATTCACAGTCACGATATCTCAGGGCTTCCAAAGCCACTTTCCGTCTTTCCTGATGTAACCCCACTTGGGCCCAAGCCAACTTCCCACCGCAACTCTGGCAATTCCATTTTCAAACGGCTCCGCCGAGACATACTCCGGTTTGATCACGAACTTTCCTTTCGTGTCGATGTAGCCGTAATCATATTCATCGGCGACGACACAGAGCCCAGAACTGAATGCAGCTGCCTCCCTGAACTGAGGCCTGATGACAAGCTGCCCATTCGTGTTGATAAACCCGTAGCGATTTCCAACTTTCACCGCAGCAAGCCCTTCAGAGAAGCTTCCAGCATGGTCAAATTGAGGTTTGATGACAAATTTCCAAGAGGCGTCAATAAAGCCCCATTTCCCTGCGATCTCGCCAGATGCCAAACCTTCGGAGAATTCACCAACCCACTCGAAACGAGGCTTTAGGATGAATACCCCGTTGGTGTCAATGAAACCCCACTTTCCGTCCGTCTGCACCCTAGCGATTGCATCCTTAAAATACCAAGCAAGGTCGAAAGCGGGTTTGATTACAAGCACCCCACTCTCGTCGATGTACCCCCATTTGTCGTTCAGGAAAACCGCCGCCCTACCATCTGAGAACCGGTCCACGGCTCTGAACGAGTCCGATATGCGCTTCCCGCTCTGATCAACAAAGCACCATGAATCTCCTTCTTGAACCGCAGCCCGCCCAAACCAGAAGTTTTCCGCTTGGCGAAACCGCGGCTGAATAACCCACCGTCCCGTTCTGTCGATGAAACCCCAGCAACCATTTGTCTCGACCGGCGCCATTCCGTTGGCGAATGCCTTTGCGTCATCAAAGTCTGCCGGGATGACATCTTCCGCTTCGGGATTAATGTAGCCCCACTTTTGTCCTTTCTTGACTGCAGCCAAGCCCTCTGAAAACGGATAGCCTGCTTTGAATCGTAGAGGAATAACCAACTTACCGCTGTGATCTATGTATCCAACTCCCTTGCTGTTTGAAACAACGTAAAGCCGGTTCGTGTCCACACCTGCGCCTGCTGTAAGCAACGAAGGGAACGCCAAAGCAACCGTGGTGGCTGCAATCGTTGCTAACCTTCGCTGCGGGAGGAAGTTCACTTGCAGGTTTCGGAAGCGTTCACAAACTTGGGATTTTTGGCGCGTCGAGTTTCATGTTGTTGCCCTCTGATTACCCTTCGAACCGATAACTCAAGCACAACTCGCGCAAACGCTGGCGCTGGCGCTGGGAATTTCTGACGCCGAGCAGACCACACGCTGCCAAAGACGTCAATCGCTTGTTGCTTACCGTTGTTTACCAGAAATCCTGTCATCGGTCCTCCTGTCACTCCAGCGCAGTTTTGAGTTTGGCCAGGGCCTGGGCGCGATGGCTCAAGCGGTTTTTCACGTCCTCGCCCAGTTCGGCGAAGGATTTGTCGAAGCCGCTCGGAATAAACAGCGGGTCGTAGCCGAAACCACCCTGCCCGCGCGGCGCGAATTCAATCCGTCCCTCGCACGCACCGTCGAAGAGCCTTGTCTGCAGTTCATATTCGTCGGCATAGCAAACGGGCGAGGCGCTTTCCACTTGCTCACTGATGACGGGTGTGAGCGCCAGCACGCAGCGGAAACGCGCCGTCCGCTTTTCCCGTGGCACGCTCTTCAGCAAGCGCAACAACCTGGCGTTGTTGTCGGCGTCGGACGAATTCCCGGCCGCGCCCGAGTCCAACGCCGCGAAACGCGCGGAGTGAACACCCGGTGCTCCGTTGAGCGCGTCCACTTCCAGACCGGAATCGTCGGCCAGGACGGAGACGACGGCGGGTGGCAGGTTCAAGGTCGCAAGCTGCGCTTCGTTCAACCAGCGGGCGAGTTCAATCGCCTTCTTGCTCGCGTTGCCCGCAAAGGTGGCGCCGTCCTCGATGACATTGGGTGCGCCGGGAAAATCCTTCAAGGTCAGATACCGAAATCCCTCGCCGAGAATGGCGCGGATTTCCGCGACCTTGTGGGCGTTGCGGGTGGCGATGAGGAGCGCATTCATGCGCGCTCATGCTCGCGATTGCGTCCCCGGAAACAAGGCGGAAACAGAATTTCTCGGTGGTGAAGAGTGCGGAACTCAAGCGACCGCATCCAGCATCAGGGCAGCGCCAGCCGAAAGAACACGCTGCCGTTGGCTGCGTCCAGAGGAACAACGACCCGATTAGTCGCGGTCGAACCCGGCACGGTAGTCCAGTTCGATCCAAGGCCCACACCCGCGCCATTCGTTTGCAACTCCAGCCGCGCCCCGGGCGTCGCCCAGGAAATTTCCAGATTGTTGCCCGCCACCTGGAAATTCAGGTGCATGAGCGGAACAATTTTGTAAACGATCCCGCCATTACCGTTGGGCGAAGTGTTGGTCACCAGCACGTAAAGCTCGCCCGCGGCATCCTCGCCAAAGCCATGCACCGTCAGCCCGTTTGGCAGAATTCCCGCGAGAAATTCGGGCAACGGGCAAATGTTGATTAACCCACTCTGCAGGTCGGCATAGAAGATCCGGCCATCCGCGCGGGGAGGAAAATTATGCAAGGCCAGATCGCCGCAGAGATACTTTCCTGCCAGTTCCGGGATGGCGGCACCGTGATAGACAAAGCCGCCGATGATGGACATGCCATCGCCGTGGTCGTATTCCAACGTCCCCATGGGCCCGGCGATGGGATCAATCAACCCGGCGGGAACGCCCGGACTGCGATTGCCGGGAGGCGCGCCCACCGACCCGATGGTGCCGCCCGGTCCGTTGGTGCGGTTGAAAAGAAAGTCGCCCTCCTTGATCGCCCAGCCATAGTTGCCGCCGAGCGTGACGCGGTCAATTTCCTCAATCGTGTTCTGCCCGACATCGCCCACGATCAAATCTCCCGTCGTGCGGTCGAAGGAAAAACGATACGGATTGCGCAAACCGTAAGCATAAATCTCCGCGACCTGGCCCGGATCGTGAAAGGGGTTGCCGGCCGGGATGCGATACTGGCCATTGGCGCTGATCGGATCTACGCTACCGGACGTCAGGGCAGGATTCAGCGGATCGAGCCGCAACATTTTGCCAAACGGCGTGCTCAAGTTTTGCGCGTTGCCGCCCGGTTCGATATGACTGGGACCGACATCGTTGCCGCTTCCACCATCACCCAGTCCGAGGTACAGGTAGCCATCGGGGCCAAACGCAATCGTGCCTCCGTTGTGGTTACCCTCGTTCTTGCCGAAGGAGACGATAGCGCGCCGGGAGGTGGGATCAATCACATTGGCGTTCGTCTCGGAAATCTTCCATTCGTTGAGGACGTTCTGGTAGTTGTTCGCGGCGGCTGTGGGCACGGGAAAAGTGGGCGACTGTCCTCCCGGAATAGTTTCGCTGTTGTAAGTGTAGAGCGTGCGGTAGCCGGGACTCGCCGGGTTGTTGAAACCCGGATGAAAGGCCAGCCCGAGAAAACCGCGCTCGTCATTGGCCCGGGTCGGGTCAAGGGGCGGTCGCACGCGGCTCTGAATGTCCAGTGCCGGCTCTGGCAGCAAAGCTCCATTCTGGATGATGCGCAGCAATCCATTCTGTTCCACAACAAACAATCGGTTGGTGTCGCCGGGTGGACTGATGGCGTAATCCGGCGCGGCCAGCCCCGTGGCGACCACCTGTAAGCGGACGGCGATGTCGCCATCGGTCAGCGTTGGCAGATAAAGCCCCGCGCGAGCCACGCTGCTCGAAGCAATCAGCAACCAGACCGACAGCGTTCGTAATGTGAATTTCATATTATTGTCTCCCGTCATTTCGTTGCAGCCTCCCGGCGGCGCTAGCATAGCCCGGGTCAGCCGGTTTTTCCGGTCCAATCGTCAAGAAACTCCGACTCACCACTTCCTTCGTCCAGGATAGACTCAACCAACAGCTCAATGGAATCCTGCGGACGGTGGGCATCGGAGACAACCTCAAGCTGAGGCAGCGACGGATTCGCCACCCGATGGTCCGCCATGGGCCAAGCCGAACGTCACCGCGTCGCACCCAGGCCGCCCGGGGATAGACCCGCTTCAATCGCACTGGCATACTCACAGAGTTGCGAGGCCCGGACGCGGAACTTGTTCCCGGTTGATTTTTATACTCGAATGTCACATCGCTCCTGTCGCACAGTCGCGCAGGACCGCAACCGATGAGCGGGAACAAAACGCGCGCCGGCTGCTCTTAACGGCAATGATTGCTTATGGCTTCCGCCGGGGATTTTGAAGGCCTGGTGGCTTGTTATTACGAGCCGCTCTACCGATTCGCCTTCAGCCTGACCCGCTCCGAGGCGGACGCCTGTGATCTGACGCAGCAGACGTTTTATGTGTGGGCCACCAAAGGCCATCAATTGCGGGAGCGCCAGAAGGTGAAAACCTGGTTGTTCACCACGCTGCACCGCCAGTTCCTCGAGTCCCGACGACGCCAAACGCGCTTTCCGCACCAGGATCTCGAAGGGGCGGAGCTCGAGCTGCCCACCATCCCGCCCGAAACGATCAGCCGGCTCGACGGCGCCAAGGTGCTCGCGTCCCTGGCGCGCGTGGAGGAACATTTTCAAGCGCCCGTCGCGCTGTTCTATCTGGAGGATCATTCCTACAAGGAAATCGCCGATATCCTTGGCCTACCCCTCGGCACGGTCAAATCGCGAATCGCCCGCGGCATCGGACAATTGCAAGAAATGCTGGCGCAGGACCTGCCGCCGCGCAACCACCCCGCCTCGCCATGACGCCACAGCAAGCCCGACAAATCCTGTTGCAATACCGGCCTTGGTCGCCCGAAACACCCGAACCAGACCTGGCCGAGGCGCTGACGCTTTGCCGCGCGGATGCGGAACTGGCCCGGTGGTTCGACAGCCACTGCGCGTTGCAAAATGCGATCCACGCCCGGTTCGAAAATGTGCCCGTGCCCGCTGGCTTGAAGGAGCAAATCCTTTCGGAATATCAACCGCGCCGCGAATACACGTGGTGGCGTCGGCCCGCATTGCAAGCCGCGGCGGCCGGGATCATGCTGGCCGTCGCCGTCGCTTCCCTCTGGGTCAATCACCCCCGCCAACCGAGGGAAGATACCAGTTTCGCCGCGTATCGCAGTCGGATGGTCCGCACTGCGGCCCGAGCCTACGGCATGGATTTGGAAACGAACGACGCCAGCCGGATTCGAGCCTATCTCGCGCAACACCAGACGCCCGCCGACTATGTGTTGCCCCCGAAACTGGACCCGGCAGCCAGCGTGGGCTGCACCGTCCTGAGCTGGCAGGGCCGGCCAGTGACCATGCTCTGTTACCGCACGGGCCGGCCACTGGCCCCGGGATTCAAGAGCGATCTGTACTTGTTCGTGATTGAACAGCAGGATGTGGCCAATCCACCCAACACCAATACTCCCGGGTTTGCGGCCGTCGGTACTTTCGCCACGGCCAGTTGGAGTCAAGGGGGGAAGGTTTACGTGTTGGCCGCGCCGGACCAATCCGACCTGAACGCCCGATTATAGTCGGACATCACCTGGAGTAGGTGGAGTCTTTTGGCGAGGGCCGCACACTGGTATGATGCATCACCCAGCTCAAGTCCGTGGTTTCATTCCGATGCACCGGCACGGGAAAATCCAGAATCCCCGGCACGGACGGTTGCCGGGTCGTGGCGTCCACCCAGCGTCGCATCAGCGCGTGGCCATCGGCAAAGGCAAACGGCGCCGCGCCGTCATGATCCGACGCCGGCAGATCAATCCAATGCAGCGTATAAAACTGGTTGAGAAAATAGCCGTCGTTGATGCTGTCCGGATGTTCTTCCACAAAGACGAAAATGTCCGACGGATGCGGAATATCCGTGAGGCGGAAGAATTGGACGTAGTCGGGATTGTTCTGGTTGAAGCCCGTGCCGGACAAAGCGCCCGCGTCGCCGATCATGGCGTTCATCGAATAGCTGCGCACCCGGCTGGTCCAACCCGCCCGTTGCTGGATTTTGCTGAGCGTCCGGTCGGCGGGACACCGATAGATGGACGCCACGCGGTTGGCGTAGTGGCCCAAAGCCGCTTCGGTCAACGTGGCGGTGTTGGTGTTATCGGCATCGAGTTCCCAGGTGAGATTATTGTTCACCCAGTTGGCATTGGTTTTGATCGCCGGCGACTTGCCCCCTTGCGCGCCGCCCAAATTGTAGGCCAGCCGCCCGTTGTTCTCGTCCGAGTACAGCACCCAGGCGAGCACCAGTTGACGGCTGTTGCTGACGGATTGGATGCCTTGCGCCCGCGAACGTGCGCGGTTCAAGGCCGGAAGCAACATCGCCGCCAGCACGGCGATCAACGCGATGACCACCAACAGCTCAATCAACGTGAATCCCCGCCTGCCGCTGCCATCTGAGCGTCCGCGAATCTGAAATTGGCCGGTCGAGCACATTCCGTTTGTCCTGCTTCCAGTGAACCCTGACATTTTCTAGCACTCAGCCACGGGATGTCAAACAAGAGATTCTGAGCCAAACCCGCAACCTGGCGGGGAGCTGGGATTCCTCGCCTGGCCGGCGTTCATCTGCATCCGACTATTTTTGAACCGGCCGTGGCCGGATGGATGGCCCAGTCGTCGGTCCCAATATCTCCGGCGTCTTGCGAACGAAGTATTCCAACCAATCCAACGTAAGACCCTCGGCAATGCTGTCGGTTTTGCTTTTGTGTTCCGCGATGGTCTTGCCCCAGTAGAACCCGAGCCACCCCGCCGCCAGCGAACGCGAGCCATCAATGAACTGATCCAGCTCCGCCACGGAACAACTCAGCGGAAACATTTCCTCGATCACGATGGGCTTGCCGAGATCGTAAACCTTCAAAGCGGTCAGCGCCTGTGTGACCGCGCCCCGCTTCGGGTAGAAATGCAGGCTCACAAAATCCAGGTTCGTGTTGGCCTCGAACACCGGTCGGGCGTTGGTCCAGACCATCGCCCACGGGATCGCGCCAATGGTGATGAGATGCCGCCGATCCTGCCGACGGATGGCCGTGACCATTTTGCTGATCCAGGCATCGGCAATCTGCCGGGGACTGCGCCCGGCGAAATCCAGCGTGAGCCGTTGCACGAAGTAACGATCTCCGAACGCGCCGGGCGTCCAATCGCGCTGTTTCCGATCCTCCGTCAGCACCGGCTCATTCATGAGGTCGTAACAAAAGACCATCGCGCTGGATTGACACGTCCGGGCCACGGCATCCCAGAAGCGAGCCTGCACCGCCCAGCGTTCCGACTCGGCGAGTTGGTTATACCACGACGGCACCGTCTGTTTGTCGTAGCAACCCAACCCGGTGACATCGAGATAGAGGCCGGTCTTTTCGGCGAGCTTCAGCAACCGCGCGAGTTGCGCCAGCGACTTTTGGTCGGGCTCGTCGGCCGCCTTCATGAACTGCGCCAGTTGCAGATGAACACGCACCACGTTCGCGCCCATCTGCTTCATTTCCGCAAAATCACTTTCAACCGCGTGCCACTCCTGGTCCCAGTAAGTTTCGAGCAATCGGTTGGAACGGTCGTGATCGTAGTTGAATCCCCAGGGCGTGAACTTTGCCCCCGTATCGGTGTGAACAAAGTGCCGCCCGTCCTTGCTGACGCGGATGAAAGCCCGACCGGCAGCGTTCGTCTCCGCCAACGCAAGTGCCGGCAGCAGCAGACCAAAGCCGAGCAGTACGCTTGCAGACACGGTTTTCAAATTCACCTGTGAGCTTTGGCCCCTATGACACTCGTTGTCGAGAGCGAAGCGACGACATTGGGGACCGCCAAGGACTTCCCCGCAATCAGCGATACCGTCGAACCCGACGGACTGGAAGCCGAATCCAGGTGCGCACTCAATACTTAGCAAGCGCTCAAACGCTTTCGGGAACAGACTTCATCTGCGGCTGGGTATGCGATGGCTTCGGCGCGACTTGTGCCTCAATTGTGCATAGACCACCAGCACCACCGGCGAGCTTCGGATGGTTGGAGACGCGATCAAGGTCCGGAGCGGAAAAGAATGTTCGGTAAAAGAGCTCCAACGTATAGGCTTCGCGGCTGTTCCACGGCATCAGGGCGAGGACACGGGTCAGAAAGCAATACCCGAAGGCGCTGAGCGCCACCGTTCCCACCACCACCGACCAATACAGCCAGCGCGTGTGAGGCAGATAACAAACCAACAGCAAGAGCAGATACACGGCCCGAAGCTGGACCGAATACGCCGTCAGACTGCGATCACGCACCAGAACAATCAAGCCATGCAGAGCCGTTACCACCGCCGCCCGGGTGAGGGCGTGGGTGTAACCGAAAAAGCCGGTGATGAGCAGAGCCGTGGTGAGCGACCACGCCCACCAGACCCAGTCGTTCAAGTTGATGTAAAAGAGCCGGCGGGAACTATTTTTCATAATAGATTTTCAATTTGACGGGCGGTTTCGGTTTCGCAGTTTTGGTTCCTCCGCCATCAATGTGCGGATGTCGGCCAGGACGAGGCGCGGATCGAGCGTGCCGGAGCTGTAGATGTTGCGGATGTTGCCGGCGGCATCCACGAGGAAAACGCGCAACGTGTGGTTCAGCGGGCCGGTTGGGTCGGCGACGTTCTGTTTTTTGTCCACGGCCTGGCCGTAGGCTTCAAGGATCGGCTGCAATTCCACCGGCGAACGCGCGGTGACAAAATGCCAGGGCGCGCCGGCCGGGCGGGCCGAAGCGAGCGTCGAGTAGGCCGCCATGCGCTGGGGCGTGTCGTTCACCGGATCGAAGCTCATGCTCACAAGGCGGAGCTGCTTTGCGAGCGCGGGGTCTTCCGCACTCGCGCGATGCAGTTGCATCAAGACCCCTGTCGCCATCGGACACGCCCTGGCCGCTGCGCACCGGGTGTAGATGAAACTCAGCACCGTGATGCGTCCGCGCGTGAGTTCGGTGAGACGGACCGGCTTCCCGCTGGAATCGAGCAACGCGCCGTCCGCCGCCGGTCTGATGACCGGCAGCGTGTAGGTGCCGGGCTTGGGCGCATCGTAATCGTATTCGGCGGTGCGGTCAAATTCCGCGCAGACCACCCCCACGCCCGCGGCCGCGAGGAGGATCAATGAAACAAGTTTCTTCATGGGAAACCTCAATTCACTTTCGCGAGCCGGTTCGCTCCGAGTTTCGCCGAACCAAACAGCATGTGGTGCGGGCGACCGAGTTTCAACGCCGTGAAATCGAGCGCGAACTTTGGCGTCAGCTCCCTGCCGTTCCACGCATAGGCTTTCACGAACTGCTCGTTGTCCGCGCCGCGCTTGTCCCAATTCGCGAGCAGCGAACTGCTGAAGTAAAGACGCTTCCCGTCCCAACTCTGCGACACCATGTTGAGCTGCCGCCCGATTTGCTTCTCATAAATCTGAGTCGGCTGGTGCGGATTTGACACGTCAAATACGCGGCACGTGCCATCGCCAAAGCAATCCACGAACAGCGTCTTGTCGTCGGCGCTGAGGCTGATGTCCACGGGCAACACCCCGCCCGCACCGCCGATCGTCGCGACTTCCTTCGCCTGCCACTCGCCGTTCTGGTCCTCGTAACAGAGCCAGAGTTTCGACCCGAGCGCCGTGGCCGTGAACGCGTAATTGTGCGCATCGCCCCAGGCCCAGCGGATTTCCAACGGCGCACCTGGCACGCGGAACGCCTTCTCCGGCTGCCGTGTATGGAAGTTCCAGACCACCATGGAATTTCCCATCTGTTTCATCGCGTCGGCGTCCTTCAACAATTCGCCGATGTTACGGGTGTAATTGTTCCAGCCGGTGAACGACGTGGTCAGCAGCACGTTCTTGCGCGGCAGCACGCGCGCGTCGTAGCCGTAACCGTCGGCCAGCTCCGCGTTCGCCACGCCGCGCGGCTCGTCCTTCGTCGGCATCCAGTGTGTGGTGATGTAATCGCCTTCGTTACTGTATTCGACCAGTGCGGTGCGCCCGCCCTTGTCCTTCGCATTAGAGAGACAGGGCACGAGCATGCGCCCCGGCAGTGCGTACGCCCCGTGCGGCCCGACCGCGCCACCCGTGGCTTGCTCAAAATTCTCAATGGTCTTCATCAACCGCGGTTTGCCCGGCTGCGAATACACATCGAAGATGTAAATCTTGCTGCCGTCGAGGCCGCACAGCCAGAGCTGCCGCCGATCGTCGGTGAAGCCGCCATGATGCGCCTCGTGCCGGCCTTCGAGTGAAGAACTGGCGATGACCTTGCCGTAGTTGGGCGAATCCGGCTTCACGTCCACGGTGACCAGTTTGTCCGCGCCGTCGCCGAGTCCTTCAACGCCCAGCGTCCAGACGTAGAGGAATTCCTCCTGCCCTTCGATGCGGGCCATGTAAGGTGAGGAACAGGTTTCGTCGGCGCGAGCCGTGAATGGGGAAGCCGCCCATCCCCAAAGGGTGACGGCCATGAGGATAGTCCGGGTGAATTTTTCAGCCCGGCCGATTTGATAGGATGCGTTTGGTTTCATGCGATTGACGATTGAGATTTGTTCGTGTGGTTGTAAATGGACCGAAAGGTGTAGTCGTTCAGTTCAACCCAGCGCGTGCGTCGCGTGGGTGATTGCGCCGCCGGCCCGCAAGGCCGCGGCGACGATGGTTGCTTCGGTGAGTTCCGCTTCGGTTGCTCCGGCCCGGCGGGCGTTATTGGCGTGAATGTCAATGCAGTAAGGGCATTGCGTCGTCACAGCCACCGCCACGGCGATGAGTTCCTTGTATTTCACAGGGATTGTGCCTTCAGCCACGGCCAGTTTGTCAAACGCCCAGAATGCCTTCATCACTTCCGGCGCGAGTTCGTTCATCTTCTTGATCTTCGTCAGGTTTTCTTTCGTATACATGGTGCTGGTTCGTTGTGTTGTTGGTCGGGTGGTTGTTCAGTTTCGTGTTGCGATGACTTCCAGATACTCGGCGGCAACCTCAGTTGTGCCGGACGTTTTGGCGATGTTGTTCACCGTTTGAAGTTCCACCAGCTCACGGCGCAACCCTGCCTGCGCGGCGGCATCCAGCGAAGCGAATGCCTTCAGCGTCGGCCCGTAGTATTGGCGGAAATGCTCCACCGTCTCGGCAGGCGGGAACGGAAAGCGCATCAACGCAATCCGGCGTGTGAGCTGGACGTCGGTGAAGCCGTTCTTCAATCGCTCAATCACGGTCGGCTCGTTACCCCAGGCCATTGGCGAGGGAACACCCGGCGGCGGTGGTGGCAAATGCCTTTTGAAGACTTGGAACATTTTCCCGATGAACCCCTCGGGCGTCCAGTTGGCCAGCGCGATGTGCCCTCCCGGTTTGGTCACGCGACGCAATTCGGTGGCAATGGCTTCGGGCTGCGGCGTGAACATCACACCAAACATGCTCACCGCGAGATCGAATTGTTTGTCAGGAAACGGCAGAGCCTCGGCGTCGCCTTCCTGGAAATCAATGTTCAGTTTCGCTTCAGCAGCACGCGTGCGCGCCTGGGCGATGAGATTCGCTGCCATGTCAACGCCGCTCACCTCACAGCCATGGCGCGCGGCGATGACCGCAAGATTGCCTGTGCCACAGGCGACATCGAGCACGTCAGCGCCACGTCGCAACGGCAAGTGCGCCATGAATTCCTCGGCGACGGATTCGATACTGCGAGCAATCTGCCCGTAGTCGCCCGATTCCCAGGTGGCTTTCTGCTTCGCCTTGATGGCTTCGAGGTTAGGGATCGTCGCCATGGCGCGGCGGGTTTGGGTTGTTCCAGCGCCAGCGTGGGTTGCGCCGGCCGGTTCCATTACGGTTTCGGTTGTTGTCATATCTTTTGTTTGTGCGAACCGGATTACTGGTCCAGTTCAACTGGGGATACGATGACGGATTCCCGGCTTGCGTGCTTTGCTATGCAGTTCAATCTTTTGACTGTGAAGGTCAGGGCGGTTTGCTGTAGCGGCGCTCTATGAGCGCCGAGGACGACGGACATAGACCGCCGCTACAAACACTTGAGGAAAGTTGGGCACGCCACTCCGTGCGTGCCGAAGGAAGCTCAAAATTTCGCGGCGACGAGAGGACCGCCCATCCTACCGGGATTCTTCGTAGCAGGGGACGTGAGTCCGCTCCATTTGAATCGTGAATGAAGTTCGAGCTGACTTGCGTCGGCTGCTACGCCGCCACCGCGCTCTGCCGATACGTCAACGGCGGGACGTTGAACCGCTCCTTGAACACGCGGCTGAAATGCGACACGTCCTCGAAGCCGCTTTCGAACGCGATCTCCGTCACGTTCAACTTCGAGTTGCGCAGCAGACCCGCCGAATAATCGAGCCGTTTGCCGAGCAGCCATTTGCCCGGCGCTTCGGAAAATTCCTTTTGAAAATCGCGCTTGAACGACGACAGGCTGCGATGACAGAGCTTTGCGTAATCCTCCAGCGCGAGGTTGTAACGGAAATTCGTCTCCATGATCTCTGCGACCGACGGGGCGTCGCTCGTGCCGAGATTGCGAAAGTAAGCCGCCAGCGTTGGATTTTTTCCCCCGGTCAGCACGCCGACGATCAGCTCCTTCAACTTCAGCCGCAACAACGGTTCGGAGGGCTTTTCGCGAGCGGAAAAATACGTGCGCATGGATTGGAAGAACGCCTGCATCGCCACGTCATTCTCCACGCGCGCGGCGGTTGTGAGGACTTCCGCGCCTACAAGCCGGGCACTGACACTATCGCCCAGCTCCCGCACCGTGCTACGCACCAGCGCGTCCGGAATGAAGAACGTCAGCAGGCAGACGTCCGCATCGGAATGCTGCTCCACGACGTTCGCGCCTTTTCGGACGAACAACGAATCGCCCGGGTTCGCCCGCCAGACGCCGTCCACCCCGTGCCACGTCTTCGCGCCCGTGACCACGTGCATGAGATAATCCGCCTCCGACCAGATCGCGAGCTTCTCCTCGCTGACGCCGCAGGTGTATTCGGCGAACAAAAAATCCCCAATCTCGAGCTTGTTATAGCTCGGATTCTTGCGAATGGCTTCGTAAAGATTCAGCACAAAAGAAATGCCGGCAGCCTGCCCCGGCTGCCAACCCACGGGGAAACGATAGGCCAACCCCGCGAATTAACCAACTCAAACCGATTCGCCACGACTGGAACTAAAGACTCATGTCCGAGCCCAAACCGAGCGGCCGCGGAGCAGTGAATGTCAGGGCGCGCACGCTACCTCGTCTCGAACGCCAGACTGTCCCCGCTTGCGCCTACTTTGATTTTGTCGTTCGGCTTGAACTCGCCGGCCAGCAGCTTCGTCGCCAGCGGGTCGAGCAGGTGCTCCTGGATGGCGCGTTTGAGCGGGCGCGCGCCGAATTGCGGATCGTAGCCCTCCTTCGCGATCCATCGTTTCGCCGCCGGATCCACATCGAGCGTGAGATTTTGCTGGGCCAGCCGCTTCTCCAAGCCTTTGAGCTGGATATCCACAATGCGCGCCAGTTCGCTTTCATCAAGGCTCTGAAAGATGATGACATCGTCCACGCGGTTCAGGAATTCGGGCCGGAAATGCCGTTTCAACTCAGCCTGAACCTTGCCTTCCATGTCGAGTCGCGCACTCGCCGAATTTTTTCCTTCCATGAAATATTCCTGGATGATCGGCGAACCGAGATTGCTGGTCATGATCACGATGGCGTTCTTGAAATCCACCGTCCGCCCCTGCCCATCCGTGAGCCGACCGTCGTCCAGCACTTGCAGCAGCACGTTGAACACATCGTGATGCGCCTTCTCGATTTCGTCGAACAGGATCACCGAGTAGGGCCGGCGGCGCACGGCCTCGCTGAGCTGCCCCCCTTCCTCGTAGCCAACGTAACCGGGCGGCGCCCCGATGAGCCGGGCCACGGTGTGTTTCTCCATGTATTCGCTCATGTCAATGCGCACCATCGCCTGCTCGTCGTCGAAGAGAAATTCCGCGAGCGCCCGCGCCGTCTCGGTCTTGCCCACGCCAGTCGGTCCGAGAAAAATGAACGAGCCGATGGGGCGGTTCGGGTCCTGCAAACCGCTGCGGGAACGGCGCACGGCGTTGGCCACGGCGGTGATTGCCTGTTGTTGTCCAACCACGCGCTGGGCCAGGCGCTCCTCCATCTTGATCAGTTTCTCGCGCTCACCTTCGAGCATCCGCGACACGGGAATGTGCGTCCACGACGCAACGACACGCGCGATGTCCTCGTCGGTGACCTCCTGCCGGAGCAAGCTATGGCGCACAGCCTCGGTGGACTGTTTCTCAATGCCGGCCAGCTTCTTCTCCAAATCGGGAATCCGGCCATACTGCAGCTCGGCCGACCGCGTGAGATCGCCGGTACGCTGAGCCTTCTCCAAATCAATCTTGGCCTGCTCCAGTTGGGTTTGCACTATACTCACCGCGTTGACCGCCGATTTCTCGTTCTGCCATTGCGCGGTGAGCGCCTTGGATTTCTCCTTGAGATTTGCAACCTCCTGATCAATCAGCTTGAGCCGCTCCTTGCTCGCGGCATCCTTTTCCTTCGCCAGCGAGGTGCGCTCAATTTCCAACTGGAGAATCTGCCGATCCAGTTGGTCCAGCTCCGTCGGCTTGGAGTCCAATTCCATCTTGATGCGCGACGCCGCTTCGTCCACGAGATCAATCGCCTTGTCGGGTAGAAACCGGTCGGCGATGTACCGATGCGAAAGCGTGGCCGCGGCCACGAGCGCGGAGTCCTGAATGCGCACGCCGTGATGGACTTCGTAACGCTCCTTAAGCCCGCGCAAAATCGCAATGGTCGCTTCGACAGTCGGCTCGGCGACCTGGACCGGTTGGAAGCGCCGTTCGAGCGCGGGATCCTTCTCGATGTGCTTGCGATATTCGTCCAACGTGGTCGCCCCCACGCAGCGCAGTTCACCGCGCGCGAGCTGTGGCTTCATGATGTTCGCCGCATCGGTTGCGCCTTCGGCCGCGCCCGCGCCCACGAGCGTGTGCAACTCGTCAATAAACAAAATGATCTGCCCCTCGCTGGCGACAATCTCCTTAAGAAACGCCTTGAGGCGATCCTCAAATTCCCCACGGTACTTCGCGCCGGCGATCATGGCGCTGAGGTCCATCGCCACGAGTCGTTTGTTCTTGAGGGACTCGGGGACATCCCCACTCACGATGCGCCGCGCCAGTCCCTCGGCGATGGCGGTCTTGCCCACCCCGGGTTCGCCGATGAGCACCGGATTGTTCTTTGTGCGCCGGGTGAGCACTTGCATCACGCGCCGGATTTCCTCGTCGCGCCCGATGACCGGATCAATCTTCCCCTGGCGGGCCAGGGCGGTGAGATCGCGCCCGTATTTTTCCAGCGCCTGAAATTTTCCTTCCGGCTGCTGGTCCGTGACCCGTTGGTTGCCGCGCAGGTCGGCGAGCGCTTTGAGCACGGTGTCACGTTTGAGGCCGTGGGCTTTGAAAATCTGCTTCAGCGCGGACCCGCCGCCGTCGAGCAAACCGAGCAGCAGATGCTCCGTGCTGATGTAATCGTCCTTGAGCTTGCCGGCCTCGGACTGTGCGGCATCGAGCGCCTTTTTCAATTCCTGACTGAGATAGACGTCGCTGCTGCTGGTGCCCTGGACTTTGTGCCGACGGGCGAGTTCGGCTTCGACCTCGGGTTGCAGCTTGGTCGGAGGCACGCCCATCTTTTCCAACAATTCGGGCACGAGGCTTTCCGCCTGACCGAGCAACGCCAGCAGCAGATGTTCGCCATCCACCGCCTGGTGGGAGTATTCATGCGCGAGGCGCTGCGCTTCGGCCAGCGCCTCCTGGGATTTGATCGTGAGTTTGTCCAATTGCATCACTCATCAATGGGATTGAACTTCGCTTCCGTCAAGTTCTCGGTGCGAATTCTCCGAATGATTCGCGCTCCGAATCTTTGAACCGTAGCCACCGACGTAAGGAGGTGGACCGTCCGGAACGAAAGCTGCACCACCCCGAACATTGGCTGCGCTGGGCGTGAAATTTAGGAGGCTGTGCTTCCCCTCGCCCAACAACGGTAGCACTCGAAGAGTTCGGAGCTGCGATTGGCTCACGGCCAACAGATCGAAATCATGTATCCAGGCGCATTGCCGTCCCACTCTGAAGCCGGACCTCTGGCTCACTCCTCAACGCGACTGATGACTTCACCGGCTTGCAATCGCGTCCGCAAGCGCTGGCCGCGCGGCACCTGAACCGCTTCGCGCAGCACCTCGCCCGTCGCGGCATCCATTGTGATCGAAAAGCCGCGCGCCAGAACCTGCTCCGGCCCGAGCAATCGCAAACGGCCGCCCAGATTGGCCAGCCGGTTGGTGGCGTTCTCGAACTGATGATGTCCCAGTTCCCGCAACTGGCGCACGACCGACCGCAACTGTTCCCGCCGTTGCGAAAGCAATTGGGCAGGCCGCACGCGCAACAGTCGGGTGGTGAGATTCCGGCTGGCCACGCGCTGCTCTCGCGAGCCCTGTTTCACACAGCGCAGCAATCCCGCGCTGAGATCGTCGAGTCGCTGCGCAAATTCGTCCAGTTGCCGGCGCGGATGGGCCCGCGCCATCCGTCGGGTCACGCTTTGCCAGTCTTCCTGTGCCCGACTCAGCCGTTGCCGGGCCTGGAAGTTCATCACCGATGCCGCCTCCGCGACAAACGTCCGGCTGGCAAACATTCCTTCCGTGATGATTTCCGCCGCGGCACTGGGCGTGGCCGCGCGCAGGTCCGCGACAAAGTCGGCGATGGTGAAATCAATCTCGTGCCCAACGGCGGAGACCACCGGCAGGCGTGATTCAAAAATGGCGCGGGCGACGACTTCTTCGTTGAATGCCCATAAATCTTCGAGCGAACCACCGCCGCGCGTCAGCAGAATGAGTTGCAGGTTGCAGGTTGCAGGTTGCAAGTTGAACGCGTTGAGCCGTCGGATTGATTCCGCTATCTCCTGCGCCGCCCCCTCGCCTTGCACGCGGCAGGGTGCCAAGATGACTTCCAATCCGGGGTGGCGACGCTGGATGACATGGAGCACATCGCGGATCGCCGCGCCGGTGGGCGAAGTCACGAGTCCGATGCGCTGCGGGTATCTGGGCAGCACGCGTTTGCGCTCCGGCGCAAATAACCCCTCGGCGGCGAGCCGTTGCTTGAGTTGCTCAAACTTGATCTGCAAGGCGCCAATGCCTTGTAACTCGACGGCGCGCACGCGCATTTGATACTGCCCCCGCGCCTCATACACCGTCACGTCGCCGTGGAGCAAAACCTTCTGCCCATCCTGGAGCAGGTCGCGGTGCGGCACCGCTTCGCTCCGAAAGAGGACGCAACTCAGTTGGGCGGCCGCATCCTTGAGCGTGAAGTAAAGGTGGCCGGAACTTTGCGCGCGCAGGTTGGTGATTTCGCCACTGACCCACAGCGAGCCGATTTGCTTCTCCAGCAGTCGCTTTATCTGTGTGGTGAGTTCGCTGACCGACAACACGCGCCGGGTCGCTTCGGTGGGAAACAATTCACCGAAGTCCCATTGTGATTTTACTGGTTTGGCCATCGGCATCCTCGTTGGTCACAGCCGCTCGCGTCCGCTGTAACCGGTGTCCAGGTCGTGCCAGAATTCCACCGCGTCCTCATCCTGTTCCCAGCAAAGAAAAACCTCCTTGCCGCCGATGATGGCCGGAAAATCCAGCAGCCCGCGCTCCAGGTCCTTGATCTGGATGTCGCGTCGTTGAAATTCACCGAGCAGTTGCTGCATCCCAGCCAACGTACGAATCCACTGGTTGACCAGCTCGCCGCCGAGGTCATTGCCGGAGCGCTTGAGCGAAGCGAGCCGCTGGTCGGTGCGCTCCATTTCCGCGCGCAGCTCGTTCAACCGGCCGAGCCATTGGCGCAACTGCGGCACCAGCGCCTGCGCCTCGTCTCGCGTGTAATGTTTTTGAAACCGATATTTCATCGGGACTGCGGCGACTGCAAAGCGTCGAGCTTCTTTTGCACGGCGTCACTGGCTTCGAGGGACAGCGACTTGGTCCAGGCGGCGCGCGCTTGCTCGGTGTCCTTCAGGGCGGCATACGCGTCGCCCAGATGATCGTAAACGGTGGCATCAGGCTCTTTCGGATCGGCGGCCACGGCTTTGCGCAAATACTCCACCGCTTCGCGCGGCTGACCGAGCTGATAACAGACCCAGCCCATGCTGTCGAGGAACGCGGCGTTGTCCGGCTCCGCCTTGAGGGCTTTTTCGATCATCTCCCGGGCTCGCGTCAGGTGCTCCCCTTTTTCCGCCCACATGTAGCCGAGATAATTCAACGCCTCGGCGTTGTTGGGTGCGAGCGCGAGACATTGCTCAAAATACTTTTCCGCCGCCGCGCGGTCGCCGGCCCGTTCGCTGGTGGCTCCAAGTTGGAAATAGAACCCATCAGTGAGCCGGTTCGTTTCGCCCGTTCGAGCCAGCGCTTCGGCGGCCCGTAGATGACTCAACGCCTCCGGATATTTCTTTTGCTCGTGATAGGCGAGGCCCAGGAGATATTCGCTGACGAAGTTGGTCGAGAATCGTTTCCGCGCGGCTTCCATGGTGGCCACCGCGTCCGCGCCCTGGCCCGCGGCGAGCTGGGCGCTCGCCAGGTCATAGTGCGCCTGTTCTAATCCCGGATTGAACGACAGCGAGCGTTGGTAATCGGCGATGGCATCGGCCCAGCGTTTTTCCTCAAACGCGATGCTGCCGAGGAAATACAACGCCGAGGCGTTGCCGGGATTATCGAGCAGCAGACCATTGAGCTGCTCGCGGGCGCGGGCGTGATCGTGACTTTGCAGGAAAATGTCCACCAACCGCGCGCGCAACAGATCACGCACCGGCGCGGAAAGATCGGCCGTGTCCAGCAGGTTCAAATAAATTTTCGCCGCGCCCTTGCTGTCGCCCAGAAGATTCAAGATGTCGGCCTGCTTCAATTGCAGCGCCATCGGTCGTGGAGTTTTTTTCTCCGCACGTTGCAGCAGCTCCAGCGCTTTCCCGTTCACCTGCGCGCGCTGGTCGGCAAATTGTCGTCCGTAATTGACGTAGAGTTCCGCCAGGTTGATCAGATATTCCGCGTCGGTGCCGGGTTCGGCGGCGGCTTCGTTGAGCGTCTGAAGCGCCGCGCCGGGTTGTTTGGCCTGAAGATAGGTGAGGTAAAGATTTCGTCGCACCGGCAGCAGGCGCGGCAATTTGCGCACGGCCAGCCGGTTTGCTTCGATGGCCTTTTTGGTCTGGCCCAATTGGATGTAGGCAAATCCCAATCGAACGAACACGATGTCCGGCGCGTCCGGGAGCGTCGCCGCCCGACGCAGCACCGTGACCGCCTGCTCGAACCGGCGGCCTTCCATCAGCCGGTTGGAAACATCCAGCAACAGATCCGGATCGCGCGGAGCGGACTGGGCCGCGAGATAGAATTCGTCCAGCGCCTTTGGCGTTTCCCCGTTAAGCTCGTGAACCACCCCGGCCGCATAGTGAGCATGGGCCTCCGACCGCTGGAGCAATCGGTCATCGCCCTCGCGCGCATTGACCGCGTCAGCGGTTGGGCGCGGCGCGGTCGAGCGGCAACCGGTGGCCAGCACCAGGCCGGCCAACAGCGCCACGAACGGGCGATAAACCAGACAACGCATGGGTACAGTAAACCACGCGCGACGGCCCGAACCGGACCGCCGGCGTGGGTGCAAAGAATCGGAGCGTGGCTACTTCTGCCAGGTGCGCTTCTTGTGACGATTCAAGCGCAGCTTCTTGCGCCGTTTGTGTTTGTTGATTTTTGCCTTGCGGCGTTTTTTCAGTGAACCCATAGGGTGCTTATGAAGTACCGAAGTTTGGCCGTGGGGTCAATACACCACTTTGTTGAGCGGGTATTCGATGAGGCCTTCGGCGCCGGCCGCTTTGAGGGCGGGAATCAATTCCCGCACGACGTGTTCGTCAATGATGGTTTCGACCGCCACCCAACCTTGGAGGCTGAGCTGGGAGATGGTCGGATTGCGCAGCGCGGGCAGATTCCGGAGCAATGCCGGCAAATCCCGCTCGCGAATGTTCATCTTCAATCCCACCTTGGTTTCGGCTTCGAGCGCGCCGGTGAGCAACAGCGCAATCGTCTCGATCTTGGTGCGCTTCCAACGGTTCTTCCACGCGGCGTGATTAACGATCAGCCGCGGAGTGGAACTGAGCAATTCATCCACGATCCGCAGCTTGTTGGCGCGCAGCGACGAACCGGTCTCGGTCACCTCCACAATGGCGTCCACGAGTTCAGGGGCTTTGACTTCCGTCGCGCCCCAGGAAAATTCCACCTCGGCTTTCACACCATGCCGCTTAAGGTAGCGCTTCGTCAGATTGACGACCTCGGTGGCGATGCGTTTGCCCTGCAAATCTTTCACCGACTTGACCCGGGAATTTTCCGGCACGCACAACACCCAGCGCGCGGGTTTGCGAGTCGCTTTGCTGAACAGGAATTCGCCCACCTCGTGAACGTCCGATCCGTTTTCCATCACCCAATCATGGCCGGTGATGCCGCAATCGAGGTAGCCATGCTCGACGTAACGGCTGATTTCCTGTGCGCGGATGAGGCGGATTTCCATTTCGGCGTCGTCCACGTACGGCACGTAGGACCGGCTGTTCGTCCGGATGTTCCAGCCGGCCTTGGCCAGCTTTTGGACCGTGGCCTCCTGCAAACTGCCCTTGGGCAACCCGAATCTAAGTATCTTCTTACTGCTCATAAATTGCGCGCAGGCTAACCGAATGATCGCGGCAAGTCCATCGCGGGAAAAACGCTGGGGCGACTGAAGCCGGAGATAATCGCGAGCTTTCCCTGAATCGGGCCCGCTATCGTTGCACGCGCGCGTTGCCGCCGCGCATCAACTTCTCCACCTCCGCGCGATCGGCCATCGAGGTGTCGCCGGGCGTGGTCATGGCCAGCGCGCCGTGGGCCGCTCCGTAGTCCACGGCCTGCTGCACGTCGCCCGTGGTCAGCAGGCCATAGATGAAACCGGAGGCAAAACTGTCGCCCCCGCCAACGCGATCGAGGATTTCCAGATCCGGATACCGGCGACTCTCAAAAAATTTGCCGCCCTGCCAGGCCATGGCCGCCCAATCGTTTCTCGTGGCGGTCTTGGCGGCGCGCAACGTGGTGGCAGTGACTTGGAAATTTGGAAACGCTTTCACCGCCGTCTCAATCATCTGCTTGAAGGCCGTCACCTCGATCCGCGAATGGTTTTCGTCTGCGCCGACGACGGGGAAGCCGAGGCAGGCGGTGAAGTCTTCCTCATTGCCGAGGATGACATCCACGAGCTTCGCAAGTTCCCGATTCACCTCCTGCGCCCGCGATTGGCCGCCGATGGATTTCCAGAGTGACGGCCGGTAATTCAAATCGTAACTGACCACCGTGCCGTGTTTCTTCGCCGCCTGGACCGCTTCGAGGGCGAGTCGCGCCGTGCTGTCCGAAAGCGCGGCAAAGATGCCGCCCGTGTGCAGCCAACGCACCCCAAGTTGACCGAAAATGTGATCCCAATCGAAGTCACCGGGCTGGAGCTGGCTGGCGGCGGTATGCCCCCGATCCGAAACACCGATTGCGCCACGCACACCAAAGCCACGTTCGGTAAAGTTCAATCCATTGCGCGTCACCCGGCCCACGCCATCAAACGGCCGCCACTGAATGAACTCCGGACTGACGCCGCCTTGGAGGACCAAATCCTCGAGCAACCGCCCCACGTCGTTGTCGGCAAACGCAGTCGCCACCGCGGTCCGCAGTCCGAAGCAACGCCGGAGCCCGCGCGCCACATTGTATTCGCCGCCGCCTTCCCAGACGCGAAACGAACGCGCGGTGCGAACCCGGCCTTCACCGGGATCGAGCCGGAGCATGATCTCGCCGAGCGACAGCAAGTCGTATTTGCAATCGGCGACGGGTTTGATTTGCAGGGCGGCCATGGCTTCCCGAATTGTCTCGTCGGAATCTGAAAAGAAACTGGCGCGAACACAATTCAATTTCCCGCCGGCACGATCTTGCCCAGCACCACCGCGCGCCGGGCGCCGGTGACGAGCGGAAGATTGCCCGGCCGCCCGGCCAGGGTTTCATGCGCCAACATGGCAAACGCCAGCGGTTCTTTGGCCGAACTGTCCAGGCCGAAATCCTCGTGCCCGCACACCGTCCCAAAGCCGGCACGATCCTGGATCATGCGAACCAAAGTGGCATTGCGGACGCCGCCGCCCCCCAGGACGATTTGCATCCCTGCGAATTGGCGCGCGCCGAGCTTGGGCAGGATGAAGCGCCGGTACGCCTCCGCAATGCTCGCCGCCGTGAAGTCCGTGATCGTGGCAACAATGTCCGCATTCGACAAGCGCAGCCGGCGGGCCTGAACCAGCGTTCGCCGGAGAAACATTTCTCCGAACTCCTCGCGCCCCGTTGTCTTCGGTGGATGACGGCGCAGGAACGGGTGCGCCAGACAATGCGCCAGCAGTTGCTCCGACACTCTTCCCTGGGCGGCCCAGCGACCCTCGCGATCACAGGCCAGCTTGCCACCGCTCAACTTCGCGACTGCGGCATCAATGACCATGTTGCCCGGGCCGGTGTCGAAGGCAATCACATCGGCAAGCCGGGCGCGCGGTGGCAGGAAGGTGAGGTTCGCTATGCCGCCCAGGTTTTGAATGATGCGCGGGCGAATCGCGTGGGTGAACAGCAACCAATCCGCAAGCGGCACGAGCGGCGCGCCCTGCCCTCCGGCGGCCAGGTCGCGCCCGCGAAAATCCGCCACAGTGGTGATGCCGGTCCGCTCGGCGATCACGCACGGCTCGCCGATCTGGAGCGAGGAGGGGAACTTCGCCTTCGGCAGATGATGCACGGTCTGTCCATGGGAACCGATGGCGGTGATCCGCGCCGGTTTCAATCCGGCGCGACTCACCGCCGCCAAAGCAGCAACGGCGAAGCGTTCACCGAGCAGGAAGTTTAGTTCGCAAATCTCGGCCACCGTGCCGTGCAGACCGGCCGCCAGGATCCGTCGCCGCAACGCCGGAGGAAAAGGCTGGTGAACGTGTGCCAGCAAAGCCGCGCGCACGCCGCGCGCGCCCGGGGCAAGTTCCACCACCACGGCATCAATGCCGTCGGCGGAAGTGCCGGACATGAGCCCGACAAAGTATTGCGAGCGTCGTCGGGGTGCGTTTTTTTTCGGCATGAGTGGGACGTTAGGCAAACCGTCGGTTTGGAACAAGTCTGCGCGCGGCCTTCGCGTAAAGTTCGTTTGCGTCCGCGCCAGGCTTGTGATTTAATTCCGTTGCGCCGGACGGCCTGCCAGTTGTTCCGCCGCCCGAAACACCATGCTTACTGAAACCGAAGAAAAGAACGTCGTCGAAAAGACGCGCGAACTGTGCAGCATCATTCTCGCCCAACCGGGGATGGGAGCCATCCGCCAAAATATTGACAATTTCATGGCGGACGAGAAATCCCGCGCGGATTATGAATCACTGATGGCCAAGGGCCAGGCCTTGCATGAAAAGCAGCATCGCTCGCTGCCGTTGAGCGGTGAGGAGATCGGCGAATTCGAGCGGCAGCGCGAGTCCGTGTTGAACAATCCCGTGGCGCGCGGTTTTCTGGATGCGCAGGAGGCGTTGCATCACCTGCAGGAATCCGTGCAGCAACAAATCTCCAAGACGCTGGAACTGGGTCGGTTGCCGTCCCCGGAGGACTTGAAGAGTTGCTGCGGCGACGGCTGCGGCTGCCATCATTGAGGCGACCTCATTTCGATTCTTCAACGACGCTCTTCGGAGCGTCGTTTTTTTCTCGCCGCTAACGGACCAGCTCGCCGGAGCATCCGTCACCCGAAGAGTAGCGCTCAGCGCCGTGGGCTGCGGCGCGCCTCCAGATGCACGGTCTTGAGACGACCGCCTGGCAAGCCGCCGGAGCAAACAGAAGGGCACGACCTACTACACCAACGACGCCGTCGGCAACCTGACCCAAGTCAATTACCCCGGCAGTCCGGATGTGACCCTGACTTACGACCCGCTCAATCGCGTGACAAACATGGTGGACGGCGTGGGCACGACCAAATACACTTACACCGCCACCGGGCAGTTGCGAACCGAAGACGGCCCGTTTGCCAGCGACACCGTGACCAACACCTACTTCAACCGGATGCGCGTGGGGATGGACTTGCAACAACCCACCGGCGTGTGGACCAACCAGTTCACCTACGACGCCGCCCGCCGGCTGACCAATGTCGTCTCGCCGGCCGGCTCGTTCACCTACCTGCTGGCCGACCTCGTGCCGTCCAAACTCACCGTCCGACTGGACCTGCCCAACGCCAGCTACATCACCAACACCTATGATGTGAACGCCCGTTTGCTGAGCACCACTTTGAAGAATTCCAGCGACACCGTGCTCAACTCCCACACTTACGGTTACGATCCGGCCAACCAGCGCACGCAACAACTGTTCAACGCGGGCAGCACGGTCAATTACACCTACGACCGAATCGGCCAGTTGAAAGTGGCCGACAGCGGCACGGCCAGCGAAGACCGGGGCTACGCTTACGACACCGCGTAGAACCTGAATCGCCGCACGAACAACTTGGCGGTGACGACGTTTACCGTCAACAACCTGAACGAAGTCACCAAGGTGGGGACCAAGAAATATCATTATGACGGGAACGGCAACCGGGTGGACATCCGGGAGGATCTGCCCTGGTACGGGTATGACGACGAGAACCGGTTGATCGTGGTGGAGGATGAGGGGAGCGGCTGGCGCTCCGAGTTCACGTATGACGGCACCGGGCGATTGCGCGAACGCCGGGAATACACTGGCGCGTCGCTGACCTCGACCACCCGCTACGTGTATGACGGCTGGCGCGTCATCCAGGAACGGAATGCGAGCAACGTGCCGACCGTGAGCTACACGCGCGGCTCGGACCTGAGTGGTTCACTCGAAGGCGCGGGCGGCATTGGCGGCTTGCTGGCGCGTTCGCATGGTTACAGTTCCGGCAACTGGAGTGCGCACAATTATTATCACGCCGATGGGAACGGGAACATCACCTACCTGGTGAACAGCAGCCAAGGATTGGCGGCGAAATACCGTTATGACCCGTATGGGAACACGATTTCCAGCAGCGGCAGCCTGGCCAGCGCGAACGTGCATCGCTTTTCGAGCAAGGAGCTTCACGTCAACAGCGGCCTCTACTACTACGGCTACCGCTTCTATGATCCCAATACGCAGACTTGGCCAAACCGAGACCCGTTGGGCGAACCAGGGTTTGAACTATTCAAGCAATCAGACGAGGGCAGCGAAGCGGATGGGCCAAACCTCTATATCTTTGCTGGAAATAACTCAGTCAATTCCTTGGATCGTTGGGGAAATGACGTGTTCTCTCCCGGTAATATCAATTGCTTGGGATACGCTATTGATTTTGGCAGTTACCTCTCCCCCACCCCGAATAAACAGTCTCTTAAATCCCTCTTGGAGAGCTCTGGGTGGCAATGTAGCGGGCCCACGAAAAGAAAATGTAAAAGCAAGAAGGATGAGAAGGTCATTGCTGTTTACATCTACGACACGAGCGGCTTCCCTCCTAAAGCTGATCCCTTTACTTCCCCTTGGCAACCAGATGCCGACTTTCATGCTATTAAGCAATGCCCTGATAAGCAGTGGCGCTTTATTCCCCGAATATGCCCGGACAACACTCAACCGAGTGTAACCCCAAAACCCAATGACCCGGATTCCTATCCTTGGCCTGGAAAGACCGTTCCTAAACAAAGATACTGTTGCACAAAGAAGGCGTAACAATGAAGAAAGCACCTCGGGTTGATTGTGTGATATTGTGCGTTTTAATACTCTCGGCCCTCGCTGTCGGTTGCGGATCATCCCCAACCCGACAGCCTCAGGGGAATCGTGCAGAACCGTTCGTAGAACGGGTTGGCGCGTTGCGTGGTGAACGAGTTCCCACCGTGCTGTTTGGACACTATTCAGTTCCCTATTACTTCCTGCTTGGCGAATACGTCGGAGACAACCCAGATAGACTGTCGGCCTTACTTTCCGAGGCAAATATCAAACGAGTGGTTTTCCTCTATAACCATAACAAGGCCGAGGACATTAGTCGGAGCATTCGGTCTAAGGGTATTCAGGTAGACGAGTTGACGGATTTGCCATCGTCCGCACTAGATAGTGCAATACGAGGCACGGCTGTCGAGCGTTCAAACAGCGTTGTTGTTCTGTTTGGTAATTGGAGAAGTCCAGACCATGTATTTGTGGGTAACTTCATCGGAGCAAGTATCAGCAAGGCGATAGCGGCTTTGGAAGCATATGGGGTTAGAAGAGTAATATTTGAATCTGGGTTAAAAATGATGCCAGAAACGGCGAACTCGTTCATCTCGGATTTTGAGAGAGCAAGGGTTGATTTGGATGCTTTCCAAGTGCCACGCGGAACGGGAACAACCGGGTGGCTCGACTACCTTTCTAGGCGTGGAGTGACGTCACCGTGACGAACTCTTACAACAACCGTTTGCGGGTGAAAGTGGATGTGCAGCAACCCACCGGCGTCTGGACCAACCAGTTCGGCTACGACGCCGCCAAACGGCTGACCAACGTGACCTCGCAAGCGGGTGCCTACGGGTACGCATTGGGCGGTGGCAGCGCCGCCTCGGCGCTCCTCAGGAAATTGTCGCTGCCCAATACGGCTTATGTCACCAACACGTACGACTCGGTCGCGCGCCTCCTGAGCACCACGCTCAAGAACAGCAGTCACACAACGCTCAACGCCCATACCTATACCTACAACCCCGCCAACCAGCGCACGCAACAACTGTTCAACGCCGGCAGCACGGTCAATTACACCTACGATCGCATCGGGCAGTTGAAAGTGGCCGACAGCGGCACCGCCAGCGAAGACCGGGGCTACGCTTACGACAAGGCGTGGAACCTAAGTTATCGGACGAACAACACGACGCTCAACACGTTCACCGTGGACGGGAAGAACCAGTTGACGACCAGCACGCCCAGCGGGGCCAACAACTATGACTACAACGGCAACCTGATCTCGTCGGGCGGAGGCGCGTTGTGGTTTTATTATGACGCGGAGAACCAGCTGACCCAGGTGACCAGCAACAACGTGGCGGGCTTCATCACCCAATGGCAGACCTTCCTGGCCTACGACGGCCGGCAGCGCCTGCGGTTGCGGATCGAACGGGCGCCCGCCGCGCTGGCCGGTGGCCCGGCGGCCCCGGGCGGAGGCGTGGTGCCGCTTAGCGCGGGCTGGGTGACCAACAGCGTCACGGAATATATCTATGACGGGATGCGCGTGATCCAGGAACGCAACCAATACAACACGCCCACCGTGAGCTACACCCGGGGCACAGACCTGAGCGGAAGCATGGAGGGATCAGGCGGAATTGGCGGACTGTTGGGCCGCAGTCACGGCTACTCTGCCGGCAACTGGAGCAAGCACAACTTTTATCACGCCGACAGGAACGGCAACGTGACGTATTTGGTGAACAGCAGCCAGACGCGTTCGGCGAGCTACCGCTACGATCCCTATGGCAATGCCCTCATCGCCTCCGAACTATTGTCATACTTGGGCGGCATCCCGAACACCTACCGCTTTTCCAGCATCCGGCCACCTATTGGCGGCCCATTGGGAGCAATAATTTGCCTGATAATAAATCCCACGGCGATAGGGCCAGAACCAGAACCACCTCACCTCACTACGTTTGATCCAATGATACGGGATCATATCGAAGACATGAAAGATTGCTTTGCCCAAGCACATGAACAAGACCTTTACAACATACGTACTGGAAGATCCCCTATGACCGACGAAGAGTTTGACGATTACGTCGAGCTATGCATAAAAGGCAAAACCTACAAGGGCTTTAAGCTAAAATAAAAGGCGATGGGCCATGATAATATTTAGCCTTTCTATACGAATGGATGGCGCGTCCGCCAAGGGTCGCGAATTGTTTGGCACACTAGGCATCTTGGCCGATGAGGTGTATCGCGCGGGTGACCCTGTTCCACACAACCTCTCTCGTTCCGACCAAGAGACTTGGCCAAGTGACGTTTGGGTGTTTCTTAGTCCGCTAGAGAAATCTGCACCGTTTTCTCACCACTTGACTTGGGCTTGCAGCCTAATCGAACTGCATGACGAGTTCACCGAATTGGCGCGAGCAGGTGCGGCCCTGGACGCCTATTGTGGAATTGACAGCTCAACGAACGCCAATTCCTTTCAACTAAGTGCGGCCGAGATGCGGAGATTAGGAAATGCCGGCTTGTCGATTTTTGTAAGAGTAGTATCGGATCGGGCATTTGAAAAATGAACTCCGAAAGGGGTCACCCATTAGCGTGAGCGGTCAAGTGCAAAATTGGATTTCCGTCAGCCAGCTTTCCATTTCCTAAAAGCTGTCTTGGTTTCTCTGACTCTGCGAAAACCAGCATCTGCTTCAGCGGTGCTTTACCCAGCAACAATCGCGCGCCGCGCAACCGATCGGATGGAGCTTTCGCCCTTTTTGGATTGCGGTGAACGAGCGCAGCGCCGACGCGACTTTCCCTCGCGCCGTAGCCACCGACGTAAGGAGGTGGAACAACGAACCGGGTGGAGTCGTACGCCTCCGGTCATCCGCTTCCGCCCGCTCCACGCGGGCGGAGTTCTCGCAGCGCGAGAACTGCTACCACAAACGGAGGAACTTTCCAGCGGCACTCGCGCCGCCAACGTGGTAGAACGGCTCGCGCTGCGAGCCGTCGTGCCGCGCAGAGCGGCACGCCACGAACTGCGTGAAACCGTGCGCCCTCGGTCATCCGCTTCCGCCCGCTCTACGCGGGCGGGCTTGTCGCAGCGCGACAAGCACCACCACATCTCATTCCAGCGCGAGAACTGCTACCACAAACGGAGGAACTTTCCAGCGGCACACGCAACCACCAACGTGGTAGCACGGCTCGCGCTGCGAGCCGTCGTGCCGCGCAGAGCGGCACGCCACGAACTGCGTGAAACCGTACGCCTCCGGTCATCCGTTTCTACCCGCTCGACGCGGGCGGAGTTCTCGCAGCGCGAGAACTGCCACCTCAAACAGACGAACTTTCCAGCGGCACTACGACCGCCAACGTGGTAGAACGGCTCGCGCTGCGAGCCGTCGTGCTGCGTTCAGCGGCGCGGGCTGCGGCGCGCCTCCTGGCGCACGGTCTTGAGATGGCCGTAGCCGACGAGCGTGCGCCGTTGTTCATCCCAGAGGCGGAAGGTGAACGATTTCAAACTGGCGAACAAGGTGACGGGTTTCACGGTCTGAAACAACGGCTCGGCCCGGTGACATTTCTCCAAATGATAATTGGGAATGCGCGGACTCAGATGGTGGATGTGGTGAAAGCCGATGTTGCCCGAAAACCATTGGAGCACCTTGGGCAGTTTGTAGAACGAGCTGCCTTTCAAGGCGGCGGTGGCGTAATCCCAGTTCTCACCGCGCTCCCAGTACACGCCTTCGAATTGATGCTGCACGTAAAACAGCCACACACCGGCCGAGGCGGACAGGCACACGATGGCCAGTTGGATCACGAGATACGCCTGCCAGCCCATCGCCA
>CAZLOH010000044.1:0-47485 GCA_964561105.1 uncultured Bifidobacterium sp. | reverse complement strand
GGCCTGCATGGGACTTCAACCCACAAGTCAGTGCGCCCTGCCGGGCGCACAAAGCGAAAGGGACGGCTGACGCCGTCCCTTTCCTGTCTGGTCGGTTAATCCGACGTTCAATTCTTGGCCGGACTCTCGCTGTTCGCCTTGCGGTGCGGACGTTGGGCGCCGCGTTCCTTGCGCAAGCTTTCCCACTTGGCATACTGCTCGGAGCTCAAAATCCCCTTGAGCTTCGTGTTCAGTTCTTCGCGCGCCGCTTTCACTTTGGCCCGCCGGTCTTCCGGCGTGGCGTCCTTCAAGCCGCGCAACTTCTCCGCCTGATCCTTCAGCGCCGCCTCGATTTTGGTCTTTTGCTCGGTGGTGAGGTCAAGTTCCTTGGCGATTTTGGTCAGTCGCTCCTTCGCCATTTCTCCCCGTTGACCCGCATGGGGTCGGGTATGCGACGTGGCGGGGGCATCATCGGCGCGCAGGGCGGGGCTGAACGTCATCAACGCACCGGCCACCAGGGCGGTCATAAAACCGAATTTGTGCATCTTCATATCGTCTTTCTGTCTTTCTATTTGTTTTGTGGCTGCCCCTTCATGGGGCAGCGGCTGAAACATGAGACGCCCCGAAAATGGTTTGGTTACACGCCCGGGCCGGAAATTCCGGGCGTGACTTTCCCCCGGCGTCGTGAAATTCTCCCGCTCCTATGAAAAAACTGATTTTGATGGGTATTTTCGGTCTGGCACTGAGCTTGATCACATCCCCGGCCGCGGACGAAAAGCCGGCGGCAAAACCGGCCGCCGCCGCGCCGGACTTCAACGATCCCGCCAAATTGACGGCGGAAGCGCCCGCGACCTTCCAGGCACAGTTCGACACCACCAAGGGGAAATTCACCGTCGAAGTCACCCGCGCGCTCGCGCCCAAGGGTGCGGACCGATTTTACAACCTGGTTCGTTCCGGCTACTTCAAGGATATTGCCTTCTTCCGTGTGATCCCCGGTTTCATGTGTCAGTTCGGCGTCCACGGCGACCCGGCCGTGGCCGCGAAGTGGCGCGAAGCTGCCATCACCGACGACCCGGTCAAAGGCAGCAACACGCGCGGCGCCATCACCTTTGCCACCGCCGGCCCCAACACGCGCACCACGCAGTTGTTCATCAACTTCGGGGACAACCACAACTTGGATGCCATGGGGTTCGCCCCCTTCGGCAAGGTGGTTGCGGGCATGGACGTGGTGGACAAAATCAACAGCGAGTATGGGGAAGGGGCGCCGCGCGGACGCGGACCGCGGCAGGACCGCATTCAGAATGAAGGCAACGCCTACTTGAAAAAGGATTTTCCCAATCTCGATTACATCAAGTCCGTCACCATCGTTCCCGCCGCTGCCAACAAGTAATCACAACCCCCGCAAAGTTATGAGCGAAGTTGCCATCATCAAAACCTCCGAAGGTGAAATGGTTCTGGAATTCTGGCCGGACGTCGCGCCGGGCCATGTCCAAAACTTTCAAAAGCTGGCGAAGCAGGGCTTCTACGACGGCACCTGTTTTCACCGGGTCATCAAAGGTTTCATGATTCAAGGCGGTGATCCGTTGACCAAGGATGAAGCCAATCAACGGCGTTGGGGCACCGGCGGCCCGGGCCACCAGATCAAGGCCGAGTTCAACGACAAGGCCCATACCCGCGGCGTGCTTTCCATGGCGCGCTCGCAGGACCCCGACTCCGCCGGATCGCAGTTTTTCATCTGCCACGGCGACCCGCGCTTTCTGGACCGCCAATACACCGCGTTCGGCACCCTGATCAAAGGCGACGACGTCTTGGAGAAGATTGCCACCACCCAGACCGCGCCCGGCGACCGACCGCTCAAGCGGATGCACGTGGAGAGCGTCACCATCGTGGCGGCGGATTCGGTGAAATAACGCAGTGCTCCGCCTCTTCTCGCCGGCGGCTACGTTTCTGACGCGGACGAGGCGTGGACGTCATCCGCGTTTTCATTTTCATGGACCAAGCCGAACTTGCCCAGGCGCTCGTCGCTCTCGGTTGCCCGGTGGACAAGTCCTTCGAGATGGCCGCGCAACTGGACAAACGAGCCGGGCAACTGGCGACGGCCACGCACAAGAGCTACGAGGAAGCGCTGGCGCATCTACTGACCCTGATGAAGCAAGGTTGGGCGGCCAGGGAAAAGGGCTTCTGAATTTGAGCTGGCCGACTTACGCTGGCCGGACGACGCTCGTAATTCCATAACCGCAAATCCATGATCAAGCCCTGGCCGATCACCGGCACCAAGCAACTCGGTGATTATCGCATCTTCACCGTCCGCGCGGATCACAAAATTTCGCCGCGCACCCAGGTCGGACACGATTTCTACGTCCTGGATTGCCCCAACTGGGTGAACGTCATCGCCGTGACCCCCGACCAGCAACTGGTGATGGTGGAGCAATACCGGCACGGCTCGAACACGGTGGAGTTGGAAATACCCGGCGGCATGATTGACCGAAAAGACGCGTCACCCGTGGCGGCGGGGACGCGGGAGTTGCGGGAGGAAACCGGCTACGAAGGCAATCACGCGCGCGTGCTCGGCGAAATTTTCCCAAACCCGGCCATCATGAGCAACGTGTGCTACACCGTGCTGGTGGAGAACTGCCGTTGCCTCCATCCGGTGGAGTTCGATTCGGGCGAAGACCTGTTGACCCGGCTCGTTCCCGTCACCGACCTGCCCAAGCTGATGGCGGAAAACAAAATCGGCCACTCGCTCGTCGCGGTGGCCCTTTATCACTTCGATCTCTGGCAGCGGGGAATGAAAAAGTCTTAAAACAGGAGTCAACGGAGGAAACAGAGACGGGATTCTTGATCTCCGTTAACTCTGTTTCCCCCTGTAAAGTCAGGTCAGTTTTGCTTGAAGAAATCCTTGATGACATCCACGACGCGCTGGATTTGCGCGTCGGTGAGTTCGGGATAAATCGGCAGGCTGAGACATTCGCGCGCGGCCTTTTCCGAGACCGGGAAAGCGCCCTCCTGATAGCCCAGGTGCGCGTAGCATTTTTGCAGATGCAGCGGCAGCGGATAGTGCAAGGCACAGCCTACGCCGCTGGCTTCGAGATGCTTCTTGAGTTCGTCGCGCTTGGGATGGCGGACGACGTAGAGATGCCAGACGCTTTCAGCCCAACTCGCCTGCACCGGCAGCTTGAGTGGTGTGTCCTTGAGTAATTCCGCGTAACGCTTGGCCACCCGCTGGCGCCCGGCCGTCCAGTTGTTCAAGTGCGGCAGCTTCACGCCGAGCACCGCACCCTGAATGCCTTCCATGCGATAATTGAAGCCGATTTCGTCGTGATAGTACCGCACGCTCGAACCGTGTTCGCGCAGGGAGCGGGCGCGCCTGGCAAACTCGGCATTGTTGGTGACGAGCGCCCCGCCTTCGCCCGCCGCACCGAGGTTCTTGCCCGGATAAAAGCTGTAGCAGGACATCGCGCCGAACGTGCCGATGGTCTTGCCTTTGAATTTCGCTCCGTGCGCCTGACAGGCGTCTTCCACGACGGGAAGATTATGCCTGCGCGCCACGGCCAGGATACCTTCTACGTCGAAGGGGTGACCGTAAAGATGCACGGGCACGATGGCCCTGGTCTTGGGCGTAATGGCCTGCTCGATCAGTTTGGGGTCCAGATTGAACGTGGCGTCGTCAATGTCCACGTAAACAGGCGTGGCGTTGACGTAGGAGATCGCCCAACTGGTGGCCACGAAGGTGTGGGGCGTACTGATGACTTCGTCGCCCGCCTTGATGTTGAGCAGCAGCAACGCCACGTGCAACGCCGAGGTGCCGCTGTTGAACGCCACGCAATGTTCCGCGCCGCAAAATTTCGCGAAGTCCTTCTCAAACTGCGCCACGTCGGGACCGAGACAAAAAGAGCAGGCGTCAATGTTGCGGGCGATGGCAGCGTCAAGGGCCGGGCGCAGTGGACGGATTTGCGCGGGCAGATCGAGATACGGAATTTTATCGTGCATTTGATTTTTGTGGATCGGGTCGTTACCAACCGGGCGCAAGCTAACGGAAGTCGGCCCGGGAAGAAAGTGTTTCAATTACCGACGGTCATTCCGGGAAAACCGGGATTGTGATTGTCAGGATTTTGTTTCAGCCACGACTCAACCCCCGCCTGCCAGGCGTTCCAGTCCGTGCCGTAATCCGCCCCCAGCGTGACTCGCAAGAGGCGGGTGGCGGCGACGGAATTGGCGGCCGTGGGGGTGCGGGCAACCGCAAGCAACAACGGCAGCTTGACCGAGTTCGGCCGGTGCAACAGGTCGGAATAAATCACCTGCTGCACATCGGGGGCGACGGCAGGATCGGTGAGATAACCGGCCCAGTCGCCATAGGCATCGTCCGGCAACAGGTTCGAGATGTGATGGGCGGCCTCGAACTGGCCGGCGGGTGGCAGAGTGGGAAACAGCGCGAGAAGATTTTTTGCCTGATCGGATGTGCTCGTGTGGGAGTCGAGCGCCGCCTGGATTTTATTTTGCCAGGTGGCGGCGGGTGGACTCGACGTGATCGGGCCGGTAGCGTTCACGGATTCCCGAGCCCGGACGGTGAGCACCCCTGGCTCGGTTCCCGACGTGGTGAGCGCGGCTTCCTTCGAGGCTGGACGCTGCCAAAAGTATTCGACCACGCCAAGGAGCAGGCCGATGGCTACGATCCACTTGAAATTCAGTCGCACAATACCCGCGGGAGTAGCAGGATTTTCGCCAAGAAAGGGGGGTATTACCGCTGCGCCCCCGCTGCCTGCCACGCGCACTCCAAGGCGCGCCACTGTCACACTTGGAACTGGAGATCGTACAATTTTTGGTAAACGCCACCGCGCTTGACCAGCTCGGCGTGCCGGCCCATCTCGACGATGCGGCCTTGCTCCATGACCACAATCACGTCCGCGTGCAGGATGGTGGAGAGCCGGTGCGCGATGCACAGGGTTGTGCGCCCTTGCATCAATTCGTCCAGCGCCTCCTGGACGGCGCGTTCTGATTCCGTATCGAGGGCGCTGGTCGCTTCGTCGAGGATGAGAATGGGTGCGTTGCGCACCACGGCGCGCGCAATCGCAAGCCGTTGCTTCTGGCCGCCGGAAAGCAGCGCCCCCTTTTCACCCACGATGGTGTTGTAGCCCTCGGGCTTTTCCATGATGAAATCGTGGGCGTGGGCATGCTTGGCGGCGGCGATGATGTCCGCCTCGCTCGCACCGGGCCGGCCAAAGGCGATGTTGTTGCGGATGGTGTCGTTGAACAGGACCGTCTCCTGGGTGACGACCGCGATCTGATGGCGCAAATCCCGGGTGGCAACTTCGCGAATGTCCGTGCCGCCGATGCGCACCGCGCCTTGCAGCGGATCGAAGAACCGGAGCACCAGATTCGCCAGGGTGGTTTTTCCCGAACCACTCGCTCCGACCAGCGCCACCAACTGGCCGGGTCGGATGGTGAGGTTGATGTCGCGCAACACGGGTTTGTCTTCGTAGGCAAAATCCACGTGGTCGAAATGAATCTCCGCCCCGGCGGCCTGGATAGGTTTCGGGTTGGCCGGCTCGGGAATGGAACTTTTCAGCGCGAGCAGTTCAAACACCCGCGCGCTGGCTGCCTCCGCCTGGACAAAAGTGTTTTGCAAACGCGCCAGTTGCTTGATCGGGCGATACATCGAGAAGATGGCAAAGATGACGGCGAGAAAATCCGCATAACTGGCGCGGTTGGCGCCCTGGAACGCCAGGTAAAGGAACACCAGCGCCACGCCGATTGAGCCGAAGGTTTCCATCAACGGCCCGGGCGTCTCCAGGGCGCGCGTGATGCGCATGTAGAGGTTGACCACTTTGGCGGAAGCGGTGCGGAACTGCTGCACCACCAGTTGTTCGAGGTTGTAGGCCCGGACGATCCGGTTGCCGGTGAACGATTCCATCATCACACTCGACAATTCGGCGAACTGCGCCTGCAAATGGCTGGCGCTGCGTCGCACCTTGCGCCCGTAAATCACCACCGGAATCACGCACAGAGGCATTACCAGCAGGGAGATGGCCGTGAGTTTGGGCTCCTTCCAGAGCAGCAAAATCAAGAGGCCGACCAGGGTGGCCGGGTCCTTGACGATGGTGGCGGTGGAATTACTGATGGTGTTGTGCAGCACGGCGGTGTCGCTGGTGATGCGCGACATCAACTCGCCGGCATTGGTCTGGTTGAAGAAGCCGGTGGATTGATGCAACAAGTGGCCGAACAATTTGACCCGCAAGTCCGTCACGGCCCGGATGGCGGCCCATTGCAGCAAGTAGGTGTTCAAGTAGGAAAACAGTCCGCGCAGAAAAATGACGGCGGGAATGAACGACACCAGGATGATGACCGTCGAGGGATTGGACTTGGCGTTGGTGGCCAGGGCGTGTTGTACGGCCTCCAGCCAGTCCCAAACCGCGTTCGGGATCCGCTCCGCCACGAACGGGGGCAGACTCTTCAATTGATTCTGCAAGCCGGCGCTCTCGGGCGAAAAGATCAGGTGAAACACCGCCGTGAAAACCGCGATGGCCACCGGCTCCATGAATCCCGCGACGATGCCCATCACGATGCCCAACCCCAACCGCACCCGGTAGGGCATGACAAAGACGCTGAGTTGTTTGATGAACTGGATCATCGGGCGGGAAACTATGCGCCACCGCCGCGCCGGTAGGCGAGCCTATTGTGGGGCACGACGGCGCTTCGCCCACAACGCTGCTGCTCGTGACGCCCGCCGCCACGGACGCGCGTCGTTGCCGACTGTGAGATTGCGGCGCTTCCCGGAATCATGCCATTGTTTCCGCCGTTCCGTCGGGACATGAACATGAAATTCCAACGCGCCGTTGACCGTTACGCCGGGGTGCCGCTGTGCGCGCTGTTTTCTCTGCTGCACCGGTTGCGCCCGCCCGGGCCGTTGACCGCGCCGCCGCGCCGCATTCTGGTGATCCTGCTGTCCGAGATGGGCAGCCTGGTCCTCGGTCAGGCGATGTTCACCGAGTTGAAACGGAAATATCCCGGCACGGCCATCCACGCGCTGCTCTTCGCCCGCAACCGGGAAGTCCTCGACCTGCTCGACGTGATCCCGCGTGAAAATGTGCTGACGGTGAACGACCGCGAACTGACCGGGTTCGCGTCGGATTGTGTCAACGTGTTGCGGACGATGCGCGCGCTCAAGTTCGATGTGGTGATTGATTGCGAGTTGTTCGCGCGCGTCAGCAGCATTTTCTCCTACCTGTCGGGGGCGCGGGTGCGCGTGGGTTTTTACCGGCACACGCAGGAAGGCCTGTATCGCGGCACGTTCATCAACCGGCGGGTGCTCTACAATCCCTACAAACACATCGCCCAACAATTTCTCACGCTCGTGGCGGCCATCGCATCCCGGTCGGGGCCGGTCGCCAAGGAATCGTTGCTCCCGCTCCCCGCGCCACCGCCGCTGCTGTCGTTTCCGGACGCGGAGTTGCGCGCAGCGGCCGCGCGGTTGGCGGCGGACTTTCCCGCGCTCCCGGGCAAACGGCTGGTGCTCGTCTATCCAAGCGGCGGCGTGCTGCCCATCCGTGCCTGGCCGCCGGAACATTACGAGCGGCTCTGCGCGGAATTGGTGCGTGATGGCCTGGCCGTGGGCGTCATTGGTCTGCCGGACGACAAACCGCTTGGGCAACGCCTCGTGGCCCATTGCGCCAGCCCGCATTGTGTGGACCTGACCGGCTACACCACGTCCATCCGGCATTTGCTGGCGCTGTTTCATCGGGCCTCGTTGCTCATCACCAACGACGGCGGGCCGGGCCAGTTCGCCGCCCTGACGCCGGTGCCGACCATCATTCTGTATGGCCCGGAAACGCCCGCGCTCTACGGGTCGCTGGCAAAAAACGCGTTCTGTTTTCATCGTCCGCTGCCGTGCTCGCCTTGCCTGACGGCTTACAATCACCGGATGTCGCCGTGCGATGGGGACAATCAATGCCTCAAGCAAATCCTGCCCGATCAGGTGCTGGCCAAGGCGCGGGAAATGATGCTCGCGGGAGGCGCATGACCGGGCCAAAGCCATCCGATTCCGCCCTGACGCGAGGCCGACTGCTCTGGTACGGACTGGGGGTCGTGCTGGCGGTCTTCACCTATTTTTACGCACTCGACAGCGACCACATTCCCAAGAACGGCGATGAATTTCCTTACGAACACATCACGCGCGTAACGGCGGCGAGCGATCATTGGCTTCCGCTCCAGTCGGAGCTGCCCCAATTTCGCAACACCAAACCGCCGCTGCTGTTCTGGCAGGGCATCGTCTCCACGGACTGGGGGCGGAACTGGACGCTGTGGCACCTACGCTACCCGAGCGTCATCTACACCTTGCTGACCGCCGGTCTGGCGTTTCTCGTGGGCTGGAAATTGTCGCGCCGGCTCGAGACCGGCTTCGTCGCGCTGTTGACGTTCCTCGCCTTCTTCAGCACGTACCGTTATGGGCGACCGTTCCTCACGGATTCGCCGCTGGTCTTCTGGCTCTGGGCGCCACTCGCCGCGCTGCTGTGCGGGCGACCGGCGCTGTTCAATTCACGCGTGGCGGTGCCCCTCCTGCTGGGCCTGGCTTTCGGAGTCGGTCTGCTCTACAAATCCTTCGCGCTGTTGCTGCCGGCGGCGCTCTGTCTCGCGTGGTGGTATTTGCGGGAGCGCGATTACCAACTGAAAACCTTCCTCCGTCGTGACGCCGGAAAAATCGTGGTCGTGGGACTCCTGGCGCTGGCCGTGTTCAGTCTGTGGTTCGTGCTGGATCCGAACCCGCGGGCGATTTGGCAGCAATTCGTCCTCAAGGAAAATGCGGGGAAATTTGACGCGCATGGTGACGGCTATCTGAAAACTTTCTTCTGGGGTGGCTCGAGCATCTGGCGGCTGGTCGTCTCCTATCCGCTGAACGCCGGTCTGCTGATCTGCCCCGTGATCGGATTGTTTTATGTCGCGTTCCAGCGCCGGAAGGAATTGAGCGACGGCGAGGTGCTGTTGTGGATCTGGGTCATCACCTTGTTTGTGGTGTTCGCGCTCCCGAGCCAGCGCGATGAACGCTATCTGCTGCCGGCCATGCCCGCCCTGGCGGTCTTGTGCGCGCTGAACTGGGAACGGATCAAACTCGAACTGTTCAACACCACCCTGATTATCACCGGCGTCTTCGTCTTCGGGCTGGCGTATTTGTCGTGGCGTTTGCAACAGAATGTGCCCGGTCTGCAACTGTATCCGGCGGCGTACTGGCTGTTGTTGCTGGGTAACGTCGGCTTGATCGTCGTCGCGCTGGCTCGCCCGCGATTCACGCGCGCCGGTGTCAACGTCGCCGTCATTCTGGCGCTGCTGGCGCTGGCCGGTTTCCTGCGACCGCTGGACGGGCCGTTGGGCAGCTACAACGCCGAGGTGCAAGCCTTCGTCCGGGGTCGTACCGTCTGGGTGCCGATCAATTTCAACGCCAAGGAGGAGGGCTACCGCTTTTTCCTGCCGGGCGCCGACGTGCATGGTTACGACTTCAATCCGAACCTGACCGCCGCCGAACTGAGCGCGCGTTATCCGCTGTTCGCGTTGCGAGTGCCCATGAATGCCAGCGTCACCAACTTCGCGGGCGCCAAAGTCATTGGTCAACGCGTGGACCTCGGCAGCCGCCACACCGGCCGGCAGATTTGGGAAATCATCCGCGGGCAGGTCTTTGAACATTTGTTCCTCAAGGAAGTGTTGCTGGAGTCGCCCCCGCCGGCGACCAACGCCGTGGCCGCGCCCGGTGGCGGAGTTCAACCTTGAACCGACCGAACCCGCCGCCAGGCACGCGCAACGAACTGGCCACCCAGGACAGGCAGCGCGACCAGGCAATAAATCGGATCCAACAGATAGTCCCAGTAGTTCTCCGACTCGAGCAGCCGCAAATGATACGCCGCGCCGGCCAGCAGCAACAGCAGACCGAGCCGGTTTTGTTTCGCGAGCAGCAGCCCGGTCAGGATGGCGACACCCACGAACAGCGGGCTGAAATTCCAACCCCAGACGTATGGATCAAAACTTCCCAGCCCCAACGCCAGCGGATAAAACACCGCGCCCAGCGCACCGAATCCCCAGCTCATGGTCCAGTCGCCGGCGGAAAATAGTTTCCGGCCCGAGGCCCGTTCCCAAATCATGACCGCCAGCAAGCCGTTGAACGGAATGCTGAAGACCGCATTGAGGCTGACCAGCCAGCGCGCGATGCAGTTCCCCTGGATTGGCAGCAGGAATACGCCCACCGCGACCAGCGCCGACACGGCCAACCCCCGCCCGCGGCGGCCCTTTGGCCCACAAACACCCGCCACGCATTGCAAGCCCAGCACCAGCGCGAGCCAGGGGCCGACGGCGGAAAACATATCGCGCACAATCACGGTCATCATGGCGTGGTCGCTTGTTGCTGTTTGTCCAGCCAGGCGAGGTTGAATTCTACATGGTGGATGACCTGTCGTTCCCAGGCATAAACGACATGGATATGGCCGTCGCTGCTTTGCATCAGATACGGATAACCAAATTCCTTCCCCGCTTCCTCACCCAGCATGGCAACGCGCCGCCAGCTTTTCCCCTCGTCGGCGGAAATGGCCAGGCGCAAATTGTCGCGGCCCTGCGGAGTGTCGTTGAACGCCAGCAGCACCCGCCCATCGGCCAGCCGCAACGCGGCCAGACCGGAATCGCCATTCGGCAGGTCCAGCGCAACCGGCGGGGCCCACGTCCTCCCGGCGTCGCCCGTGCGCGCCATGGTGATTTTGCTGCGCGGGCTGGCGTCGCGCATGAAAGCCAGGGCCGCGTTGGTGTTCAGCGCCGCGAGCGCCGGTTGAAATTCCGCCGCGCCGCCGCTGATGCGACTTTTCGCGGCACTAAATCCTTCGCCCACGGGACGCAACCAGAGCACCTCCGGAAAACGGCCGATGAACTCGTGGTAAATCGGCACCGCCCAACCCCCGTTGACCAGCGCCACGGGCGCGTTCTTGACCAGTTCACTGAGATTGAAGAACGGACTGAGCGTGAGCCGCCGGCTCGGGGTCCAGGTCAATCCGCCATCGGCCGAGGTGGTGACATTCAGCGAACTGGCCGACCAGCCGGCGATCGTGATCGAAACGTACAGCAACCCCAGCCGGCCGGAAGGTTCGACGAATAGCACCGCATTGCCGACCTTCTTGATGGCCCGGTGCAATTCGCGCGCCGCCGACTCGCGCGTGACAATCGTCCGCGGCGTGGACCAGGTGGATTCCCCCGGCGCACGGGTGGACAGGACAATCGCGACATCGCGCGCGCCTTCCTTCGACCCGGCGTACCAGGCCGCCGCAAGCCGGCCATCCGGCAGACTGCACATCGAGGCGACGTGCGCCATCGGCAACGGAGAATCGGGATTGAGGATTTCCTGATGAAAATAAGGCGCGGCTGAAGTTGGGCGCACCGGCGCCGGCACACGAAAACCTGGCGCAATCCCGCCGCGTCCACCGGGCCAGGCGGGTGGCAGCAGATTCAACAGGAGCGCCAACAGAATCAATCCTCCGCGCCGCACCATCTGTTTCGCCGCTGAGGCCTCAGACTTCATTGGGTGTTTTGGCAAAACTCAAAAGGCACTGACCTCACTTATTCGATCGAGAAATCAATCGGAAACGAGCACGGAAATCGGATCCAGATTGCCGCGTTGTACGCTCCTGGGTGCTCACCGGGAGCCACGACGCGAAGTTTCACCAAGTCAGGGTATGCTCCGGGGTGGGCTTGTCACGGCGAAAGTCGGTGGCTGCCCGTGATCGAAGGACCGAGCTCTGGCGGTCGGGCCTGCGTGCGAACGTGATCCAGGCAACGCGTCGCGTGCGTTTGGCGGCTGATATTGAATCCAAAGTCCCGGCGGCGCGCTGTGGGGCGGGCTGTCATCATGGCACTGGATCCCACCCGCGCCTTCACTTCCGCTTTTGACGCCGGGGCGACTTTCGAACAGAATCTCGGCGTTCAATCGCTTGGTTTTGCCGCAGTTGGGTGGGTGAAATTGAATCCAGCGGAAATGGCCACGCACCCGGACAAGCAAACCGCATCGAACAGTTGTTGCAACACCCAGTCCGGCCTGGAGCAAACCCGATCCAAAATTGCACCGCTTGGTTCTGATCGAAACGTGATGGAAGCTTTGGAGAGCAAGACACCGCTGTTGCCGCGGCACTACTATTCCCTGGATGCGTTGCGCGGGGTGGCGGCTTTGATCATCGTCTTCTGGCACTGGCAGCATTTTTATATTCAGGGAACGGCCGCGCCGGATTTCGATCCCACCCAGCAACCGCTTTTTTGGCTGTTCGTGCCCTTCTACACGGAAGGCTGGCGGGCGGTGGATGTCTTTTTCTGCCTGTCCGGATTTATTTTCTACTGGTTGTACTCCGAGCGAATCTGGACGCGGGCCACGACGCTGAAGGAGTTCTTCGTACTGCGGTTCTCGCGCCTCTATCCCCTGCATTTTCTCACCCTGCTGCTGGTGCTGGTCGGCCAACGTGTCATGCTTCGGCTGACGGGTTCCGTTTTCGCCTACGACCACAATGACCCCTACCATTTCCTCCTGCAACTCATGTTTGCCTCCAACTGGGGCTTCGAGCGTGGCTATTCCTTTAACGGCCCGGTGTGGTCGGTCTCGGTCGAAGTCCTGATCTACGCGCTGTTCTGTCTCGTATGCCGGCTTAATTTCCGTCGCTGGTGGCAACTGGTCATTCTGGCGATCAGCGGCCATTTGCTGACCCGGATCAATCTGGGCCACGTTGGCCAGGGCGTGCTCTCGTTTTTTGCCGGTGGCCTGGCCTATTATGCGTTTATCTGCATTTGGCGGCGGCAGCCGTCCCGGCGAGCGCTCGTGAACACCGCCCTTGTGACCGGCTTGTTATGGGTGCTGGTCCTGGCAAATCTCTACGTGAAGGCGGCGGTGGGCGAGGCGCTTTTTAAGACTCCGCGCTTCTTCTTCGAGTTTCTCCTCTATCCGCTGACCCTGGTCACCCTCGCGCTCTGGGAAACTTATCGGGGAACCTTGGGCCGGCGCGTGGCCTTTCTGGGGCACATCAGCTATTCATCCTATCTCCTGCACTTTCCGTTGCAGTTGATCATCGTTGGCGCGGCATTCGAGCTGGCGGTACCCAGGACGATTTTTTTCACACCGTCTGCGCTCGTGCTTTTCTTCGCCACGCTCATCGCCGTGTCACTGGCCAGTTACTATTACTTCGAACGACCCGTTCAAGCCTGGATCCGCAAGCGCTTGATGCCCGTCCGCCCAACCGCCCCCGGAGGGGTCGCCGATCCGGCTCCGGCTTCAACCCCATGATGACCGCGTCGCAGAACGAAAACCTCGCCGACGACAACTTCGCTTCCGGCTTGTCAGACGAAAGGCAACTGCCGATGTTCCGACCCATGAGTTGTTCCCAACCGGCCCATCCGGGTTTCTGGATTGGGCACAGTCAATCCGAGACCGGCATTTTGTCCATTATTGGCGCCGGCCGGTTGAAAGCTCATCATGAATAATCCCGACGCCACCAAAGTTTCCACCCCCTGCCGCGTTTGCAGCACGGCCGCGCAACCATTTTTCACCAAGCTCATTCTCCACCAACATCAGGTCGCGTACTTCAAATGTCCGTCCTGCGGCCACGTTCAAACCGAGCAGCCCTACTGGCTGGAGGAGGCGTATCGCGGCGCCCCCACCCGGCTCGATGTGGGCATGGCGGATCGTTGCATTTGGACGGCCCAAACGACCGTTGCCCTGGCGCACAAACTCGGCATCGGACCGGACGAACCGTGCCTGGATTGGGGCGGCGGGACGGGACTGTTTGTGCGGCTGTGCCGGGATTATGGGATGAATTATTTTTACACCGATCCCTACGCGGTCAACGTCTTCGCGGCCGGCTTTGAGTGGGATCAAAAGCGGGAGCATCCGCGCTGGGCGTGCATGTCGGCGTTCGAGGTCGCCGAACATTTGCCCAATCCGCTGGCTGATTTCGGCGGCTTGTTCCGGCTCGCCCCGCAGCACATCCTGTTTTCCACGTTGCTCTATGCCGGTCAGGCCGAGGACTGGTGGTATTTCACAAACAACGGCCAGCACGTGGCCTACTACACCCGCGCCAGCCTGGAGTTCATTGCCCGCCACTACGGCTATCAGTTGGCGAGCAATGACTGTGATCTGCACCTGTTCTCGCGAGAACGGGTCCCGGATCGCCTGCTCGACGCCTGCCGCAAATCCCGTGAGAAACAATCCGCCTGCTATCGCAAGCAACACGGCTCGCGCCTTCCCAGCGATTTCGAGCAGGTGCAGCGCAACGAGGCGTGAATCCTTGTGCGAGACAGACCGGCCGGGCTTCAACAAACCCAATCAATGGCCGCCCACAGCACGTCCCCGCACGCCGCGCGCCGGCGTTGACCTTGCGAAATCAGTTGCGCCGCAGCTGCGCGCTGGTGCGGTGCGGTGAGACGCTGTTTCATTTGGGCCGCCAGCGCCGGGGCGTCGCCGGCCGGAAAGAACGTGACGTGATCGCTTTGCACTTCCCGATTCACCGGAATGTCCGAAACCAGTGCGGGCACATCGAGCGACACGGCGTCATAGACCGCACCGCCGCCGGGTCCGCCCTCGAACCGCGTTGGCTGGATGGCGGCGCACGCGTGCTTCATGAGTTCGATCTGGTCGCGCTTGGGGATCAGATCGAGAATGTGAACCCGTTGAGCCAGACCCCAACTCTTCAATCTGGCCATCAATCCCGGGAAGTAGTCGGGATTCCGTGAATCCGCAGTGCTGCCGGTGCAGACCAATGCAACCTGCGAGTTCTCACCGGCCACGATCCGGAAGGCCTCGAACGCGGTGGCATGATCCTTGTGCAGCCAAAACTGGTTGGAGACGATGAAGAACGGTGGGTGGATTCCATAACGACCCAACACTTCTGATCGCTCGTCCAGCCAGTCGCCGCTCGGCGCCGGTGCGAACGGCAACGCGAAGACGCGCGCCGTGGCCTGCGGAACAAACCGTGCGATGTCCGCCGCCGCCGCTTGCGAATTGACGATCACCGCCCGGGCCTGTGTCAGCATTTCAGCGAAATGTTCATCGCGCGAACGCGCATCTTCGGCGGTGAAATGTTGGGGAAAATACTTGTGTTGGAAATCGTAGGCGTAACCGACCCACGGGCAGGGGAAACTCATCCCCAAGCCATGCACGGCTGGCAGGACCGCGTCCAGCCGCAGCCGGTTCACCGCCCGGGCGAGCGCGGGGCGGCCCACATCAATGTGCTGAATGGCAAGCCGGCCACGAAACTCGGCGAAACTGTCGGCAATGATCGCAGCGGAGGGCGCGTGGCTCGGCGGTGGTGGTGGCCCGCCCGTGAGGGACCGCACAAATCGTTTGGTGCGTCGTCGGATTTGCCGCCATGCCAGTCGCGGTCCCGCATCGGGAATCAAGACCGTTAATTGCGCGTCGCCGGCGCGCGATGTCGCCAAGAGGGAATCAATGACCGTGCGCAGAAAATCCACGCCGCCACCCCAGGTAATAAAATCGTGGGCGAGAATTCCGAGTTTCACTGGAGAGTTTCCTTCGACGAATCAATCCGCGGAGCCACACCGAAGTAACCAACAAGCTGACCTTGCTCCTGACCGGAAAACTCGTAGCCCAACGACCGGTAAAGCGCGAGCGCGCGTGTATTGTCCGGATGAACTTTCAGGCGGATGCGCTTCGCTCCACGCGCACGCGCCGTGGCGTGGAGCAGTTCCATCAGCCGGCGACCGTGACCCTGCCCTTGTGCCGCCGGGTCAACGACGATTCCCAGGCTGGGAACTTCGTATCCTTCATCCCAACCGCGTAACATTCCGTAGCCAATCACCTGCCCGCCGCGCAGGAGGACGCAGTAAAAATCCCGGCCGCGGTACGTCGCCCGCCGCGGTGCTTCCTCCGCCGTGAGCGGGTGTGGGTGGAAATAATTCCCGATCCCGCACGTCTGCAATCGCTCGAAAAATGTCGCCAGGGCGGACGCATGTGCCGGTCGTAGTTCCTGACACACCGGTGAAGCGATCTCCTCGTTTGGTTGCCGGGTGCTCACCGGAAAAACGTCAGGCCGCAGGTCGGGCTTTGCCGAAGTAGCCACGTATCGTCGTCGCAATTTCCTTCACCTGCCCGTCACTCAATCCCGGCCAGCTCGGCAGGTTGATGCCGCGCCAGGCCAGGTTCTCGGCGACGGGATGCCGCTGATAACGGGCGGCGTACATGGGCATCGTGTGCGCGGGATAAAAGAGCGGGCGCGTTTCAATCCCCGCCGCGCGCAGCCGCTCCCGCAACGGATCCCGGTCCGCAGCACTCTCGACCAGAAGGGAAATCATCCAGTGGGAGTGGGTCACGTCGCCGGACTCACCGTGCAGGGTTACGGGCACGCCGGCCAGCGCCTCGCGGTAGCGCTGCGCCAGTTGGCGTTTCTTCGCGATGAATTCTTCGGCCCGTTCGAGCTGCGCCAGCCCGATGGCCGCGCAGATGTTGGTCATCCGGTAGTTGTAGCCGATCACATCATGCCAGTATTCGCGATGGGCGGCCAGGCCCTGCCCCTTGAAGTGGCGGGCGCGTTCAAACAGTGTTTTGTCATCGGTCATCACCATGCCGCCTTCGCCGGTGGTGATCGTTTTGTTGCCGAAGAAGCTGAAACAGGCGATGTCGCCAAACGTGCCGACGTGCTGGCCCTGGAAACGCGTGCCAAAGGCTTCCGCGCAATCCTCAATCAAAAACACATCCTGCTCGTGTGCCAGGGTCGTCAGCGCGGCCATGTCACAAGGATGCCCATACAGGTGAACGGCCATAATGCCCTTGGTGCGCGGCGTCAGCTTGCGTTGCACATCCGCCGGGTCCATCTGCCAGCTCTCCGGCAGCGAATCCACAAACACGGGCGTCGCTCCGGTGTAGGCGATGGCATTCACCGCGGCAATATAGGTCAGCGTGGGGACAATCACTTCATCGCCCGGGCCGATGCCGAGCGTGACCAGAGCCAGGTGGAGCGCCACCGTGCCGTTGCAGACGCCGACGCCGTATTTCGCGCCGACAAAACCGGCGCAGCCTTCTTCAAAAGCGGCGATGAACCGGCCCTTGGCGGAGATCCAGGTGGAGTCGAGACATTCGAGGACGTAACGCTTCTCATTGCCGGACAGGTCCGGTTGGTAAACGGGAATCTGGTACGTGGTCATGCTGGTCGGTCGGTTCGCAAACGAACGGCAAATGGACTTAATTCAACAAGCCCAAGCGTAGCCCGCGACCGCCCCCAAAGGCCACAAAAGAAATTTTGCCGCGCTGGCCCAAGCGCATCCTGCCACCGCGCTTGGAGCATCGGACTCCGACTCGCCAAGACTAAAGGTTGCGCGGAAACGCGCCGGATCAGAGATCGGCGCTCCGCACCGTCCAGCTCGGGAAGAATCTTGAAGCCATCCCGCCACCCCGATTAGCCTCGCGCGAACGAAACGCAAAACTCAAAGCAAGCTCAGCACTCTTCATGAACCGGGTATTGATTGATTTCGTGGATTTCCCGAACCTGGCGAAGTCGGACAATTTGCTGCGCGATCTGCTCAGCCGGCGGTTTGAACTCGTTCTGTCCGACTGGCCGGAGTTCATCTTCTATACGCACGAAGGGCAAAGGCACAAACTCTACGCCTGCACCAAAATCTTTTACTCCCACGAGCGTTATCTGCCCAACTGGAAGCACTGCGATTATGCGATCCTGACAGTCAAGCTGGATGACCCGCGCGCTTTCCACCTGCCCTTCTACAGCTTGTGGCGACGCCCCGAGGACTTGATCCGATCGGCGGGAACGGATTACCGGGCGCAGCTCCAGGCCAAGTCGGGCTTCTGCTCGTTTCTCACCTGGTACGATGACCGGACGGTGAGGCATCGCTCCGAGTTTTTTCAGAAGCTCAACGCTCGCAAACCGGTGGCCTCGGCCGGACGCGCGCTCAACAACACCGGTTGGTGTGTGCCGCTCGGGCGGGCGCCGAAACTGGATTTTCTCCGACGATACAAATTCAACATCAACTTTGAGAACGCGGATGTCCCGGGCTGGACGACCGAGAAGTTCACGGATGCCCTGGCGGCCGGCACCGTGCCGATCTTTTGGGGAGACATCACCATAAAGGAGCAATTCAACAAGGAAGCGTTCATTGACCGGCGCGATTTCCCTTCCGATGAGGCGTGCATCGAACACATCCTGCGGGTGGACGCCGATGATGAACTCTACCTGAAGTATCTGAGTGCGCCGCCGTTTTACCACAACGTCCCCAACCAGGAGTGGGATCACCGCCGGGTGCTGGATTTTTGCGAAAAGATTTTCCAGACACCGCAGCGCCCGGTGGCCCAGCGGCGGTGGTTTTCCAGACTCACCAAATGGCGGCTGGCGCGACGCGTGAAAACGCGCCCGGAGAAAGGCCTTCCGTGGCCCTGAGCCGATGGCGCCCGTTGGCCGCGCAACCGCTTGCCGACTCGGGCGGCAATCTGGCAGCATGGGCCGCATCACTATGGCTGTGATCAATTCCACCCTCGCCGCGACATGAGCTTCCGCAGAAACCTCAACCGGATTTTGCAACCGCTGACGGGCTACGAAATCGCCAAGGTCGAGTTCGGTCGCGACCTCTGGCCGGACGTGAAAACGATTCTGGCCGACCGCGAAATCAAGACCGTGTTGGACGTGGGGGCCAACGAAGGCCAGAGCGCCCGGGCCTTTCTCCGGCACTTTCCGCAGGCGCGGATTTACAGCTTTGAACCCACGCCCGCCACGTTTGAAAAATTGAAGGCCCTGGCCGCCACCCAGCCGCGCGTAACTCCGGTCAACCTGGCCTTGGGCGAATCTCCCGGCCGGGTCGCCTTCAACGAGAACTCCTTTCATCAGACCAACTCGATTCTCCCGTCCACGGCGTCCGCGCAGGAGTATCTGGGGCCGGCGGTCACGGACTTTCAGCGCAAAATTGAAATCGAATTGACGACGCTGGACGAGTTTTGTCGTCGGGAATCCGTGCCGGCGATTGACCTGCTCAAGCTGGACGTGCAGGGCTTTGAATTGTTTGTGTTACGCGGCGCGCAAGCCTTGTTGTCGGCGCGCCAGATTGGCTGCATCGTGCTCGAAGTCAGCTTCATCTCGCTGTATGAAAATCAGGCCACGCCGCAAGACCTGATTACACTGCTGGCCCAACATCACTACGATCTGACCGGCTTTTATGATTTTGCCCATTCCGCGCAGAAGCGGCTGATGTGGTGTGAAATGATGTTTGCCCCGCACCGGGCGGCCTGACGGGCGGGGGTCAGGTGGACGGACGCCGCCCGAACAACCACTGGAGGCGTCGCCGCGGATGCCGGAACCAGAGCCGATTCCACAACGAAAGCCGTTCGCGCCAGGTCCGCGACATGGCCTTGGCGGTGGCGGGCGCCCACCAGTTGTTCGGGCCGGTGCGCTTGAGGAGTTTGTAGCCCGCGCGCCGCATGTAGAAATAGAGGTCCAGCGTTTCCATGTGATCCTCGAGCAACACCAGCGCGGGCCGGTGTCGTTGAAGATCAAATCCGCGCAGCACCTGCAACTCCATGCCCTCCGTATCTATGGACAACAAATCCGGCGGCGGGGCGTGATGTTCGGCCAGAATGTCGTCCAGCGTTCGCACCGCCACCTTGATCCGTGATGCGACCGGCAGGTCCGTGTTCTCCTCGCCCAGGTGGGACCACACGTCGGACTGGGCGACGTTGAGCGTGGCTTCACCCACCTGCTCGGGCGCGCCCGCCGCGGCCTCGCAAATTACGCTGTGCGTGCGCACCGCGCGCAGTTTTTCACAACAGGCGGGCAACGGCTCAACCAGGATGCCCTTCCAGCCGCGTTGTTCCAGAAACCAGGTCTGACTCAAGTCCGTGGGATGGTTCGCGCCGACTTCGACGAAAAACCCGTCGCGTTTGCGGTCGAAATAATCCCAGGCGAGCACGTCCTCCTGGTTTTGCGCGAAACTTTCGAGTGATGGACCGGCGGTCATCTGGCCGATAGCAGAATCCAAGCAGCGAACCGAGTCAAGACGCGCTCCTGCGGGCGCAAGACGGACGCATCCATTTCTTTTCCATTCGCATCGGAATGGTGTCTTTCGTCCGGTGGCAGACATCGGTAGCGGCGTTGCAACCGCTTTTACGACTTGGCCGTGGTTGCGTTACCGGCCATGGCCAGAAGATCAGCGCACAGCAGCGCGTCCAACCGGCCTAGCTGGAAAGCGCGCACGGCGTCACCGGCGGAACAGACGATCGGTTCCTCGTGCATGTTGAAGCTCGTGTTGATCACCGCCGGGATTCCCGTCAGTGCATGGTATTCGGTGAGAATCGCGTGAACCTCCGGGTTGTCGCTTTCGCGCAGGACCTGGGGACGAGCCGTACCGTCAATGTGAATGGCGGCCGGGATGTTCTTCCGGGCGATTTCAGCCGCGTCGTAGGTGATGGTCATGAATCGTGCCGTCACCTGATCAGGTCGCCAGGCCGGGAAATACTCGGCGGCATGACTCTCCAGGATGATGGGCGCAAAGGGCATGAACTCGGTGCGTTGCAACCGGTCGTTCAACCATTTGTTGATCGTGGGATCGGAGCACGAAGCGAAGACCGTTCGATTGCCCAGGGCGCGCGGCCCGTATTCCATGCGCCCGGCGGCCCGTGCGACCACCTTCCCCTGCGCGAGCAATTCCGCCACGGTTTTCGCCACCTGCTCGGGGCGCGTGTAGGAAACTCCGGCCGCCGAGAATTCCCGCGCGGCTTCGTCCCGTGAAATGTCCGGCCCCAGATAAAGCGACTCCAGAAACCGGGGCGTCAGGCCGCCCTGCCGTTCCGCCTGCGCGGCCAGGGCGGCGCCGAGCGCCAGTCCGCCGTCGCCCATGTTGGGTTGGATGTAAATGTTTTCGACTGAATCCAGTTCCAGAATCCGCTGGTTGAGTTTCACATTGGCGAACACGCCACCTGCAAGCGCCAGCTTGCGGAGGCCCGTCCGTTTCACCCATTCGGCAACCAGATCGCACACCGTCAGTTCCGTGAACGCCTGCAATCCCGCCGCGATGTCCTCGCGATTCAATCCCCGCGTCAGAGCCTCGTAAACGTCGCGCGTGCCGGGTCGGTTGGCGGTCAGGGCCAGGAACATCAGGTCGCCATCAAAAGCCAGGGTGGAGCCGCGCCCACTGACGTGTTGTTGCAGGCGCGACAACAGCGGCTCCGGTTTGCCGAAGGCCGCCAGCCCAACAATCTTGCCTTCATGCTGCAACGGTTTGAAACCCAGTTGCGCCGTGAAGGCAGTGTAAAGCCCGCCCACGGAAGAGAGGAAATCGAGCGAGTGCAGATGTTTGAGCCGGCCATTTTCGCCAATCCAGACCGAGCCGCAGTGTCCATCGCCCGCGGCGTCCAGGGTGATGGTCAACACCTTTTCGGATGGCCACGGACAGCAGTAATACGCACTGGCGGCGTGAGCGTGGTGGTGGCGCGTCTCGCCGTTGGGGATTCCGCGCAAGCTGTCGGGCAGCGTGCGCGGTTTCAGGATCTGCCCCAACGTTCGCAACGGGAAATCGGCGATGCGCGAATTGAGATACCGCTTGTAGAGCGGGTGTTTGGCGATTTTGCGGGCCTGCCAGTAACTGCGCACCACGTCGCCGGCAAAACGACGGCGGGAGAAATTTGCCACCGCGACGAAGTCCGGTCGCCGACCCTGGGCCTGCATCAGCGCCGCAAGCGAGCGCACCGGATAACCCTTGTCGTTCTTGCAGCGGCTCAACCGCTCCTCATCCATGGCCGCCACGACCCGACCATCTTCCACCCAGGCAACGCCGGAATTGTGGGTAATTCCCTTTTCCGGCTCGCGTGCCGTGTGTCCGTTGACGCCAAGGATGATCATTGTTTTCAGTCTGGGATAAGTTGGTGACCGCGCCGCGCGGCTTGGGAATCGGTGCTCCGGGTCGAATCAATCGTCGGGGAACAGAGTACCCAAGCGGGGGTCGCCCTGGCAATCCTGAAGGGGAACGGCGGGCGCCGGCCGCTTGCCTACCGGGCGGGCGCGGGGTCGCCGAGCACGGCGGCGCGTTTCAATTGGTGTAACTTGGCGCCCGCCCGCCCGCGCCGGATCCGGTTGCGCCAGGCGCGCGGATTCACGATCCACGGAAGCGCGTGACGGCGGTCCGCGTCGAACGCCGCCTTGGAATCAAAGTAGGTCGTCAACCAGTTCAGCAAGTCCTCCCAAAGTGCGCGCGGCAAAATCTGTTCACTCACCACTCCGGTCCGCCGCCACGATTCCATGGCCTCACGCAACACGGCATCCGCGCGCCGGGCGGCGAGCCACGACTGCTTGTCCGCGCCCGAGGCCGTCGTGGGATGGAGCGCGAAAGTCGAGAACCGGTCCGGCACGATGCCGTAGGTAACTTCCGCCGCGTGCCGCCAGTTCCAGGCGGAATCGCCGGAGTAGCCGAACTCGGTGGGGAACGGGAGCCGTTGCAAAATTTCTGTGCGAAACAAATCGCTGGCGCAACTGCCCGTCAGCGCGTCGGTGGCGTGGACGGTGGTGAAGACAATGGCTTCCACCGGACGCAACCGGCGCGGCGCGCGCACATCCAGCGTGGCGATCACATCGTCCGCCGGCCAGGCCTTGTCCGGCATGGGCCGCCCGGCCAGGTCGCAGAAGGATGGCCGGCTGATGACAACGTCACAGGCCAGAGACTCAGCGGCGGCCACCAGTTGCTGGATGCCCGCGCGCGTAATGGTGTCACCCGCCGTAGCGAGATACACGTATTTGGAACCGATTTGCGCGACGCCATGATTCCAGGAGGCGTACAGGCCGGGCGGATGACTGACAAATCGCAGGGCGGGATGCTTTAAGTTTGCGCGTAAATACTCCACGGTCCCATCCGTGGAGAAACTGTCCACAACCACAACTTCCGCTGCCAGCTCCAACCAGGGGCGCAGGCCGGCCACATGCCGCGCCAGATAGGGCAGGGAATTTTTCGTGGGAATAATCACACCCACGGGTAACGGAACTGAATCCGGTGGCGGTGCGGTCAAGGGCTGCTCCATGTTACGCGCGCGTCCAGATGGTGTCGTAGGGCAAGGCGACATGGACCCGATATCCGTTGTCCCGCAGGTAGCCGGCCTTCTCCGCGTCGTCCGGATTCTTTTCCGTGATGATGACCCGCGGACGATACCGAGGCAGGTTCGCGCCGCGCAGCACCGCAAAATCGTGACCTTCAGTGTCAATGGTGAGCAACCCGAAATCGGGCGGAATCTGGAACTCCGCCAGCAGCGCCTCCAACCGGCGAACCTGGACTCGAAAAGATTCGGCGCGCGCCGGCGTGGCCGGCTGGTGGCCCGGGGCGGGTGACCCGAGAAACGAATGACTGCCTCCGTCATCGCCGGCCAGCAGTTGAAGGTCCAGCGCACCGTCCTGATCGGAACAAGCCGCGTTCAGCAGACTGACTTGTTGCCGCCGCCGATGGAGTTGCTTTGCCTTCTGGAAGGCTTCCGGATGCGGTTCGATGAGCAAGCCCCGCCAGCCCCGGACGATGAACGGGTAGGAATTGGAACTGAAAAATCCGTCATTGGCCCCCACATCCACCACGGTGCGCGCCGCCACCGGACACGACCGTAACAGCGGGGCAAGCGCGGCAAACTGCCCGTGCCAGGTCGAGTCCCGATACAGGAGAAAGCGGAGCCAATGTTTCAGTTTCAAACGCGCCCACGGTTAGCACTTCGCCGCCGGGCGCGGCAAGAGCATTTCAGGTCCGGCACGGTTCTTTTTGACGGGCGAGCGGCGTTTGCGGTAGCGTGCGCTGCCCATGAGCCATCCGACACCGGCGGCGCAAATCAACCTGGATTTTACCGACTTTGGCCACGCACAGCCGAAGGAGAGTTATTTCTTCTTCAATTTGCTGCGGGCGCGTTTCCCGGTGCGGGTCACCGACGATCCAGATTTCCTGATCTATTCCCACAACACGAACATCCACCGGTTGTACACCTGCAAAAAGATTTTTTGGACCAGTGAAGTGTACGCGCCCGACTGGCGCGAGTGTGATTACGCCATGACCCACCGGCTGCTGGACGATCCGCGGCATTTGCGCCTTCCGCTCTATGCGACCTGGGTGCAGGCCCGGGACCTGGTGCGCGCGCCGGATGAAGCCCGCGATTGGCTGCCCCGCAAAACCAAGTTTTGCTGTTTCTTTTCGAGCTACCTGAACCGCAAAACCGCGCATCGGGAACGGTTCTTCCACCTGCTCTCCCAATACAAACGCGTGGATGCCGGCGGCAAGGCGCTCAACAATCTCGGCTTCCTCGTGCCATTTGATCCGGCGGCCAAACTGGAGTTTCTCCAGCCCTACAAGTTTTACATCGCGTTCGAGAACGAGTCCGTGCCCGGCTACACGACGGAGAAAATCGCCGAGGCCATGACGGCGCGGTGCGTGCCGATTTACTGGGGCAATCCGCGGGTGGTGGATGAGTTCAACCCGAAGAGCTTCATCAACGCCAACGATTTTCCGTCGCTCGCAGCGCTGGCGGCACACGTGGCCGAAGTGGACCGCGACCCGGCGTTGTATGCCCGCTACCTGGGCGAGCCGTATTTCAAGAACAACCAGCCGAATGAGTATTTCGACCCCGACCGGATTCGGGATTTCTTCGGCCGTATTTTCGCGGACCCCGCGCCTCCGGTCGCCGCGCGACGAAAGCGGTGGTTCGGTCGGTGGCTGCTGCTAAAGCGCAATCCGCCCCATCGCATGCGGCTTTGGACCGGGGGCGGCGCCGGCCCCGCGCCGTTGACCGGCGACAAGGTGGAATTCTACTGAGCGATTGGCCGGGAACGGCGAGTTGCGCCCGTGCCCGCTCTCAAGCGAGCGCGTCGGTCACGGCAAATTCGTGCCGGTCGTCGTTGGTTTTTTCCGCCAGCAACACATGGGTTGGGCGGAGCGAAGGGAAGAATTCGCCGAGGACATCCTTGAGGCTGAACTTGAGCCGCTTGTAACGGTGGCGCTTGTCTTCCTGGAAAAAGTGGTGCTGCCGGATGGCGAACCCCATCGGCTCGAGCAGTTCGTAGAGGTCGGCTTTCGAGTATTCGCGCCAGTGCAGGCCCACAATCATGTTCAGCTTCAGGTCGAGCTGTTGGTAGAACTGCTCCATCGCCACCTGAATCGTTCGACCCCGGAGCAGTTGCAGCCGGTTATAGGCGGAGAGTTGGTTGGGCACGGTGAGATAAAGCAGCCCGCCGCGTTTGGTGACCCGGTTGATTTCCTTGATCACCGGCAGCGGATTGAAGTTCAGGTGCTCCAGCGTCTCGCACATGATCACCAGATCGAAGTGCGCATCAGGAAACGGAAATTCGTGGCGTTTCAGGTTCGCCGCCACACACTCGATACCGGCCCGCCGATAGCGTTCCTGCAGGCGCGGGTTGTTTTGAAATTCGGGAATGTCCAGCGCCGCCACCTGAAATCCCACGCGCCGCAACGCAAAGCAAATCACCCCGAGAAACGAGCCGATTTCCAGGATGCGCAATTCCGCCGGCGGTCCCGGACAACGCCCCGTCAGGATCGTCTGCAACTCACCCAGCGTCCGCACGTAATGCGGGGACAGCATCTCCAGGTAACGCCGCTCGCCCGGTCCCGCGCCGGTGGACAGCAAATCCACCGGCTCGGCGTTGAGATCGCTGACGACTTCGTCCACCAGTTGTTGGGGCGACGGCCAGGCGGCGGGCGCGGGCGATTTCGTATCAATAGCCATCGGTTGAATTAAGTTGTGTCGCGCGCCGCCCGCAAGCCTTTTCCACGGCGCACCCAATCAGTTTGTCGCGCGCCGGACACTGGAAACGGGCGGGGTGTCACTTGGGCCGGCCGAGCACCAGTTGTCGCAGCTTCTCGCGGGCGTTCTTCCAGTTTCGGCTCGGATACCGGGCGGTGAAGCGTTTCAACTCGAACGGCGAGTCCGCCGGCCCGTTCGTGCCCGAATCCGTGGTGCAAGCCGTGCGATAGCCGGCCTCGGCCACGAGGTCGCGCACCGCGGGATTCCAATCGCCGTAGGGATAACAAAAATGCTCGATCGGCCGACCGAAGACGTCCTCCAGCTTTTTTTTGCTGGCGCGAATCTGTTCCTGCGCGGCGGCGGCGGGAAGTTTCGTCAGGAACGGATGGTCCAGCGTATGCGAACCAATGTCGTGCCCGGCCGCGAGCCAGTCGCGGACCTGGGCCACGTCCATGATGGCTTCCCGCGCCTCGCCCAGGGCCACATCCCATTCGTTGGCGCGTCCGAGCAAATCCGCCGGCAGAAATTGAATGGCCCGGAAACCAAAACGCGCGAGCGGTTCGAGTCCATGCTGGAGGACGTTCACGTAACCATCGTCGAACGTGATAACCACCCGGCGCGACCGGCGCGGACCGGCGCATCCGCTCAGCGAACCATTCTGGTATCCAGCCGCCTGCAATTCCCGCAATTGCGCGCCAAATAACCGGCTGCTCACGTACAGTCCCTTGAGCCGGACGCGACGCGGGCGGGCGCCCAGTTTGTGGTAAGTGAGAATGGAATTGCCCTGCTCAAAGCCCGCTCCCACTGAGGCCAGTGAGGTGTAGTATGGCGACGGGTTTGGACTCATGTGAATGTCATCCCGGCAAAAGTGCGGGCAGAGTGCGGTTCACAGCCAGCCAAATCTGAGGCGGGCGAAGCCGGGGCCAGCGTCCGGCCAACGGTCATGATTTCCAGCCGAGCAACCGCAAGTAAAACGCCCGATGATTCAGCGCCGATTGTTCGAGTGAAAAATTCTGCGCGACCCGGCGGTGTCGCTCGATTCGCTCGGCTTCGCTGGCTTTCGGGGCGCGGGCCTGCTTGACCAGCGCCGCCGCCAGTTCGTCCACCGATCCCGGCCGGACCAGTTGGCCATAGCCACCAATCGCCAGCGCCTCCGGGATGCCGTCCAGATCGGACGCAATCACCGGACGCCCGCAGGCGTTCGCCTCGCAAACCACGCCCACCATCGCTTCAGTGCCGGTCTGCGAATGGACCAGGCAATCCAACGCGTTCATCGCCGCTGGCATGTCCGTGCAATACGGCGTGAGCCACGCTTTGCCGGTCAATCCCAGGCGCTCGATGTCCCGGCGCAATTCATCCTCGAGGTCGCCGCGGCCGATGATGAGAAAGCGCGCGTGGGGAAGTTCGCCGTGGATTCTTGCCGCGGCCGCCAGCAACTCGCGCTGCCCTTTGCCCCGGGGCAGCATGTAACCGCCCACCATGCCGAAGGCGTAATGTTCGGGTCGCAAACCCCACTCGGCGCGCAGCGGCGACGTCGCCATTGGCTTGAACCGCCCGGTATCAATGCCACCGTACAGGACTTCAATTTTCTTGTGATCGCCCACGAGCGGCGGGCGGGCGCGACGTTCCGCCACCGGTGAATCCGGTTCGTAGTGTCCCTCGGTAAGCACGCGCGCGACGAAGTGCGAGCAGGCGATCACGACATCCACCTGTCCGAGCAGGAGCCGGCGGCTCGGCCAGGAAGCCGGGCTTTTGGCCAGGTGACGCGTGAGCACGATTTTTGGCCGGATACCGGAAAGCCGGGCGGCCAGGATGGTCGGCCAGATGTCGCGTCCGTGATGGCCGTGGACAATTTGAATGTGATGCCGGCGGATTTGCCGTGCGGCCTGGTAAATGAACAGCAGCTTGATTGGTCCCTCGCGACGGATGGGCAGGAAGGGAATCTTCAGTTGCTGAATGACGTTCGAGAATTCCCGTCCCTCCGGTCCGGCGATCCAGACTGGCACTCCAAGTTGATGCAGACCGTGCGCGAGCTTGACGCATTGATCGTCCGTCCCGCCGCCGGTGAGGCTGGAATTCAACTGCAGGACGCGGAACGACGGCGCGGTGGTGGCAGCAGGCGGATGGCTCATCGGACGGCGGACAGGTATTGATCCAATCCCAGCGCGCAACGAGTCGCCTTCGTGCGCCGCGCCTGTTCCAACAATTCATCGTTGGCCGGCAATCCGGTGCGACTGGCCGGAGGATGCCAGAGATGATAGCAGAGCGCGCGGCCGCGCACGTCCTGGCGTTGCACGCCCGAATTCATCAGGCGCACCGCCAGCTCGGAATCTTCCCGACCCCAGCCGACGAACGCCTCGTTGTAGCCGTTGGTCCGCACCAGGTCATCGCGCCAGATGCCGAGGTTGCACCCACGAATCCCGCGCAAATCCGCCCGGGCTTTTCTCGCCGGCCACGGCCAGCGGAACGCATTCTTCATCCCCGAAATCTGCCATTGCCCCAAGGCCCACCATCGGTCAGCCGCAAATTCACCCAGACCGAAATACTGCGCTCCCTGTTGCTCAATCAACGCCCGATGGCCTTGGACGAACCAGCCGGGTTCGGCGACGGTGCGGTGGTCCGCGATGAACTGCGGATGCGGCACGGTGTCGCCATCGAGGAAGACGAGGTACTCCGCGCGCGCCCGGGCGATGGTTTGGTTGAGAATGTGCGCGCGCCGGAAGCCTTCGTGCTTTTGCCAGAGCTGTTCGCACGGGAAAGATTGTTTCTCCGCCCAGGCCGTAAACGCCCGGGCCGTTTCTGGCCCCGAGCCATCGTCGGCCAGCAACACTGTTTCCGGCGGCGACGTCTGCCGCGTCACGGCATTCAATACCCGCGCCAGGTATTCCGGTTGATTATAGGTGTTGATTATCAACCCCAGACTGGGCGACGGAGTCGTCATGGTTTCCGCTTCTGTTCCCGGGCTTCACGCAGCATCATGTACCGCGTGAGGGTGGAAAACGAACTCAAGGCGGCGATGTAAAATCCCTGCCAGCCGTCCAAAAACCCGAGGCGCACGAAGTAGGCGCGGACAAAACGCCAGGCCGGCCGGATCACCAGCTCGAAGCATCCCGCGGATTGTCCGGCGGCCACACGACGTTGCACGAAGTCGGCGTGATACGGGGCAATCTTGGCGATCTGCCGGGCGATACTTTCGTTACTGTGATGGTGTAAATCCGAGCGCAGTCGTCCCACCGTGCCCGCCACCTCCAGACGCGCATGAGGTTCCTCCCCGACCCAATGCGCCTGGCCGCGCCGCCATAAGCGCAACACGCGATCCGGATACCAATCGCCGTGACGAATCCACCGACCACAGTAGTAGGTGCAGCGGGGAAACTGGTAAGCGGCGTGCGCCGGGGAGGATTGGCTGACCACCGCGCCAATCTCGGCGGCGAGTTCTGGCGTGACAACTTCGTCCGCGTCGAGATTGAGCAACCAGGCTTGTGTGGCTTTGTCCGCCACGCTGTTCTTCTGACCGATGAAACCCTTCCACGGCTCGCGAAACACTTTGGCCCCGAATCGTTCGGCCACCGCGTCGGTGCCGTCGCGCACTTCCTGGTTGAGCACAACCACGATTTCGGCCGCCCACGATGCCACGCTGGCGAGCGCCGGCGCAATGCGATGAGCCTCGGCGCCCGACACGAGGCAAACGGAGATGGGCAAGCGGCGGGCCGAACCTTGGGATTCGGGCATGGAATTATGGCCGGCGGGATCCGACATTTTAGCCTGCGTGCCAACCCGTTTGCCGGTGACCCTCGCCGACCGATCGGGCGGGCGGGATTTGAATTTGTTCCGAGTGCATGGGCGTATCCGAGAGCGGGCGTGCAGGATGGGCAGGAACCCCGGCCAAGGCAAGCCTCGCGCGCAGCGGTGGACGCCCTCGTCCATTGCACTCGAGAGCGCCACCGGCAGCAGGTGGCGGCTGGTGCGCGTTCCGCACTGCTTGCTCAACCACTGGTGGGGCGGGCGTCCTCGCGAGCCGATCCTCTGTTAAATCCGAAATCCGAATCCCCGAAACCCGAAAGAAGCCCGAGTTCCGAAATCCGAAACAATTCACACGGACGAACCAGCGGACGATGCCTCGTCACCGGTGATCCTTCGGCCATCTGGCTTCGGATTTCTTTCGGCCCTCGAATTTCGGCCTTCGGAATTCACGCTCACCCACGCTCCTCCGACCACTGCCGGCAACTTGAAACTTCCAACTTGAAACTTGAAACTCTTTTTCCGGTGGGGCGAGCGTCCGCGCCGGAACAACTCCATTATCAGAATCATGGGGTCAGAATGATGAGGCTCGAAGCGGTTGCGAAACTTCCCTTTCCCCGGTAGCCGCCGCGTGAGGAGGCGGAAGCCCTTGAAGGCGCCAAAACCTCCCTCCTCGTTGCCTCGGCGGCTACGCCTGATGAAACCACTTCCATGCTGCTGCCCCCATCATTCCGCCAAAGACTGCGGTGGGACGGCGGCGCTTTGGAGTGCGATGCCTGGGCATCGCTTTTGGCCGGCGGCTGGTCGCCGTCAAACCACCCGTACGCTTCGCTTACCGCGAGCCGCTGAACGCGGCTCTGCTTGGCCGGCACGCCGGCCAAGCGGCCAAAGCGGTGACAAGTCACCGCACTCCAAAAGCAGGGCGGGCTGCGTCAGCCCAAAGCCCGGGCGGACTGACCTTCGCGCCCCGCGTCCTCCTTTCAACCGCTACATGTTTTGGGGAAACGCTCTATCCGTGCGCATCCGTGTGCATCCGTGGTTGAACTCCCGTTTTTCGAGTGATGATTCTGCCCCCATCATTCTGCCAAAAGTTGCGGGGGAACGGCGGCGGAGGAGGAGACGGAATGGCGGCGCGCTGCCGAGCCGCCGCTCCAGGGCAACGACCAGAAAAGCAAAACGCAGGAAGCGGTAGGCGGGGACAAACGGGCCGAGGAGTTATCGGGCGGGTTCAACGACGGATGGAAAGGACGTTCGGCGCGATCACACTCTCAAACAAGACCACGCCCGCTTCGCGCCTGTCCTTTCCGATCCTTTGGTAGTTAGCACTCCACCCACCGCTGCGGCGGGGCAATGACTCGATAAGCTTTGGAGCGGAGGCACTCTACTGCAAGGAGTTATGCAACAGCTTATCGGGAGGCCAACAATCTCTATCCATATATGCCAGCACAAACGAAAATGAGTCCGCCCAATGCTACGACAAACGGGGCAAACCGACGGGCCAAAACGCTAAACAAACTGGCCGCAAAGAACAACCCGATACCAAGCTTGGCCAGAACACCGTTCGCGGTGTAGCTCGTGAAAACCCACATGAGAATGAAATCTGCCAATACAGAGTATGCGAGCAACCATGCCAACCTGTATGTCTGCATCCTGAATGGACTGTATGTGGTGGTATCAGCCATAAGCACCCAGTGGCCTAACTTCTAGCAGTGTATCCCGCAGGCCGCCGCGAGCAAGCGTCGCTTTTTGAGGGAGGTGGCGCGGCGGGCTGCGGGATACACTGCCGTTGAACTGAGCCGCTGAACCCGCGACTTCCTTACTGGGGAAAGTAAATCCGTGCCACCGCTTTCACAGCGCCCGCGCTGGGGTGGAGACGGCCAAGCTACTCGCCGTCGAGACGACGGCGCTCCCAGTGCGGCTCGCGGGGATGCTCGACCCACCGATAGGCAAACTCCGAAAACCGAAATCCGAGGGCCGAAAGAAATCCGAAGACCGATGGCCGAAGGGCGAGCCTTGACCGGCAGCGTGGCCGAACCATTTCCGTCGTCGCCCTGAAGCGTTTCGGATTTCGGAGATCGGGCTTCTTTCGGGATTCGGGGATTCGGATTTCGGATTTATCGGGTGGAGAATGGGACGCGGTGGAACGCGTCTCTCCCGGGAGCGCCGGCGTGGCGCCAACGGCCAGGCAACTCGCCGTCGAGACGACGGCGCTCCCAGGCTTTGCTCGCGAGTGCCCTCGCCCCACCGAGGGGCGTAAGGTTGGAGCGCGGTTACAACCAGTCCGTGTAGGGTGCGCGCGGGGAGCGCAAACGCAGGGTGCGATTGGCCTCGTCGTCGCCAATGAATTTCTCGCGGGCGGGATCAAAGTTCAGCTTCCGCCCCAGTCGCGTGGCGATGTCGCTCAGGTGACAGAGCGTGTCGGCTTGTACCGCTTGCTCAATCGGACAAATCGTGGCGATCCGACTGCGAACCCCGTCCAGGAAGTTGCGTTGGTGCTGGGGGCTTTGCGGGGAGCGCCAGCCGCCGGTGGGCATCGGCTCCTCGGCGAGCGATTCCGGATTGGTGCGCAGGCCGCCGCGATGTACTTCCACCCAACCTTCGCTGCCGAGAAAGAGCGTGCCGTGGTCGTGCAGGTCCGTGAGGCCGAAGCGTGTCTGCCAGGCGCTGAAATCGGTGAGCGGCGTCGGTTCGCGATACCGATTGGGCGTGCCCCGAAAGTGCAGGCGCACGCCGTCGGCGAAGGTGAAGTTCACGTCCCACGCCACGGAGGTGTTACCCGCGCCACGCTCGGGGAAAACGGCTTTACCCTCGATCGTCAGGGGGCCGCGGAACATCTCGGGCTGGCCCCACAAGGCAATGTCCAGCGGATGCACGCCCCAGCCGGCGATGAAGCCCAGCGCGTAATCGGTGTGATACCACCACGTCTTGTCCTGGTCGCCGATGGCTTCGGCTTTGGCCGGGGTATAAGGCGTCGCGGGCGCCGGGCCGAGCCAGAAATCGTAATCGAGTGTGGCGGGCACGGGCGCGGGCTGGGTGCTGCCACCGGGCCGGCTGGCGGGCGCCCAGACGAAAATTTCCCGTACTTTGCCGATCCGGCCGTTGCGAACCAGTTCGACCGCGCGTTGAAATTCGCGACTCGAGCGTTGCTGGGTGCCGAACTGGAAAATCCGTTGCTGTTTCAGCACCGCCTGGCGCAGCAATTGGTCTTCCGCCAGCGAAAGGCCCATCGGCTTTTCGAGATAAACGTCCTTGCGCGCGTTCACAGCGGCGATGGAAACCGGCACGTGCCAGTGATCGGGCGTGGCGATGAGGACGGCGTCAATGTCCGGCCGCGCGAGGAGTTCGCGGTAGTCGGCGTAACGGCGGCAGGCCCGGTCCTGGTAGTGCATGTTGACCTGGTGGCACGCCTGCTCGGCGTGGTGGCCCCAGACATCGCAAACGGCGAGCACCCGGGCTTCGGGGCGGACCAGAACGCCGAGCAGATCGCTGCGGCCTTGCGGCCCACAGCCGATAAGAGCAACGCCAATCCGGTTGCCGGGTGCGACCGTGCCTTCCGCGCCCAATGCGCAAGCCGGAATGATCGTGGGGAAGGTGCTCGTCGCAAGCGCGAGGGTGAGGTTGGAGCGAAGGAAATTGCGGCGGGAGATTTTCTGATTCATGGCCATGAATTGACAATTCGCGTTACAACACCTTGGTTCGACCGGGCATGGCGATCGGATAGTGGCCGTCCGCATTGGGCATGACCGGCGGATGGGTATCACTCTTGAAATTCGCCAGGCCCGGCGCGAGTTCCAACTCGGAGGCGAAGGCGTCATCCCAGGTGATCAATTGTCCCGATTCACACGCCATGCGCCCGAGGATGGCGGCCAGTCCGGCCTGGGTGCAGCGTTCAGTTTCGTTGTATGGCTGGTCGCTGCGAATGGCCTGGAAGAACAGATCGTGTTCGCGCTGGTACTGGTCGCACGCCGGCCCTTCGTATTTCCAGAGCAGGTTGGCGGACTCCGGTTTGTGTCCTTTGAACAGGCGCGGCTTGGGCTGGCCTTCGCCGAGAATCGCGCAGCCCTTCGCGCCTTGAATGAAGTCGCCGAAGAAGTCGTACGTGTTCGTGAGATGCCGGCCCTGGGCGAGCAGCTTCGTGCCGTCGGGAAAGGTGTACTCCGCCGTGTAGTGGTCGAAGAGCTGGTCGGGCTCCGGGCGCACCTGCCGGCCACCGATCCCTTGCGCCGACACGGGCCACGCATTCTTCACCCAGCAACAGATGTCCAGGTTGTGAATCAACCAGTCCACCATGAAACTGCCGTTGAGCCAGGTGAAATTGCTGTAATTGTTGATCTGGTGTGCGAGCTCCGACATGCCGGGTTCCCGTGGTTTGAACCCGACCGGACCGTGCATGCGATTGGCCCAGCAGGTGATCACGTCACCGATCAGGCCCTGGTGAATCTGATCCACGGCCTGCTCGAGCGGCAGGTAATGGCGGCTCATCAAGCCGCCGGCGATCTTGAGGTTTTTCTTCGCCGCCAGTTCGCCGGCCTGGCGGATGCGCCGGACGCCGGGTGCATCCACCCCAAACGATTTTTCCATGAAGACGTTCAAGTCCCGGGCCACCGCATATTCCACGTGCAGCGGACGGAACGCGGGCGGTGTCGCCAGCAACACCACATCTCCCGGATCGAGTGAATCCATCGCACTCCGATACGCATCCAGACCGGAGAACTGGCGGGCGACCGGGACGTCGAGTTGCTTCGCGAAGCGCGGTCGTAGATTGTTGAGCGTGCTTGGGGGGCGCGCCTCGAAGAAGTCGGCGAGCGCCCAAAGTTTGGTCGGCCCCTGGGTGGACAGCGCCTGCGCCACAGCGCCGCCGCCCCGTCCGCCGCAACCAATGAGGGCGATCTTGATGGTGTTGTTTTCCGCCGCGTGGACATGCGGGAGCGCAATGCCCGCCAGCGCGGAAGCGGCGACGAGCTTGCCGCCCGCGACGAGGAATTCCCGGCGGGAAGGCTGAGGAGTAGGCGCGGGCGCAGGATCGGGGTTTGGGGATGAGGTTTTCATCATGATTCTTTCAAAGTTGGGCCGGTTCAAAGGAGTGGTTGGAGATGGTTGAGCGAGCGGGCGGCCTGCTCGACCGTGCCACACTCGACGGAGAACACGAGGTCCCGTTTCGCCCGGCGGCAAAGTTTGAGGACGCGCGCCCAGTCAATGACGCCGTCGCCACACGCGCAACCGACCGGCGTGCCGGTGACCTTGCCGCGCTCGGTCGAGGACTGCCGGAGGGAAATGTCCTTGGCATGCAAATGCACCAGCCGGGGGACGACGCGCTCCAACCAGCGGTACGGATTCTCGCCCGCGAGATAACTGTTGCCCGTGTCGAAGTTGATGCCGATGGCCGGGCTTTTCACCAGCCGGTAGATGCGATCGAGACCCGCCGGCGTCCGGCTGTATTGCTGGTGACATTCGAGGCCGAGGGCAATGCCGCGCGGCTCGGCGAAGCGCGCCGCCTCCATCAACGTGTACCGCATCAGCAGGTGGTCCTCGGCGGCGGTGGTCCACGGTTGTTTCGGGCCTTCGTCCGTGTTCACCACCGGCGCGCCACATTCGGCGGCGAAACGGATGGCTTGCTTGAGGTATTCGACCCCGATCTCGGGTTTGGTCAGGGGCGTGTGCGCCGAGAGGCCGGACAACTTCACGCCGTGTTTCGCGCAGCAGCGTTTCACGCGCAGCGGGTCGTCAAACATCGAGACGCTGTGGAAGTAGCCGGCCTCGCTGAGCAGCTCGCGACCGAGATGAACCATGGGCTCGACGTATTCGTAGCCCAGAGCCGCGGCTTTCGCGACGCCCCACTCGAAGGTCTTGTCCTCGTGTCGGACGAACTCAAGATTGATACCGAGGCGGATTCTGGCCATGTCGTTGGAGGGTTGAGGGTTGGTGGTGAGGGAGGAGGGATTTCAAGGGGCGGAGGCGCGCCAGCGTTGGGCGCGGGCGGCGAGTGCTTCGGTGGATTTCACTTCGGAATACAACGCCACGAGGTAACGCAACGTGAATTGGTCGCCGCGGTGATAAACGAGCGGTGCGCGGTCGAGCCCCTGCGTGGCGGAAAGATAGGCGAACGGCGTGAGCATGGAGAAGAACGCGCCCTCGGCCCGGGCGTTGGCCGGATGCGGCACGAGCAGGATCGTGGTGGGCTGATCGGGGGCGGGGAACGAAACCGAGGCCCACTTTGCGGCCGCCACTTCCTGCCGGTCGCGAGCAAGATCCGGCTGGCGACCGGCGTAGCTGTGACTGGCGTACGCATCGAGTTGGGGCAGAAAGCGCAGGCCCAGGCCGTGATAGCTGGCGCCGGTGAGAGTGACGGTGTTGGTTTTGAGGCCCACCTCGAATTCCGCTTTCCATTCCAGGATTGACTCCCGCGCGGCTGCGTCCGCAGTCAGGATCAAGGTGCGGTGTTCGATCAACAGCGCCACCGGCGTGGTATCCGGAAGGAACGCATCCTGCGGCGCGACCCAATGGATCCATTGCTGCAGCGTCGCCGTGTCGGCAGCATCGGTGGCGGTCGTCTTCACCACACGCTGGACGCCGTTGCCGGCCACTTCCTCCCAGAAGTTCAGCCCGTTGACTTTGATCGCATACATCATTCCGTGGTGATGCAGATGATCTTCCGGGGCATCGCGCAGTAGGTTGGGGCCGCCGGGCGCGCTGAATTCCGCCACGTACGGTTTGCACTGGCGCGGGTTGAACACGTAACGCAGGAGCGGCTGGCCGTTCCGCGAAACCGTCCAGGCATTCGTGGCCACTCCGGCTTCGAGCCGCCACGCGGGCTGGGCGGAACCGACAACCGCGACGAGCGTTAGCAACCCCGCCAGGGCCGGGCCCCGGAAAAATGCCCGGCCGGTGAGTTGCGCACCCGAGGTGCGAAGGGCAACTGTGTTCATACCAATAGGATTAATTCCGCCCAGACTATCCGCAGTCGCGCCCGCGTCTCCCCAAGAATTGCCAAAACCTCACCTCAAACTGCCTGCCGGTTTTCCCGATCGAAGGGGGCGAGGTGGCTGCTCGAGCCGTCGGCCAGCGTCCGCTCCGTCGTGCGAAGTCAATTGCCTCGCTTGACACGACTCCGCGCCACACGCCGCCACCATGCCGCGGCTCGCGGGGACGCTCGCCCCACCGAAAAATGAGTTTCAAGTTGGAAGGTTCAAGTTGCAGGTGGTTCCCGGAGGAACGTGGGGGAGTGTGAAATCCGAAGGACGAAATCCGAAGACCGATGGCCGAAGGCCGAAGGGCGAGCCTTGATCGGTTGCGTGGCCGAGCTATTTCCGTCGTCGCCCTGAAGCGTTTCGGATTTCGGAGATCGGGCTTCTTTCGGGTTTCGGGGATTCGGATATCGGATTCAGCATGTGTTTTGCCTCGACTTCATGCGCGAGTTTGAAAACATCCGAGTCATGCTCGGGACTGGCACGTCCGCAACCACAACCAACCAACTCACCTTCTGGCCGCGCCAGGCGCGTCAGGCTCGTTTGTTGGCAATGGGGTTGTGGCTGCTCGCCCTGTTGGTGATCAGCATCATGGTGGCGTTGCGACCGACGCATCGCACGGTCACGCTTGACAGTTATCACTATGCCGCCGGCCAATGGTGGGCCGGTCAAAGTCTGTACGCCGGGCCCAGCGGAATGAATTACTTGCCGCATTTCGCCGTGTTGTTCAGCCCGTTTCACGCGCTGCCGCTCTGGTTGGGCGAAGTGCTGTGGCGCTGGCTGATGGCGGGGACGTTGATCGGTGGTTTGTGGCTGATGCTCCGTGCGCTGTTTCGATCCGACCCGGACCGTCCCTTTTTCTGGGCCACCCTGACGGCCATGCCGCTGTGCCTGAGCGCGGTGCGCAACGGCAATGCGAACGCGCTGTTCGGTGGCGTCACCCTGCTGTCGGTGGTTGCGATTCTTAAGGCTGTTCAGGCGGAAGCAACGCCGCCGGCAACTTCAGACATCGGCGCTACGACCACTGGCCGGTCGAGTAACCACTGGTGGTGGTGGGCGGCAGTGTTGATGGCGCTGCTGACGGCCATCAAGCCGTTGGGGATCGTGCTGATCCTGCTCGCGCCGCTGTTCTACGCGCCGTTGCGCGGGCGGTTGCTCGTGGCGTTGGTGGGGTTGGCGTTGTTTCCGTTTCTCTTCGCCCGTCCGGAATACGTGATGTCCCAGTACCGCGACGCGTGGACCAATCTCCAGGCGTGTGCCGTGGTCACAGATCACCGGTTCGCCGACATCAATGGCATCTTCCGCACCTTCGGCGCGCCGCTCGGTCCGGAGGTTTCCAAGCTGGTGCGCGTGCTGGCTGGCGCGCTGACGGCGGGTTTGTGGTGGCTCGGCGCCCGGCGATTGCGCCCACAATCCGCCGCCTTGCCCGTGCTCTGGCTTTACGCTCTGGCCACGTCTTATCTGATGGTGTTCAACCCGATGAATGAGGCCAACAGCTTCGCCATCCTCGCGCCCGCGCTGGGGGTTTGGGCGGTGTGGTTTCTGTTCGTCCCGGAAGCGCAGGCATCGCGCTGGCGCGGTTGGGTGCTGGTCGGGATGGCTTTGAGCATGGGACTTCTGCCCAATATCGTGCGGCCGCTCTTCGGCAATTATTTCACGCTGTTCTGGCATCCCTTCGTCACCCTCGGATTCGTGGGCTTGCTTGCTCAGTTCATCTGGAGCCGGGTCGCGCCCGAGGCAGGCAACCTCACCGCATTGCCGGAGTCGGGCGGCGCTCCACCCGCCGCGCACACCGGTTGAAAATTTTCCCGCGTTGCCGTCCGTTATGCCCAGCCCAACCGACTTGTCCATCGTCATCCCGCTCTTCAACGAGGCGGAAAGCATTCAACCGCTTTACGCGAAGCTGACGCAAACGCTCGGATCGCTGAAACTGGAATACGAAATCATTTTTGTGAACGACGGCAGCACCGATGACACCTATGCGGCGCTGAGTCGGGTGGCGGCGCAAGATTGCAAGGCCAAGGTCGTCAATTTCCGCCGCAACTTCGGGCAGACGGCCGCGATGGCAGCGGGGTTTGATCACGCCCGGGGGCGCGTGATTATTCCGATGGACGGCGACCTGCAAAACGATCCGGTGGACATCCCGCTGCTGCTGGCCAAGCTCGAGGAAGGTTACGACATCGTGAGCGGCTGGCGGAAGGACCGGCAGGACAAGGAGGTGCTGCGCAAGGTGGCCTCGCGCATCGCCAACTGGCTCATCGGCAGGATGACCGGGGTGAAGCTGCACGATTCGGGCTGCTCGCTCAAAGCGTATCGCGCGGAAATTCTCAAAGGCATCCGGCTCTATGGCGAGATGCACCGCTTCATCCCCGCGCTGGGCAACTTGGTGGGCGCGCGTATCTGCGAAGTGCCGGTTTCCCATCACGCCCGGCAGTTCGGCAAAAGCAAATACGGCCTCAAGCGCAGTTTCAAAGTGGTGCTGGACCTGATCACTTTGAAATTCCTGGCGGATTTTTCCACCAAACCGCTCTACATGTTTGGCGGCGTCGGCGTGATGCTCTTCGCCGCCGCGGTCCTCGCCGGCGTCGAGACGCTTTGGGAACGGTGGGTCTGGGGCGTTTATGTTCACAACAATCCATTCATCCTGATCGCCGTGCTGTTGGCCACGTTGAGCGTGAATTTCATCCTGATGGGACTGCTGGCCGAATTGATTGTCCGCACCTACCACGAATCCCAGGGCAAACCCATCTACCACGTGCGCGACTTGAAAAATTTCGACGAACCGCCGACCAGCGCTCCGGCCACGCGACCCGGCTGACCCGGTATGTGCGGCATTGCCGGAATCGTCGAGGTGGGTCGGCCCGTGGACCGCGTCGCGCTCGCGCGGATGACCAACGCCCTGCGCCATCGCGGGCCGGACGACGAGAATTATTATGTGGCCGACGCTGGCGAGGGTGGTGTCTCGGTGGGGCTGGGTTTTCGCCGGCTCTCCATCATTGATCTGGTTGGTGGACGGCAGCCAATGTCGAACGAGGACGGTTCCCTCTGGATCGTTTGCAACGGCGAAATTTACAACCATCTCGAACTGCGTCATGAGCTTGAGGGACGCGGCCACCATTTCCGCACGCACTCGGATGTCGAAACCCTCCTGCACCTGTACGAGGAAGTCGGCCCGGATTGCGTCAATCGGGCGAACGGCATGTTCGCGTGCGCCATCTGGGACCGCAAAGCGCAAAGCCTGTTTCTGGCGCGCGACCGGATGGGCGAGAAGCCGCTGTATTACCGCGAAACACCGACGCAACTCCTGTTCGGCTCCGAACTCAAGGCGCTGTGGCAGCATCCCGATTGTCCGCGCGAACTGGATCCTCATAGCCTGAGCCGCTATCTCGCGTGCGAGTACGTGCCGGCGCCGCACACAATTCTCAAAGGCATCAAAAAACTGGCGGCGGGCCATTCGCTGCTGTGGAGCAACGGTCGCAGCCGGCGGCAACGCTATTGGGATCTGAAATTTCCGGACGAACCCTCCCGGCGCACGGAGGCGGAACTGACCGAGGAACTGCGCGCGCGCCTCCAGGCCGCCGTTCGGCTGCGCCTCATCAGCGATGTCCCGCTCGGGGTGTTTCTCAGCGGGGGCATTGATTCCAGCGCGTTGGTGGCGATGATGGCCGGACTCCGGCCCGCCGGGCAGATCAAAACCTTCGCGATCGGGTTCGAGGAAAAATCCTTTGATGAATCGCACCACGCGCGTTGGGTCGCGGAGTTTTTCGGCACGGAACATCACGAGGAAGTCCTGCCCGGCCGGGCGTTGCTGGACATGGTGCCGGAGGTGTCCGCGTTTCTCGACGAACCGTTTGCCGATGCCTCGGTGATTCCGACGTATCTGCTCTCCCGTTTCACGCGGCGGCACGTCACGGTGGCGCTCGGCGGCGATGGCGGGGACGAGTTGTTCGCCGGGTATCCGACTTTTCTGGCGGCCCGGTTCGCGCGGTGCTACCGGATGCCACGCGTGATTCACGAACGGTTGCTCCGCCCGCTCGCCGGGCGACTGCCGGTTTCGCATGAGAACTTCAGTTTTGATTTCAAGCTGAAGAGTTTCCTGCGTGGAGTCGGACACCGACCGGAACTTCGCAATCAGGTATGGCTCGGTTCGTTCACGCCCGAAGAACAGCGCGCCCTCCTGGTGGACGACCCCGGCGCGTTCGATCCTTACGCGGACATTTTGACCGCGCTCAGCCAGTGTCCAACTGCTCATCCGGGCGAACGGTTGATCTACGAATACTGCAAATTTTATCTGGCCGAGGACATACTCGTGAAGACCGATCGCGCCAGCATGGCGTGTTCGCTCGAAGCGCGCGCGCCGTTTCTGGATCACACGTTGGTGGAGTTCGCGAACACGATTCCGTTTGCACTCAAATTGAAAGGCACGCAATCCAAGTATGTCCTCAAGCAGGCATTGCGCGACAAACTGCCGCCGGAGATTCTCGCCCGGGGCAAGAAGGGCTTTGGCATCCCGGTGGCCAAATGGTTTCGGGGCGAATTGCGCGAGCTGGTGGGGGACACTCTGGCCGAATCCCGTCTGCGCCAACAGGGGATTTTTCAACCGCGCGCCGTGACGCAATTGCTCGAGGAACACTGGCGCGGCACCAAGGACAACCGCAAGCCACTCTGGACCTTGTTCATGTTCCAGCAATGGTGGCACCACCAACTTCAGGCAGGAACGACCCCGGCCAGCCCGGCCGCGCTGCCACCGAGCCAAGCATGCCCGACACGTCCCTGACAGCCTTCTTCGCACGAACCCGCCCCGCCCGGAAAATCATCGTGGTGGATTTCGGTTTTCTGGGCGACACCATCCACCTGGTGCCGGTGTTGTGGGAAATCAAACGTCACTACCCGCAAGCCGAACTGCATGTGCTAACCACGCCGGTGGGCAGCGAGGTCCTGCAACTGGTGTCGTGCGTGCAGCGCACCTGGCCGTTGGAGATGCAGCGCGCAACCCGCACGCTGCGGGCGCAGTGGCGCTGCGGGCGGGCGTTGCGGCGGGAGCGCTTTGATCTGGCGCTGAATTTCAACTGGTCGGATCGCACCCTGATCTGGACGGCGCTGGTTGGCGCGCCATGGCGCGCGGCCCAGGCGGGTGGACGACGGCACTTCTGGCGTTCCTGGCTCATCCCGCATTGGTTGCCACGCCAATCGGCGGAGTTGCCGGTGTTTGAACAACGCCGGCTGGCGCTGGCCGCCGGCGGATTCGATCTGGCGCCCGTGCGCTGGGATTTGCGCCCGCCGGCGGAAGCCCGACGCAAAGCGGAATCGGCGTTACCGTTGGGTGCGATTCATCTCTCGATTTGCGCGAGCAGTCCGCTCAAGGAGTGGCCGCTCGCGAACTGGGTCGCGCTGACGAAACGACTGCTCGCCGGGAATCCCCAACTCCGCATCGTGGCCACGGGCAGCCGCCAACCACGGGAACAAGCACAGGTGCAGGCGCTGGCGCAGCAGGTGGCAAGCGACCGGCTCACTCCGCTCCTCGGACTGACCATTGCCGAACTGACGGCGGCTCTAGGGCGGTGCTGTTTGCATGTGGGAGCGGATTCCGGCGTATTGCATCTGGCTGTGGCCGTCGGGCGACCGACGATTTCGTTGTTTCGTGACTACCACGACGCAAGCGCCTGGCGACCGGTCGGCGCCGCGCATCGTTCCTTCAGCGCGCCGTGTGTCTGCGTGAACCAACCCGAACCGCCCTGCGCCACCCGAAACCACCCCGACTGCCTGGCCCGGATCGAGGTCGCCACGATCGAGCAGGCCGTGCGGCAGCAACTCGCCAGTGTCAGCCCGCCGGCACCAAACCATGATGCGGACGCAACGGGTCATAACCCCCAGTCGCAATAGCATCGAGGCGCAAATCCGCGCGCCCTCGCCCAAACGCCAGGAACGGCCACACCCGGTTGCTGGCGGACGCTGCGTTACGACGGCGGGTGGTTTGCCCTTGCCACCGCTTGCCTCGTCCGCAAACTCGCGGCGATGAATCGGCTCCAGCAGCTCAACACGAACCTGTTTGAATTCGTCCACACGACGCTGCATCGCCCGTCGCTGGACGGCGTGATGCACTTGGTCAGTGGCAATCTGCTGCTGACGCCTTTTCTAATTGCGCTCCTCGTGTGGCTGTTGCGCAAAGGCGGACGGCGTGGGCGGGTGCTCGTCGGCCTGCTGGCCGTCATCTTGCCGGTGGAAAATTTTTTGACCGTTGAGTTCCTCGACCCGGCGCTCAGCGGGAGCCAACGCCTCTCCGCGTACGCCGCTACGTGGTTTACAGCAGCCTTGCTGGGGCTGGTGTATTATCGGCGGAGCTGGCGCGTCCTGTTGCCCGTGACCGGGGCGGTGCTGTTCGCGCGGCTCTACGTCGGCGCGGACGATCCAGCCGCGCTGTTGCTGGGCGCAATTCTGGGTGGCGGTTACGCGGTAGCCGGGCGACTGGGATGCCAGGCACTGTGGCAATGGGCGGGCCCGAAATGGTTTCCGCTCTGGTGGCCACGGCTGCCGTCATTGTTGGAGCCGGAAAAAACGACCGACCAGCCATCAGTCGCAGGGGCATCGGGGACGGTTGTTTCGGTGGACCAACACTGGGTGCGGCTTGGCTACGTCGCCCTCGCCCTGATGTTGTTCACGCGCCTGATCTACATTGGCAGCGGCACCATCGAGTTGAGCCAGGACGAGGCGTATCAGTGGGTGTGGTCGAAGCATCCGGCCCTTTCCTATTACAGCAAACCGCCGATGATTGCCTACGCGCAGTGGTTGAGCACGGCCATCTGGGGCGACACCGCCTTTGGGGTGCGCTTCTTTTCGCCGGTGATCGGCGCGTTGCTCGGCGGACTGCTGCTGCGGTGGATGGCGGGGTTTGTGGCGGGTCGAACGGCGTTCTGGCTTGTGCTGATCCTGCAAGCCACGCCGCTGCTGACGGTCGGCACGACGTTGCTGACCATTGATCCACTGCTCGTGTTGTTCTGGACGCTGAGCATGATTCTGGGCTGGCGCGCGGCGCAGGCTGACTCGACGGTCTGGCACTGGCTCGGTGCGGGTCTGACGGCGGGGCTGGCGTTCCTGAGCAAATACAGCGCGCTTTATTTGATACTTTGCTGGGCGCTGTTCTTCGCGCTCTGGCCCCCGGCGCGCAAACAACTGCGCCGGCCCGGTCCGTGGCTGGCCTTGCTCGTGTTGTTGTCGAGCCTGGTGCCGGTGCTGGTCTGGAATTCGCATCATGGGTGGATCACCATGACGCACGTCTCAGATAACGCCCAACTGCGCACGCCATGGAGGCCGTCGCCGAAATTTTTCTTGGAGTTTGTCGGAGCGGAATTGGGCCTGCTCAATCCGGTGTTCCTCGTGGCGGCACTCTGGGCGATGGCCGCGTTTTGGAAGCAGCGGGAATCGGGCAACGACGACCCGCTGGCCCCCGCCGGACAGCGACGGCGCGGTTTCATGCTTTATCTGTTCTGCCTGGGCGGACCGGTGTTTCTGGGTCACGCACTCTACACGTTGCGGGCGCGGGTGCAGGCCAACTGGATCGCCCCCGCGGTGGTGCCGATGTTTTGCCTGATGGTCATGTATTGGGATGCGCGCTGGCGACAGGGCGTGCGCAAGGTTGCCGACTGGTTGCAGGCCGGGCTGGTGTTCGGCTTCATTGCGGTGACGATCATGCACGATCCCGCATTGGTCGGCACACTCGTCGGCCGTCCGCTGCCGCCGGACCTCGATCCGTTGCGCCGGGTGCGCGGCTGGAAACAAACCGCGGCCGTCGTGGAGACGGCGCGCACGCGACTGCAAGCCGAAGGGAAGCCGGTCTTCGTCATCGCACATCACTACGGCATCACGGGCTTGCTGTCGTTTTACCTGCCGGAGGCGAAACCGGGCGCCGGCCGATCTCCGCTGGTTTACGTGCTGCTCGGGCCCACGCCGGAAAACCAGTTTTTTTTCTGGCCGGAATACCGGTATCAAAATTTCCGCACGGGTCAGAACGCCATCTTCGTGGTGGAAGTGGACCGGCCGCGTTACTCGATCACGGGCTGGCTGCAATCCCTGGTCAGCGGCCATCCCCAATCGCCACCCGCCGCGCCGGCCGGCGACCCCGCCCATCCGGCCATGCGGGCGCAGTTCGAGGAGGTCCAGGACCTGGGCGTGCAACCGATTTACCATGACGGCCAGATCTACCGCTGGGTGCAACTCTTCGCGTGCCGCCACCTCCGCTGAATTGACCGGCGATTTCCGGCTGCGGTGTCAGGCTTTGCCGCAAAAGCAACCGCCCCGTCTGGCGGACAAGACGGGGCGCGCGAACCGAAGGAAAGGATACCAGGGCCGGTTAGAACGAGTAGTTCACACTGACCTTGACGATTGGGTAAAACTTCCAGGCATCGTCTTTAATCTGCTGGGCTTCCGCATCAAGGTCCGGTTGCGGCACCTGACCCTTGCTGGTGCTCAACGTAACATCGGGAGTGCCGGTGTACGCCACGCCGAGTTCGCCACCCAATGACCAGTGCTTCTGCCTGTCCAGATAGAAGCTCATGCCAACGGAGACGTACGGTGCTACGAGATTCTGTTCGAGCTTCATGTTCAGGTCGCCGATGTTCGCCGAATCATACCTGTTACCGCCAATGATGAGAAAGGTATTGCCGAATACCGGGTCTTGAGGCACGACACCTTCAACCTCGTTCTGATTCAGCATGATTCCCACCGTTATGCGAAAGGAAGATTTCTTCCACGGATAAATGTCCAAACCCAGCGGCTCCGACATCAAGCGATATTTTTTATTAATTGTGGCGTAGCCAAGGAAATTTGGCTCTGGTACCTGGCCATCAACAATCTCGATCTTAACACCCATAAACTCATCCCCAGAATCCGAATGTTGAAAATAGTCAAAGCCCGCGCGCACCCCCCAATGATCGGCAAACCGCCAGTTTCCCGATCCACCGAAGCCAGTGGTGCCGGCCTCCAGGCCCAACGTGAAGGGCCGGTAATCGGGTGCGCCTTCCGCGTCCGCCGCCCGGGCCGTTGGCGTGCTCACGTTGGCGGCAATGCTCATTAACGCCGCGCAGCCGATCAGGCTAAGTATCCGTTTCATCATGTATCCTTTGTCTGGTTTACCGTCGGGTGTTTCTACGGTTCGTCTCATTTAGCCAAAGTCATGCCACGAGGCCGCCCTCCTCGTGGCGGGGTATTCCGGCCTCGGGTGATGCCGGTTCGCTCATCCGTGACTGCCCAATGCCAAGAAAACGAGACTCACCGCTCAAGAAATAAACACCGGCCACCCATCCGCAGGATCGGCGGCGGGAATTTTTTCCTGTTTTCCCACCGTGGTTGGCGCAAACATTGTCCGATGCCAGCGCCAGCGAACCTGTTGCAACTGACCAACGTGACCAAACGCTACGCCGCCGGCAACGCCACTGCGGTCGTCAATGTCCTCGCCGGAGTCTCTCTCGAAGTGGTGCGGGGCGAATCGCTCGCCATCGTCGGCCCGAGCGGTTCGGGCAAGAGCACCCTGTTGCAAATCATCGGCACGCTCGACCGGCCCACCAGTGGACAGGTGCTGCTCGACGGAAAAGACCTCGCTGCTCTCGACGAGCTTCAACTGGCGGCGGTGCGCAATCGTCAGATCGGTTTCGTCTTTCAAGCACACTATCTCCTGCCGCAGTGCACCGTGATTGAAAACGTGCTGGTACCCACTCTCGCAAACCCCTCATCCGGCTGCGCCACCCTCTCCCCATCCGATGGGGAGAGGGACGGGGTGAGGGGGCGAGCCGAACGGTTGCTCAAGCGCGTTGGCCTGGCGGAACGCCTGCATCATCGCCCCGGACAACTCAGCGGCGGCGAACGCCAGCGGGCCGCAGTCGTGCGCGCGCTCATCAATCAACCGCAACTGCTGCTGGCCGACGAACCCACCGGCGCGTTGGATCACGCCTCCGCCACCGCCTTGAGTCAGCTCTTCGTCGAGTTGAACCAGGAGGAAGGTGTGACGCTCATCGTCGTGACGCATGCGATGGATTTGGCGAAACGGATGAAACGGGTGCTGCGGCTTGAGGATGGCAGGCTCCAGGAGGATGAGGGATAGCAGATGGAGAAACGCGAGAGTCCATCCGAGGCCGAAGAGTCGTTCAAATCGCCAACGACTTGCGCGCGGACGCCGCAGGCTGTGGAGTGCGGTGACTTGTCACCGCTTTCCCGGCTTGGTGGACTTGTCCACCAAGCAGCGGCGCGTGCCACCGGCTCTGCGCCCGCAACACCACCAGCCGCCCACGACCCCGACGGCGACAAATCGCCTCCAGAAATCGGCGTCAAGCCGCCGCACTCCAAGGTGCCGTGGCCGCACGCACCGGTTCACAAACTCGACGAAAATGCCGGTTACTTCGTCACCGCCGGCACACTGCACAAGGAACGGTTGTTCCACGACCCACCCCGGCTTGACCTGCTCGAACGTCGGCTCATGGAACTGGCCAACCGGTACCATTGGCAGCTTGAAGCGTGGGCCGTGTTCGCCAATCACTACCACATTGTCGCGCGAGGATTTCCTGATTCGGCCAATCTCGGCAAATTCCTCACGCATCTGCATAGCGACACCGCGCGCGAGCTAAACCGCCTGGATCGAAAAGTTGGCCGCAAAGTCTGGTATAACTTTCGCGACACGAAGTTGACTTTTGAAAAGTCCTACCTCGCCCGGCTGAACTACGTTCACCAAAACGCGGTGCGTCACCGGCTGGTGCCGGTGGCGAACCAATATCCGTGGTGTTCGGCGGCCTGGTTCGAGCGGGTGGCGTCGCCCGCGATGGTGCAAACCATCTACAGTTTCAAAACCGATCAGTTGAACATTGAAGACGATTTCTGACCGATGACCGAACCTTGCCTCAACCCGCGGTATAACGCGCCAGCCTTGGAGTGCGATGACTTGGCATCGCTTTCCGCAGGCGGCTTGCCGCCGTCAAACGGGTTGGCACAAGCGCATCGGGTGAGGCGCACGCGTCAGATGATTCGCCGCGCCGCTGGACGCGGCTCTGCTTGGCCGGCAAGCCGGCCAAGCGGCCAAAGCGGTGACAAGTCC
>CAZLOH010000043.1:0-47977 GCA_964561105.1 uncultured Bifidobacterium sp. | reverse complement strand
TTCTGCGCCCGGTTGTTTGGACGCGCCTTCTTCGCGAAATTCGCCCCGGCCAGCATGGACATGTCCCCCTGCACCAGCACCGCCGCCTCGTTGTAACGGGCGAGCAGGTTGTTGGTGGTGATCCAGGCAAGCCCGCCGTCCCAGCCCTTGACGTTGGGCGGCGCGAACAAGTCCTGGCCGAGATTACGCGTCAATCCCCAGCAGACGATCGGCGGCGGCAACTGCGATTCCAACATGCGCACACTGCCCACGAGCCATTGCACGGGGCTTTTGACCTGCTGACGGATGACGGTCGGCGCGTAAAACTCCTCGCTGCGAAACATGGCGCGCAACAGCGGTTTGAACTGGTTCCCCTGCTGGCGGAACACGGCGGCGAGGGCCGTGGTCATTTCCTCGGACGGCATTTGCCCGGCAAAAAAATTCCAGAGCCGGGCGGTGATGAAGCGCGCGGCCTGTGGCTGGGCGACGATCTGAGCGATGACATCCTTGCCGTCGAGGTCGCCGGTTTTGCCGAGAAAGGTTTTCCTCCCGGGATCGTGCATTCGCGGCCGGTCAACAAACTTTTGCTGCTCGCGATCCAGCGACCAGCCGGTAAGCGCCCGCGCGCCTTCGGTGATGTCCTTCTCGGTGTAATGCCCCTCGCCCAACGTGAACAACTCCATGACTTCGCGGGCAAAATTTTCGTTCGGATGATTCTTGCGACTCTGCGCCTGATCGAGCCAGATGAGCATCGCGGGATCCTGGCCCACCGCGACCAGCATTTGTTCCCAGTTGCCCGTGGCGAGCCGGCGAAACAATTCATTTTGCCGCCACATGTAGTAAGCCTCGCGCACCTTCTCGACGCTCGTGGCAAAATGGCCGTGCCAGAACAGGACCATTTTTTCCTGGAACGGCCGCGGCCCTTTGGCCATGCGCTCGAGCCACCAGCCGCGCAATTCCATCATGCGCTGCCGTTGCAAGCGCCGATCCTCCTGCTGCGCCATCTTCCGTTCTTCCGGCGAGGCGGTGCGCAGTCGCCGGAATTTGGCCACGCGTTCCGGGTCGGGTTTGGCCCATTCCGGGTCCGGGGTGGGGTCGGGGATCTTTTCGAAATCAACGAGCGACGCCACCGCCCGGTCCGGTCCCAGTTTGACCAAGGTCTCAATCTCCTCGGGAGGACCGCCGAAGCCGGCGCGATTGAGCAGGTGCGCTGCCGTCGTGTAATCCCACTTGCTGGCTGAGATTGCGTTCAACATACGCAACACTGGACGCAATCGGCGGGCCAAAAGTTACCAGAAATTCTTCGTCGGCGACGAGACCGGTTCAACCAGCGGCCTCGGAGAGCGGAACGAACAGCTCAACCCGCGTCCCCTCGCCCGGTTGACTCGTGATCCGGACGCTGCCGCCGATTTGTTCCAGCCGGGTCCGAATGCCGGCAATGCCGTAACCGGAAACCAATCGGCCCGGCGTCGGGTCGGGCACGGCCTTTTCGCCGCCGAAGCCCGAACCGTTGTCGGCCACGATCAGTTTGAATCCGCCCATCACGCGCTCCAAAGTCACCCGGATTTCGCTGGCCCCGGAATGTTTCACGGCATTGTTCAAAGTTTCCTTGAAGGCGAGGAACAGGTTGTGACGAATCTCCGAACGCACCGCCAGTTCGGGAAAAGCCATCGGCGCATCGAGACGGCAACGGATGTCGGCCGCGCTGAGGAAGTCGTGCGCGAAACGGGTGATGTAGTTGGCCAGACTGTCCAGCGTGTCGTGCCGGGGATTGACGGCCCAGACGATTTCATCCATCGCCCGCGTCAGGTCACGGGCGGTGGCGTAAATCTGCCCCAGACTGCGCGCCGCGCGCGGCGGGTCCAGCAAGTCTTCGGAGGCGGACTCGCTCAACATGCCGATGCGGGTGAGACTCGCGCCGAGGTCGTCGTGAATATCCTGGGCGATGCGGGCGCGTTCCCGTTCCAATTCTCGTTCCCGGGCGACGCGCTCCAGCCGGGCGCGCAACCGGCGCCGGGATTGCCAGTAAACTCCACCCCCGACGACCAGGAAACTCAGAACGCCCAAAATCGTTTTGAACCACCACGTCTGCCACGGGTGCGGCAGCACCAGAATGGTCACGGCGTCTCCGGTGGGATTCCAGACGCCGTCGCTGTTGCCGGCATTGACGTGGAAAGTGTATTGCCCCGGCGGCAGATACGGGTAGGTGACGTGGCGGCTGCCGCCTTCGCTGCCATTCGCTTCCAGTCCGCGGTTGGTGGATTTGGTTTGCGAGTGATCCAGACTGGAGGATTCGAGGCCCTCGAGTTGGTAGTCGAAGCGCACGCGTTTCGGCGCGGTAAAACTGATCCCGGTGAAAAAAATTTCGAGCTGATGCCGGCCGGGAGTCAATATCACCCGCCGATGGCCAGTCGCCGGAATGGTCGCAGCGCCAGCGGGAGCGGAAAGATTGACGGGCTCGTCGTCCATCAGAATGTCTTCGATCCAGACGGCGGGCGGCACGAGGTTCGCCGGGACTGATTTCGGGTCCACCACGGCGATGCCGCGCGCGGTGGGAAACCAGAGACGGCCGTCGGGTGAACGAAAGCCCGAGGGCGAAAAGCCGCTGGAACCGGCGGGCGTGGTCATGCCTTCAGCCTCGCCGAACACCCGCACGGCCACCGCAGGCAGCTTGCCGTCCGCGCACTCATTCAAATCACGCTTGCGTACGCGAACCAGCCCTTTTTGCGTGTTCAACCACAGGTTGCCCAATCCGTCGTCCGCGATATGGCCAATGACGTTGTTCGGCAAACCTGCTTCGGTGCTGATGGTGGCGAATTTTCCGTGACGAAAACGAAAGATGCCCCGATCCAGACTGCCAATCCAGAGCGTGCCATCGGAATCCTGCAACAAGGACAGGATGAAGTCGCGCGGAAGTCCCTCCGGCTCGCGCCAGGTTTGAAATTTCCCGTCCTGGAACCGACCCAGCCCACTGCCCTGCGTGCCAATCCATAGCTCGCCCGCAGTTCCCGACTCCAACGCGCGGATGTCACCGGCCATCGCGCCCCCCAACGCGGCAAAGCGTTCCAGCTTGTTGCTGGACCAACGCAAGAGACCCGCCGCCGTGCCGATCCATAGCGTGCCGGCGGGAAGTTCCTTCAGTGCCGTGACTGCTTCACCGCGGGCGGCCAGATCGAACTGCTCGACAAAGCGATTTTCTTCCCGGCGAAACAACCCGCCGCCCCAAGTGCCCGCCCAGATTTTCCCGGCACTGTCTTCGAGCACCGACCAGACGAATTGATTTGAAAGACCCGCCTCCACGCCGTAGTGCGTCCAGCCATCATTCTGCCAGCGATAGAGTCCATCGCCCTCGCTGGCGGCCCACACCGATCCGTCCCGGGCGCGAGTGATGGCTTGAACCGGGTGGCCCTGCCAATCACCGGGCGGACTAAGCATGACGACTTTTCGCGGACGCAAGATCGTAAGCCCACCGCTGCTGCCGACCCAGAGATTGTGTTCGCGATCCTCGGTCAGGCATCGAACCCAATCCTGGGGCAGGCCGTTGGTGCGCGTGATGTTCATCCAGCCCAACGCCGGATCGTGAATGAACAAGCCGCGTTGCAAAGTGCCCACGAGCAACTGACCCGAGGAGGTGGCCAACAGGCACATGATGGAGGCATCGCCCCACGGGAACTCGCCGAGGTCGTCCTGCCAGGAGTTGCCCGACCAGCGTCGCATCCGGCCTGCGCCCGGCACCCATAATCCTCCGCGCGGAGCCGTGGCCAACCGCGCGTGATAAGGCCGGTTGGACGACGTGGGAAAGGTCACCAACCGGTAGCCGGCCGGAGTCAGTTCGGCGACATACCCGTTGCGGACGACCAACAGCCGGCGCTGGTCGTCCAAAACGAACTGCGGGACGAGCAACGCGCCTTCCCGCAGTTCGGGCGGTGGTTGGATCAAAAGTTCATCGCGCACGCGCAGCGCCTCGCCGTGGATGTTCAGAATCCACACGTCACCGGCCGGATCCGACTGGATGCCGTAGATCGTGCCGCCACTCCAGTTGCGGCGCGGCGTCACGGGCTGAAATCTTCCGCCGGAAAATTTCGTCAAGTCCCCGGTGTCGTGCCCGATCCAGATGTCGCCCTGCGCATCTTCAAACAAGCTGGTGATCCGGCTGTTGGGCAACCCCTCGGTATTGGAGGAATCGAACACCTTGAACCGGACGCCGTCAAACTGCGCGATCCCGTTGTAGGTGGCCGCCCAGATATAACCGGCGTGCGTCTGCAACAGCGCGGTGACGGTGTTCTGCGGCATGCCGTCCTCCGTCAGCCACGTCTGCATGGCAAACTGATTCACCGGGTCGGTGACTGCCCGTGAGGTGAACGATGCGCCAACCAGGATCGCGAGTGCGCCGCCACCACAGTGGAGCAAAGTTGCCAGCCGACGCGGCCATGCGCCAACCCAGGTTCGGCGCGACAGCGGATTCGCGGTGTGCGAATTCGATGCGGGTGGCGGCCTGACAATCATGTGCTTCGCTCAGTTCCTAACCCAAGCCCAGGCCTCGATCAAGTGCGCAACCGCATCGGCGCCGAGCGACCATCATGTCCACCACGGCCCACACCGGTTGAAGCAACAACTGCGTCAGCCCGGACATTCACCTTTGCTCTCGTGCGGAAGCCTCGGCGGAAAGGCGGCGTCAGTGTTTGCCCGCCGCCCGTTTCTCCCGATGGCCCGCCAGCAGCGAAAGGCCGATGGCCAGGCCAAGAATTATTCCCACCACCAGCAAGGACACATCGCCTGGGATGTCCACTTGGAACCATTTGGGCGGGGCGTCGTGCGGGTCCAACAGCATCTTGGCGCCGATAAATACCAGCACCACGGAAAGCCCGACCTTGAGGTAGCGAAAATAATCAATCGCTCCGGCCAGCACGAAATAAAGCGAACGCAGCCCCAGGATGGCAAAGACGTTCGACGTGAAAACGATGAAGGGCCGTTTCGTGACGGCGAAGATTGCGGGAATGGAATCCACGGCGAAAATCAAATCGGTCGTTTCCACCACGAGCAGCACCAACGCCAGCGGCGTGAGCATGAAGCGACCCTGTTCGCGAATGGTGAAGTGTTGCCCGTGAAACTCCGGGCTGACCCGAAACCAGCGCCGGGCCAGCCGCAACACGAAGTTCTTCTCCGGATGCACGCCGTCGTCGCTGACCACCAGCATTTTGATGCCGGTGAAAACCAGGAACGCGCCAAAAATGTAGAGCGTCCACAGAAACCGGCTGATCAGCGCCGCCCCGACGGCAATCATCACCCCGCGCATCAGCAACGCCCCGAGGATGCCCCAAAATAAAACCCGATGCTGATATTGCGGGGGCACGCGGAAATAGGTGAAGACCAGCGCGATGACGAACACGTTATCCATCGAGAGCGACAACTCGATGACGTAACCGGTCACAAAGGCCACCGTGTCGGCTTTGCCCCAGCCTTCCACCACCGCCGGGGCCAGCATCAGCCCAAAGAGCAGCGAGAGCGCCACCCAAATGCCGGTCCACATCAGCGCCTCGCGGAATTTGACGACGTGCGCTTTGCGGTGAAAGACCCCCAGGTCCAGCGCCAGGAAGAACAGGACGCAGACAATAAAACCCGCCCAATGCCAGGGTGTGATGTGAATCAGCGCGAGCATGAGTCTGCGTCCATCGTCCGGATCATAATCTCATCCGCCCGCTTGATCCCGATGGAAGCTCAAGCGCGACCGGGTCAGTGCGTGCGCTCAAACCTTCGCCGTCGCCACCGCCGCGCTGCTCGCCGTCACGGGCGAGCCAATGTCGGGACGCGCGCCTTTGTGCCACCACAGGACGAGGGCGCTGGCGATGTAGATCGAGGAATACGTGCCGGTCAAAATGCCGACCAGGAACGTGAACGCAAAATCGTTCACCGGCCCGCCGCCAAAGATGTAAAGCGACAGGGTGGCCAGGAACACCGTGCCGGACGTGATGATCGTGCGGCTCAGGGTTTGGTTGAGCGCCTTGTTCATCACCTCACGGAACGTGCCCCGGATGCCCAGCTTCAAGTCCTCCCGGATCCGGTCGAAAATCACGATGGTGTCGTTGATCGAAAACCCGATGATGGTCAGCAAGGCGGCCACCGTCGTGGCGTTCAGTTCCCGGCCCGTGAGGAAATACCAGCCCAGCGTCATCAGGATGTCGTGCACGATCGCCACCACGGCGCCCACCGCGAACGAAAACTCATAGCGGAAGGCGACGTACACCAGGATGCCGAACATCGCCAGCAAGGACGCGTAAATGGCCGTCGTGCGAATTTCCCGGCCCACGGTGGGGCCGACGTTTCGGGCCGCGCCCGCCACGAAATGCGCGTCCGGGAAATCCTTCTGGATCTCATTCACCACCTGCTGGCTGGCCCGCGTGCCTTCCTCTTCCTCCAGCGCGCGCACCGTGACCATCAATGTCCGCGTGCCGCTGCCCAGGTCCTTCTGATACGAGATCAACGCCTCGCCCACGCCCGTCTTGTCCACGGCCTTGCGGATTTCGTCCACGCTGATGTTCTTGCTTTGATCAAAGGTCAGGGTCACCTGCGTGCCGCCCGAGAACTCCACCCCCAACACATTTTGTCCCCGGACAAAAATCCCATACCCATTTCCCACCAGGATCAACGTCCACGAAGCGATGAACGCCGGAATCGCCCAGCGCATGAAGTCAATGTGCGCGCCGCGGATCAAATGCAGCATCTTGAGTTGCTTCAACAGATTTTTCCCGAGCAGCCAGTCAAAGATCAACCGGGTCACGACCAGCGCGGTGAACAAACTCACCATGACACCAATGGTCAGCGTGACACCGAAGCCCTTGACCGAACCCGTGCCCATGAAAATCAAAATCACCGACGAGATCAGCGTCGTCAGGTTGGAGTCGAAGATCGTGCCAAAGGCTTTGTCGTAGCCGGCGGCAATCGCGCCCCGGATGGATTTCCCCGCCTCCAGTTCCTCCCGGATACGTTCGTAAATCAACACGTTCGCATCCACCGCCATGCCGACCGTCAGCACGATACCCGCGATGCCCGGCAACGTCAGCGTGGTGCCCACCGAGCACATGACGCCGAGCAGGATGATGATGTTCAACCCCAAGGCCACATTGGCCACCATGCCGGCGATCAGGTAATACACCACCATGAACGCCGCCACCGCGATGACACCGTAAATCGCCGCCTGCATGCCGCTATGCACCGAGTCCCGGCCCAGCGTCGGGTCCACGTCGTTCGAATCCAGAATCCGCAACGGCGCGCGCAGCGGATTCTCCATCACGCCCGCGAGTTCCATCGCGCCCTTCAAATCGAAACTGCCGGTGATCTGTCCGCGCCCGTCTTCAATTGCGGTGTGGATGACGGGGGCGGAATAAAGATCGCCGTCCAGCACGATGGCCAGTTGGCGTCCGACATTATCGCGGGTGACTTCCCCGAAGCGTTTCGCCCCCGCATCCGTCAACGTAAAGCTGATCTCCGGCTCGCCCAGGTTGCCCCGCTGCACAAACGCACTTTTGATGATGCTGCCCGCCAGCCCCGGCTCGGCCTTCTTTTTGACGACCACCTGTACCAGCCGTTCGCCGCCATTGGCCGTGCGCTCCTTGCGCTTCAGCAACTCATACCCCGGCGGAATTTCCCCGGTGCGCACATACTCGTCCGAGTTCTCATGCACCAGCCGGAATTCGAGGTAGGCCTTCTTCTGAATGTTCGTCACCGCCCGGTTGCGGTCATCCTCGGACAGCCCGGGCAGTTGGATCAAAATCCGGTTGTTGCCCTCCGGTTGAATCACCGGCTCGGCCACGCCAAACCGGTCCACGCGCTTGCGCAAGACCTCGATCGCCTGCGACAACGCGCCCGAGACCTCGTTCGTGTCCGCCAGCTTGCTGGTGTCCATCTCGACGAGGAACGACGTGCCGCCCTGCAGGTCCAACCCCAGCCGGATCCGGCCCGCCGCGCGACGTTGCAGCCGGTTCAGGATGTAGGTGGTGGGGTGCGGTTCGTTGCGGGAATCGAATTCCGGGAAATAGCGCACGATGTCATTCGTGCCGATGGCGGTTTCGAGATTGGCGAACGCCCGGTCGGGATTCTGCTTTTGCAGGCTGTTCGCCGTGAACACGATGTTGGAAAACGTCGTGTCGTTGGGCGCCACCTGCGCATCCTTCTGAAACTGCTTCACCAGATCCCGCGCGCTCGGCGGGTACATTTCGTAGAGCGACCAGACCAGAACGGTAAGAATGATTGCCAGCCGCCAGTAGTTATTTCGCTTCATGAGAAAGGGGAAAAATCAGGACTCGCTCTTCTCGCCGGCCCGTTCGGTGATTTCCGCGATGGCCGACCGCGTGATCTCCAGTTTCGCGTCCGCCGACCGGATGGTCACGCCGCCCTTGTCCTTCACGGTGAGGATCACGCCGACGAGCCCGCCCGTGGTGACAATTTTGTCGCCGGGCTTCACCGTCTTGAGCAACTCGGCGTGTTGTTTGGTCTTCTTTTGTTGCGGACGAATCAGCACGAAATAGAAGACGACCATCAACAAGACGAGCGGCACCAGGCTGGTCCAGGCGGGCGGCTGCGGCTGGCCCGGTTGCGCGGGAGCGCCCAAGGCCAGCATGAGTTGCAAAGGATTCAGGTCCATAATCAACAAACGGGCGCTCAATCTAGGGAAGTGAACGCTTTTGGCAAGCGTTATGAACGGCCAATCCGCTTGCCTTCATCCCCTCGCGGCCTAAAATCCGCGCCCGATGTTCGAGCTGAGCGCCTTGAATCCACCCCAACGCCAGGCCGTGGAAACCATTCATGGCCCGGTGCTCATCCTCGCCGGCGCGGGCACGGGCAAGACCCGCGTCATCACCTGCCGCATCGCCCAAATGATCCGGCGCGGCATCGCCCCCCACCACATCCTGGCCGTCACCTTCACCAACAAAGCCGCTCGCGAAATGCAGGAACGCGCCCGCAAACTCCTCCCCGACCCGAGACGCCAGACCCAAGACCCAAATCAAAAACCCGAGCGCCCCACCATCTGCACCTTTCACTCCCTCTGCGTCCGCATCCTCCGCCAGCACATCGAGAAACTGGGCTATAAACGCAACTTCGTCATCTACGACGAATCGGAACAACTCGGAGCCATCAAGAAAATCCTCGCCAACATTTCGTCCAAGGGCGAAAAGACCGACCCCGCCGCCGTGCTGGCCATGTTGAGCAAATTCAAGAACGGGCGCGGTGGTGGCGACGCCTCGTCGCCGGGTGCTGCGACGCGGGCGTCGCAGCCACTATTCGGCGATCCCAATGTTCACGCCCTCGCCGAACACGTCACCCAGCGTTACGAATCCGCCCTCCACGCCTGCAACGCCGTGGATTTTGACGACCTGATTCTCCTCACCCTCCGCCTCTTTCGCAAACATCCGGACGCGCTCGCCGCCTGCCGTGCCCAGTATCGCTACGTGATGGTGGACGAGTATCAGGACACCAACGCCGCGCAGTTCGAGCTGGTCAACACGCTCACCAAGGAACATCGCAACCTCTGCGTCGTGGGCGACGACGACCAGAGCATCTACGGCTGGCGCGGCGCGGAAATCGCCAACCTGCTTGATCTCGAAAAACATTTCCCCGAGGTGAAGGTGGTCAAGCTGGAGCAAAACTATCGCTCCACCAGCATCATCCTCAACGCCGCCAACGCGCTCATCAAAAACAACACGCGCCGCCGCGCCAAGTCGCTCTGGTCGGACAAGGGCTACGGCACGAAGATTTCCCTGCGCGCCTTCGAGACGGACGAGGACGAGGCCCGCGAAGTCGTGGCGGCCATCGAATTCGCGCGCCTGGCCCGCCGGACCGCGTGGGCTCAAAACGCCATCCTCTTTCGCACCAACCTCCAATCGCGCCCGCTCGAAACCGCGCTCCGCACCGCCGGTGTCCGCTACCACCTCATCGGCGGCCAGAGTTTCTTTGACCGCCGCGAAATCCGCGACCTGCTCGCCTACCTCAAGACCTTTCTCAATCCGCACGACGACGTCAGCCTGCTGCGCATCGCCAACACCCCGGCGCGTGGCCTGAGCGATGTCACGATGGAACGCCTGCTCGCCGCCAGTCACGAGCGCAAGCAATCCGTCTTCGCCGCCATGAAAAATCCGGCAGTGACGACAACCTTCCAGACCCGCACCCGCGAGGCGATTGAGGTGTTCGTGGAATTGGTCGAGCGGAGGCGGAGCGAGCTGAACAATCAGCCTCACCATGAACCTGCTGCTGGTAGCCGCCGACGCGAGGAGGCGGACGCGCTTGGGCAACCGCCGGCTCCGCCTCCTCACGTCGGCGGCTACGTTGCGGCGCTTCAGGAGGATTCTTCGGAATCCGGTTCGCGCTCTGACGACTTGATCCCGGGCACGGACTCTGGGAGCGCCGGCGTCCCGCCGGCGAGTTCCTTCGCTGCGGACGCTAACGAGCCGGCGAGACGCCGGCGCTCCCAGGTTCACGCGGAGGCCGGACGCCCGCTCAATTCGCACACCAATTCGCTCGCCGCCTGGACCGACTCCGTCCTCGACGAAATCGCCTACTTCGCCGAGCTCCGCCGCGCGGAGAAGGACGCCGAGGCCGGCGAAAACCGCATCCGTAACCTCAAGGACTTCATCGCCACGATGGACAACAGCGGCTCGCCCTCCGCCTCGTTGCACGACCGGCTTCAGCAATTCCTGGAGAACGTCACGCTCGACAGCGATCGCGAGGACGAGGAAGAAAACAAAGGCGACGCCGTCACGCTCATCACCATGCACTCGTGCAAGGGGCTGGAGTTTCCGCACGTTTACATTGTCGGCCTGGAAGACGGCCTGCTCCCGCACTCGCGCTCGAAAGTCGAGGGCACGCTGGACGAAGAGCGCCGCCTCTTTTACGTCGCCGTCACCCGCGCGATGTTGACGCTCACCATCAGCCATTGCGGTGGTCGCAAAAAATACGGTCAGGTCATGCCCTGCCATCCGTCACCGTTCCTGAAGGAACTCCCGCCCGAGCTCGTCGAGACCGACGACGAGAAATCCAAAAAGCCGGTCGCAGCCAACACCGGCAAAAACCTCTTCGCCGCCATGCGCGAGGCGGCCCGGTAAGCCCTGAGTCGTTGGGAGTGGCGCAAGTTCAAGAACTCGACGGGATTCAATTTTGCATAACTGACGCTGATAGAGTAGTCTCCCGAACATGCATCTAAAGCGTCGTTTGCTCGCGTTCACCATTCTACTGTTCCTTGCACAAAACGGTCGCGGCCAATCTTTGGGCGTAGCTCTGAATGCGACAAACTTGACGTGGACCACGAGTGGCAGTCTGCCGTTCAACGCCGTCTGGGTTGGGCAGGCGACCACAAGTCATGACGGTGTCGCGGCCGCAGCCTCAAGGCATTTGAGTAGCTCCGGCCAGTCATCAACGCTACAAACTACGGTAATCGGGCCCGGCACCATGAGCTTCTGGGCGCAGGTTGTTTCGGCCAACTATTCTTCAACCCTCTCGTTCAAGATAGACGGGATAACACAAACGAATATCGCAAATTTCCCATTCGGGTGGTTTCCATACACCTATTGGCTGGGGGCTGGAAGCCACACGTTGCAATGGGTGTTGACGGCGGGGGGCTCGCCGGTGAACAGCGCAGCCTACGTTGACGAAGTTGATTACGCTCCCGGTGAAACCGCACCCATCATCACCAAACAACCTCAGTCTCGATCTCAGGTCTTTGGATTGAATTCGACATTTGCAGCTCTCGCTGGAGGCACACCTCCGCTTACTTACCAGTGGCAACACTCCGGCACGAACCTTCCCGGCGCGAATGGCCCAAGCCTGACCGTGACCAACTTACAATCTGCCAACGTCGGGTCTTATGCGCTGATTGTTTCCAACAGCCTGGACTTCGTCACAAGTTCCAATGCCACGCTTGAATTTGGGGAGGTGGCGTTGTGGGGACAAGACCTGCGCGCTGAATCGTTCACTCCGCCGGGGTTGACAAATATCACGACCGTCGGCACAGCAGGTCCGTTCGGATTTGCGTTTCGTGATGATGGGACGTTGCTCCAATGGGGCGCGGATTCAGCCGGACAGGAAGTCGTGCCGCCCCCAGTCACGAACATCGTGTACCTCGCCGGAGGATACGGTCATGAACTGGCCCTATTGACGGACGGAACAGTCGTCGCGTGGGGCGTGAACAACCTGGGACAGACGAACGTTCCGCCAGATTTGACCAACGTAGTGGCCATCGCCGCGGGTGTAGGGCACAATGTCGCTTTGAAGGCCGACGGAACTGTCGTCGCATGGGGTTGGAATAATACAGGTCAAACCAATGTGCCATCCGGGCTTGCGAATGTGACCACCATCGCCGCGGGCGATACTCACTGCGTGGCGCTTCGGGATGATGGCACTCTGGCGGCTTGGGGAAACAGCTTGGCGACAAACGTGCCCTCAAGTGCCACAAACGTCACCGGGATCGCCGCCGGGGGCAATCACAGTCTTGCCGTGGAACAAGACGGCACTGTTGTCCCTTGGGGATACAGTGGTTTTGGTCTGGGCACGGTGCCCGCTGCAGTTTCAAACGTGGTTGCCGTAGCTGCTGGGGATTTGCATGACTGCGTGCTTCGAGCCGACGGCACCGTTCTGGCCTGGGGAGCCAATACTCTTGGACAAGCCAGCACTCCGACCGCTCTGACAAATGTCCAATCCATCGCCGCGAGCGGGAATTTCACCTTGGCCCTCGTTGGAAACGGTCCGCCAGTTCTCCAAGTGCAATTGACCAATCCAGTGTTAAGCTCAAATGGCTTTAAGGTTTCGTTGCCCAGCAATCGAGGCCGCGTTTATCGGCTCGAATACAAAGACTCGATTACTGGAACAATTTGGTCTTCCCTGCCCTTGGTCGCCGGCACGGGAACGATTCTAACCTTGACCGATCCTAATCCCGGAAGCTCTTCACGTTTCTATCGAGTGCGACAATGGTGAATCTGGCGTGGACTGGACTTTGGCATTTGGGTTTTCCTGCGCTCCGGCTATCTTCCGTCCGTGCAGTCGCTCGAATCACAACTTGCCGATCTACCTGCGCTCAATCAGGTGACAGTCCCGGATTTGTGGCAACAGCAGGCCGTGACTGCGTTGCGCGAAGGCAAGGATGTCGTGGTGCAAGCGCCCACCGGCGCGGGCAAGACGCTGATCTTCGAGTTGTGGTCAAACCACGGCAAGCCGCGCGGCCAGGCCATCTACACCGTGCCCACTCGCGCCCTCGCCAACGACAAGCTTGCCGAGTGGCGCGCCCGTGGTTGGGACGTGGGCATCGCCACTGGTGACCTGGCGGAGAACCTCGGCGCGCCTATCCTCGTCGCCACGCTCGAAACGCAGAAGCAGCGGCTCATCGCCGGCGCGGGGCCAAGCCTGCTCGTGGTGGATGAATACCAGATGATCGGCGACGCGAGCCGCGGGTTGAATTACGAACTCGCCCTCGCCCTCGCGCCGCCGCACACGCGACTCCTGCTCCTGAGTGGCAGCGTCGCCAACCCGCATCACGTCGTCCGCTGGCTCAACCGGCTGGGTCGCCCGGCCACGTTGATCCGGCATGAAGTTCGCCCGGTGCCGCTGGAAGAAGTTCACGCAAACAATCTCAACTACCACGTCCCGTCCGAGATTCGCGGCTACTGGCCGCGCCTGGTCGCCAAGTCGCTGGCCGAAGACCTCGGGCCGATTTTGATTTTTGCCCCACGCCGCCAGGCCGCCGAAAGCATGGCCGCCGATCTGGCGCGCCAGTTGCCCACCCCCAACCCGCTCCCGCTTTCAACCGAGCAAAAACAACTTGTCGGCGAGCACCTCGCCAAACTGCTCAAAAGCCGCATCGCCTACCATCACAGCGGGCTGAGCTATGCCGCGCGCGCCGGAGTCATCGAGCCGCTGGCCAAGGCCGGGCAGCTTCGCGTTGTCGTCGCCACCATGGGCCTCGCGGCCGGCATCAACTTTTCGCTCCGCAGCGTGGCGCTCGCCGGCGAATCGTACCGGCGCGATTCCGTGGAACAACCGCTCCGCTCGGATGAGATTCTCCAAATGTTCGGTCGCGCTGGCCGGCGTGGACTGGATGAAACCGGCTTCGTGCTCATCACGGCCAACGAGCTCCGGCTGCTTGACGCCCGCGCCGGTCAGCTCGCGCGCAGCGGCGCGGTGGATTGGAGCGCGTTGCTCAACCTGATGCAAACGGCGGTCGAGCACGGGCGTGATCCGTTCACCGAGGCGGTCCGCGCCCAGGAGCGATTGTTCACCAGCAAACCGATGCTGCTGGGCGTCGAGGCATCCATGAAGCATCCGGCGGTACCGTGCAGATTGCACACCGACGCCGAGCGCGCCCGGCAGGTGCGCCGGCGCCAGCGGGAAATGCTCAACAGTCGGGGCGAGTGGGAAACCTTTCCCGCGCTGGTGGAGAAACCGTTGAAAGATGTTTTTGTCCTGAACTTCCCTCCCCTTGAACCTTCCCGCAGTAGCCGCCGAGGTAACGAGGCGGACGCTGTGGAGCAGCCGTCTTTACCGCCTCCTTACGTCGGCGGCTACGGTTCTGGGATTCAAAGCGCAAAACTTGTTCGTGAGCATTCTCACCCCAGCCCCCGGGAGAGGGATAAGCACGCGCCGTCTCCCGCACCGGCGGAGACTGGAGCTGACACGAAAACCTTCGCGCAACCGAGAGACGCCCAATCGCTATCTCCTCTCCCCGGGGGAGAGGGTCAGGGTGAGGGCGAGCGTTCAACTCCAACATCCCTCGGAGCGCCGGCCTCCGGCCCGGCGGTTTCTGAATCAACACATGACCACGTCGGATCGGAGATCGGCGCTCCGCTCCGCCCGGCGCTCTCCAATCAGGCCGTGATTGAAAAAGTCGGCACGGGTATGATCGTTTTGCTGGAAGAGCGCGACGGCCAGAAGATTTATGGTCGCGCCAGCACCGTGGCGGACAAGTTGGGCGACGACCGTGTCATCATTGCCAAATGGGTGCGGCGTTTGACCAACTGGAACGGTCGCCAGGCCGGGATTTCCGTGTGGCAGGAAAAAATCGTTCCGCTCCTCGAACACAAGCTCGCGGGCTTGAAAACGCCGGTGGTGAAATTCGTGAACCAGGCGCAACGCATCCTGGCCTACACCAGTCTCGCCGACCTCACGTTGCGCGTGCCGGTGGACCGGCAGGGTGTGGCCCTGTGGAAACCGATCGAGCGCGAGGTGCTGCCCTACGATTGTGCGCGGTGTTCGCTCGTCGAGACGTGCAAGCTGCTGCCCACCGCCACCGGCACGGCGCTGGTCTGGCGACGGCTGAACCTCGTGGACGCGCAGGGCACGCCCACCCGACGCGGGCGATTGGTGAGTTTCTTTTCCCACGGCGACGGCCTGGCAATCGCCGCCGCCTTGGAAGATGAACGCTATCCGTTGGACGAATTGATTTACGATCTGGCCAACCTCGACGCGGGCTTTCGGTTCTGCGGGGACGAGAACCGCTATGGCGGCCGGCTCGCCCTCGCCTGCCATGAAAAATTTCGCCTGCAGAGCATCCCCGGCTATCTCGAAAACGGCCTGCCGCCAAAATACGGCGCCGGCGCGGAAGCCGTGGTCCAGAGCGTCCACCAAAATCCGCTGAACAAGCATCGCTGGGTGACCGACCTGCTGGGCGCGGGCGACATTGATCGCGCGATCATCGAATGGCGCAGCCGCCTCCGGCAGATTGCCCACGCGCCGGAACTGGACTGGCCGCGCTGGCGGGCGTTGCAAGGGCTGGCCAAAACCATTTTGCACGAGACGGAATCGCCCACGCTCACCGCGCTACCGCCTTTGGAATATCACCAGACGCGACGTGTGGATCATCGGCTGATTTTGCGCCGGCATTGACCGAAGCCGCCGAAGTAACGAGTCGAACATTCGTTCAACCGGCTCCGGCTCCCCGCTTTGGCGGCTGCCAACTCAGCGGTTGCCCCAGCCAAACCGGCTGGTGAACGGCCAATAGACCAGGAATTCCTTCCCGATCACATTGTGGGCGGGAAAGGTGCCCCAAGCCCGCGAATCAAAACTGTTCACGGTATTGTCGCCCATCACCATGTAAGTGTCCGGCGGCAGGGTTTGCACCGCGTCCTGGTCCGGGAAAAGCGGCGCGAGTCCGTTGCGCTCGATCTGGTCGGCTACAAATTCGTTCAGGTGTCCCGAATACTCGCTTTCCGCCGGCGGCTTGCTGGGATCGAACGAATAAACTTTTTCAAAGTGCGGCGTCGAGGCGTCCAACCGGTTGGTGCGGTTGATGAGCACGTGCCGGTCGTTCAGGATCTGCACCTGTTCGCCGCCCATCACCACCAGCCGTTTGATGTAAAACTGGTCCTGTTGGGGAATCTTGGTCCCGGCGGTGGCGAACACCGCGATCTCGCCCCGTTTGGGCTTGCGGAAATTGTAGGTCATGCGATCCACGAACAGATGGTCGCCCGCGCGCACTTTCATCCGCACCACGAGGTCGCCCTTGTGATAACGCGTCCCGACCCGCAACAGGGCGCGATCCTCCAGTTTCGGCTGGCCGTAATCGGGCGGAAAGAGAATCAGATGCGCCACGCCACCGATGTAGATCGTCTGATAAAAATTGAGGATGCGGATGCCCACCGGCGGGTCCACGCGTTCGAGCGCGCCATCCACCTTGGCCCGCACCTCGAGGTAGCTGATGCCTTCAAACCATTCGCGCACCCGGGCCAGCCCGGTGGGGATGACCATCTCGCGCGCCTGCCGGAATTGGTCCGCCACTTCGGACTCGATCTGCTCGCGGCTGTGTTCCCGCCAGTTGATCCGCGTGAAATCAGGCACGGAGGTGACGCCGAACAAGGTTGGCTGCATCGAGCCGGTGGGAATCTTGAACGGTTGCACAAAAAAGGTGCGGATGCCCATCGCCACCGCCAACGCGACCAAAAACACTTCCACATTCTCGCGCCAGGCGGCATGGGGATAGGGCTTGAGCCATTTGTTGGCGACCGCCTCCACTTCCGTCATCTTCGCGTCCAGGACGGATTTGTCCGCCGTGCTGCGGATGGTCTCGCCGAGCGCAACCAGCGATTCATCCACCCGCCGAATCGCTTCCGCCGACAATATGTCACGTTGCGAATTCAGGAGGTTGCGGACGTGTTTCCGCATCGCCGTGGCCTGACGGGTCCGTTTGGAGATAAACCAGCGTAAATTCATAAGCACGAGCCGAAGACCAAGCGTCGAGTTTCAGCGCAGCGCGCAGCGAACAACCAGCTCCCCTGCCCTCGCCGCGCAATGTTTGCCCCTCGACTGCCGTTCATGATTTGAGCACTTCGATGAAGGCTTCCTGCGGGATATTCACGTTGCCGATGGATTTCATCCGCTTTTTGCCCTCTTTCTGTTTCTCCAGCAGCTTGCGTTTCCGCGACACGTCGCCGCCGTAGCATTTCGCGGTTACGTCCTTGCGAAAGGCGCTGATGGTTTCCGATGCGACGATTTTGCCGCCGATGGCCGCCTGGATTTTGATCTGGAATTGTTGCCGCGGGATGACTTCCTTGAGCTTTTCCGCCAGCGCCCGGCCCCGGCCTTCCGCCTTCGTGCGATGCACGATGCAGGAAAACGCATCCATGGGTTCGGTGTTCACCAGCATGTCCAGCTTCACCATGTCGCTCTCCCGATATTCCTCCGGCTCGTAGTCCATCGAGCCGAAGCCGCGCGTGATGCTTTTGATGCGATCATGGAAATCAATCAGGATTTCGTTCAACGGCAGCAGGCTGGTCAACATCACGCGTCGGGTGTCCAGCGTTTCCGTGTGATCCACACTGCCGCGCTTCTCGGAGATCAACGCCATCAGGTCGCCGATGTTTTCATTCGGGCAAATCACGAAGGCCTTCACCATCGGCTCTTCGATCCGGCCAATGTGCGTCACGTCCGGCAGGAATGCCGGGTTGTCCACTTCCTTCCTCGTGCCATCGGAGAGATACACCTTGTACACCACGCTCGGATACGTGGCGATGATATCCATGTTGTATTCGCGGCGCAGCCGTTCCTGCACGATCTCCAGATGAAGCAGGCCGAGGAAGCCGCACCGGAAGCCGAAGCCGAGCGCGACCGAAGTTTCCGAGGAATAAACGAACGCCGAATCGTTCAGTTTCAATTTCCCCATCGCCACCTTCAACTGCTCGTAGTCGGCGGTGTTGATCGGATAAATCCCGCTGAACACCATCGGGTGAATCTCCTTGAACCCGGGCAGTTCGCCCGAGGGATTCCGCGCGTCCGTGATGGTGTCGCCCATCTTCACATCCGCCGGACTCTTGATGTTCGCCGTCATGTAACCGGTTTCACCGGTTTCCAATTTGTCGCGCAGGTACGGTTTGGGATTGAAGCTGCCGACCTCCTTGACCTCGTAATTTTTCCCGGAGTGAACCAGCTTGACCATCATCCCGGGCTTGATCTCCCCGTTGAACACGCGGATGTGCGTGACCACGCCCTTGTAGGTGTCGAAGTACGAATCAAAGGCGAGCGCCTGCAAACTTTTTTCTCCGGTCGGTTTCGGCGGCGGCACCCGCTCGATGATGGCCTCGAGAATTTCCTCGATGCCGATTCCCTGTTTGGCGCTGCACGGGATCGCCCACTCGCCCGGCAGGGCGAGCACGTCTTCCAACTGCTGCCGGGCCTGCGGCACATTGGCGTGACCGAGATCAATCTTGTTGATGACCGGGATGATCGTGAGGTTCTGCTTCGCCGCGAGGTGGTAGTTTGCCACCGTCTGCGCCTCCACGCCTTGCGCGGCGTCAATCACCAGCAGCGCCCCCTCGCACGCGCTCAAGCTGCGCGACACTTCATAGGCAAAGTCCACGTGGCCGGGCGTATCAATCAGGTTCAACTCGTACGTCTCCCCGTTCCGAGCCTGGTAATGCATCGTCACCGGGTGCGCCTTGATGGTGATGCCACGCTCGCGCTCGAGATCCATCGCATCGAGCAATTGATTCTCCATGTCCCGTGTGGCGATCGTGCCCGTTCGGTGCAGCAGCCGGTCCGATAGCGTCGTCTTCCCATGGTCAATATGGGCAATGATGCTGAAATTGCGTATATGCGCGGCGTCCATCCAATTTCCGTCCTTATCCTAATCTTAATCTTAATCTTAATCTTAATCTTGCTCTCAATCGTAATCTCGCTCCGGCTCTGCAATCAAAACCAGAGCGCGACAGGATAAAGGGAAAGCCCCGGAAGAAAAGGAAATTAGCCGCCCTGGATTACCTGCTGCACGTCTCACGTCATTGCAACGGAGATTGTCTGTGCCCTGGCGTGTGGCGATGGACGCCTTGTCCATCGCACCCGAGCGCACCACCGCCCGATTCCGTCCGCTCGGAGCGAACGGACTGGTCGCAGCGCGAGCAGCACCGTCGGCAAGAAACTGAGATGCGCCCCCGCTGAGCGAATCGCCAGACAACTATTGCGCTGGCAAATCTACCTCCGTTGTCATACACTCCAGCCAACAACCGCCGAACACTGCCATGGACTGGCTGAAAAAAGTCTGGAAGACGCTCAACGAGCCTGCGTCGTCTCACGAGCCGGCAGGCTCCAAATCCCGGCGCGCTCTCGAGGCGCACAATGAGGCAACGCCATATAATTTCACGCCCCGCGCCCAGCAGGTGCTGAGCTTGGCGCGCAAAGAGGCCGCCAGCTTCAATCAAAACTTTGTCGGCACTGAACACCTCCTGCTGGGCCTCATCGCCCTGGGCCAGGGCGTCGCCGTCAACGTCCTGCTAAAACTGGGGTTGGATCTCGAGACCGTGCGCGCAGAGATCAAGAAACAAGTCGGCACGGGTTCCGGTCGGATGTTAACCGGTAACATCCCCTACACCCCGCGCGTCAAGAAGGTGCTGAAGCTGGCGGCGAAGGAAGCACGGACGCTAAACCACACCTACGTGGGCACTGAACATTTGTTGCTCGGATTGCTGCGCGAGGGGGACAGCATTGCGGCCCGGGTGCTGGCACATTTCCATGTGGATTGCGAACAGACGCGGAAGGACATATTGAACGAACTGAATCCAAACTATTCGCCCAATCCCGACGGAGCCAAAGCGATTGCAACTTCGCCAGCCACGCCGACCGACCCCGGCCCCGTGGCGAGTGAACCTCCAGAGCAAGCGACTCCGACCAAACCCGAGGCCGGGTTGATTGATGTGACGCAGCGTTACGACGTTTATTGCGTCGAACGGAAACAGGATGTGGTGGTGTATCGGAATGTACTCTTCAAAGGCGCGCGGAGACTGTTTCGCGAGGATCGAGATCAGTTGGCGGAATACTACGAACTGAAACAGGCTAACGGGCAAACCATCTTCGTCGCCAAGTATTCGGTCCTCAAATTTTGCGAACCGGGAACGACCCCGGGGGCGGAGCCGGTTTGACGAATTCCACCCGCCCATCCATCACCGCCCGACGTCACGCTACCGTGTCAGGCTTTGGCCGGGGCGCGTTTCTTGCGGACGAGCACCGCCTTGTTTTTCCGCAGGTATTCTTCCACTGAAGCTTTGGGACTGCACGAATTGGGAATGCGGACGGCGTTCGGCTTGGCCAGCTTGTAATGCACCAAGAGCTTGCCGATCATGCCCACCTGGAGATTCATTTCCGCCATACGCCAGACCTGGCCTTCGGCAAGTGGTTCGAGTCGCGCGCGGCGGGTGGGTTTGATTTTGCTCATGATTTATTGACCGATTCTGACTGAAATAATTCAATCATGCCAGCCAAATCGAGCGATCCGCGCAATTTCTCCGCGCGTCACGCAATCAAGTGCAATTCGTCCTTCTGCTCCCTGTGTTGATCGCGAAACTGAACCATACCCGGTCAGCACTCTCGGTTCGCGCCGCCCGTCGCTCACACCAATACCAAGGGCACGGTGCGCGGCTGCCGCACCACGACTGTGCCCGCGATCTTGTCGTGCCAGGTCTGCTTGTCCCGATCCCAGAGCATCCAGAAAAACCCGAGGCACAACACGATCCCCGAAAACACACTCGCCAGTGCGCGCACCAACGCCACGAGAAACGTGATCGGCTTATCGTCGAGCCGCACCACCTTCAGATTGAGCACCAAGCCGCCTACCGTCGTCCCTCTCCATGTCCACATGCCGGCGAAATACGCCAGCGCCGGCAAATATGCCAACGGCACCTTCCTGCCCACCACTGAACACAGCAGACTCACAAGCACAATGTCCAGGAACGCCGCCCCCATTCGTTCCCAAAAACTGGCTCGAGGCAACGTCAGCGCTTCGCCGGCAGCGGCCATCACCGGTGGAACGGGCATTGGCTGCGGCGGGATCGGCATTTCGGGAACACTCCCCTGCGGTGGCGGCGCGGTTTCAGGCATGACGCCCGGGGCAAATCCGCCGGCAAAAGCAGCGGTGCTCGCGCCGACGGCCGACATGGCCGCAGCGGGTGCGGTGGGTGAAAAGTTCGAGGCGGGCGCATTGGGTCGGGGTGGTGATTCCTTTCGGATGCCCCCAAAGGATGCCGTCACCGCGGCGCCAATTCCCCAAAGCGCCACGAGTATATAAACCAGCAGGCTCAGAAACGGCACCATGTAGAGCAGCAGAATCAACGTGAATCCGCACAACATCGCCAGTACTGGTTGAGACAACTGTCCTCCAAATATCCGGACCATTTGTCGGCCCAGGAACTGGAACAGCGCCGCCTTGCCAATCAGACCACCGATGAAAAGCGCCACATAAATGAACGGCACGGCCGCCGCGCCAATGCCTGTAAACGCCAGCACCGCCGCGACCAAGGGCACGAGCAATTGGGTTAGAAGTCCCAGCAGAAAAGTGGTCGCCGGCCGCCGCGTCAGTTCGGTCACGCACGCCGTCACCGGCCGCGGAAACACCACGGTGATCAACAGATAACCCAGCAGGTAGAGTGCGGGAATCACCCAATACCAACCGGGCTGCGGCGCCAGCAGGCGAAACTTCAGCGCGCAATACTTCAACCAATCCGTCGCACCTTTCAACGGAATCAACAGCGGGCCAATCCCCACTTCGGAAACCTTGCCTTTGACCTGTGCCCCGGGCGCCACGTCCACTTTGCCACCGACGGAAATCACGTCCCCACCAATGACGGCGTTGGGACCAATCTTAACATCACCCATCACCGCCACCACATTCTCGTCCACCTTCCCCTCCGCTTCGGCGCTGCCGCCCACGGCGACCACGACTCCACCGACCCGGCCTTTTGCGGTGGCGTTTCCGCCGACCGCCACAACCACTTGACCCACGTCGCCTCCAGCCACGGCGTCCCCGCCGAGGGCGACCACAACTTCCCGCACCTTGCCTGCCGCCCGGGCCGATCCGCCAACGGCAACGACGGCCTCCGCCGATTGTCCATCCTTCACGATCGCATCGCTCCAAATCGAAACGGTGGGGCCGTGCGCAATTTGCCCGGGCTGATCGCCGTCGGACGAGAGCGCGACTTTATCTGAGTTCTCGATTGCCACCGCATCAGCGTTTATCGTGTTGGTCACGACGTTCGCGGAAACCTTGTCCGGCGCGCCATCGTCCTGGGCGCGAAGCATCGGCGCATGCCCGACGGCGCTGGCGATCAGCAGCCCCAGGGCGAGCCGGCTCTCAAAAATAAAAATTTGTTTCATAATCAATTCCCATTGGTCGCCGGCCGCATGGCCAGCCGCACCCAAGCCGTACCGAGGCCAATGCAAACCACGCACGTGCCGAACATCAAAGCCGCAGCGATCACGAGGAAGCCCTGTCCCAACTGGCTGATGAGCCGGCCAGCGGTGGTGATAAGCACCACCATCGTCTGCCACAGCGCACCCGCCGCCGCGAACCCGTCACCCAACCAGTTTTGACCCGCTGCTCCCTGCGCCAACTCCCAACTCCCCAGGCACACGCCGCCAAAGGCCAGCAGCAAGACCGTCAACGAGATCACGCGCAACGCCAACGGCCAGGCGGCCCAGGACTGGCGATACCACGGAGCGGCCGCGCGTTGTTCGACGGCGCGCAGGATGCGATTCGCGAGCGCGGGCGGCGCGGCTAGTTCGCCCAAGGCGTCCAATTCGCGCCGCACGCGGGCCTCCAGTTGCCTGACATATTCGGGGTTCATGGGAGTCCAATCGTTCAACTCGGTTCCTCCTCCTTGAGTTTGAGGTGCAACTTTCGGCGCAGCGCCTCGCGCCCGCGAAAAATGTCCGTCTTCACCTTGCCCAGCGACACGCCGAGTTGTTCGGCAATCTCGTCGTATTGGAGACCTTCAAAATGGTGCAACACCAGCGGCACGCGTTGGGCCGGCGGCAGACTCTGCAAGGCCTGCTCGACGAAGGCGCGCCGGTCCGTGGCCACAAGGTGCTCGTGCGTGTCGTCCGGGGCGGGGAAATCCAGGACCGGTTCGTCTTCGTCGCCGTCGTTCCGGCCCAGTTCGGAAAAAAAACTCCAGCGCGAGCGATAGCGCGAGAGATGGTTGAGACTCAGGTTGCGCGTCACCGTCTTGAGCCAGCCCCCCACCGTCGGACTGTCGCGCAATTCGCCGAACCGTTGGTAGGCGCGCAGAAAGACCTCCTGCGTGATGTCCTCGGCCTCGGATTGATTGGCGGTCAGGCGCATGGCGGTGCTAAATACCATGTTCTGGTAATTGTGCAGGAACGCTTCGAACTGTTGCGCATCGGTCATGGGTGGGCACCGTTGGGCCGGAGCGCATCCTAAGGCCGAAAGCCTCGGCGAAGCAAAACTGTTGCATAACATTCGAAGGTTGACTGGTCGGCGCGCATGTCATCCGCGGCAGCCCGCCAGACTCAGGGCGGGCATCGGCAAGCCCGGGTGAACCCTCACCGCCCGTTGCGCCAGGTTGATTCCCATCGCGGGCGATTCAGCGGTCGGACCGGTCGGGCGCGTAAATGGTTGTGCGGCCCACCCGATTCGGCCGGCCATATTGCCGGGCAACTTCGGCAACGGTTGGGTTCGCTTGAATTCTGGATTTATCTTCGTTCGAGCCGTTTTCATCGTTCAGTTCCTTAACCCGGAAACACCGGGGATTGTTTCAATTTTCTTTGTTCAGGGCGACCTGGCCTGCCACTCCGCCTCAACGGGATCGTCGTCTGGATATGACCCGGGATTGGGGAAAAAGTTTCACGCGGCTTGCCACCAGCCAACCCTCCGGGTGCGAGTTGCCGGGTTTGGAGACCGGCGTGGCGTTCGCCTGCCGCCTGGACACGATTCAGGGAACCACGACAACTCGCACCTCGTCACCAAACTGTTCCAACCCATCCAGGACCTCGTTGATCGCCGGAGCCTCCAAAGGCACGGAACGGGTGACGACGTTGGTCAGATCGAGTTCCCCCGTGCGGGCGAGCGCCAGCAACTCGGGTAGTTCCGAGGCGAGATGATCGGACACGCCGATGATTTCCGCCTCCCTGTTGATCAGTTCGAAATAAGGCGACACCGGAAAACTTTTTTGAGTAATGCCGACCAGGGCAGCGCGCCCCTTGATGGCCAGCGACTGCACGGCCTGTTGCATGGTCTGCGGCAGGCCGACAAGTTCGAGCGCGACATTCACGCCATGCCCGCCCGTAACTTCGCGGATGACGTCCGCCGGATTCGGCCCTCGCGCATCAATTCCCACCGCGCCGAGGCGCGCGGCAAGTTCCAGTTTGCGCGGGTTGATGTCCACCGCCAGGACCGTGCTCGCGCCCAGCGCCCGGGCAAGCTGAATCGCGGACGCGCCCAGTCCGCCCGCGCCAAAGACCGCCACGTTGTCTCCCGGTTGCATTCGCGCCTGACGCAGCGCGTGGAACGAGGTGGCCGAGGAACACATCAGAATCGCACCCGCCGCAAAAGGAATTTCGTCCGGCAACCGGAACACGCTGCGGGCCGGCATCAAAATGAATTCCGCAAAACCACCGTCCCGGTGCTTGCCGATCATCTGCGCCGCGCGACAGAATTGTTCGTTGCCCGCGCGACACCAGTCGCAGTCGCCACAGGTCGCCAGATAGTGGAGGCAAACCCGGTCGCCGGGCTGCACGGTGGCAACCTCCCGACCGACTTTCTCGACGAGGCCCGCGACCTCGTGTCCGAGTGTCAGTGGCAACGGCTCGGCGACGGAAACGCCCGCGCGATAATGCGCGTCCGAATGGCAAATGCCCGCCGCCCGCACGCGCACGAGCACGTCGCGCTGGCCCGACGTCGGCACGGCCACGTCCTGCCGCTCCAAAGGCTGGCCGGGTTTGACCAGGCGAACGGCTTTCACTGTTCGGTATCCGCCTGCTCGAAGACTTGCAGGATTTTGTTGAAGGCGTCGCGAATCTGGCTGTAGTCGGTGACATCCACCGTGAATTTGCCCTCCACATTGCGCCGGGAAAAGGCGTGGCCATCGGCGAACAGGATCGTGGCGGATTTTTGCCGGTGATTGGTGCGCGATTTGAGATTGAAGGCCGCGAGATCATCCGGGCAAAGGAACTGGGCGTCAATCACGAGCGCGCGGATCGGCCGGTCGTTGCGATTCAGGCCGAGGCTGTCGAGGCGCAGATTGGGAAACGCGTTGGTCGCGCCGGGCGAATCGAACAACTGCGTGTTCCCACCGTGGCGGTAATAGTAACTGCCTTGGGCCTGCTGTCGCCCCACCTTGGCCAGCTCGGCCTCGGTGTCCAGCGGTTGATCGGTGCTTGGGCAGAACAGGACCTTGGGTTGGGCGGCCAGATGGGTCGGCAGCAAAAGACCCAATCCCACGGGCGCACCACTTTGCAGGGAGAGCAGACTCGTCGGCGCGCCGGTGGACGGGTAAAAATCGGAAGGGTTCGTGAATGGCGGCGCTTTGGGACCGTAGGGAATCCGACCGTGTTCATCCTGCGAGTAAATCTGCATCGCAATGCCGACCTGGCGCAGATTGGAAAGACACACGGTTCGCCGCCCTTTCTCGCGCGCCGCCGCCAGCGCCGGCAGCAACAGTCCGGCGAGCAGCGTGAGGATGGCGATGACCACCAGCAATTCCACCAGGGTAAAAGCCCGGGGAACGCCGAGTGACCAGCTCGATCTTTGCGATTGGCGGAACATGGGTTTCCGGCTACGGCAATTGCCGCGCCCGGTAGAAACGCTGGTCGAAGTTCGCGGCAGTGTCAATGAAGGGAATCGTCCCGGTGACATTGGTCAGCACGCCGAGACTCGGCCAGGCGGCTGCGGGCAGCGCCGCATTAGTGCTGGCAAGGATTTCGCAGACCCGGCCCGGCTCGCTTTGCAGCGTGAACTGGAACTTGCCGTTGGTGTAAATGGGATTCAGCAATCGAGGGCCGGCGTCAGATGTCAGTCGCACGTTATCCACATCCCAGTACCCACCGGCAAGCTCGGACGTCACGGTCGAGAGCAATTGAATACCGATATTCTGGCCGGCCCAGGAATCGTCGGGTTGGACGGCGGAAACCGAAACGGAAAAGTCCAGCAACTGCGTGCTGTTACTGAAAGTGGACAGTGAATTGGTAATGCTCGTGGCCGCCACCGTCACGCGATTGCTGGTGGCGTCGCGATAATAGAGGCTAAGTTCCAAAGTCGCGCCGCCGGCGACGCCTCCGCCACTTGCCATGCCGCCGACGAGCACGCCCACGGTCAATTGATAGGATTGACCCACCTCAAATTTCACGTCAAAGGCGTGCGTCGGCGCGGGATCATCCCAGTCCACGGAATCGTAGTCCTGAAACAAACCAACCCCGGGATTGGCGAACAGCCACGCCGCCTGATTCCCCGCGCAATTCGCAATGTGATCAGCATTGCCCGGGGCCGTATTTTTGAAGATGCCCGTTTGATTCGTCCACGGGCCGGAGACGTTCTCATCCCAGGTCACGGGTTGCGGGGTCCTTTGCCAGGAATCGAAATTCAGGCTGACGAAGAACGTGGCGGGCGATTCGAAGGAGCCGTTGGGCACGACAATGGGGCCGGCTTGAAGCCAACCGACGGAAGCCCAGAGCAAAGCCACCACGGTTCGTCGCCAGGTTGGACGGGCCGCCGAAACTTCGGTTGTTGAATTCGCGTTGCTCCTGGCCGGCGAAGCGTTCACGACGAAATCGCTAAGCCCGATCACGCATTCGCCCCAACACCAGACCACCCAATCCCAACCCGAGGAGCGCCAACGCCGTCGGCTCAGGCACCGCAGTCAATCGGACGTTGTCGAAGTCCCAGTTCCCACCGGAAGTCAGCTCGATGGGAATGGTGGATTCCAACTGAATGCCGATGTGCTTGCCCGCCCAGGCGTCGCCGGGTTGCACCGGCCCAACATTCACTTGAAAGTCAATGAAGTTCAAATAAGTGGAAACCGGGAACGCATCCGCGCTGTAGGTGATGACGGTCGAACCCACGGCTACTTTATCACCCTGATCATTGCGGTAGTACAAACTCAATTCGAGCGTTGAGCCGGGTTGGATGGAGTTCTTGCCGAAGATGCCCACCGTCAAATTGTAGGCCTGCCCAATTTCAAACGTCGCGTTGAAATCATGCGTGGGCGAGGAATCGTAATCTTGAAAGAGGCTCACCTGCGGGAAGGCCAGAATGTAACCCGCCTGCGTCCCCACGCGATTGCCGTAGGGATTGTTATCCACGAACACACCGGCCGTTCCATACCAGGGAATCCCAAAACTCCCAAACGCCGGCGTGAAGTACGCGGGTTCGTCAATTTTCTGCCACGCGTCAATGTTGGGATTCGTGCCGAAGGGATAACCCACTCCTGATTGCAACTCGAACGAATAGTTGGGCACGGAAATGGATTGCGCCGGTGCGGTCGGAGGCGCAACCACAAATCCCAGCGCACCAACCGTCGCCAAAGCCCAAGCGAGAACGGAGGAATACCGGATTGCGGCGTTACGTACTTTCATAATTACATCAGGGTTAATCAGTGCATCCTTCCCAACCCGGCCCACAGATTGATTCGCACCATCCGCGTCCGACAGGGAAAGGCCGGCTGCTAGTTTGCCATTCACAAACGAGACTGCAATTCTCATATTCGCCAAAGTGCGCCCGTATTCAAACGGATGGAGAAGGCGTCTTCCTGAGTGCGCAGCTCAGGAGATTGCAAAATGCACCGAGTTTGAGCGGTGGAACTCCTTGCGCTGCGCGGCGCGCGGGAACGTCCCGTCTGTCCGATTCCGTCCGCTTTGCGCTGACGGGCTGGTCGCAGCGCAACCAGCACCACCTTCCGGAATTTGAGTTGCGTGAAGTTCGCAGGAAATACTGCTTGCGTCCGGAGATTCCTCGGGCATTCTGTGTGTCCTTCGGAACGCGGGGTGGAGCAGCCCGGTAGCTCGTCAGGCTCATAACCTGAAGGTCCCAGGTTCAAATCCTGGCCCCGCAACCAATTTCAGTTCGCAAACTTTCAGCCAGGTGATCCTCGGAGTTTCGCCGGCTTCACCGCAAATCTCGCCGGCGTTGCGCCCGGCGTTTGGCGTCGAGCAGACGGCTGGTGGTGGGAACTTCCGCTGGCGCTTCCGCCACGGGTTCCGCTGGCTCCGACTCCGCCACGGGCCCAAAAACAATCGGCGATTCGGTCGAACCCGAATCACGGGACACCACCTCCGCTGCCGCCCGTGATTCAGTCCGCTGGGAAAGCAAGGTCGCCAGCGAGGGAGCGGAAGCGGCGGCCGTGACCGGTTTCGGCCAGAAGGGCAGGAACGCCAGCAGTCGTCGGGCGAGGCGATCCAACTCCGCCAGCTCGATTTGCACGCGGCGCAAACCCACGTCGAAAACAAACGCAATCACCGCCAGACGCAGCAACCATTCCCACAACTCCTGCGCTTGAAAAGTTTTGACGCGCTCGTGCAGGAACGGATTGCTGGCTGTCCCGTTGAGGTCGAGCACGCGTCCGCCAGTCACTTGGGCGATGCGTTGCAACAGCAACAGATCCGGCCCGCCGGCATTGAGTTCGGGCGAATGGGCGAGACTCGTCCCGACGATCTGCTGCGCCACGGGCTGCCCGTTCTCCATTTGCATGACATTGAGCAAATACGCTCCGGTCTCCGCGGCCGGAAAGGGCGCTTCGTAATGGCCGGGGGCATTCTGCGCCAACGCCACCGATTGTTTGATTCCATCCGGCCCCACCACCGTTGCCTGAAGGTTGAGGAAATTTTGAAAGTCGCCACGCTCGTCCAGTGCTTCCACGCTGATACGGCCCGCGCCGGATTCAATGCTGGCCTCGGCCACAAAATCGGCCCGCGCCAGCCGGCGCAAACTCCATTGCGCCACCTGCCGCCAGAATTGCTGGTACTGCGGCCACGTCAGCCAGTCACGCGCCCACTGGTTGCGCGCATCCGAGGTGAACGCCACCGTGCGCCCCAGCCCGTACTGCCAGTGGGCGAGCAGCGGATCGCCTTTCGCCGTGACCAGCGGAATCTCCGCGCGCGGTTTGGGTTCGGTGGCAACGTAACCGAGCAACTGCGGACACGCGTTGATGCCGCGCACCGGCTCGGTGGCTGCCACCAGCTTGGGCGTAAACGGCTCCTCGTTGATGGCTGCCTTCAGAATGATCGCTGTTTCCTTGATGAAGATTTGCGGCAGCGTCACCGGTTGCGGCACGTAGTAAAACCGGCCTTTGCCGATGGTGGCGATTTCTTCCAGCAACTGCCCATTGAGGTCTTCGCCCAGCCCGACGGTGGACACCGTGATGCGATTCTCCGCCATTTCCCGGGTAATGCCTTGAAAGTCGCCTTCGGTGGAAACGCCGTCGGTCATCACGATGCAATGTTTCAACGACGCCTTCACGCCCTTCAACATCTCGAACGCGCGCACCATCGGCGGATACATGCTCGTCCCCCCGCCGCAATCAATCCGGCTGATGTCGCCCATGATCTGCTTGCGATTCTTGGCGGGCTGCAGGTCGGCCACCACAAACGGCGCGCCATCGAACGCGATCACCGCCACGTAGTCGTTATCCGACAACGCCTGCACCGCGCCCATCGCCGCCTGTTTGGCCATCTCCAGCTTGTCGCCCATCATGCTCCCGGAACGATCAATCACCAGCACCAGCGCGCCCGGCGGCAGGACCTTCTTGCTGCTCAACTCCATGTCCACCGGCAGGATGGTCTCCAGCGCCGTGGCCCGATACGCCCCCGCCGCATACGTGTCCGAGCCGCCCACGCACACGAAGCCCACGCCAAAATCGCGCACGGCGCTTTCGAGCAAACGCAATTGTTCCCGGCTGACATCGCCCGCTGCGACATTGCAGAAAAAGATCGAGTCGTAACTGTTGAGTTCCGCGAGCGAATTGGGAAACCCCTTCAGGTCCGACAGTTTCACATCCAACGCCGACGACTTCAACGCGTTGGCCAGCGTCTGGTCCGCTTCGGGATCGGTGGAAATCAACAACACCCGCGGCACTCCACGCACCCACGCAAACCCGAACGCGCGATTGTCCTGCGGTGTGCGGTCGCCCGGGGCTTCCACCCGCACGTCATAGTTGTAGAAGCCCGGCTCGGCGAGTGATTGCGGGAAGGTGAACAAATTTTTCCCCGCTTCGAGTCGCACCGCGCTCTCGCCCAGGAAGCGTTCGTCGCGATACAACTGCACCTTGGCCGGACCCGCGCGCGCCGCTTGCACGAACACCTTCACCTCGAACGCCTGCCCCTTCGCCACCGACGACGGCAGACCCAATCGTTGCACCGAGACGGCGTTATCGCGCTCCGCTCCCAGCGGCACCACATCAATGCTCACGCCGGCCGCCCGGGCCGAGACCGCCGCTTTCATGGCATCGTCGAGATTTTCCTTGCCATCGCTCAACAACACGATGCGCCGTTGGCCGGTCTCCGGAAAGGCCGCGGTCGCCAGCCGGATCGCGCCCCCAATATCCGTCCGATCCGTGGGAACGACCGCTTGCACCGCGGGCAAATTCAAAGCCAGCCCCGGTGTCGTTTCGATGGCCGCGTCCGTCCCGAATACCAGCGCCCCCGCGCGATCCGTCGGGAGTTTTCCGCGGACGGCGCGGTTCACCCATTGCAAGGCTTGTTCCTGTTGCGCCCCGGGCACACTGTCGGACCGATCCAGCGCAAAGAAGACGTTCAGGCCCTCGATCGGCCGCTGCCACTGGATTCCGGCCAGCGCCAGAATCATGACGGTGGCAATGACCACCCGCACGCCGCAAGCAAGCCAGCGGCGGGTGGGAGACAGTTGCACTTCCGACGTGCGCGCCAGCCAGACAATCCACCCCCAGGCCGGCAACAACAGCCAGAGCCAGTGTGGATGGGAGAATTGAAAACTCACGCTGCGACAATGTTAGGCCGATCGTCCGCCAAAGTCATCCTCCCGTTCATCGTTGGTTGCATCAACCGCGAATCTATCAGATCCGTTTCCTTCGCTTTGGCGGGCCACCGCCGCTTGAGTTTCAACTGACGTGCGCACCATTCGCCGGTGACAAGTCCACCACGCAGCGAAAGCCGATGGTGGCGCACCGATCCAGCCCCGGCCACGTTAGGAGAAATTTCGCCGCAAAACCGCAGGGCCGCGGCCCGCCATCGGCATACCATGGCGTACCTTCGGCCCGATACCAACTGCCGCCCTTGAGAATGCAGAAGCGCGTCCGGCCATCGTGTCGTTCGCTCTCCGTCCAATGCCACACGTTGCCACACAGATCGTAGATTCCAAACGCCGAGCGGCCGGCGGGAAACTGTTTGACCGCGGTGCTGCCGCCTTGCTTCCCGTCATTGCAATCACCCGCGCGCAACTCATCGCCCCAGGGATAGCGCCGATGTTCCGGACCCTCGGCGGCGAACTGCCACTCCTCCTCCGTCGGCAATCGCTTGCCCGCCCAGCGCGCGTAGGCCCGCGCGTCTTCGAGGGCCACATACACCACCGGATGATCCTCCCGGCCCACCGGCGGCACGCCTTGCACCCAATGTCGCAGGAAATTTTCCGGATGCCGCGGACGATAGCGCGTCGCGTGGAGGAAACGTGCATACTCAGCGTTGGTAACCGGCGTTTCGTCCATCGCATAGCGGCTGAGGCTGACCTCGCGCTTGAACTCCCGGTGTTTGGACAGCTCCGGGCCGACGAGGTCCGGCTGGGCGGTGGATTCATAAAAACCACATTCGCGACAGCGGAATTCCACGGTCATGCTAAACCGCGTGGCTGGAATTTCGATCATGCCCGCCGGCGGAGTCGTTCGTTTCGGAGTGGCCGGCGCGCGCACCAACTTCGTGTGGCGATCAGGAAAGGTCGCGTCCTCATCGGCTCGGCGATGCAGCGCACGTTGCTTCGCAAGAAAATTGGACCAGCCGCCCGGCCGCGCGGTGTTCTTGGCGAGCGCGACAAAACATCCGATGCCGCGCGGAGCCAGCTCGCCTTCCAGTGTGACGACGCCGTCGTTTGTGGTCGGCTTGATCGCCCGGCCCGCGATGAGATCGTAAAAGTTTTCGCCCGTCGCGGTTGTTTTCAGCAGCGGGCCCTTCACTGGTTTTTCGGTCCGGTTCACCAACGTCCACAAGCGGACCGCGCCGTCGCTCCATTCGCTGGCGTAAACCCCGGCTGGTTCGGTGGGCACGAGTGGCGTCCAGTTCCCGGCGGTGAAGAGGTCGGCGAAGCGTCGTTGAATGGGCAGCATCGCCCGCAACCGGGAGCGATCCCGCGCGTTCCAGCCCACCCACGTGCCGAAGACATTTTCCCAAATCATCATGCCACTGCCGTTCATCCACGCGGTGTGCAACTCGCCGGAGTGATCGCGATCCCAACGCTTGATCTGATGCTGAAGATGACGGCGCTCGAACCATTTGTTGCGCAGCACCCCGGGCGTTTCACTGTCGCCGAACCACTGCGCCCAGCTCAGGTGATGATCGGCGATGCGTTCCAGCGGCAGCGCGATTTCACTCTCCAGCACCAACCCGGGTCGCACGGCATCCAGTTTGGCGCGGAAGCCGGCCGCGCCCTGATCCATCGTGTCCAGGAACACTCCATCCGCGCCCATCGCCCGGAGCAGGTCCACCAGTCCGTCCGCATCGGACTTTCCCTCGCGCCGCGTGCCGGTGTCCCATGGATTGTAGTCAATGAACACGCGGACGCCCTGCGCCTGGAACGCACGGGTGAGCTGCCGGAGGCCCGTCAATCCACCCGGTTGGTCGCGGTAAAAATCAAACTGGTTGCGGTCATCAAAACCAATCCGGGGATACGCATGCCACAAGACCACGGCATCGAAGCCGCCAAACTCGCGTCGGGCGTGAGCGAAAAAGGGTTCCGGTTGGAACCGGCCACGCCGCGCGTCGTAGAATGTTTCGTCGCACAACATCAGGAAGCAGCAGGCGAAGCAGCGGGCCGCCCAGGCAAAGGCCGGCTGGCGGTACGAGTCGCCCGTGTACTTCAATTCACGTTGTTTCTGGGCGCGCCAGGCGAACAGGCGCGCGCGAAATTCCGGCCAGTCGCGCGGATCGTCCGGCGCGGGAATGAGCGGGAGTTCCGGGGCAAACGCCGGTTCGCCGGTGGTCGCGCCAAAACCAGACACGGGCACGGTCGCCAAAATACCGGCGGCAGCGGCGGTGCGAAGGAAATCGCGACGGGAGAGCATGGCGACGACAGTGGTAGAGCAACCCGGGTCGGCGCACAATGCCGCAATTTACGATCGGTGACGAAACGAACCGCAATCCCCGTTGGGGCGGGTGGCTTCGGAACAGCAACGCCTACTGGGAACGCGTTCGTTCGATGGCCTTGAGTTGGGACAACGCCACCGAATCGCCACTGACGGCACGCCGTTGCAACTCCGCCACCATGGCTTGCTTGGCGCGCTGAACGGCCATGACCTGCTCTGCCGTAATGCCCGGCCCCGCCTGGGCCGCCTGCAACGCAATCACGCCGCTGGCGTAATCGTTGGCCCGTGCGGCCGTGAGCGCAGCCCGGATGAGTTGATCCGCATCGGCTTGCGGAACCGCCGCCGGAGTGGTCGGTTGTGCATCCGCCGGAGCCACCACCGTTGGAAATGCTCGCTCAAGGTCGGTCATCGTGGTCTGGACGTCCGGCTTCTTGCTGCACGAGGCCAGGGCCAGGGCCAGTCCGCCACAAAGCAGGAGCGTTCGGCAACCAGTCTTCATAATAAGTTGAACTATCAGGTTATCGGCCATTCGGCGAATTTGGATAGCACCAGAGATTGTTTTTGCCGGTATCAGCGATCAACTGCGCCCAGCGTTTCCACTTTACGTATTCGGCGTGCCCGTCGAAAAAGCCGAACATCGCGCCCGAAACGTGCCGTTGGGTGAGTCCCTCGCCGGGATTGCTGGAGCCGTCGTTGAAATTGCCATCATCGGTTTCATCGCTTTCCCAGAACAGCATGTCCGTGCCCTTGAACGCGGAGTTCTTGAACGTCCGGCCGACGCGTCCGGCGGACCAATCGAAGCTTCCGCTCCCATTGATCACGGCGCCATTCATCAGGTAGCTGGTAAATTTGATGTTGGCCAGCCGCCACGCGAAGATGTTCGTCTTGTGCAGCGGGCACATGTAAATGGACCAATTCTTCAAGTTCGCATAGTACAGACCCTTGCTCGGGCCATTGGTCTGATTCGGACCGGGTACGCCGGGCAAGGTCTCCCCGGGTTTGTAGAGCCAACCGGCGGGCAGCCGCGGGTCCATCGAGCCGCTCTGCCCGCCGCAATTCGGAGGCTCGATTTTATCGTTGGATTCCTGGATGTAGAGGTTATGGCACAAGCCCAACTGTTTGAGATTGTTCAAACAGGTTGTGCGTTGGGCCTTTTCCTTGGCCTTCGCCAGGGCGGGCAAAAGCATCGCCGCCAGAATCGCAATGATGGCGATGACCACCAGCAACTCGATCAAGGTAAAAGCGACCAGCCGTGGATGAAAATTTGTCGCCGGACGGGAGAGCCTTGTTTCTTTCATAAGCGGTTTAACGCTGGCAATGGTGTTGGTTCAGTGCTGCTATACGTCGTCGCGGGCGGGCTGTCAACCTCGCGTTCCACGCCAATCGAATGTGACCCAAGCGCCTCACCGCAACAACGCCTCCGCGTGTTTTCGGGCGGCGTCGCTCTGGCCCCCCAGCATCCGCGCCAGTTCGGTGACGCGCGATTTCCCTTCCAGTAACGCGATCTCCGAAATGGTCCGGCCATCCTTCACTTGCTTGGTCACCCGGTAATGCGCGTCCGCTGGCGCGGCCACCTGCGGCAGATGCGTGATGCACAAAACCTGTCGCTTCGCCGCGATCTGCTTCATCTTCTCACCCACGGCGTTGGCCGTTTCGCCGCCCACGTTGGCGTCCACTTCGTCGAACACCAGCACGGGAATCTCATCCTCCGCCGCCAGCACGGTCTTGAGGGCCAACATCACGCGGGCCATTTCTCCGGACGACGCGATGGCCCGGAGCGGCTTGGGCGGTTCACCGACGTTCGGTGAGAACTGGAATTCAATCTCGTCGAAGCCAGTTGGATTAACACGAGTTCCCCTCACCCCTTCTCTCTCCCCATCGGATGGGGAGAAGGTGGCCGAAGGTCGGGTGAGGGACTTGGTTTCACCGGATAGCTCCAAGGTGCGGATCGCCACCTCGAACCTGCTCTGTTGAAAACCCAGGTCGGCAAGTTGTTTGCCCGCCGCCTTGGTGAGTTGCGGAATCACCCGGTTGCGTTCGGCGGAAAGTTTCCTGCCCGCGCACACCAGCTCCGCCGACAGCTTCGCCTGCGCGGCATTGATCCGGGCAAGTTCGGCGTCGCGCGCTTCGAGGGTTTGCAATTTCGCTTTCGCCTCGACGCCAAACGCCATCACCTCGGCCAACGTCGCGCCGTATTTGCGCTTGAGCGTGTGGATCAGGTTCAACCGCCCGTCCAGTTCGGCGAGTCGCGCGGGGTCCACGTCCACCTTGTCGGCGTAACGCGAGAGCCCGGCCTGCAATTCGCGCAAGGTTGCCACACCCTGTTCGTGCAACGCCGTCAGTTCCGCCGCCCGACCATCCACGCGCTGCATTTCCTGCAACGCCCGCCCCACCGTGCCCGCCTGCGTGAGCAGCGAACTCTCGCTTTCCCCCAATACGTCCAGCGCCGTCCGGCTTAACTCCAGCAGCTTTGCGGCGTGGCTGACGCGGCTGTGTTCCTGCGTCAGGAGTTCCTCCTCGTCGGGTTGGAGTCCCGCCGCTTCAATTTCCCGCACCTGAAAGCGCAACAAATCAAGTTGCTGTGTGTAGGTTTTTTCATCCACGATCAGCGCGGACTTCTCCCGCTCCAACGCAGTGCGGCGGTTCACCAGTTCACCAAACGCAGCCCGCTCTTTTTCCAACCCGCCGAAGGCGTCGAGGATGGCGAGTTGCTTCGTCGGATGCAGGAGCGATTGATGGTCGTGCGGCCCGTGCATGTCCACGAGCCATTCCCCGATGGCCGCGAGCACACTGAGCGTGGTGGCCGAGCCATTGACGAATTGCCGGTTCGTCCCGGCGCTGGTGAACGTGCGTTTGAGCACAAGTTGATTGTCTTCGCAGGTCTCCAGCCCGTTTTCATCCAGGAAAGCTTGCAGCCGCCGGGGTAACGAGGCGGAGTCCGCCTCCTCACGTCGGCGGCTACGAGCGAGGTCAAACACCGCCTCCACCGAACAAGCATCACTGCCGCTGCGGATGAGCGTGCGGTCGGCGCGTTCGCCCAACACGAGGTTCAACGCGCCGATGATGATGGACTTGCCCGCGCCCGTTTCGCCGGTGACGACGTTGCAGCCCGGCTGCAGTTCCAGCGTGAGGTCGGCCACGAGGGCGAGGTTTTTAATGCGCAGCGTCGTCAACATGGTTACAGTGCCCGCGCAATTTGAGCGGAATGGATTCATTGAGCAAAACTAAAAGTGCGGGACACACCCGCCGCAACCAGCAACCGAAACGCCGGGCGGCTGATCTTGGCGATGCCTGCGCGGTCGTCCACCGAGCCAACCCGGAACTCGTCGCTTCCCGTCCCACCCTCGCCTCCTGACCATGGCTTTTGATTTCACCTTCCTCGGCAGCGGCACGTCGCAGGGCGTGCCCGTCATCGGCAAGGAGTATCCGCCGGCGTTCCTGGCCAATCCCAAAAACTGGCGCACCCGTCCTTCGATCTATGTCGCCACCGACCAGACCCGTTTCCTCGTGGACACCACGCCCGACCTGCGCACGCAATGTCTGCGCGAGCACATCCAGCGCGTGGACGCCGTTGTTTTCACACACGGTCACGCCGACCACATCATGGGGCTGGATGATTGCCGGCGCTTCTGCGATTTGAACGGCGGCAACCGGCTGCCCATTTATGCCAACGCGGAAACATTGGACGACCTGCGCCGCGTCTTTCGTTACGCCTTTCATGACGGGCCGTGGCCGAAGGGGTATTTCATGCCGGAGCCGCGCGTGGTTTCGGGGCCGTTCACCTTGGGCGATCTGGAAGTCATTCCCCTGCCCTTGCCGCACGGACGATTCATCACGAACGGATACTTGTTCCGCCAGAACGGGAAGAAGCGTCTCGCGTATCTCAACGATTGCAAGGAAGTGCCCGCGGCTGCCGTCGAGCAGGTGCGCGGAGTGGAAGTGGCGGTACTCGATGCGCTGCGCCACGCGCCGCACCCCACGCACATGTGTCTGGATGAAGCGCTCACCACCGCCCGGCGCATCGGAGCGGCGCAAACCTACCTCACCCACCTCACGCATGATTACGATCACGACCCGGCCCAGGCCGAATTGCCACCGGGCGTCTGGCTGGCGTATGATGGCTTGAAAGTTTCCGGCGGCGGCTGACGCTGCGGCCCGTCCGCCGGGACACCAAACGACATGACGCGAACCTTGCTGCTACTGGGCCTTGCCACCTGGCTGGGTGTTGGCCTGGGAGGAGTTCGTTGTTTCGCCGATGGCGCGGAGGTGGTGGTGATTTACAACTCCCGCCAGCCGGATTCCGAGTCGTTGGCCCGGTATTATGCGCGGCTCCGAAATGTGCCGCGTGAGCAGATCTTCGGTTTCAAACTCAGCACCGACGAAACCATGTCGCGCGCGGAATTTCGCGACGAACTGGCGCGGCCGCTCGCGAAGAAGCTTGAAAAACTCAAGCTCTGGCGCGTCGGCAGCGGCGAAATCCCCGGCACCAACGGCCAGCCCGCCAAGGCCGTGCGAAAAGTCGTCGCCTCCAAAATCCGCTACGCCGTGCTGTGTTACGGAGTGCCGCTGAAGATTCAGCGCGTGCCGGACTTGCACGAGGCCGGGGAGGACAAGTTGCGTCCGGAATTGCGGCGGAATGAAGCCGCCGTGGACAACGAACTGGCCTGCCTGCCCTTGATCTATTCCGATTACATGCTGACCGGGCCGTTGAACAATCCACTCTTCGGCACCACCAACGCCGCCTGGCTCAATCCCACCAACGGCCTGCTGATGGTGGCGCGACTGGACGCGCCCGCGCCGTCGCTCGCGCGCGGTCTGGTGGACAAGGCATTGCAGGCCGAGACGGACGGTTTGTGGGGGCGCGCGTATTTTGATCTGCGCAACACCAAGGATCCGGGATACAAGGCGGGCGACGACTGGCTGCGTCAGGCGGCGCAGATCACGCAACAACTCGGGTTTGAAACCGTGGTGGACGAGAACCCTGACGTGTGGCCGGCCAGTTTCCCGATGAGCCAGATCGCGATCTACATGGGCTGGTATCGCGAGAACGCCGCCGGACCGTTCGCGTTGCCCGAGGTCGAGTTCATGCCCGGCGCTTTTGCCTATCATCTTCACTCGTTCAGCGCGTCCACGTTGCGTTCCACCAACCAGAACTGGGTTGGACCGTTGCTCGCCAAGGGCGCGACCTGCACGATGGGCTGCGTCTATGAGCCGTACCTGGGCGGCACGCCGGAAGTCGGGGTGTTCACGGCACGCTGGCTTTATTTCGGATTCACCTTTGGCGAAGCCGCCTACGCCTGCCAGCCCTTGCTCTCCTGGCAAACCACCGTGGTCGGCGATCCGCTGTATCGGCCCTTCGGGACAAACCTGATTGCCCAGCATGAAACGTTGTTGAAGAGCAAAAGCAAACTCGCCGAATGGTCCACCCTGCGCATCCTGAACCTCAGCCGCGTGCATGGGATGAGCGCGTTGCAGGCCGCCAACATCCTGGAGGAAACTCCGCTCACCAAGGAAAGCGCCGTGCTCACCGAGAAACTCGCCGACCTTTATTCCGAGCAGGGCAAACCCTCGTCCGCCATTGACGCCTACGAACGCGCCCTCACCCTGAATCCTTCGCCACAACAGCGCATCCGCCTGCGACTCACCCTGGGCGAAAAACTCATCGCCGCCCAGCGCGACGATGAGGCGCGGGCGAACTACGAGAAGCTGTTGCGGGAAGCGCCGGATTATCCGGGGGCGGGCGGTATCGAGCAGAAGATCGCGGGGATTGGGAAGCCGACACTCGGGACGGCGACGGGAAAATAGAAAAAATCTGGCAGAGCACTGCCACGCATGCCAGTGAGTTTACGAACGAATCATCAGTCGCGCCGTTTGCGCCGCCGGGCGAGCACCAGCGCAATCGCGCCGGAACCGACCAGCGCAATCACAGAGGGTTCCGGGCATAGGCATCCATACAGGATAAGGCCAGTCTGAATTCCCAAGCTGCCACCAAAGGCAGGACTCGTCGGAATCGCTTCAGTTCCATCAAAACCGCCAAAGTAAAAAATTGGCGCGATACTTGAGGTCCCCAAAAAGCCGTTGACACCCCTCTGAAGGTTATCCAAAGCGGTGGCGTAATCAGCCCCGTAGTTGCTGGACCAGCCCCGAACCAAGATAGCCGCCATTTCACCAGGCAGTGTGCCATCAACCGCTACGCCGAACCCGCCACTGAATCGGCCTGCCGATGCCAGGTTCGTACCCTTTACATTCGTGGCCACAAATAGGTCCGGATTGAGCGTCCCGGCTGGAGCAATAAACAATTGAAATTGGTATTTCCCAGGCACTCCAGGCATGGGCTCGTTGGGGCCATCGCCACTACGTAGTGTCACCAACGTGGCTGGGGAGTTGACAAAGTTGATCAACCCTTGGGCTTTGGCATTCCCGCCAACGGCGAGGATGCAGACCAACGTGGCAAAGGATCGAATCCTAGCCATGGAGATTTTATGGTTTTCGGCGTTGTCGACCAAACAGAGCCAGTGCACCCAATGCAGTCAACGCGGCCGTTGATGGTTCGGGAATAAATCCGATATCGAAACCTCGCTGGATCCCATTAGCACCACCAAACGCGGCGGAGGTGGGAGTGGTGACGGAACCATCAAAGCCACCGAAAACAAAATTCGGAGCAATATCCGATACGCCGATGTCACCATCGAGCCCGCCACCCGAATTGTTGTATGCAGTGTCATAGTCACTACCAAGAGTCGCTGTCCATCCCCGGACGAGAATGGCCATGGTCGAGCCGGCCAGGACGCCCGGAACGGCCACGCTCATACCACCGGAAAATCTTCCCGCCGAGGCCAGGTTAGTACCTTGGACGCTTGTGGGAAGAAACTGTGAAATATCCACTGTGCCAACCGGCGCGACAAATAGTTGGAAGTAGTATTGTCCGGCGATGGGCGGGATCGGCCCCAAATCCACCTCAAGAAAACTTGTTGTTATCAGCGTCGTTGGAGTATTGACAAAGTGGATCAACCCTTGGGCTTTGGAGTTTGCGCCGAGGGTGAGAAGGCAGACCAACGTGGCAAAGGATCGTATCATAGTCGTGGAGGTTTGAAGTTCTTGAATGTGACAATTACACGGCATTCACAAACAGTTCGGATGACAGTCTGATTCTATCACGAGATTCTCTCCTGCCAAGTCAAAACAACGCCCGCCGTTTCCTCCAAGAAGCGGGAGAGATTTTCGCCGTTGGCCTGTGGTTGTTCCGCATCTGAACGCGGTGCTGAAGGCACCGCAGTCCAGACGCTTCGCGACCGCCGCCCACCCGTCCACCGGGGCGTTAAATATTGAATGTTGAGCGACTCCGCCCCTCCGCTACGCCCCCATGCCGTCTTCAAATGAACCGGCGGCGAGCGGGAAGCACACATTGTCGCGCACAAACTGGATGCCATTGGCGCTCGTGGCGTCCAGATCACGATACGCACTCTCGGCTTCCACGACGAGCGGCGCGGTCTTCGTGCCCATCGTCTGACAGTAGCGTTGCGGATAGCCGATGTTGATCATCAGTTCGGCGTAGCGGGACATGTTGAGATCGCCACTCGGGATGTCCACGAATTGCATCGCGCGATCCGGCCAGTTCGGGGCCATCATCCGCAACGGCAGGCCGCGCCGGAGGACAAAGTTTTTCACGTGACAGCCCATCACTCGCGGGCCGACCTTGCGGAAGCGCGTCTCAAAATCTTCGCCTTCCCAGCAGTGCGAGGGATCGGCGTTCACGCCCAGACATTTGTCACCGCCGCAGATTTGCACGAGCATGTTGAATTCATCGGCCGTCATCGCCGCCGTGCCGGGGTGGATTTCGTGGGCGAGAAACAGTCCGAGCTTGCGCGCGTGCGTGCGAAGTTTGCCGGTCTTTTTCACAAACCGGTCCTGACCTTCCTTGAGCAGATCGTAATCGCCGCCCTTCCAGAATCCCCACGGATAACCGGTGGCCAGTTCCCACCCAAACACCACGCCCCAGAACATGGGGACGATCTTCACGTCCAACTCGGCGCACAGGTCGAGCAGGCGCAGGCAATAATCCTCCGCCCACTTTTCAATGTCGGCGACTGATTGCTTCGCGACGTCAGCGGGCAGGAACGGCCGCACCGTCGGACTCCCGGTCCACGCGGTGGTATGAACCCAGAACGGGCAGTGCGCGGAAATGCCATCCAGCGTGAGCTTGGCCTTGGCAAAGGCATTTTTGATTTCCTTGGCGCTCAGGAATTTGTCCCCGTCCTGCAACATGAAGTTGGACGGCTGCGCGCCCGCCGCGCCGGACTTCCGGGCGTAGTCGAGGAATTGCGTGAGGGATTTGGCGCCGTGTTGCGCGCCTTCGATGCTGGGGTGATAACAAGGTTGGGCCATGAGTAATTAAAGTTGTTTGTTCGGGCCAAAGAGTAGCGGCCCGGCCCGGCATTTCAATTCAAAATCCAACGGCAACTTTGCTTTGGCGGAATCCCGCCCAAGGCGTATCCTCGTTCGATTGAATCGAGTGCCAGACATGAACCGACCGTTCCCCATCCGGACAGCCCGCGCCACCCGCGGGACGCGCGCGTTTACGTTGATCGAGTTGCTCGTCGTCATCGCCATCATCGCCATCCTGGCGGCGCTGTTGCTGCCCGCCTTGTCCCGGGCCAAAGGCAAGGCGCAAGCCATCACCTGCCTGAATCAACTCAAGCAATTGCAAATCTGCTGGCATCTCTACGCGGTGGACAATAACGATCTGCTGCCACCGAACAACTCCATCATGGCCATCGGCGGTGGAGTTCTCGCGGCGGATGTTTCCTGGTGCCCGGACCATCCGGCAACGGAAACCAACACCACCGCTTTGAAAAATGGCGTCTTATTCCGCTATAATTCCTCGCTCGCCATCTATCATTGTCCCGCGGACAAATCCACCGTGACCGGCACGAGCCTGCCGCGCAATCGGAGCTACAACATGAGCCAATCCGTGAATGGAGAACCGGACTATTGGCAAATCCCGGTCACCCCGCCCGTCAGTCTGCCAGCCTGGCGCAAGTTTTCGGAAATCATCCGCCCGCCCCCTGCCCGCCTTTTCGTGTTCATTGATGAACACCCCGACTCCATGCTCGACGCACAATTTGGCAATCCCGTCGGCCTGCCTTTTTTCCCGCAAACCTGGTTCGACCTGCCTGCGGATCGTCACAGTCGTGGCGCCAATCTCTCATTCGCCGATGGACATGCGGAACGCTGGCGGTGGGCCGCTCCCAAGATTGTCCAATACCTGGGTCAGCCACCTACCGCGGAAGAAATACCTGACTACCGGCGCATCCAAAGTGCAATGAAAATGTGGACTGACAATTAGCCATTCGCCAAAGCCGGTAACTGAATCCACTTGCCCCCGACCCGACCTCGCGCAATCCTCTGCGCCGCTGTTTATGAACTATCGGATCTCGCACCGCGCCGCGTCACTCGCCCCGTCACTCACTCTGGCCATTGATTCCAAGGCAAAACAGATGAAGGCGGAAGGGCTGGACGTCGTCGGCTTTGGCGCCGGCGAACCGGACTTCGATACGCCGCAACACATCAAGGATGCCTGCGCCAGGGCGCTCGCCGATGGGTTCACCAAATACACACCCGCCGCCGGTATCCCCGAGCTGCGCCAGGCCATCGCCGATAAACATAAACGCGAGAACGGGCTGACCTACAAACCGTCGCAGATCATCGTTTCCTGCGGGGGCAAACATTCCTGTTACAACGTCATCCTCGCCACGTGTCAGGAAGGCGACGAAGTCATCATCCCCGCGCCGTATTGGTTGAGTTACCCCGAGATGGTGAAACTGGCCGGAGCGAAGCCGGTCATCGTCGAGACGACGGACAAAACGGAATTCAAGGTCACGCCCGCGCAACTCCGCGCCGCCATCACGCCGCGCACGCGCTTGTTCGTGTTGAATTCGCCCAGCAATCCGACGGGATCAGTTTATACGCCGGACGAAGTCAAAGCCCTCGGCGACCTCTGCGTCGAGCAGGGCGTGCTCATCATGAGCGACGAGATTTACGAACACCTGCTCTACGATGGCGCAACCGTGAAGAGCGTCGCGAGTTTTTCGCCCGCGCATTTCGAGCACACCATCATCGTCCACGGCTTTGCCAAGGCCTGGAGCATGACGGGCTGGCGACTCGGCTGGTGCGCCGCGCCCGAGCCGATTGCCCGGGCCATTGACGCCATCCAAAGCCACAGCACGAGCAACCCGACTAGCTTCGCGCAGAAAGGTGCCGTCGCCGCGGTGACCGGCCCCCAGGATCATTTGCCCAAGTGGCTCGCCGAATTTGATAAACGCCGGACCTACACCTTCCACAAGCTCAACACCATTCCCGGCATTTCCTGCGTGAACGCCAAAGGCGCGTTCTATCTGTTCCCGAACATTTCCCAGACCGGACTCAAGTCCTCGGAGTTTTGCGCGAAATTGCTGGAGCGGGAAAAGGTCGCCGCCGTGCCCGGCATCGCCTTCGGCGCGGACGACTACATCCGCCTCAGTTACGCCACGAGCATGGCCAACATCGAGAAGGGCCTCGCCCGCATCGAAAATTTCTGCCGATCGCTGAAATAAGCCCGCTCACCCGCTCCACCGAAAACGCCAAAATCCCCCGGACCACCGCGTCGGATCCCAGTTCGATGCCGCGGGGAGCGCACGCGCCCACGCGTGCGGCGGTGGACGCCCTCGTCCACCGCTCCCCAGCGCGCCACCGCGCGAGGTTCACCGCGCACTGGCGCGCGTTGCTCCGGCGGCGAAGGTCGCCGGCCCGCCCGGCTGAACAAGGCGCAATTCGCGGATGCCTGGCATCTGACCACTATGTCGAAAGAGTTTGTTTTCTTGCCCAGATTTATGCCGCGAAAGAACGCAAGGAACACAAGGAGAAATGGCTCCGTCTCTGCGCTCTTTGTGCTCTTTTGTGGCTGTCACCTTTGGTTGCGGCACCAGCCGCGCTATGTCCATCCGTGGTTGAACTGCAGTTTTTGGAATAAACTGGGAAGCACCCGAACATCCGTGCCGAACCAAAATTCGCTTTGCCTGGCGCGCCGTTCGTTGAACACTGACGCGCAACAACACATGAGGCGCTGGCTACCATTCCTGCTCCTGCTGCTCGCGACGACCGCCTTCGCCCGCGTCCCCGCGCCGGCCGCGTTTTCTCCGCCGACGCCAACGCACCACCGGCTGGCTAAGGTGGAGGGCCGCGACCCGGCGGGTTATGGCTACGACGACCACGCCACCACACGCTTCCCAACGGCCAAACACGAGGCGACGACCGACACCTACACGTACGATGCAACTGGAAATTCGATAGCCCCAACGCCAACACTCGGAAGCCAGCGCTTAAGTGGCGGTCGCTTCTGCGGCGAACGGTATGACCCGGCCTTGGGCTTGGATCATCGGCGAGCCCGTCATCTCAATCCCAACCCAGGCCGGTTTCGGACGATGGATGCTTACGAGGGCAACAACGAAGACCCCTTGAGCCTGCACAAATACCTCTATGCGCAGGACAATCCTGTAAACCGCATTGACCCCAGCGGAAACGTGGACTTCAGCATCGGCAGCCTTCAAGTCAGCATTGGAATCCAGAGCTACCTTGGCGCGACGCTGGCGAGCTATGGCGTTGGCAAAGGAATCAATGCCGCATACTTGGCGATTACGGATGGGAACCTCAGCCGCTTCGAGTGGTTTGAAACTTCAGACCTGCTCGCATTTATCCCAGGGGCTGTTCTTGCCAACGTCGTCAAGCTGCCCGTCCAGATGGTCACGAGAGTAGGCGGGCGGATTGTCGGAAAGGCTTTCGCACAAGGCGGCGTGCAGCGTGTTGTCAATGGCTTCTCTCAATGGTTCGCTTCAACCGGTGGAAAGCTGGTCATGCGTTCGGCGAACGGTGCCATTATCGAGCTTGAGCAGGGCACGGCGAAGAAGGGCTTTCAGCACTTGCTTGAACGTCACTTGACTGCGTTCTGGAACGGCAGCAAGAGCGACATCACGACGTTCTGGCCGTCAAACATCTCGCCGGGCGAGATGTTGAACCTCTTGAAAGAAGCTTCTGGGAAATACGTCGTCGGTGGCCCGGCAGCTCAATCTGTCACACTGGCGAATGGAATCACCGCCAAGCTTGTGGTGCATGGTGGAAAGGTCACGACCTTCTTCCCGGAGGCAGGGCCGGGGGTCATTCACGCAGCCGAACTTCTGAAGGCAGTCCCATGAGCGAAGCCCGCACTTGCACTCTTGTTCTGGAGTTCAACTACAGTAAGCCCGGCGGTGCCTCGTTGGGGTCAGTCTGGTTGTTCGACGGCGATGGAACTGCGGCTCTGCAACAGTCCGCACCGCTGGAAACGCTTCCGCATTGGGTCAAAGTCGCAGGCCCAATTGACTACGAGCTCGCCAATTCGATTCATGGCGCTCTCAAACGGTTCTTCGAGCAAAGTGGCGTGACGGTGATTGACGAAGGAATCGCTGACTAAGCCGGTGTCCCGCCAAAAGGTGTAAGGGGAAGTGCCGCGCTCAGGCCGCGCGGACAGTTGGTCGGCCACCCGCGCCTGCCGCACAGCCCTGGACGCTGCGTCTTCGCTGCGGGGACCGGGACGCCCAGCCTGCCACTCTGCACGGCGCTCCGTCCGAATCGCTCATTGGCTCCAAGCCTTTCCGGACGGGCAGCACAGCCCGGGCGGAAAGCGGCAACGGAATAATCGGCAAGGGAATTGGGAAACGAATCCCGCCGCCTTCATTCCTTTGCCTCCATTCCCTTACCTTCAGCGTTGGAGAATTTCGGATTGGCCGCTTCACCGCACGGTGCCCTTTCCCGATCATAGCTGCTTCCCTCTGCGCCGCTGAACGGCTACACTCGCCGCCATCGTGTCGGTGCCCTTTCGCATCCTGAGTCTGCTGCTGTGCCTGCTCATCGCCGGCCCGATGAGCACGCCCGCGTGGGTGCTTGCACGGCCAGAAACTCGCGTCGGGCGTTCCTCGGTTTTTTCGTCCGCTTCCACGTCTGCCGACCTCGATCAAACCCTTGAACCACGCCGGGAAAGTCGCGGTTGCGACTACGATTTTGCATCGGGTGTGTGCAAATACCTCTATGCGCATGGGAACCCGGTGAACCGCATTGATCCGAGTGGGAATATTGACTTCAACGTTACTTCATTTTTGTCAGCCAAAGCGATTCGCACGGGACTTTACGGAGCAGGGCTAGGCGCGGCACGCGGAGCCTATTTCCAATTCCTCCACAACGGAAACCGTTTGGGTTGGAATGTTCTAGGGCAAGCCGCGCTACAGGGTGGCATTGGGTTTGTGGGAGGGGTCGCGCTGGCAAACGTTCCCTTTGCGTTTTGGACCACTCCTGTCGGAGCGGGTGGAATTGCCCTTACCTCTGCTGCGAGTCTAAAACGAGCAATTGATTATGCGGAGAACGGAGATTGGGATTTAGCGTTCATTGAAGCAGCAACAGCAGGAGCACCGTTGGTTTTCCGAAATGTTGTTGCTCGAGGGGCAACGGTTGAAAGCCTCCGCGCAGCTAACACGATCAGCGGGAAGAAGAATATCGCTTTCGCCGAATATGAAATTGGCGGAATGAGAGGTGACAGGTGGGCTGTGAGTGGTGAATCGCCCAGAGGCGGGTCGGTTGCTCCAGTAAGTAATCCGCAGTTTTCGAGTGCCCGCCCCTTCGATACAGAGAAGCTCATCCTCGAAGATTTGGTAGCAACAGTCATCAAAGGCGGGAATCCCAACGGCACTATCCGAATCCACACCGAGCGACCGGCGTGCGAGCACTGCGAAGGCGTCATTGCGGAGTTTATGCAGATGTTCCCTGGAATCAGGGTGACTGTGACAAATCTTCCTTGGTGAACTCATGTTGCTCCTCGACCAAATCAGATGCCTCGTTCAGGGATTTTCGCTGCTGCAGCTCAGGGCTGCCCTCAGCGACGGAATCGTCACGCCCGACGATCTTCCGGAGATCCTCGGTCAAGCCGTCTTCATGAAGAGGGTCGATGTTGTGGATGGGTTGCTCGACGGAGGGTTTATTGGCGTCAACGTGCGAAACCGGAATGGACTTGCCCCACTCGAAATTGCAATTGAGACACTCGACAAACAGGTCGTATCCCACCTCTTGGACAAAGGTGCCCAAATGAATGGAACCGGTGCCAATGGTCTCACTCCTCTCCACGCCGCCATCGATACCGAGGTGGAAGCGGCACTGTGCGACCGAGACAGGACTGGGACAAACGTCGCTCCAGCATCGATTATTTCCACACTTTTGCTTGAGCGCGGGGCAGACAAACGGGCGAGGAGCATCCGAGGCGAAACACCTCTCGATTTTGCCAGACGGCGAGGGCATTTGACAGCAGCCGCGATCCTCCAATAGGCATGGAAGCATCGGTGTCCCGCCAAACGGTGTGTAAGGGATTGGCTCGCCTCAAGCCGGCTCGATAGCAGGTCGGCCACCCGCGCCTGCCGCACAGCCCTGGACGCTGC
>CAZLOH010000042.1:14729-48441 GCA_964561105.1 uncultured Bifidobacterium sp. | reverse complement strand
ATGTACAACATTAAAATAGAACAATCTATGGGTAATGCAAAGGACAAGTCACCGCTTTGGCCGCTTGGCCGGCTTGCCGGCCAGGCAGAGCCGCGTTCAGCGGCTCGCGGTAAGCGAAGCGCACGAGTGGTTTGACGGCGACCAGTCGCCTGCCAAAAGCGATGCCAAGGCAGCGCACTCCAAAGTGCCGCCGTCCCGCCGCAACGATTGTCAGAAGGATGGAGGCAGCAGCATGGAAGTGGTTTCATCAGGCGTAGCCGCCAAGGTAACGAGGCAGAAGGTTTTGTCGCCTTCACGGACTTCCGCCTCCTCACGTCGGCGACCGGGGAAAGGGAAATTCTCCAATCGCTTCGAGCTTCATCATTCTGACCCCATGATTCTGATGAGGGAGTTGTTCCGGCTCGCGCGGACGCTCGACCCACCGGAAAAAGAGTTTCAAGTTTCAAGTTCGAAGTTTCAAGTTGCCGGCAGCGGCAGCGGTCGGAGGAGCGTGGGTGAGCGTGAATTCCGAAGACCGAAATCCGAGGGCCGAAAGAAATCCGAAGTCCGAGGGCCGAAGTCCGAAAAATTGCCGGTAGCCGGGACATCGTCGCGCTTCTGCTTTCGCTCGCGTGAATTGTTTCGGAGTTCGGAATTCGGGCTTCTTTCGGGTTTCGGGGATTCGGATTTCGGATTCAGCGGGTGGAGAATGGAACGCGTCCCTGCCGGGAGCGCCGGCGTCCGCCGGCTTGGCGGAAACGGCCAGGCAACGTGCCGTCGAGACGACGGCGTTCCCAGATGCGGCTCGTGAGTACCCTCGCCCACCGGCACGAAGCCGCACTACGAGACTTACCGCGCCGGGATCGAGTTTCCACCCGAACGCAGCCCGGGCAGCATCGAGCGATAGGATTCGTGCAACTGCGCCGCCTCGGGGCTGAGCGATGGGCGGATGAATTGTTGGTAGCCCCAGGAAATGGCGGTGTCCGTGTATTCACCGGCCAGCTTCAGCTTTTGACGAAACTTTTTGGGGGCAACAGCTCGCCACGCGGCCTCGGTCCGCGGGTCGTTGACATGGGTTTTGTAACCGAAACGGTTGGTGTAATCCGAAAGGCTCGCGACCGCCAATTCTCCCATTTCGAGGTTGATCCAAAATTGCTTGTGCGTGGTGGCACAGGCCGCCTGCATGGCGGCGAAAAACGGGCGGCGTTGATCGAGGGTGAAACAGGACAGATGTTCGCCGCTGTCTTGCAGCGCCACAATGTCTATCCGGGTCGGCTGAAGTAATCGCGTCCAGAATTCCAGGTACTCGGCGGGTGACGCCCAGCGAAAGCTGCCGAGCTGTCCGGTTTGATCCAGCAGAAAGAACGGCGAGATCAGCACACGTTTATCCGGCGCGACCTGCTTGCACGCAGCCGCGACTTCGCGATACAAGGTGGCGATCAACGTCGCCTGGGCATCCCACATCACGTATAATTCATAGGGCAGATACCAGCCGGTGAAGGAAGGATGACGCCCATAGCGACGGGTCAGCATTTCAATCCGGGCCCGGGCGCGGGCAATTTCCGGCGCGGGATCAGCCAGCGTCCACCAGTTCGGGGCGGCCAGCGTATCGAGGTAAATGGACAGCCCGCGACGATCCGTCTCGGTCAACAACGCCTCCATCGGATCGGGCGTCCCGGGCAACGGGTCTTCGCCCACATACGGTCCGTTCAGCACCAGCAGGCGAATGCCCAGGGCTTGCAGTTGATCCAGTTCCGTCTGCCACGCGGTGATGGGCCGATTGAGATCGGCGGGCGACATCCACCAGAGCGTGCCCACCAGATGCGCCGGTGGGCGGGAGGCGGAGGTTGGGGTCGGCTGACAAGCCGTCGCGAACAGGATCAGGCACAACACACCGCACGCATGAAAAAACCAGAGCGACCGGCGAAGCCACTTCCCGGTTCGGGGTTGGAGGAATGAAGTCGTCACGACAGATGCTTGAGGCCGGTCTTGGGCGGGCTACATTTGCGTTGGCCGATCATGGACCGAACGGCGAGCCGAACGTGGCGGTGGTGACCCGCACGCGCGGATTCACGCCCGGCGTGTCGTCGCAGTCGAAGCGCAGTTGGTTGGCGCCCGCGGCCAGCAACGGAACTTCGCCGTCAATTTTCACATCCTGCCGGAAACTCCCGTCCGGGCCGAACACTTTGCAACCTTCCGGCAAACCGAACTCCAGGTAGCTGCCGCTTTCCATTTCCACCGGCAGCGTGAGTGCGCGGTCGCCGACGATCAGGCGGGGGTTGCGGATTCTTGCCTTCACGAGCGGCGTGACGCGCACGGGGCTGAGGTAACACCTCGTCGTGCCGCGGGCGGGCAGGTTGTTGATCCAGAGATTGAATTCCGCGATCTGGCGATAGTCCACGTTTTCACGGTAGATATCGTAGGGACCGCCGTAGGGCCAGGAGTAATTCGCGTAACGCTCGCCTTCGGGTTCGATCAACTCGAAGTAGCGCCACCCCGTGAAGTCAACCACCACGTAGTGCTCGCCGGTGCCGGCAACCACGTGCGCCGGACAACGCAACTGAAAGTTCAACACCTCGCCCTGCCCGTCGCCATGAACCCACACGCCCAGCGAACGTTCCCCGCCGAGATTCAAGGGCGTCGTAAATCGTCGGCCCAGCTTTGCCCAAGTCCCGGCGCGCGTGCTCCGGGAATTGGTGGCCGTGAGCACTCCGCTCGTTGCGCCCGTTGGCGGCAATTCGGTGGCCGATGCCAGTGTTGCCGACACTCCCTCGGCATGAGTGCGGTCGGGTAGGGCCGTCGCGTCAGCAACCGGCGACAGTGTGATGGCATTGGTGGTGTCGTAAGGCTCCGCCGACAACAAGACTTCCATCCGCAGCCGCACTGGTTGCGTTGCGAACGCATTGGTCACCGTCCAGGTGGCGGTCCAATCGTCGCGACTCGTGACTTTGTGCCGGACGTATTGCGCCGGCCGGAGCTGCCATTTTCCATCAGCGGACGGCGTCAGCGTGAATTCGTCGCCGGGCACGCGCAGCCGTGCTTTCACCGGCTCGGGAAAATAATTCGCGTGTCGCAGCGCCTCGTATTGTTGCGTGATGTGGCCCAGCCGCTGCAACGCCGGATTCTTCGCGAACTTCGCCGGGTCCACGCCCATGAGCGAAAAGCCGACGTTGTGGCCGATTGCCTTGCCGCACAGGTATTCAAAGTCATCCGCAAACGTCGGCTCGCCTTGCGGTCCGGTCCAGGTCTTGGCCGCCCACCAGCCGAGGTGCATGGGCAGGAACATCCGCGCGCCGTCCGCGTTCGCGGCGCAATGGATGTCAATGAACCGTTTGTGGCTGCGCGTGGGATGGTCCCAGGCGCCCATCCGCGAGCGCACGTACCACAGGTGATGGTGAAACGTGCTCATTTCCATCAGGGCCGGATGATCGAGGCGTTGCCAGAGTTCGAACACAAATTTCGACCCGTAATGCCACGCGTTCTCCCCGCCCCCGAGAATGTCTTCGCCGTCCAACGCGTCCAGGTAGATCATGTCAAAACCGCACTCATTGAACGTGCGGGCCGTGGCTGCCGCGACGTCGGCCAGCAGCGTTGAGTCGCCGTCCGGCACGAACAGCCCAAAACACTCTTTCAAGTGATGAACCTTGGCGCCCGGTGCGTGCGCCGCCACGCGCGTGCCCCATGCGCCCCGCTGGCAGTTGGTGAAACCATAGGGCGCCGTCTGGCGGGCGCCCGTGTAAACGATGAGTTCGTCATCCACCTGCAACGTCGCACTGTTGCGCACAAAGAAGCCGGTGACGGCCGACATGTTGGTCGTTGATTCGGTGACGTGGATGGAGACCCGGTTGGTTTGCGCCTCGAGCGGTTCGGCCAGCGTGAAGGTGGCATCCTTGGCCAGACGCGCATCCGGCACCGGCGTCACCCACGGGCATTTTTTGTCCAGGAAAAACGCATACGTGTGCAACCCGGCCTTGAGTCCGGCGGCGTGGAGTTTGTCCACCACCGCCTTGAGGCTCGCGCGGCCTTGCGGGTAGGTCTTCGGGTTCGGCTCGCAATCCCCGAATCGAAACGAAGTGCCGCCATGGAAATCAATCTGGTTCAGTCCCAGGTTGTGTGCGAGTTGGATCCACTCGTCGGCCTGCTCCACGGAAAGATCATGAAAGTTGAATAAATACGAGCCCTGGTTGATTTCCGCATCGAGCGCCCACGGCCCGCCGATGGGTGAATGTGGCAGCTCCGGCGCGGCCGTGACCACTTCCTGCATTGCCTGACGCAAATCCTTTTGCGGGCTGCCGAGCAAGGCGACCCGTGCGCCGGCGAATCCGAAGCGCGGGTAGCAAATCGCCGTCAGCCGGCTGGCCGCTCGCGGCAATTCGCGCACGTTCGTCTGGAGATTCAACGCCAGCGCGCAACCGGCGAACGGCTCCTCCTCGGCGCCGGTCAACGTGAGCGGGACATCGGCAAACACGAATTCCTCTACGCCGTCGCCGGCGACCGATAGCACCTCGACCGTGACGCTGTGATTAGCGGCAGCAAGCCGGAGCGTGGCGGTGACGTCCGTGCCCACAAAGGCGAGCGTCAGTTGTCCGTTGGACAGCTTCGCCATGGTAGCCTCGTAAAACTTCCCGGCTCGTTTCACCCGGGCGAAGGCCGCACCCGGATGCTGGCGGCAATAATTGACGCCGGAGGATTTGTCGGTGAATTCGAGGGCGTGCGCGTTGGTCCCGATCGTCAACCGCAGCGTCGCGCTCTCGACGGTGAGGGCCGCTCGTTCCGGCCCGGCCTCGGCGAAGGCAATGCGCGCCACGACCAGCAGCGCGACGGTGAGGCTGGCGACGCGGAGCGAAAACAAGTTCATGCGAACGGGAGTTGCCATGGTTGCGTCACCAGGCATTCCAGTAGCCGCCCATCGCCGGCGTCGCGGACCAGTGCCCGATCCACCATCCGGGAGGGCGGCCGTCGCCTCGCCCTCCGAGATTGCGCGAGAGCATTTCTCGTTCACCAATTCGATCTGGGTTGAAGTTAATCTCAATTCTTTTTGAGAAATTGTTATTGGCGGTGAGGATCGTACCGGCCCTGGCGGCGGACAAGCAGATTCGCAAGTTTGCTTTGGGGCGATGCTTCGCTATCGAAGGTGATGATCTCGTCCGTGCCGGGTCGGAGACCGGCGCTCCGGGGGAGTGTCATGCGCCGCCATCGCAAGCGGCTCGACGGGGCTTTCCCTGGCCGGCTGAATCCGCTACGATTTGACCCATGAACCCGTTGCGCCACCGTCTGGCCAGAAAACTTCTGCGATCCCTATGTGTTGTCGTTTTCCTCGTCTGCTGGTGCGGCGGCACGACACACGCCGAAGAACCACGCGTGCTGGTCTATACCCGCAATCATGTCACCCACGGCACGGGTTACGTTCACGACAACATCGCCGCGAGCGTGGCAATGATCCGGCAACTCGCCGCCACCAACGGATTCACCGTGGATGTCTCCGCGGATCCGGCGGTATTCACTCCGGAGCATCTGAAAAAATATCGCGCCCTGATCTTCAGCAACTCCAACAACGAGGCCTTCGAGAATGACACGCAGCGCGCGGCCTTCAAACAGTTCATCCAGGGCGGCGGCGGGTTCGTGGGGATTCACTCGGCTTCCGGCAGCGAACGGCAATGGCCTTACTACTGGGCGGTGCTGGGAGGCAAATTCAAGCGCCACCCGCCACTGCAACCGTTCACCCTCGAAGTGCTCGATCGCACTCACCCGGCGACCGCGCATCTCGGCGCGACCTGGCAATGGGAGGATGAATTCTATTATCTCGACCATCTGAATCCGCGCATGCACGTCCTGCTGGCCGGCGAACTCACCAACCTCAAGGACAAGGACAAAGCAGTCTATCCCGGCCAGGTTTTCGGTGAACTCTTCCCGCTGAGTTGGTGTCAGGAATTTGATGGGGGCCGGGAATTTTACACCGCCCTCGGCCACAAGATTTCCTGCTACAGCGACCCCAATTTTCAGCGCCATGTGCTCGGCGGAATCCGGTGGGTCTTGCGTCAGTGAAATCCCAGGGCAGTCGCATCTGAACCACATCGGCTTCGAGGTTCGTTCCCGATTTTTGTCTGCATACTTCACACGCAGCTTGGAATGTTCACATCTCGCCGCGCGGGGCACGCGGCCTACAAGCCTTGTTTGCCCAGTCCCGAAGGCCGGGTTCCCCAACCCGGCGATACGAGTGTGAAATGTCCAGGTTAGTTGCGTGCGTTCTGGATCATTCCTTTCCGTCCGCTCGGCGCGGGCGAAATTCTCACAGAACGAGAACTGCTGGAACGAGCCGCCGTTACGTCAGTTGATTCGAGGAAGAAGTTAACCCGTGGCATGGTCATTACGGTTTTACCGTGACTGCCAGGGTAATCGTTCGGGGACCAACCGAAATGGCACATTGTTGGCCCGGCAAGGCTGTGAGTCGCGAGGTCCCCAGTTCGGAGAACGTCCCATCGGCGCTGGTCACACCCAGTTTTATTTCCATCAGGTTATTCCCGTCAGCCAGGACGGTGGGCGTCACGGAGCAATTCGTTCCCCCGCCCAGGTCGAAATGGACCGTGACCCCGCGCTGAAGTTCCAGCGCACCCAGGTCGGCCGTGCTTGGATCAGGATTGACGTCGGAGGTTCTTGCCTTTTCCGCCACGGCGGTTGCCGGTTCTGGTCCAGCGGAAGCCGCCGTTGCCTGTGATTGTCGCAATTGAGTGGCCAACTGCTGACGCTCAGACTTCAGTTGGACATTCTCCTGTTCAAGCTGCCGGAGCCGCGCCCCCTGCGCCCGCAACCGCAACAACTCATCCTGGTTGGTCCGCGCCGCCCGAGCCGCCTCCAATTGCCGGGCCAGGCTCTCATTCGCCGCCGACAACGATGCCAGTTGACCAAGTTGGCTCCGCAGGTCGGCGTTCTCGGTCATTAAGCGGGTAATCTTCCGTTGCTGGAGCAGGAAGGCGACGGCCAATCCAAGCAGCACGACGACGGCGGCTCCAACTTTCAGTTTTGTGCTCATCGCATTTCCATACTGTCGTACGCACCGCTCCCCGAGCAACTCGGTTTCGTGGCGTTTATCGCGTTTATCTCAAAGCTTGGAATGCCTCGCTTGCGCGACACGTTCTTGAGCTGGCCGCAAGCCAGGTTTCACATCCCCAGTTTGATGCACCATCGGAGAAACGATGAAAGCCGGTGCGACGCCGGCCTGACGGTGAATTCGCCGCAAGCCGATCCTGGTAAATTGCATCGCTCTGATTTTCTTTCAGAGGTCTCTGCCGATCGTCCTCCCGGCGAAAAAAACTACCCGCCGTCGCTCCGAGGTCCAGCTTCAGCGCAGTTTCTCGGCCAGCAGCCGATACGCCTGCTCGCGCGCGGCGGCCGGGAAATCGTGCCCGCCGGGCGGGTGGATGACCTGCAAGTTCGTTTCCACGCCGTAGAGTTTGAAGACGGCGGACGCGGCCTGCACCGCGCGGTCCACGCTCGCCGCGCGGAAGTTGGAATCCTCGAGCGGCGCGCTGATGAAGACGGTGCGTGGCGCGAGGGCGCCGAGGAGTTCCGGGAAATCGAACGGGATGTCCGTCAGACGTCCGTGATAGTTGGCCAGCTTGGGCAGATAACGGGTCTGACACCAGCCGCGTCCCGGCTCCCAATTCTTGGGGTCGCCGCCGTAGTAATCGAGGAAGGAATCGAAGCCGCAACTCGAAACCACGACGGTGAGGCGGGGATCCTGGACGGCGGTGAAAATCGCGTTGTGCCCACCGAGGGAATGACCGATGACGCCGTATCGGTGGTGTTTCACAAACGGCAGTTCATCAAGCAGGTCGAGCGCGCGTTGGTTGTCCCATACGGCCTTGAGCGTTCCACTGGACCAACCGAGCTGCTGGAGGTCGGGCTGGTAATTTGCCATGAGTGGATAAGCCGGGGCGAGCGTCACGAAACCACGCTCGGCCAGGTCATGGGCATAAGCACGGTAGTAATCACGCAGCTTTTCCACCACCACGCGCTGGCCGTATTCCATGTCCGTCGGATGAAGGCAGAGGACGGCGGGAAAGGTCTTCTGTCCCGGAGGCAAGGTCTTGGGCCGGCACAGGTAGGCGGGAACGCGCGAGCCAGGCTCGGATTGGTAGGTGAGCAGCAGCCGTTCGTAGCTGCCGCAATCCTTCGTTTCCGAGACCTGCATGTCGAGCGCGCACCGCTTGTCCTTCGGGCCGGGCAACTCGCCCGCCACGCTCGCGAAGCCGCGCAGAATCTCCGCGCGGCGCAATTCCCATTCAGTCCGGGTGGTGACGGGCCGGACCTCGCCTTTCTGGTTGTGAAAGACGAGGAGGTTCGTGCCGGGCAATCGTTCGGCGGCGGCAGGGCTGAGGGCCGTGAGCAATACGACGGCGGCGCCGACGAACCGATGGTGTCGCTGGATCATGGATGTCACAATGACAAATCCCGGCGCCACTGCAAGATCGCGATTTGAAGCAGCGGTCACCGCCACCGGAATATGCGTGCGTCCTGAAAGTTCCGGGCAACGACTCCTCGGCGAGCCGCAGCGAGCCAGCGTCCAATCTATCGAGTCGTGACCTGAATCTCTCCCTTTGTGTCATTGCGCCGGGACCGGGGTCTGATAATCTGGAGCATCCGCCACGATGCGAAGCGCACGTAATTTTTGGACCCGTCCGGGCCGAGACCAAAACCGGCCGTTTGCCCTTGCGTGGGCGATCACCCTGATCGTCAGCGGGGGTTTTGTTCCGCGCGCCCAGGCCGCAAGCGCCATCAGTTTCAATGAGCAGATTCGTCCGCTCCTCAACGAGCATTGCATCAAGTGTCACGGTGGCGTGAAGGAAGCGGGCGACCTGGACCTGCTCTTCCGCGACGCTGCCCTTCATGGCGGCAAGTCCGGACTGCCGGCCATCGTTCCCGGGAAACCGGAGGCCAGCGAAATGATCGCCCGGTTGACCACCACCAACGAGGATGATCGGATGCCGAAGAAGGCGGATCCGCTCAAGCCCGAGCAGATCGAGTTGTTGAAACAATGGATCAGCAGCGGCGCGCGCTGGGAGGAACATTGGGCTTACGTGCCCCCTCAAGGCACTGGACAAAGCATTGATGACATCGTGCAACGGCGGCTGGCCAAGGAGCACCTGTCGCTCTCACCCGAGGCGGATCGCTGGACGCTGGCCCGGCGCAGCGCGTTTGACCTGACCGGGCTGCCGCCATCGCCGGAAGCCGTGGCGGCGTTTGCCAAAGACCGCGCGCCGGACGCCTACGAACGCTGGATTGATCAACTGCTGGCATCGCCGGCCTACGGCGAACGCTGGGCGTCGGTCTGGCTGGATGTGGCCCGGTATGCCGACAGCAAAGGCTACGAGAAGGATGGCTTTCGCGACGTCTGGCGGTATCGCGACTGGGTGATAGACGCCTACAACAGCGACAAGCCGTACGATCAATTTCTCATCGAACAACTCGCCGGCGATCTGCTGCCGGACCCGACTCCGGACCAAATCATCGCCACCGCTTTCCATCGCAACACCCCGTCCAATGACGAGGGCGGCACCGATGACGAGGAATTTCGGACCTACGCGGTGATTGACCGGTTGAACACGACCTTCGACGCGATCCAAGGCACGACGATTGGATGCGTTCAATGCCACGGGCATCCCTACGATCCGTTCGTCCATCGCGAGTATTATCAATTGCTCGCATTCTTCGACAACACCGCGGACGCGGATCGCGATGACGAAGCGCCCACACGCCGCTTCTACGCGCGCGCGGATGTCGCACCAGCCACTTTGCTGGAACAAAAAATCGCCGCCACCGAGCGTCAACTGGACGGAGAGCTTCAGCGCGTCGAAAATCGCCAGACGTTCGCGGCCTGGCTGCGGGCAATGCGCCAACCGGCGGATTCGATCCCGTTGCACGATCTGAACGTGGCCAGCACCGAGGGCAAATATGCGGTGCAGCCGGAGGGACGGATTCTATTGACCGGCGCGACTCCGACCAACACCACCATCACCGTGGAAGGAGCGCCCGCCCCGGGAAACTATCAGGCCATCACGCTGACGGCCGTGCCGGACGAGACGCTGCCGCAAAAAGGACCCGGGGGCGCGGACAACGGTAATTTTGTGCTCACCCGGCTTCGCGCCACACTCTTTCCGGCCGGAAGCGCAACCGGCACGCAGTTGGAATTCACCAATGCTCGCGCCACGTTCGCGCAACCCGAGTGGCCGGCGGCGGCGACGCTCCAGCGGGGACGCGACGGCAAGGTCGGGAGCGAGGGCGGCTGGGCCATTCTTGGCGGAGTTGGCGAACCGCAGACGGCGACCTTTGTGCTGGCCGCCCCCATCGAAGTCGCGTCCGGCGCCAAACTGCGCGTGACCTTGGAATGTGAAAACGCAAAGTGGCCCAAACATGTTCTGGGTTCGTTTCAACTGGCGACGAGCCATGCCCCCGCAACGGAGCGTTTCGCCGCATTGCCGGAGAAGGTGCGCAAGATTCTGGACAAGGATACGGCGACCTGGTCCGCCGACGAACGCGAAAGCGCGGAACGCCAGTGCTTCCAAAACTTGAACACCAACCTGACCGCGCTTTACTCCAGCCTGGACGAAAACCGCGCGGCGCTGGCCGCCCTGCCCTCGTGCAAACTGCCGATCATGGTTGAATTGACCGGGACGAAGGCGCGGACGACCCGCGTGTTTCATCGCGGCAATTGGCTGGACAAGGATGAGCCGGTGGCGCCGATCACCCCGAAGATTCTGAACGCGTGGCACGATGATTATCCGCGCAACCGCCTCGGCCTGGCGGAATGGCTGACGAATGGCGAGAATCCGCTGACGGCGCGCGTCCAGGTGAATCGCGTGTGGGAGGAACTCTTCGGCCTCGGGCTGGTCGAAACGCTCGAAGATTTCGGATCGCAAGGCGACAAACCCGTGTACCAGGAATTGCTCGACGAACTCGCGGTGCGTTTTCAGACGACGCTGAAGTGGAGTCAGAAAGCGCTCCTGCGCGAAATCGTTTTGAGCCGCGTCTATCGGCAATCCGCGAAAGCCACGGCGGCGCAGATCGAACGCGATCCGGCGAACCGGCTGCTGGCGCGCGGGCCGCGTTTCCGCCTCACCAGCGAGGAACTGCGCGACCAGGCGCTCGTGGTGTCCGGCACGTTGAGCCGGAAAATGTTTGGTCCGCCGGTGATGCCGTACCAGCCGCCCGGCATGTGGCAGACGCCGTATGACGGCCACGACTGGATCACCGCCACCAACGCGAACGGGTATCGCCGCGCGATTTACACTTTCATCCGGCGCAGCGCCACGTATCCAAGCTTCGTGACGTTCGACGCGCCGAATCGCGAGTTTTGCACCGTGCGGCGCATCCGCTCCAACACGCCGTTGCAATCGCTCGACGCCCTGAACAGTCCCGTTTTCTTCGAAGCGGCGCAGGGTCTGGCCAGACGCATGACGGCGGAAGGTGGGGCGGATTTGCCGGCGCAACTTCAGCGCGGGATGCTGCTCGCGACTTTGCGCCCGCCGCAACCGGACGAAATCGCCGTTCTGGAAAAATTGTACCAACGCTCGAACGGGAATCTGGCGCTTGTGGCCAACGCCATTCTGAATCTCGACGAAGTGCTCAACAAGAATTGACGCCATGAATCCTCATGAAATCCATCGGCGCGCGGCGATCGAACATCAGACGCGGCGTTACTTCCTCAAGGCGGGCATGGCGTGTCTCGGCGGCATCGCCTTCCAGGGTTTGCTCGGGCGCGCGCTGGCTGACGAATCCGACCCCACGACCGGGTTGCTCCCGCATTTTCCGCCGAAGGCCAAACGGGTCATCTACATCCACCTCGCGGGCGCGCCGTCGCATCTGGAAACCTACGACTACAAACCCGAGCTGGCAAAGCTGGACGGCAAGCCGTGTCCGGAGTCGTTTCTCAAGGGCAAACGCTTCGCCTTCCTCAAGGGCGTGCCGAACATGCTCGGGCCCCAGCATAAATTTGTGCAGCAAGGCCAGTCCGGCGCGTGGGTGTCCGAACACCTCCCGAACCTGGGCGGAATGATTGACGAGTTGTGCCTCATCAAGAGCATGTGGACCGAGCAGTTCAATCACGCACCCGCGCAATTGATGTTGCAGACCGGCAGCCAACTCAAGGGCCGGCCATGCGTTGGTTCGTGGGTCTATTACGGGCTGGGCACCATCAATCAGGATTTGCCCGGCTTCATCGTCCTGACCAGTGGCGGCAAGAACCCGGATGCGGGCAAGACGATTTGGTCCAGCGGCTTTCTGCCCGGCATCTATCAAGGCGTGCAATGCCAGGATCATGGCGAGCCGATTCTCTTCGCGCGCGATCCCGAGGGCATCACCCGCGCGGAACGACGCGCCAGCATTGACGCCATCAACGAACTCAACGCGAAGACCGCCCGGGAGTTTGGCGATCCCGAAACCGTCACGCGCATCAGCCAGTATGAACTGGCCTTCCGGATGCAAATGAGCGTGCCCGAGGCGACCGACCTTTCCCGCGAGCCGGCGGCGGTGCACGAGCGTTATGGCACGGACCCGGGCAAGAACAGTTTCGCCAACAATTGTCTGCTGGCCCGACGCCTCTCCGAACGCGGCGTGCGGTTCATCCAGCTTTACGATTGGGGCTGGGACGCGCACGGCGACAACGAAACGAACTCCCTCACGGGCGGCTTCCAACGCAAGCTCATTGCCATGGACCAGGCCGTCGGCGCGTTGCTGGCCGATCTGAAACAACGCGGCATGTTGGACGACACGCTGTTGATCTGCGGGGGCGAATTTGGTCGCACCCCGATGAAGGAGAACCGCTCCGGCAAGGACAACCCCTTCGCCGGGCGCGACCACAGCCCGAGCGGCTTCACGGTCTGGATGGCGGGCGCGGGCGTCAAGCGCGGCTTGAGCTACGGCGAGACGGACGATTTCGGCTACGAAGCCATCAAGGACAAAGTCCACGTCCACGATTTCAACGCCACGCTCCTGCATCTGCTCGGCTTCGATCACGAGCGGCTGACGTTCCTGTTTCAAGGCCGCCATTATCGGTTGACCGACGTTCGCGGCCAGGTGGTGCAGGGGATTTTGAGTTGACACCCCGCCGCGTGGGGCACGCGGCCTACGGGTCTCGGCCTACAACACCAAACTTGTAGGCCGGCTGCCCTCAGCCGGCGGGAGTTTTGAAAGGGCCGCAGGAGTATGCGGATTTTCAGGTGGCGGATTATTTCTCGTTACCGTGACGCACGCTGGTTGGGATTGAGGTTCAGAGGACAGTCATCGGCGAGGAAGCAATAATCTCCACTTTTGGCAACAGCCAAAAAACGCCGAAGCCAACCATCAAGGCGACAAGGATCGCCAGCCGCCGCCAGCGCGCGATGGAATTCTCATCCACGCCCCAGCCGCCCCGACTCGCGCCGATAAGCAACCAGCCAAGCACGGCCAGTGGCACGCCAATGTTGAGCGCAAAGATCGCCGCCCCCGCCCGGCTGTAAACCGTGGCGGCCTTGGTGGAGAATCTGCGCCAATCTATCTCGACGTCAGCCTGCATCTGCTGTGGCGTCAGTGTCGCGGACAACTTGGTGCCAACGGTGGCGACCCCGACGCAGTTCAAAACCTCGGGACTGGGAATCCGCAGCCAGGATCGCCAGCGCTTGCCCGGTTCGTCGGGCAGGTTGTTCGCCACGCGATCGCAGCGCACGGTTCGAAAGTGCGGCGCGGTTGCGCGTCGGTCGCCAAAAACGTACAGGTCCACGGTGCAATTGCCGTTGTCCACGCCCGTCAGTTTCAGAGGGTAAACCGGCTTGGGCGTGGCGAACGTAAAGGACAGGGGATGTAGTGCCGTCACCGCACTGGCCGCATTCGCCCGCCCTGCTTTGCTGGCGACGAAAACCCAGCCGCGTTCCACATAGTCCCGCACCACCGGCGCCACCGATTCTGGCGCGGCGAACCCGTTGGCTTCCAGCCATTCCATGATTGCTCGCGGGTCGGTGCCGCGAATGGTGCTGGCATCGAACACGCCGGCGTGCTGAACCGAGAGCACCGTCACGTCTGCGGGTGGCGCTCCCGCCAAGTCAAGGTCGGCCCCCAGGGTTTGCACGAGCCCAAAGCTGCCCAGGTTGAAGGCGGCCGTGGTCCAGATAGCCAGCAACATCCCCAGCAAGACCACGACGGTGAAGCTGACGGTTGAGCGGACGAAGATCCGGGCTCCAAGTGTGAACGCGAATACCAGCACGCTCAACGGCACACTCTTAGCCAGGATGCCGACCCCCACAGTCAGCAGCAGACACAACGGCAGATCGCTTACCCACGTCACTTCATCTTTGAACGACCGCCAGGCGAGAAAAGCCAATCCGACCACAAACAGGATACCGAGGTAGTAGTGATGAACGTCGTGTAGCAAGCGCGATTGAAAGGCCTGGCGGAGCGCGGGGAAGAAACTCTCCGTGACGGGTAGGACCTTGGGTTCGCCGGGTAATGGGACGACCCAGCCGAAATTGGTACCTTCCCCAAGAAAAGCCGTCTCAATCACCAGACATTCCAATCCATCCCGATGGTAAATCAGCGCCTGTTGGCTTGGAATCTCCACCCTGGCCCGGACTTCGGGGCGCGCGAACACTTTGCCATCCGCGAAGCCAGTCCCCGCACATCCAATCACCACCAGGGTGATAGCAGCCAGACAAACCGGAGTTCGCATAGAATGTTCCTATCCAATTGGACAAAGCCCGTCAGCAAAAATCACGGATCATAACCTGGTCGCGTGGGGGTTCAACATGAGGTATTGCGAGCCACCCTCTGTTCTGTTTCTGGCTGTTGTGAGCATTGCCAAAGGAATCGCGAAGCGACGCACGTTCGCCATCATCTCGCATCCGGACGCGGGCAAGACCACGTTGATGGAAGCGCGGACAACGGAAGCACAGCGGTTTACAGCCAGACTTGAAAGTGTTATTGAATTCGCATGATTCAGCCGGAAGAACTGGTGGGCGGTGAATGGGCCGAATGGTATCGGCTCACGCCGGCCCAACGCTGGCTGGAAAGTGAGAAGCTCTGGCAAACCTATCTCGCACTCGGAGGCTCGCTTGATCCCGAACCCGATACGCAAAGTCCTTTCTTCGATGCGCGCACTTCGGCACTCGCTCCCCCAAAGCAACGGAAGATTGAACAGCTGTTGCATCGGCGGTGGCGGCGCAACATGGTAAGGACACGATGCGTTATCGCTGGTGGGGTCAATCGCCCGGATACATCGCCATCGCAAGTGAGACCTTAATTCTTTTGGGCTGCTGAATCTGTGCTCATCTCAGTTTATCTGTGGCCAAACCTCCGCTTTTTCCCGACCGCCTTTTTGTTATCTTCCGCGGCTCGATTGTACGCATAGTCAAAGAAATCGCGAAGCGGCGCACGTTCGCCATCATCTCGCATCCGGACGCGGCGGGGGATCACGAGACCTCGAGGGGGAGCGCGGCTGTGTCGCAGACCAGCCGCAGCGCGTCCGACCGTCAAGTCATGTTCCCCCTCCCAACCATTCCATGCAGTCGTAGCTGCTGCGACTGGCTTTCAGCACAGTCGCGCTCCGTTCGCTTCGGCATCGCTCACAGGCTTGCTGTATCTCGAACTTTCCGGCTCAATGCTCGCGTGAGCCAGTCACCCAAATCGCGTCGCCCCGGGCCGCCGCACAATCCCGGCGTGCGTGATTTGGTCGAGGGCAAACGTCGCTGGTCATCGCCACCGAAGATTGAGAATCTCAAGCAAGGATTTCGCGGCTGGAATGAGCGTGGCTATTTGCCGCATCGCGATGAACCGGGGCTGACTCAGTTCGTCACGTTTCGATTGGCCGATTCGTTTCCCGAGTCGCTTCGCGGCGAATGGGAACATCTCTTGAAAATTGAAGACGACCAGCAACGGCGGGCGGAACTGGAGGCGTATCTCGACCGAGGGCGCGGCGCATGTCATTTGCGTCAGCCGGATATAGCCAGTTTGGTCGAAGAGGCGGTGCGATTCTTCCACGGCGAACGCTATGACCTGCGCGCGTGGGTGGTGATGCCAAATCACGTTCATGCGTTGTTCCAGGTAAAGTCCACACCGATGGCGGAGGTTCTGGAAAGCTGGAAGAAATACACGGCGCAAACGGCCAATCGGTTGCTCAACCGGCGCGGCAAATTTTGGCAGGCGGATTATTGGGACACTTACGTGCGTGACCACGAACACGAATGCGAAACGCGCAAATACCTGGAGGGCAATCCAGCAAAGACGGGTTTGGTTCTCGACCCGCGAACCTGGCCTTGGAGCAGCGCGCGGCTGCGGGATGAGTATGGCGTGTTGAAACTATGACGGAGCGCGGCTGTGTCGCAGACCAGCCGCAGCACATCCGAACGTCGAATCCTGCTACCCCTCCCAACCATTCCATGCAGTCGTAGCTGCTGCGACTGGCTTTCAGCACAGTCGCGCTCCGTTCGCTTCGGCATTGCTCGCATGCTTGCTGCATCTCGAACTTTCCGGCTCAATGCTCGCGTAAGCCAGCCACCCAAATCGCGTCGCCCCGGGCCGCCGCACAATCCCGGCGTGCGCGCTTCAAGGCGGGCGGCGGGAGAAACCCAAAGCTCCGTTCCGATTCGGGCATGGCTGCGGCTGAGTCTCCGACCACAGCGCGCTTGAATTATTCGTGGCCAAACCTCCGCTTGTTCCCTCGCGCTCCTTTGCTATCCTCCGCCGCTCAATTGTGAGCATTGCCAAAGAAATCGCGAAGCGGCGCACGTTCGCCATCATCTCGCATCCGGACGCAGGGAAAACCACGTTGACGGAAAAGCTGCTGCTGTACGGCGGCGCGGTTCAACTCGCCGGCTCGGTGACCGCGCGCAAGAACCAGCGCGCCACCACGTCCGACTGGATGGAACTCGAGAAGAAGCGCGGCATCTCCATCAGTTCCACCGTGCTGCAATTCGATTACGACGGCTACCGCATCAACCTGCTCGACACACCCGGTCACAAGGATTTCTCCGAGGACACCTATCGCGTGCTCACCGCCGTGGATTCGGTGGTGATGGTGATTGACGCGGGCAAAGGCATCGAGCCGCAGACGAAGAAGCTCTTCGAGGTCTGCCGCCAGCGCGGCGTGCCCATCTTCACGTTCATGAACAAGTGCGACCGGCCCACGCGCGATCCGCTCGAGCTGGTGGATGAACTGGAGCGCGTGCTGGGCATCGGCGCATTTCCGGTGAACTGGCCCATCGGCAACGGGTTTGAATTTCGCGGCGTATTCGACCGCCAGACGAGCCAGATGCATTTGTTTGAACGCACGGTCGGCGGTCAGTTTCGGGCGCCGGTAAGCGTGGGCGACATCAACGATCCGGCGGTGCGTGGGCAACTGGATGAGACGACGTTCGCCAAGACGGTGGAAGAGTTGCAAATGCTCGAGACCGCCGGCGAAGTGTGGGACGACAAAGCCGTGCTCGCGGGTCAGAGCACGCCGGTGTTCTTCGGCAGCGCCAGCAACAACTTTGGCGTGCAGTTGCTGCTGGATGGATTCCTCAAGCATGCGCCCGGACCGAAGGGGCGCATCGCCGCGGTAGCCGCCGAGGTAACGAGACGGAGTGAACGCACGGGCGAAAACAATGCGGAGACCGGTCCGCCACCTCACGTCGGCGGCTACATTCCGCCGGAACACCCGGAATTCTCCGGGTTCATTTTCAAGATTCAGGCGAACATGGACCCGAAGCACCGCGACCGCATCGCGTTCGTTCGCGTCTGCTCCGGCAAATTCGAGCGCGACATGACGGTGCATCATTCGCGCAGTGAGAAGAAGGTGCGCCTCTCCAGCTCGCACAAGATTTTCGGCAACGAACGCGAGACGGTGAACGAAGCGTATCCCGGCGATGTCATCGGCCTGGTCGGTCACGACGCCTTCGGCATCGGCGACACGCTCACGACTGATCCGAAGATCGCTTACAAGGAAATCCCGCGCTTCACGCCGGAAGCGTTCGCGCACCTGCACAATCCGAACACGGCCAAGTTCAAACAATTCCGGCAGGGCCTGGATCAGTTGTTGCAGGAAGGTGTGATCCAGGCGCTTTACCTCCGCAACTCGTCCATCAAGACGCCGTTGCTCGCCGCCGTCGGCCCGTTGCAATTCGAGGTTGTGCAATACCGCCTCGAAAGCGAGTACGGCGCAGCCTCGCGATTGGAATCCGCGCCGTGGACGGTGGTCCGCTGGCTGCCGGCGGACTTGAAGGAGGACGAGCTTGACGCCCTCTCGCTGCCCACAGGCGCGAAGCTCGCCTACGACCTGGGCAAGAATCCGGTCGTGCTGTTCACCAACGATTGGTCGGCGGAATACTTTGCCAAAACCAATCCGCGCGTCCCGCTCTCCGCACTGCCGGTGCAGACCGCGAGGGAGTAATCACGGGTGGCGGAGTTTCCCGCGCGACCGGCCACGACAATGAACCGAACTCGCCGAACGCCCCGGTTCACGGCTGCGGTCGCTTCGCCGGCCAATGTGAATAACTCGCCGCACAAAACTTTTGACCTGTCCACGCGCGTCCTCTAATTATGGCGCAGGAGTAGCAGAGCACATTAACCACAACTCGCTTTATGAGCACAACACCCAGCACATCGAAAAATGTTTTGGCCTCGGATGTCGAGATCAAGGGCAACCTCAAATTTGCCGGCGAACTCACCTTTGACGGCAAATTGGACGGCGAAATCCAGACCGACGGCATCCTCAACCTCGGCGACAGCGCCGTCATCACCGGCAACATCAACGCCCAGTCCGTGATCGTGCGCGGCAAGATCAACGGCAACATCAACGCCAAGGAAAAGATCGAGATCAAAGCCAAGGCCGAGTTGTTTGGCGACATCCGCGCCACCAAGCTGGTCGTGGAGGAAGGCGTCACTTTCGTGGGCAAGACCGAGGTGAACCCGAACAAGGTTTCGCCGACGCCGGCGCAACCGCGGCCCGGCGAAGCCCCCCGCTCCCCCGAACCCCCGAAACCGCCCGGTCGCTGACCCGGCCGCGCTGATCCGATTCGCCGGACCCCGTTGGAATGCCAGCGAGCAAGCAGGACAAGATCCGCGTGACTTGTCCGCACTGCGGCCACGCGCAGGCGGAACCGCCCACCGCCATCTCGACAAACTGCAAGCAATGCAGCGGGCATTTTCTCGTCCAGGAAGCGCTACGACCCACGCCCAAGAAAATCGAAGCCGCGCCCCAGCGGCGGCGGATCACCTGTTTTGATTGCGGCGCGGAAATTGACGTGCCCGTCAGCGCCGAATCCTCGATGTGCAAGCGGTGCAGCAGCTACATTGACCTCAAGGACTACCTCATCACCAGTGCCGTCTCCAAAAATTTCAAGACCAAGGGCCGCTTCGTCCTCGAGCCCAAGGGTTACGTCTTCAACACCGAGGTGATCGTGGCCGACGCGGTCCTCAAGGGCCGGTTTCTGGGGAAGCTGTTGGCGGAACATTCGCTGACGATCCATTCGAGCGCGCAGATCAAGGGCAGTTTCAAGACCGGCTGCCTGATCATCCCGGCGGAGAATCATTTCCGCTGGCCGGAGCCGCTGCACGTGGGCGGGGCGGAGATTGCCGGGGAGTTGGCCAATGATCTCCGCGCGGACGGCACGGTCATCCTGCGCGCCACGGCGCGACTGTTTGGGAACCTGCAGGCAAAAAACCTGGTGATGGAAGCCGGCGCGGTACTCGTCGGCGACGTGGCCATCCAGCCGTGAGACGAGGATGGTTTCCCACGGCTGAGTGGTGCGAGCCAAGACGGATGGAAAGGACGTTCGGCGCGATCACACTCTCACAGCAAGCGATGCTCTCTCCGCGCCTCAATCCTTTCCGATCCTTTGGTGGTTAGCACACCAACCACCGCTGCGGTGGGCCAATAACTCGAAAAGCTGCCGCAGGCTGGCTTTGTGTCTCAACAAGTTGCACAACAGCTCATCGGGAGGCATCAACGTCGTCATGTGGTCATCATCGCTGGCCTCATCTGGTCTCTGAACACAATCAGGAAACCATAGAGCAGCAGAAAAAGCACGCCCTCAATGCGTGAACCCCTCGCGCGAACGCGAAGCAGCCGAATCGAGAAGGCGACGCCAAACGCGTAACAGATGCTCGAATTGGTCATCCACTTAAAGTAGCCGGTCGGGCTCAGGTAGTAATGGACGTGCGAGTCTAGGGACATGAGCTGGAACTGAAACAGATACCAGTAAACCAAGATGGCTGGCGGAACAAGCAGAGCAAAGCGGTCCTGCGCTGTGCGCTCAAGCGGACTCAATGGTGAAACAAGGAATGCAACGCAACTGAATACCAATACGAGAACCACGCTCTTCACGTTGAAGAACTGTGGAGTGCTGTAATCAATCCAGGCGAGCATGTGATGCCTAACTTCTAGCAGTGTATCCCGCAGGCCGCCGCGAGCAAGCGTCGCTTTTTGAGGGAGGTGGCGCGGCGGGCTGCGGGATACACTGCCGTTGAACTGAGCCGCTGAACCCGCGATGTCCGTGCTACTGGAGGAAGTAATTTCGTGCCCCCGCTTGCACGACGCCCGCGCCGAGGCCGATCGTCTCCGCAAGGTTTGAACGGAGGAAGAATGGGACGCGTGTGGAACGCGTCCCTCCCGGGAGCGCCGGCGTCTCGCCGGCGGGGTGTCAGCATCCCAAGCCGCGTGCGAAATATGCGGGTTCGCAGCTCCGGGATGACTTCGGTGGGTATCGTTTGTGGAATGGAATGGTGAAACATCCGCCCTCTCCATGAACCTTCCCGCAGTAGCCGCCAAGGTAACGAGGCGGACGCTGTGGAGCAGCCGTCTTTACCGCCTCCTCACCTCGGCGGCCGCGGTTCTGGAGTTCAAAGCGCAAAACTTGTTTGGGCGAATTCTCACCCTGACCTTCTCCCCCAAGAGAGGGAACAGCAAGTGAGCGCTTCAGCGATCGGACCGCTCGTTGGAGTGCTGCCCGCGCGGCCGGTCACTCAAGACGGCGAAGGTTACTCCCTCTCCCCGGGGAGAGGGACGAGGTAAGAGCGAGCACTCCACCATCTGACAAAAATTGCACCAAACCTACTATCCGCTGAAAATTGCAGGGAACCGTTTAAGCTGAACAGGTGAGCCTCATCGGAAGTCAGGCGAAGCGGAACGGAAGTTCATCGGCCACACCGCTACGCGCGCGACTCCGCTCCGCGCAGTGGACGCCTCACTCAAAACCTGGCGGAAAGTTCACCACCCTTTTGACACCCTTCATAGGGGCTGCAGCGATTTGGTTAGCAGTCATCGTCGTGTCTGCTTGCCTCGCATCATCCGATCCACAGAGCGGACAGTAAAGAACGCCGTTGGAAAAACAACAGGCAATGCCAACGCTGCTAGCACTGGCGGCAATCCGATCACTTCGAGCACGTCCGGCGAAGATGAACTCCCAATGCTGTGATAGAGCAGCAACAAGATTCCAGACTCAACGAGAAGCAGCGAAATAGTGGTCGCCAAGATCCGGCTGCGAGTCAAGGCACTGACGATCACCGAAACTATACCAGTCGCTACTACCAGGAGAAGCAATGCGGTTAGTATTCGCATAAACGCGCTGACAGCTAACTTCTAGCAGTGTATCCCGCAGGCGGTCGCGAGCAAGTGTGGCTTTTTTGGGGGGGCGGGCGCGGGGGGCTGCGGGATACACTGCCGTTGAACTGAGTCGCTGAACCCGCGATGTCCGTGCTACTGGGGAAAGTAATTTCGTGCCCCCGCTTGCACGACGCCCGCGCCGAGGCCGATCGCCTCCACGAAGTTTGAACGGAGGAAGAATGGGACGCGTGTGGAACGCGTCCCTCCCGGGAGCCGGCGTCCCGCCGGCGGGGCGGAAACGACCAGGCAACTTGCCGTCGAGACGACGGCGCTCCCAGGTGCGGCTCGCGGGAACGTTCGCCCCACCGGAAAAAGAGTTTCAAGTTTCAAGTTCGAAGTTTCAAGTTGCCGGTGGGGGTCGGAGGGCGTGGGTGAACGTGAATTCCGAAGACCGAAATCCGAGGGCCGAAAGAAATCCGAAGGCCGATGGCCGAATGCCGAAAGAAATCCAAAGGCCGAAGTCCGAAGGTCGAGCCTTGACCGGCAGCATGGTCGAAACATCTCCGTCGTCACCGTGAACGGTTTCGGATTTCGGAGATCGGGCTTTTTTCGGTTTCGGGGATTCGGGTTTCGGATTGAATGGAAAGAATGGACGCGGGTGGAACTCGTCCCTCCCGGGAGCGCCGGCGTCCCGCCAGCGGGGCGGAAACGGCCAAGCTACTCGCCGCAGAGGCGACGGCGCTCCCAGGGTGCTGCTCGCGGGGACGCTCACCTCACCGGAAGGGGAGTTTCAAGATTCAAGTTGGATGTTTCAAGTTGCCGGTGGCGGTTGGAGGGCGTGGGTGAACGAGAATTCCGAAGGTCGAAATCCGAGGGCCGAAAGAAATCCGAAGACCGCTGGCCGAAGGCCGAAAAAAGTCTCAAGGCCGAAGGCCGAAGGGCGAGCCTTGACCGGCAGCTTGGCCGAAACATCTCCGCTGTCGCCGTGAACGGTTTCGGATTTTGGTATTCGGCCTTCTTTCGGGTTTCGGGGGTTCGGATTTCGGATTGAATGAGTGGAGAATGGGACGCGGGTGGAACGCGTTCCTCCCGGGAGCGCCGACGTCCCGCCGGCGGCGCGGCAACGGCCCGGCTACTCACCGTCGAGACGACGGCGCTCCCGGGTACGGCTCGCGGGGACGTTCGCGCCACCGGAATGGAAGTTTCAAGATTCAAGTTGGAAGTCTCAAGGGCCGTGTCCCAAATCTCAAGATGAGCCTGACGGTTGCAGTTGGAAGTGTCCGCCGCGGGTCAATCCACAAAGGTCAGTTCGTTTGAGAGCAGCAGGACCTGGGCGTATTTTGCCAGCGGGGACAACGCGGTGTCCGCCGACGGTTGCGCGGCGAGATATTTTTCCGCGAGCCGGATTTCCCCGCGTTCGGCCGGGCGTTGCAGCGTCAACCGGTAAAGGGCGTCAATCGCTTCGGCGCGATTTTTCGCCCGCCGGACTTCGTCGCGTTGCACCAGCGCGCGCGCCTGTTCGACAACGAACGGACTGTTCAACATGAACAAAGCCTGCTGCGGAACCGTGGTGTGGAAGCGGCCCTGACTGCTGGTGTCGGGATTCGCGAAGTCGAAGGTGCGAAACAGCCCGGGCAGATTCTGCCGATCAATGAGACCATACACCGTGCGGCGCGGGGAGAACGGCTCGGCCACAATATCCACCGGCAGACCACCGACGGTCAGGTCCAGCCTGCCGGAGTCAGCGAGCAAGGTGTCGCGCAGCGCCTCAAAATCGAGTCGTTGCCGGTTCATGTGATGGAGCAGGTGGTTCTCCGGGTCGGCGGCCACGCACCGGGGATTCGCATCGCTGCTTTGCTGGTACGTCGCGGAGAGGACGATCAGGCGGTGCAGTTTTTTGGCGCTCCAGCCGTTTTCCACAAACGACGCGGCGAGGTAGTCGAGCAACTCGCGCTGGACCGGCGCGGCGGTGCGCACGCCAAAATCGCCCGGCGTACCGACGAGTCCGCGGCCGAAATGATGCAGCCAGACCCGATTGACGTAAACCCGCGCGGTCAGCGGATTGCCCGGGCTGGCGATGGCGCGGGCGAGTTCGAGTCGTCCGCTGCCGTTGGTGAACGGCGCGCTGGGTCGGAGGCTCAACACTTCCAGAAAGCGCCGGGGCACTTTCACGCCGGGATTGCCGGGATTGCCGCGCAGGAAGACCGGCGAATCGTGCGGCTGGGGCCGGTCCACCAAGGCCATGGCCCGGAGCGGCACGCCGGGCTGCGTCCAACTCAACGCTTCAATCTTGTTGCGCAACGGAGCCGCGCCCTCGCGCAATCGGCGTGCGTGAACTTTCCGCACCTCCGCTTCCGGCAGATGCGGCGGCGCGTTGTCGGCGTAGAGCAACTGGCGCAACGCCTCGTGCGGCGGATCGGACAAGGTGGTGGGCGCGGTTTTCTTCTCCGCGGCTGCCGTTGTCAGATTGGTTTTCCATTCCCGGTCAATATGCTGGAACAGTTTGGTGTAAGCGGCGGCCACTTGTTTCAAAGAGTCGGGAGCGCGCTCGCTGAGGGCCTGGGCCACGACGGGATTCACGCCGGCGGGATCCGTCTTCAACCGGGTGAGGACAGGTGCGGTGTTGGTGGCAAAACCCGGCCCGTCCAGTTTCGCGAGTTCAAACCAGGGACCGAAGACGGGATCGGGTTGCGCCGCGCGTTGTTTCAAATCCGCAATCCAACGATGCAGGACGACGGGCAGGACTTTTCGTTCGCCGGCGAAGTCATCGAACTTGGACGGATCCGCCAGTCCGGTCACGTCATGCGCAGCGAGCAGGTAATCGCCGACGTTTTGCCGGAGGTCGGCCTGGAACCTGGCGATTTCCTGTTCCTCGAACGCCGCGATCTCCTTTTCGATCCCGGCCTTCGCCTGGAGGTAATCTTCATACGCCGGGGTATCGGCGATCGGTTGAAGCAACGGCAACTCGGCCGGCTCCTCGCTGCTCGCCAGCACGCCATGCAACGCGTAGTAGTCCCGGGTTGAAATGGGATCGAACTTGTGATCGTGACAGCGCGCGCAAGCCACCGTCAGGCCCAGCGTGCCGCGAGTGATCACATCAATGCGATCGTCAATGATGTCGTTCTGGTTGTTGAGAAAGCGCCGGCCCAGCGTCAGGAATCCCTCGGCGGCCAGGGCGGCTTTGTTTTCCCCCAGGGGGAGGCGGTCCGCGGCGATCTGCTCGATCAGGAATTGATCGTACGGCTTGTCGTCGTTGTACGCACGCACGACGTAATCACGATAGGTGTAGGAAAACGCGTAGCGCCGTTCTTCGCCGCCGGCGAGATAGCCTTTGGTGTCGGCGTAGCGCGCCACATCCAGCCAGTAACGACCCCAGCGTTCGCCGTAATGGGGCGAGGCGAGGAGACGATCCACCACTTGCGAATAGGCATCGGGCCGCCGGTCATGCTCGAAGGCCTCAACCTCCGCCATCGTCGGCGGCAATCCCACCAGATCGTAATAGACGCGGCGAAGCAAAGTCCGCCGATCCGCCCTCGGCGCGGGCGTGAGATGTTTCTGCTCCAGCTTGGCCAGCGCGAAATTATCCACCGGCGTCTGGACCCAGCGCGAGTTTTTGACCTTGGGCGGCTCAGGCTTACGTACTGGTTGAAACGCCCAGTGACGGGCGCGGGCGACCTCGAAGTCGCTGGGTTGGGATTTGGCAACGGTCGCCTTCGGCATCGGCGCGCCCATTTTCACCCAGGCTTCCAGCGCGGCAATCTGCACGGCGGAAAGTTTTTTATCCTTGGGCGGCATCTGCAAATCCTTGTCTTGATAGCGCACCGCTTTGATCAGCCGGCTGGCCTCGGGATCGCCGGGCACGATGGCCGGCCCGGAATCGCCACCCTCCATGAGCTTCGCCCGAGAGTCCAGGCGCAAGCCACCCTTGATTTTCTTGCCTTCACTGTGACAGGGATAGCAATTGTCCGCGAAGAGCGGTCGGATGTGGTTCTCGAAGAACTCGACCTGCTCGGCAGTCGGCTCGGCCGCGTTTAGCGAAGTGCCAAAGGGGAAGCTCCAAATCGCAACGAGACACCAGACTCCAAACCGGCATCGCCTCCGGGTACGACTCCATAGGTTGAGGTCGGGAACTGCCGTGGTACTTGAAGATTGGCGTTTGGGAGTTTCGGCCGTCACGCAATCAACTCCTGGACGACGTTGCCGTAAACATCCGTCAGCCGGTAATCCCGTCCGGCATAATGATAGGTGAGCTTCGTGTGATCAAAGCCCAGCAGCCGCAGGATGGTCGCGTGCAAGTCATGAACGTGAACCGGTTTTTCGACCGCCTTGAAACCAAACTCATCCGTCGCCCCGTGAACGTAACCGCCGCGCACGCCGCCGCCGGCGAGCCACATCGAGAAGCCGTAATGATTGTGATCGCGCCCGTTGTTCTTGCCGGCGTTGGCACCCGGCGTAGGCAGTTCGACGGTTGGCGTGCGGCCAAATTCTCCGCCCCAGATCACCAGCGTGTCCTCCAACATGCCGCGCTGTTTCAGGTCCGCCAGCAGCGCACCGATGGGTTGATCCGCCTCCCGGGCCAGCTTGCGGTGGCCGGCCTCAAGGTCGTCGTGGTGATCCCACGGCTGCCCTTCTCCGTGCCAGACCTGAACGAAGCGCACGCCGCGTTCGAGCAGCCGGCGCGCGATCAAGAGTTGCCGCGCCTGCGTGCCGTCCCCGTAAAGTCGGCGCACACTCTCCGGCTCTTTCGCAATATCGAAGGCGTCCGTGGCGTCCATTTGCATCCGGTACGCCAGTTCAAACGATTGGATGCGGGCTTCCAGTTGCGCGTCCAGTGCGCGACGGCGGGCGTGTTCCTGGTTGAGCTGACGCAGCAGATCGAGCTGCTGACGCTGTTCCTCCGGCGAGACAAATTTGTTTTTGATGTGCTCGATCAGCTTTTCGGCTTCCTGATGTTTGGTGTCAATGTAAGTGCCTTGAAAAATCCCCGGCAAGAACGCGCTTTGCCAGTTCTGCGATTCCTGAATGGGATAACCACCGGGGCACATGGCGATGAAACCGGGCAGATTCTGGTTCACCGAACCCAGGCCGTAATTCACCCAGGAGCCCACGCTGGGTCGTGGCAGCCGCGACTCGCCGCAGTTCATCAGCAACAAAGACGGCTCGTGGTTCGGCACATCCGCGTGCATCGAACGAATCACCGCGATGTCGTCAATGTGTTCGGCCACATGCGGAAACAAATCGCTGACTTCGATGCCGCTCTGGCCGTACCGCTTGAATGCGAAGGGCGATTGAAACGCCGCACCCGTGCGCCGTTCGGTCTTCAAGTTATCCACCGGCAGCGGCTGGCCATGCAATTTGGCCAGCATCGGTTTCGGATCGAAGGTGTCCACGTGCGACGGGCCGCCGTTGGCGAAGATGTGAATGACGCGCCGGGCCGGGCCGGGGAATTGCGGCGGCTTGGGCGCGAGCGGCGAGGTGTCGTTGATGGCCTCCGCGGCCAAACCGGGCAGAGCCGGCCCGATGAGGTTCGCCAGCCCAAGCATCCCGAAGCCCATGCCGCAACGCCCGAGAAAATCCCGGCGAGTGAGAAAGCAATCAGTGAGTCTCGGTGAATGATGTGACATCGGCATAAACGGACAGCGGCTCGTCAGGCTTCAAGTGAGACAATTCCGCAATTCCGAAAAGCCGTCAACTCAGTTCTTCGGCTCAGTTTTTTCGCGGTTGGTGGCGTAACTGACCACTGCCTCCGATTCAACCGCGTTGCGGGAGCGACGCCCTCCTGCCCGTCGCGCTTCGGAATACTTTCCGACGCTTACCGGGTCGGGGATCGGCACTCGCGCGGCGACCATTTGCGCCCGCTCAGGCAATCAAAATTATTTGGGAACGATTTGGGCTTGCAAGTATCGGCTCGAAGGAGAATTCTTTGAGAAAATCCCGGGAACAGCGAAGACGCGCGCCCCGAATTCATTACGAGGATAACATGAGCACAATTGGCGATAGAATTAACCGACTTCAACCTTGGCCACGCACGACGCAACTTGGCGCCGATGGTTCGGCACTCACGCGGCGGCGGGCGTTTACACTCATCGAGCTGCTGGTGGTCATTGCCATTATTGCCATTCTCGCCGCCATGCTGTTGCCCGCCCTCGCCCGGGCGAAGACCAAGGCCCAAGCCATCTCCTGCGCCAGCAACAGCAAGCAACTCCAATTGTGCTGGTTGCTGTACGCCGGGGACAATAATGAAGCCATCGTCCCGAATGCTTTGGGATCGGCAAATGCCTGGATTGACGGAAGTGGCGCTAGTGCCGCGTACGATATTCCGGGAGCGACAAATGTTAACACAATTCGCCGGGGCCTCCTGTACCGTTACAACAGCTCGGAGGGAATTTACGTCTGCCCGGGTCAGAAGTTTGTTTATTCCATCAGCCGCGGCCGGGAGCTGTCGTTGCCACCGGCCCGAAGTTTCTCGATCAGCGGCCAAATGAATGGCGGGACCGACAACGGGGCCAAAGGTGTCACCCCCATCATTCTCAACGGGAATCCCGCCAGTGCGCCGGCCTACAAAAAGACCGCGCAGATTACCCGGCCTTCCCCGTCCAGCGCGTTCGTGTTTATGGACGAAAGCCACTACACCATTGACGACGGCTACTTCGCGGTCCTGGTCAATGTGGACACCTGGCAGAATTTTCCGGCCTACCGCCATGGCGGCGGCGCCAGTGTGTCGTTTGCGGATGGCCACAGCGAAGTGCATCGCTGGGTGGAAGCCAGCACCGGAAAATTGAGGGACCCGAGCGGGAATTCTCCCGCCCCGCGGTTCGGTGCCCAACGAAATCGCGACCTCCAATGGTGCTCCGATCGGTACATTGACCCGCCCAAACCCTGACCAGAACATTGGGGCTAAAAACTTTTGTGTCCTGCGTCGGTTGAGTTTCTCTTGGCGCATGTCCCGTTTGCCTCGCATTCTTACCAGCCTGCCGCTCGGTTGTTGCCTGCTCCTCGGTGCCGGCCGGTTGCGCGCCATGGCGGCCGATCAACCGCAGTGGGGCGAGGCGTGGTCGCGCAACATGGTTTCCTCCGAGCGCGGCCTGCCGGAATCCTTCGATCCTAAAACTGGCCGGAACCTCAAGTGGCGGGCCAAGCTCGGCACGCAGACTCATTCCACGCCCATCGTCGCCGACGGCCGGGTTTACATCGGTACGAACAACGGCGAGCCACGCGATCCCAAACAACATGGCGATCGCGGCGTGTTCATGTGTTTCGATGAGCAGACCGGTCACTTGCTCTGGCAACTCGTCGTGCCCAAGCGCAACGAGGACGCCTACATGGACTGGCCCGGCATGGGCATGTCCTCCAGCGCCACCGTCGCGGGCGACCGTGTTTATCTCGTGGACAATCGCGGCGCCGTGCTGTGCCTTGACGCGCGTGGTCTGGCCAACGGGAATGATGGCCCGTTTCGCAACGAAGCCGCCTACCGGACGCCGCCCGACTCCGCGGATTCGCCCCCGCGCCAGGTGATTGGGGCGGAAATCCGGCCCGAACCTTTGCGACCACCGGCTGATGGCAAACTGCTCGAACCCGGCCCGCTCGACGCGGACATCATCTGGAAGTTTGATCTGGTGACCGAGGCCGGCATCTGGCCGCACGATGCCGCGCACAGTTCGATTCTCATTCGCGGCGATCAACTATATCTCAATACCGCGAGCGGGGTGGACAACACTCACCGCCGCATCCGCGCGCCCGATGCGCCGAGTCTGGTGGTGCTCGACAAGCGCACCGGCCGGCTCCTCGCACGCGAGGAGGAACACATTGCTCCCGACGTGTTCCACAATACCTGGTCCTCGCCGTCGTCGGGCGTGGTGAACGGTCGGCCCCTGATTTTCTTCTGCGCCGGCAACGGAATCGTTTACGCGTTTCAACCCTTGGAGGAGCTGGGTATCCCTGCGATCCAGAATGGCGGAGTCGCCGCGCTCAAGAAAATCTTCCAGTTCGACTTCGACCCGACCGCGCCGAAATCGGACATTCACAAATACTGCGGCAACCGCCGCGAAAGCCCGAGCAACCTCTATGGGATGCCCGTGTTTCACCGCGATCGTTTGTACGTCGCGGGCGGTGGCGACCTTTGGTGGGGCAAGAATGAAGCCTGGCTCAAGTGTGTTGATGCCACCAAAACCGGCGATACGACCACCAATGCGCTGGTCTGGTCCTACCCCTTGCAAAAGCACGTCATGTCCACCCCGGCGGTGACCGATGATCTCGTGTTTATCGCGGACTGTGGGCGCACGTTCCATTGCGTGGACGCGCGCACCGGCCGGCCGTATTGGACGCAGGAAGTCAACGGGGAAGTCTGGGCCTCGCCGCTGGTGGCGGATGGCAAGGTCTATCTCGGCACGCGCAGCGGAGATTTTTACGTCTTCGCCGCGAGCAAGGAGAAGCAAGTCCTCGCCACCCTGCAACTCGGCAACCCCGTCAGCGCCACCGCCACGGCGGCCAACGGCGTGCTCTATGTCGCCACCATGACCGACCTCTACGCGGTGCAAAACCAATCGAAGCCGTAGTGAACCACCGCGCGGGTGACTTGCTCCGCGCCGGCTGAAACTGGTCGCTGGGACGACGGCGCTCCCACGGCGGCTGAGTACGGCTCAGGTCACAAACGCCCCGAAGAGAGCGCGCATCTCCTCGTCCACCATTGCCGGGTCGGACAACGTGTTGACGATTTCGTCCCGCAGCAACTGCCGATACCGCTTCCGCAGCCGATGCACCGCCACGCGCACCGCGCCTTCCTCCATGCCCAACGCTTTGGCCACTTCGCTCTGGGCGGTCTCGCCTTTGCCGGCCATCAGAAAATTTTTCAGTTGCCCGAACAACTGCGCCTTCCCTTCCGCTGCACAGTCCGCCTGCAACCGCTCGATGACTTTGCCGAGCAATGCCAGCGCCCATTCGCGGTCAAACGCCTGGTCCGGCCCCGGCTCACTCGCCGCGAGACTTTGAAATTTCGTATCCGCTGTCTGCCAGTCGAGGGAGAGATGCGTTGCGCCCCTGCCGCGCTTCTGGCGTTGCGACTTGTCCCACTCGTTGGCGAGAAAGTGCTTCAAGGACGCGAGCAGAAAGGCGCGAAAGCGTCCGCGCTCGGCACTCAGTCCTTCCAGGTAATTCTTCGCGAGAAACTTTGCGAAGAAAGCCTGGACCAAATCCTCGGCATCCTCCCTTTCATGTCCGCGCCGCCGCACGTAGGCGTAGAGCGGAAACCAATACGTCTGGCACAACTGTTCCAACGCGAGGTCGGATTGCGGTGTGTGTTTGCGCCCCGCCGCGAGTACGACCGTCCAATGCGTCGTGGCAAAGATGTCGCCCGGCGCCGACGATTGTCTGCTGGAATGTTCCGAGGTCATAATTCAGCCGCGAAAGAGCACAGAAAACACAAAAAGGAAAACAATTCCACATCCTGAATCTATCTCTGCGTTCCTTGCGTTCTTTCGCGGCTCCAATACACAACCAGGGATGGGCTCGCGCGGGCACAAACTTAAACTGCGACAGCCAGGTTTCAAAGTCTGGCAATCGTGCTCCCAAAAACAAATCCAGATCAGGCCTCGTCGCACCTTGACTCAGCTTTGCTTCATTTCCGTGTGCCTGTCAGTTTCTTTTCGGCATCGCTCACAGCGGACCGCAGTTCCGGCACATCCAGTACCGCCAGCGCCTGGGTTTGGATATTGTCCGCTGCAGTTTCCCGGCCCGTTCCGACGAGGATTTCAATCAGCGTGCGTACCTGTTTGATGAAATCCTGGTCAGCTTGTCGCGTCAGGTCGGGCGGAGCCGGCACGCCCGATGGTAAATGTAGTGACCGTTTGGGAAGGTTGAGCTGCGAATGTTTCCGCAGCTCCCACGATTGGCGGAACAACTCGAATCGGGACTGTGGGTCGCCAAGGTATTTGCCACACGTTGCGTAATCACCCTTCGCCGCCAGTTCGCCTTCCACGACGAAGTACGCCTGGCGTGCCAGGTTTGGATTTCGCGCCTCAATGATTCGGAAGAGCGAGAGTGTCGCGTCCGGCTCTTGCAACTCGCGATTGAGACTCGCCACTTCCTGGAATAACGGGAACGAACCGCTTCCGGTGGAAAGTTGCCGTGCGTCCCGGTCACGGATTTCCACCATCGCCTGTCGTGCTTTGGGATATCGTCGGCCCAGCTCCGCCCAATGCGAAATGCCAGAAGACAGGCGGACCGGATCCACCTCGCCAGAGGCCAGCGCATGATTGAAATACCAGAGTTGCCGCTGCAATGCGCCTTCGTAGTCGCCCGCATTCATCAATTGCTCGATCTCGTCGCGGATTCGGTTCAAATCCGGCTTTGCACCGGGTGACATTCCATCCAGACCGGTTTCGCCGGGGGAGATGCCAGACTCGATTGCGAGACCAAAGACGGTATTGGTTGCCCCGTGCAACGACCATTGACGCAACCGGGATTCGCGACGCGATTGCGCCGCAGCTTTATCCCGTTCGGTGTTTATGCGCATTGCCGAATGATTCCAGACGCCCACCGAAACGCCTGCCACCGCAACCATCACCACGACTGCGGCGCCAATTTCCCGCCCGATGCCTTTGGCCAAGCGCCAGCCCGCCACTGGCAGCAGCACGGCTCCCAGCCAGGCGAACGCAACGATGACAGCTTCATCAGCGGATGGATTCCATCCGCCGGATTCACCGACCATGGCCATCAGGAAGAACACCGCAAAGGCAACCGTGGGTATGGCGGCCAGAAATGCCACCCATGCTCCCAGAGCCCGACAAGCCCGTTGCCTTTCCGCACTGGCAAACCGGCGCAAGCGATACGTCTCCAGCGCCGACCCACCCGCCAACAGCAGGAACAGGGCAATCAGCCATCCCACCGAGGCTCGTCCCGGCAACAAATCGCACAGCAGGCCGAATATCATCGTCCCGCCAAAGGTAAGCGCAATCGGGAACGCCAGCGGCGGCAGTTTGGTTCCGTGCTGCACGCCTGCTGGGAAGTGGCTTTCGCCTTGTTCTGGTTTCGTTTGCTCGTCTTTCCGAGTCCGCCCGCGCAGATGCAACCAGAAAGTCGCCGCCGCGAAGGTCGCGAATCCCAGCACGATCCCAAGCACGGCACCGACGAGCAGATTGAGCGGACGATTTGGGCGGGCTGGATGTGTGGGTGGCCTCGCATGATCCACAACACTGACGCGTCGAAATGGCGGTCCGGCGGTCTCGGCCCAGTCGGGCGACTGCTTCGTTTCGGATTTTTCAAAAAAGGAAAGAATCTGTTGCTGACTGACTGTAGCCAAATTGTCAGCGATGGCGTTTGCCAGTTCCGCCGCCTCACCCGGCAGCTCGTCGCACACGCCGATCTCGATCAAAGTTGTGTTACGCACCGGGCGAATCTCCAACCGATGCTTGAGCAGTTCCCGCGTCTGGCCGGTGGTAAGTTTCCGCCCCTGATTGTATTGCTCGCTCCAGCGGGTAATCAGATTCCGCGTCTCAATAACGCGATCCAATACCGCGGCGGATTGGATGATTTCGATCTCGGTTTGTAGAAAATAGGCGTCATCGCCTGGTTCGAGTGGAAGCGGGTGACCGCCAATCGAGGCGATGCGCTCCACTTTGACGCGGGCCATGGCTTTGTAGGAGTCCGGCAAGAGGAACGTAATCGTAGTTGCCAGTAGAAAAGTGCCGAGGCCAACCATCACACCCGCCCGCGCGATTCGGCGATTGATTCGTCCCCAGGTTTGGGTTGCCGTCGGCGGGACTTCTACTTGAGCCTCGTCACCCCGGCTGCTCCCGGTGGTCGAAGCGATGGTTTCCACCTGCGTCTTGAACACGCTGGCTTGTTGGTAACGCAACTCCGGTTTTTGTTCCAACGCCCGCAGGACGACTTCATCGAGACGCACATCAATGGAAACCTTGCGCGATGGCGGTTGGAGCTGTTTGCCCGGCAGTTCGCCGGTGAGCATTTGATAAAAGACCACGCCCAGGGCGTAGATGTCTGCGCGATGATCCACCTCGCTGGGATTTTCCCGTTGTTCGGGCGACATGTATTGCGGCGTGCCCATGACTTTGCCCGCGTCGGTGAGAACGGGCGACCCCCCACCCCCCCTCTGCTCTCGCCCTCCCCCCCGACAGGCGGGGGGAGCGGGGGGGGGAGGGGGGGGGGGCCGGGCGCGCGGCCGGCCGCCCAGGC
>CAZLOH010000042.1:0-14719 GCA_964561105.1 uncultured Bifidobacterium sp. | reverse complement strand
TGGCCCGCGTCGGTGAGAACGGGCGCCCCCTCCCCCGGCTTCGCCACCCCCCCCCCATGGGGGGGGGAGGGGGAGGGGGTGGGGGGCGCGTCGGCCCCAACAATCTTCGCCAAGCCAAAATCCGCCACCTTCACGCGACCGCGACGATCCAGCAGGATGTTCTCCGGTTTGATGTCGCGATGGACGATGCCCTGGTCGTGCGCGAATTGGAGGGCGTCGCAGATTTGCGGCACGATGGCCAGCGCCTCCCGCGCGGAGACGCGCCCGGCGTGGAGGAGTTGCCGCAGGTTCACGCCGTCCACGAACTCCATGAGGAAGTAATACACCCGTGATGGGTCGTTGGACGCGGATTTCGCCTGGTCCGGCGCAGGGGAGAAAGTGGGCTGGGGAGAAAGGGAGCTTTCGCGCGCGGCGCTTTCTTTCTCCTTTTCACCCTTTCTCCCTTGCTCCCTTTCGGTTGAAATTCCAATGTTGCTGCCGAACTCATACAAAGTGACGATGCCGGGATGATTCAGCTTGGCCAGCGCCTTGGCCTCGCGAGTGAACCGTTCCGCAAACGCCGGGTCCGCGCCGATTCCGGGCGGCAAAATCTTCAGCGCGACGACGCGATCCAGTTGTTTCTGGCGGGCTTTGTACACCGCGCCCATCCCGCCCTTGCCGATGAACTCGAGGATTTCCAATTGGGGAAACAGCGGCGCGAGTTCGGCGATAGCGGGCGGGGTGAATCCTGGTTGTCGGCCATCCGTGACGGTGTCGTTCTGCGCCCCCATCTTCAGCAAACAGGTGGGGCAAAGCCCGGTCAGCGTGCCCGAGGGCAACGGCGTGCCGCATTGCGGGCAGTTCGGTTGGTCAGCCGGCGGGGTCACTTTTGTTCCACTCATACACCGACCTCAGAAGCAAAGCACGGCGGATGTTACCGGATTTGTTGCGCGAGGGCGGCGGTCTCCAAGGTCAGACGCGTGACATCCCCAGGCTGTCGCGCGCGAATGTGATTCGGCGCAAGTTTGGTAAACAGATTTAACATTTTCCGGTTGGAGTTCATCACGTAGGCCTCAAACCGGTGGATGCCCTCCCCACGAGCCAGGCGGGCGAGGAGTTGGATCAAAAAGATGCCCAACCCGCGGTGCTGAAAGTCATCATGCACGGTCACGGCCACCTCGGCGGTTTGCGGTTGCGGCAGCCGCACGTAGCGCGCTCCGCAGATGAGGCGCGGTCCTTCGGGGGTGGCGATCAGCCCCACGATGCAGGTTTGTTCCGTCCGGTCAATGGCCAACATTCCGCGCAGTTGGTCGGCCGAGACGCTGCGGATGGGGCTGAAGAAACGGTGTAACAGAGTCTCGCGTGAAGCGGTCTGAATGGACGCGCTGACGAGCGGCTCATCCTCCGGACGAACGTGCCGGAAACGGACCACCGAACCATCGAGCGGATATTCGGCGCACCACTCCGGATCGTTCGAGAGCGGTGTTCCGACTTTGGGTGTGGCGTCATCCACGCCTCGAGTATGGCTCATCCGCTGTAAACTGCGAGCCAGGAACGGCGGGCGGCGCGAAGCGGAGTGCAGGAGGGTTTAATAGAACGTCCACCTGGCGACCCATGCCTCCGTTGGGTTGAAGAACTGTCAGCCCGCCCGGGCAATAGCTGCCACACCCGAACAGGACCGGGGATGGCGGGGTGCGGTTCATGCGACCACACCGGAGGCAAATCCGGGCGGGCATCACCGAAGTTTTTTGCCGCATTGAAAAGTTAGGCGTGTCTTTTCGCGCGAGACCCGATAGACAAGGCGGGTGACGGGCATTTTGCTCATACGTGATCTGGCCATCGTGCTGGTGGTGGCTGGCGTGGCCGCGTGGTTGTGCCAGCGGCTGGGCCTTTCCGCCATCGTGGGCTACCTGGTCGCGGGCGCCATCATCGGCCCGCATACGCCGCCCTTCGCGCTGGTGGCGGACCCGGACCGGGTGCAAACCCTGGCGCAGGTCGGGCTGGTTTATTTGATCTTTTCCATCGGCCTGAACCTGAGCATCAGCCGGCTCAAGCGACTGGGACTTTCGGTGATTGTGGCCACGGTCATCGGGGCGGTGATCGTGTTGAATGGCGGCCGCCTGTTCGGGTGGGCGTTGGGTTGGAGCATGACGGCCAGTTTGTTTCTGGCAGGGATGTTGATGGTGTCCAGCTCGGCCATCATCAGCAAGGTGCTCGAGGAATTGAACCAGACGCACGAGCGCCCGGGGCAACTGGCGTTGGGGGTGACGGTGCTGGAAGACGTTGTGGCCATTGCGATGTTGACGGTGCTGACTTCACTGGTTCAGTTCGGCGGGGACAAATCGCCTCCGCTGGTGCCAACGCTGGGCGCACTCGCGGCGTTCATTGTTTTTATCGCGCTGTTATCGCTGCTGATCATGCCGAAGTTGCTGGTGCGCCTGAATCAAAGCGCATTGCCGGAGATCCGGACGTTGATTGTCGGGGGTTTGTTGTTGTCGCTCGCGTGGCTCGCGGTGCAGGTCGGCTATTCGCTGGCCCTGGGCGCGTTTATTTTCGGGGCCATCATCGGCAGCACGCGCTACAAGGACGACATCGAACGGATTTTCCGCGGACTGGACCAGACGTTCGGCGCGGTGTTTTTTGTGGCGATCGGAATGTTGGTGGACTTTCGCGTGCTGCTGGACGCCTGGCCACTCGTCCTGGGAGTTACCGCGCTGGCGCTCCTGCTCCGGCCCATCGCGTGCGCGCTGGGTTTCATTGCCGTGGGCAACGCCAGCCGGGACGCCATCCAGGCCGGCCTGTCGGTGACGCCGTTGGGCGAATTTAGTTTCATCATGGCGCAACTCGGAGTGGAGAGCGGCGTGCTGCCCAAGTCCGCTTATCCGGCCGCCGTCGGGGCGTCGTTGTTGACCTCGCTGGCCGCTCCGATCCTGACGCGGCGGGCCGAGGCCATCAGCACCCGAACGGTGCAACTCATGCCGCCCATCGTGGGCAAATGGATCGGGTTTTATCACAACTGGCTCGGGCGGTTGCAGGGTCGTCAGACGGGCAGTGTGCTATGGAAGTTGACGGGCAAACGCTATTTGCAGGTGGGTATTCATATGCTCTGTGTCTCGGCGCTCGTGTTGTTCGCCAAGCCGGTTTATTTGAAGCTCAAGGTCGGGGTGGGCGAGGACTGGTTGTTTCCGCACGGGCTGCCCATTGTGTTCTGGAGCGTCTTCGGGTTGCTGATCCTCGGACCACTCATCGCCATCTGGCGCAACATTTCCGCGCTCGCCATGATCCTCGCGGAAGCAGCCACCTCAGGGGCACACCGGCAAAGCCGGCTGCGTCCGCTGCTGGAAACAGCGTTGCGAGTCGTGGCACTGGTGGGGCTGGTGGGGTGGCTGGTCGCCCTGCTGCCGGCGGGCTGGTCGTTGGCGGGAATGGCAGGGGCCGTTTTGGTGCTGATTCTGGTGGGCGCGATTTTCTGGCGGCGTTTGGTGCGGTTGCAGAGCCGGCTGGAAATCGAATTGCTGGAGCAGTTCCAGCGCGCCAGCCACAGCACGGTCACCTCCGCGTGGTCCGATGCCTTGCCGCAACAAACAGCGGACTGGCAGCTCGACATTGACGAAGTCACCCTGCCGGGCGACTCGGCGCACGCGGGCAAAACCATTGGCCAGCTTGCCGTGCGCAAGACCTTCGGTTGCTCCGTGGTGGGGATTGACCGCCAGGGTTACGGCATTGTGAATCCACGCGCGGACACGATTTTGTATCCGCAGGACAAACTGTTGTTGCTGGGCAACGCCGCGCAACTGTCCCGTGCGGCGCGCGCGTTGGGGGCGTCCGCCGCCACGGAAACCATCACGGACTTTGACGAACTGATGATGGAAACCCGCGAAGTGCCTCCCGGCTGTCCGCTGACAGGCCGGCCGTTGGTGGAACTGGACCTCATCCGCAAGACGGGCGTGCAGATTGGCGGCATCCGGCGCGGCAAGAAGCAGAATCTCACACCCAGCGGCCGCGACCAACTCCAGGTGGGTGACGCATTGCTGGTGCTGGGCACTCCAATGCAACTCAAGGAATTTGCCGCATTGCTGTCGCCGCCGGCGGATTCGCCGGGCGCAGCCGAAACGTCACCACAAAAATAAATGGGCCGGAGTCTCCTCCGGCCCACGGACAATCCTGGTTTCCGCGACCGGCGATCAAAACACCGGGTCGCTGCCGTCGAGCATCTTCACCTGGTTGTGGACGAAGTATTCCTTCGTCAACGCCGCCAGCAGTTTCGGCATCTGGTCCATGAGCCGCTTCAGCTTGCGCGGCTTGTGCTTGGCCAGCGCGTAATGTGTGAGCAACGGCATGGCGATGGTGGTGTCGGTGTAGCAAACGATGGCGTCGGGCAGTTTGGTGGGGTCCACCTTGCCCCAGCTCACCGCTTCGCCCGGCGTCGCGCCGGACAAACCACCGGTGTCCGGCCGGGCATCCGTCACTTGGATGAAGAAATCCTGCCCGACTTCCTTCATGCGCAGAACCTCCTGAATCTGCGGCTCGGTTTGCAGCGTGAAATTCTTCGGGCTGCCCCCGCCCCACAGCACCACGCCACTGCGACCGCCCTTGCGCTTTGCCGCGAGGACGATGGCGGTGGATTCGTTCACGTCAATCGAAGGGTTCACGCGCAGTTTGTTCCCGCGCAATTCCACGCCCGCCACGTTCATGCCGATGGTCGAATCGCCCGGCGAACTCGTGAAGCACGGTACGCCGGCGCGATACGCCGCCGCCATGACCGAGACATCCTTGAGCTTGTGTTTGCGTTCCCACTCGGCGGCGTACTTGCCGATCTTGTAGTGGAGCTCGGTCGTGCCCATTTCCTTTTGGAACTCGGGCCGGCAGAGGATTTCGCGGAGCAAATCATCCGTGGCCATCAACCCGTCCGAGTAGGGAATCACCACGTCATAGATACGGACGAGGTCGTTGTCGCGCAGATCGGTGTCGTCAAATTTGAAGCTGCCGGAGTGAACCGGGTAATTCAGCGCAAAGTGCAGGTCGTGATAAAGATTCGCGCCGGTGGAAACGATCCAGTCCACGAAGCCGGCCTTGATGAGCGGGATGATGCTGGAACAACCCAGCCCGGCGGGTGTCAGCGCGCCGGAGATGCTCATCCCGATGGTCACGTCCGGATCGAGCATGCGCTCGGTGAACAACTGGCACGCCTCCTTGAGCCGCGCGGAATTGTAGGCGAGGAAACACTCGTCAATGATGTAGGTGAGCTTTTCCTTGCCGGTCAGGTTCCGGGGCTGGATGCGTTTGCCCGCCATGTATTTCTTTTTGTGGGGGCAATTCTTCTCCTTCATCCAATCGGGCATGTCGGCTACGGCTTCGCGGTTGTGAATTCGGTGGCGTTCGGTTCTGGACATAATTCAAAAGCGTAAAATTTTGCGACGCACACAATACGCGGCGGAACAGAGAAGCCAATAAAGAAATGCCGCCCAGTCGGGGGGTTGTTCCCAACCGAGCCGAAAGCAGTTGGGGCGTTCGCCAGGCGCCAGCATTGTCTCCTGTTTGAACACCACGCAATCCGCGGAAGAAATCTCCGTTGACGCTGTGGCGGGGTTGTCCGCATCATTCACTCTGCCGCGCGGTCGCGTTGACGGCGCTGGAAATTCCTTGAACTGAAATTGAACCATGAATCTGGACGCGCTCTATTCGGAACTGACCCTCAAACCCGCCGCCAAACTCGTTTTGCTCGTGCTCGACGGCCTTGGCGACATCGCCACCCGGGAACAAAGCTATCTCACGCCGCTCGAAGCCGCCTACACGCCCAACCTCGACGCACTCTCCAAGAATTCGGCACAAGGCCGCATGATTCCGGTCGCCCCCGGCATCACGCCCGGCAGCGGACCCGGCCATCTCGGTTTGTTTGGGTACGATCCGCTGGAGTTTCAGGTAGGTCGCGGCGTCATTGAAGCGCTGGGGTTGGGGGTGGAACTCAAGCATGGCGACGTTTGCGCCCGCGCCAATTTCGCCACGCTCAATGCCAAAGGCATCGTCACGGATCGGCGCGCGGGCCGCATTCCCACGGAGACCTGCGAGAAGCTTTGCGCCCTGCTCACCGCGAAAATCAAAAAAATCGGCGACACACAAGTCATCATCAAGGCCGGCAAGGAGCATCGCTTCGTGGTGATTTTTCGGGGCAAAGGGCTGGAAGGGCCGCTCACGGATGCCGACCCGAATCGCGAGGGCTACGCCATTCCCACCGTCAAGCCCCGGGATCCCAAGAGTGCGAAACAGAAGCGGACGGCGAAGTTGATCGCGGATTTTTACAAGCTCGCTTTGCCGGTGCTGGCGAAGGAAAAACCGGCGAATGGATTTCTCATGCGCGGGATCGCGCATCAACCCAGGATTCCGCTCTTTGTGGATCGCTACCAGCTCAAGCCGGTTTGCCTGGCGGTGTATCCGATGTACAAGGGCCTGGCCCAACTCGTCGGGATGACCAAGATTGAAGGGCCACAGACGATCGCCGAACAGTTCGAGCGTTACCTGACCGAGTACGACAACTACGATTACTTCTTCATCCACTACAAATACACGGACAAGGCCGGCGAGGACGGCAACTTCGCCGCCAAGAAAAAGGCGATCGAAGACCTGGACGCGGCGCTGCCGATTCTATTGAAGAAAAAGCCGGACGTGCTCGCCATCACGGGCGATCACTCGACGCCTGTGGCCTTGAAAGGTCACTCCTGGCATCCGCAACCGGTGCTGCTCCATTCGGCCTACAGCGGTTCGGACAAGTTGGACCGGTTCACGGAAACCGGCTCGAACAGCGGCTCGCTCGGAGTCTTCAAAGCAAAGCACCTCATCCGGCTCATGCAGGCCAACGCCCGAATGTTCGACAAGTTCGGAGCGTAGCCGGGTGCGCTTTACCGGAGCGTGACGGTTCCCCGGCGGTTATGGATGTTTGAAGTTGGCTGCGTTCGCCTTGCCGGCTGATTCGATGTAGGCGAGCAAATCCAGGATCTCCGGCTGCGTTAAGTTGTTCAGCAGACCGCTGGGCATGGGCGACACCTTGGACGGTTGGCGGCTGGCGATCTCCGTCAACGGCACCGTCAACGTCACTTCCGGCGCGAGCATGTTGGGCAGCACGATGAGGCGCTCGGCGTTTTCGTCCGTGATGCGGCCGGAGACATCGTCGCCATCTTTCTTTACGAGGCGGACATTCTGGAATTGATCCGACACCACCTTGGAGGGAGAGAGGATGGATTCGAGGATGTCGCGCCGCGAATACTTGCTGGACACGCCGGCCAGTTCCGGTCCCACCGAGCCGCCTTCGTTGCCGAAGCGATGGCACGCGATACACTGCGCGTCGTTGAACGCGGCCCGCCCGCTCGCGAAATCCCGGCCGCTCGATACTTCACCCAATCGCGGCTCGAGTTCGTTGAGCGTCCAGTCCTGGACAAATTTGCGTTGCTTCACCGGTTTCCACGCCGGGGCATCCAGGTTCACCTCCAGCAGCGGCGCCAGCGCGTTGAGTTCAGCGCTCGACAGCGTTGCGACGGCATCCTTGCGGATGTTGACGAGATACTTGGAGAAACTCGAACCATCGCCGTAATCGTGGCCGGCTTCCTTGAACCAGCGCAAGAGTTCCGGCGGATGCGTGCGACTGGCCTGAACCTGATTCGTCCAGACCGTGTAGGCCGAGCCGTTCGGGTAGGTGACCTCGCCGCGCCCGCCCTGCCGGACGGTGGTGAACCAGGCGAAGTACCGGTGCCGCTGCTCCGGCGTCCAGCCTGACTTCACGTTCCGCAGATGAAACACGTAGAGCACCTGCTCCTCCTGCGTCGGCGCCTTGGCCAGCAAATCCAGCGTCTTGGCGATCACATCGGGCGCATTCAAATAAACCAGCAACTGGACCAGCTCCCGGTTCATTCGCTGGCTCGACGAGGGATAAATGGCATCCAATTTTTCGCGCGCCAGTTGGGCGAGGTCCGCGTCCGGTCGTCCCTGCCGGATGAAACTCAATTCGATGATACGCAACTTTTCGAGTTGTTGTTCCTCGTTGAGCGTCGCGAATGGAAATTTTTTCAAAGCCAGCAACAATTCCCGTTGTGCGTCCCTGCTGCCACAACGGGCAAGCGCGAGCAGCGCGGTCAAACCGGCTTGCGGCTGGGTCTCACTCAACGCGCGCGCCTGCCATTCGGACACGGGCTGACTTTCGAGGGCGATCCGCGCCGCATAGCGCAGAAATCGGTCGGGACTGTTCAACGACGGCCAGGCAAAGGCGACCGCATGCGGATCGTGGTGGCCGGCGAATGATTCCAGTTTGTGCCGCAAGGTGCGGGCGCTGGCGGCGGCTTGATCCGGCTTGCGGGTGTCAGCCAGGGCGCGACGCTGGGCGCGATCCCCCACAAAGCTGACACGATACAAACCGGACTGCGTGCCGCGTCCGCCGGTGATGAAATACATCGCGCCATCCCGGCCAAACTCGACGTCGGAAACATTGAGCGGTTTCCCCTGGACAAAAACTTCCGGCTGGCCGGTGTAGCTTGCGCCATCAGGCGAGAGGTGGACGGCGAAGATGCGACCATAGGACCAGTCCAGCGCGAACAATGCGTTGCGATACTTGTCCGGGAAATTGCTTTTCGTGCCGAACTTCACGCCGGTGGGCGAGCCGATGCCGATGTTGACGACGGGCGGCAAACTGTCGGCGTAATACACCGGCTCCTTGGCCGAGCCGGAGCGCCAGCCGTATTCGCCCCCGATGACGGCGTGAATAATCCGCGTCGGCCGGTACCACGGCAGACCCCAATCCCATTCCATGTCGCTGTCGAACGCGAACATTTCGCCGGCGGGATTGAAATCGAAATCGTACGCGTTGCGAAATCCGGCGAGCAACAAGTCCCAGTGTCGGCCCTCGGGATCGGTGCGCAGGATGTAGCCGCCCGGTGCGAGAATGCCCACCGCATGACCATTGGCATCCCACTGCCGCGGCAGCAACAGGTCCTCCTGATAATGCTGATGAGGTGAATTCGTGGAAATGCCCTCCGGCAGCCTCGTGTGATTGCCATTGATCACATACATCATCCCGTCCGGCCCTTCGACCACGGCGTGATAGCCGTGCTCACCTTCGCCGGGGAAAGTTTTGAGAAAATGAACTTCGTTCGCCTCGAACACGTCGTTGCGGTTCGCGTCAATCAACCGGTAAAGGCCCGTGCCGCTTGGGCCATGACCGCTCACGTACAAACTGTCATGCGCGTAACGCATCCCCATCGCCTGCCGCACGGGCGCGGGGATCGGCTCCATCCGGGCGACCTGGCCTCGGCGATCCAGCGTGATCCGCAGCAGCGGCTGATTGTCGTCCTGCGGAGAAACGATGAGCCGCCCCCGGTCGTCCACGGTCATGGAAATCCAGGAACCTTCGCCGGGCTCGGACGAGTGTAACAACTCCACCCGAAAGCCCGGCACCACGGTGAGGCTTGCCGCCGCCGTCGCTTGCGCAATCCGCAACGGATCGCCCCACGGTCCCGTGCCGAGCGCCCCCAGGCTTCGGGCCGCCGTCCAGTCAGCGGACGCCGGGAGCTTGGGCAAACGCCAGTTGGCGGGAGCCGTGACCGCAGTCTGCCACGACGGGTCGCTGACGATGGTCTGCGTTTTGCCATTCGCGTAAGCAATTTCCAGTTGCACCAGCAACGCGGCGACCGACGCGTTGTTGCGCCCGCTGATAGTGATCAGGTTTTCGCCCGGCTTCAGGTCCGTCGTCACATCCGCGCGTGTGGCCCGCTGAAATCCCTGGACGGGGATCGCTTTTCCCGCGTTCACCTGGATCTCCGCATGATCATCCGCCGCCACGGCAAGTCGCGCCTTCGCCACCTTGCCTTCGACGGTGAACGTCTTCCGGAAAAAGCGCGTCTCCCCGTTGGTGGCGGTCATGCCGCCATCGGGATGCCAGATCCATTCCGGAGCTTGCGACCAGGTGCGGGCCGGCAGGAGGGTGAGAAGCAGGAGGCTGAAGCAAATGGCCGGAAGCAGCCGGCAGGCGCGGATAATCATAAATGTTACAGAGGTGTCATCAAGATGCGTGGCTCAGGGTAATGGCAACTTCGAGTGAAGCAAGGTGGCGCTCACGTTTTCAGCCAGCGCCGGGCTTTCATCTCGAATCGTGGCAGCGAACCGGACGCCACGCAGGTCACCGGCACGCGCAAACTGAAGGCGGACTCCAACGCGCGCTCCACCTTCGCCGCCAAACCTTTCCCGTCAGGACACAACGCCGCCGGTTCAATTTCCACTCGCAGTTCCACCAACGCCGCCGCGCTGCTGACCTGCACGCAGTACTCCGCCACCTCGTCGAACCGACGGATGATTTCCTCCACGGCCGACGGATAAACATTCACCCCGCGCACAATGACCATGTCGTCCACGCGACCGAGGATGCCACCTGCGAGCGACAGGTTGTGGCGGCCGCAGATGCAAGGAGTTCCCGCCACCAGATTCCAAGCGGCCAGTTTGACCAGGTCGCCGGTTCGATAGCGCAACAGCGGCGAACCCACGCGGCCGAGCGTGGTCAAAATCAATTCGCCCTGGGCGGCGGGATGGCCGGTGGCGGGGTCCACCACCTCGGCGTAATAGGCCGGTTCAATGACGTGCAGCACGCCGGGTTGTTGGGGACACTCGAACGTGACCGGCCCGACTTCGGTCATGCCGTGATGATCGAAGAGGCGCGCGCCCGGCCAGCAAGCCTCCAGTTTGGCGCGCGTGGCCGGAATACTGCCCCCCGGTTCGCCGGCCACAATGATGGTCCGCACCCCGAGCGAACCAGGCGTCATTCCTTCCGCCGCGGCCACTTCGGCCAGTCGCAACGCATACGTGGGTGTGCAGCAGAGAGCGGTGGCCTGATTCTCCTGCAGCAACCGCAAACGCGCCGCGCTGCTCAAGCCGCCACCGGGCAGGCACAACGCCCCCAGGCGCGCGGCCGCCTCGAACGCCAGCCAGAAACCGATGAACGGTCCGAATGAAAACGCGAACAGCACCCGGTCGCCCGCGCCAACTTTCGCCGCCGTAAAAATCTCCGTCCAACATTCCAGCATGCCCTCCCAACTTTCCGGGGTGTCAAGCCACCGCAAAGGCGCCCCGCTCGTGCCGCTGGTTTGGTGATACCGGGTGTAGCGATTCAACGGATATGTCAGATTCGTGCCGAACGGCGGGTGCGCGAGTTGATCCGCGGCCAGTTCCGGTTTGTTGGTGTAGGGAAAGCGCGCCGAGAAATCCTCGAGCGAGGCGACGTCGAAGGTGACGCCGACGGATTCCAGCTTGCGCGCGTAAAAGGAGTTGGCCGGAAACAACTCGGTGACCAGTTCACGCAGCAGCTCGAGCTGGCCGGCTCGAAGGGCCGCGCGATCCGGATGAGTCTCGGCGGCCATGCCCGCCTATTTGGTCGCGGGGTTGGCCGGAGCGGTGTGCGCGAGCGCGGCGTGCGGTTTGGGCGCGGGATTGGGTTTGTAAAAGGTCACCAGACAACCGCCGGCCGCCGCGAGCAGGATGCCGAGATAGAATTGCGGTTTGATCGAACCCCAGCCGCCCGCCGGAGGATGTTGCGCCACCGCCACGATGGCGTTCACCACGGGCGCGCCGGCGAAGACGATGGACATGACGACCGCAGGCGTGCCTTTGGCGCCAAACGCCAGCAACACGCCGAGCGCGCCCATCGCGCCGACAATGCCGGCGCCCAACGACCACCAAAAACCTTTCGGCGGGTAAGTCCAGAACGCCGCCGAACTGCCTTTGCTGACCAGGATCGCAATCGGCGCGAGCACCGCCGTCAGGAAGTACGCCAGCCCGACCACCAGGAACGCCTTGAGCCGGCCGTGAACCGGGTCGCCGATGCCAACGCCTCCCGCGTGCAGACAGATTCCATAAACGCCCCAGCAGGCAACAGTGAACAACGCATAGATAAGCCAGTTCATAGCCCGACTTTAGCCACCCCGCCGGCTTCCAGCAATTCGTTTGTAAGCCAAACTTTTTTGTGCGGACGGAACCTGCCTCATGCGGTAACGTCCTTCCAACGTGAAGCCGCCGCTGCTGTTACTGACCGCCGCCCTCCTGCTGGCTGGTTGCGCCACCAGCACCATTTCCTCCCGCAAACAAGAGCGGGCGGCCGGTTACGCGGCGCTCTCCCCCGAATTCCAGGCGTTGGTTTCGGAAGGCCAGATCCGGCGCGGCATGTCCGAGGACGCGGTTTACATCGCATGGGGCAAACCCGCGCAAATCCTGCACCAGGAAGACCAGCAGGGACTGGCGACGACCTGGATTTATGAAGGCGGCTGGATGGAGGAAACGCGCTATTGGTATCGCAACCAGCGCACGCCGCAAACGGATTACCAGCCGCGCACCTATGTTCGCGCGGAAATCATTTTCGTCAAAGGCGTGGTGGATTCGTGGCGCACGCTGCCGCAACCGGTGTATTGAAGCAGCCGCGCCGCGCTCCGTCCGCTATTTCAACAGCCGGGCGGGCGCCACGCGAATTTTGTCCGCAATCGCCTTGGGAATCCGCGTCGCTTTCATCCGTCCACCCACCAGCTTGATGCACACCACCGTGATTCGTCCCCGCGCCACCTCGAGCGGCCCGGGTGCGTTCAGTTTGCGGATACGAAATGCATAGGTCAGCGCCTTGGATTTTTTCTCCGCGACCAACAGTTGAATCTCCACCTCATCCTCAAACCGCAAGGGCGAAACAAAGTCCGCCTCCGTATGCACGCGCGGCCAGCCCACCGCCGCCAGGGTTTTCGGCGGGGCGACGGTCAATCCCAGGGAACGGAAGAAGGCGTGTTCCGCCGCCTCCATGTAGCGGAAGTAAACCGCGTGGTGAACAATCCCCGCCATGTCCGTATCGCTGAATTCGACCAACCGGCGAATCTTGAACTGGTAAGCCATGGGGGAATTTTAGTTTCGGGCTTTAAGATTTACGACTGAAATTTGCTTCCTCGAAGGCGCGCAAGGTTTCCCGCGCCATCACCTCGGCCGTGAATTTTTCGGCCACGGCCTGCCGCCCGGTTTCGCCCAGCGCCCGCGCCCGGTCCGGGTCGAGCAGCAAGGCCTCCAGTCCATCCGCCAATGCCCGGGCATCGCCCGGTTCACACAGCACCCCGCCGCCAGTGGCGGCAAGGATTTCGGGAAATGCCGCAGTCTTCGGCTGCACCACCGGCACGCCCGCCGCCAGCGCTTCGATGACATACAGGCCGAACGCTTCGCCGTACATCGCCGGCACGGAGAAGACCGTGAGCGATTGCAGGAACGCCAGCTTCTCGGCCCGGCTCAGATTCGGGCTGAAGTTGACCTCGCCAATGAAACCGGCCTCCGCGAGCCGCACGCGCAATGATTTTACGAACGGCTCATCACCCGGACCACAACCGCCGCCGATGTGCAGCTTCAGTCGTGGCACCTTCCCCCGGTTTTTGAGGTGAATGAAGGCTTCGACCAACGTATCCAGCCCCTTGTCCTGACACATCCGCGCGAAATATCCGAGCACTGGCGCCCGCTGACTTGCGATTCCCGACGGTGGACGCAGCACTTCGAACCCGGACAGATTGATCCCATCGTGAACGACGTGCAGCCGCTCTAGCCTCAAGTTGAGGCGCGCTCGCAACCGATCCGCGTTCCACCGACTCGGAGCAATCCACGCGTCCACGTCGGCCGCGCGCTCGGCCAGCAGCCGCCACGCGTCGTCGCGATGCGAATCTGGCAACGCATCCAAATACGGTTCCTCCCCCTGCAACAAGCAGACCACCGGAACATCCAACTCCGCCTGCAATCGGCGGGTTAAACCAACGAGCAGGGCGTTGGAAAGACAGATGACATCAGGTCTCGCGTGCGAACGCAACCAGGCGATGAGTTCGGTGATTTCGCGATTCTGATGGCCGTGTTCGCCGCGAAGCATGGAAATGAGGAGTTCACCCACTTCCGCCGCGCGCGTCTTCGCCGCCCGACCGGCGGCCCATTGTAGCAACCGACGCGAGTTCAACAACCGGTGCAACCAACCTGGTGCATTGCGAAAAAACGCGGACTTCTGTTCGAGATAGACATTGATCCCGCCAAAAAAAACCGGCTGACCGGCGCTTTCATCCACGTCCTCCACCGTGATGGGCAGATAGAGCGGCAGCATAATTGCGTCGTGCCCCAGGCCGCGTAGCGCGGCGACCAGCGTGTTGTCATGGAGACAGTTCCCACAAAACATGCTGCCGGCCCCGGGAGTTAATTGGACAATGTTCATGCGCCGAAACTCGACCCGGAATGTAACCGCTGGCCACACCGGCGCAACGCTCCATTGCGCGAGACGCGAACAAGCCCGTTTCGCCCCGCGCGAGGTGGCGTTGCAAAGCATCTGGTCGCTGGTGACTCGAGCGAATCAATACGTGGATCAAACCAAGCCGTTCAGTCTGGCGAAAGATCCAACGCAAGCGAAACGTCTCGAAGAAGTGCTCTACAATCTGGTGGAGACGTGTCGAATTCTCGCCGTGTTGCTTTGGTCGTTTTTGCCTGGCACGGCAAGAAAGGTTTGCACGCAACTTGGATTGCTTGGCGCACCGGACAAATTCGATACGTCAGGCTGGGGCGGTTTACCCGCCGGCCACGCCATTGGCGAACCTGCTCCGCTGTTCCCTCGCAAGGATGCGTAGATCGATTTACCGAAGGAGTTGAGGAAAGCTCTCTTTCAAAGTATGATCGGGTAGGAGGCGGAGGTTGCCCTCCGCCGTCCTCCCACACCACCGGACAT
>CAZLOH010000041.1:0-50444 GCA_964561105.1 uncultured Bifidobacterium sp. | reverse complement strand
GTCAGACTGACGTTGGCCGTGTCGGCCGGCAACACGCCGGTCAACGAACGGGTGGCGACGGTGGCGGCAGTCGTGCCGTCATACACCTTGCTGGCGGCGGTGAAGCTGCCGGTCACGCTCAGGGCGGTGATGTCGGCCGTGGTAGTAGGCGGAGTCAGAACGTAACCGGCGGCATCGAGGCCATCCAGCGTTAGACCGAGAATCTGCACCGGCTTGCCGATGCCAATCGCTTTATCCGCAAACGCGCCCGCTGCGCCGCCTGTATTGAGCGTCACATCGTCGCCGGACATTACGCCCACCAAGGTTGCGCTGGCGGTGTTAAGCGCGGCGGTGGTGGTCGCGTCGTAAGTTTTGCTGCTGGCGGTGATGCCGCTCACGGTCACCATCACCGGATTGACCGTCACGAGGAAGCTGATGTTTGTCTCCAAGACCCCGTCACTCGCGGTGACGGTGATGGTGACACTGCCGATTTGATGGGGTGCGGGAGAAACCGTTACCGTGCGGTCGGCCCCGGTGCCGGCGAAGACGACATTGCCGACCGGCACAAGCGCCGGATTGGAAGAGTTTCGGCTCAACGTCACGGAGACCAACGGGGTGTCCGCATCGGCGAGGGTGAAGGGGATGGCCGGAGTGGGCGTATTCAGGGGCGTGGACTGATCGGCGATCTCGCTCACGCTTGGAGTCGCGGAGCCGCCGTCGTCGAGCTGGCGGAGGAAGGCGACGAGGTTGGACATCTCGGTGGGCGTGAGGCTGACGCCGTTATGCGCGGCGATGGCGTCTTCCAAGGTGGCGGCCGAGCCATCGTGCAGATACGGCGGATCGGCCCAGATGCCGCGGAGCGTCGGGGTGTCGAAGCCGGTCAGGGGACCGCCGAGGCGCTGGCCGCTCGAAGGTTTGAGCGTGCCGACATCATGGAAGAGATTGAGCGTGCTGTCGGTGAACTGCGGGCCGGCGTGACACTGGGCGCAGTTTTGTTGTTGGAAAACCGTCTGCCCGGCGAGCGCCGCGCTGGTGAACGTGCCGTCCTGGTTGCGATCCGGGCTGTCGCCGTTTTTCGTGAGCGAGTGGACGTAGGCCGCCAGCGCATCGAGGTCGGGGCTGATGCCGGCCTTCGGGTCGCCCAAGGTCTGGTCGCGCGTGCCGGTATGGAAATCCGCGTCACTCATCAGGCCCACGCCGCCGGAGAAGTTCCGGATCTGGCCCTCGAAATCCTGGACTTCGTCGAAGTTGCCGGACCAATGGAGCGGGCCCTGACCCGTGCCGTGACCGCGCAGGCTGATGGTGTTGCGCAAGCCTTCGCCGAACTGCGTGAAGTCCCAGACACGACCGTCCTGGCCGCCGTCATTGTGGCAGGAGGCGCAACTCATGTATTGCTCGAAAGCGAGGCGGTTATCCTGCGCATCATAGAACAACTGTTTTCCCAGGAGCACATCGGCGGCGAGTTTTTCCGTCGTGACACAATTCAGCACCACGGGCGCGGGCGGCAAAATGGCGACGCCATCGGCGAGGGCGGCAAGGTCATGAACGGTGATGGTGCGGTCCATGAAGTTTTGCACAAACAAGGTCCGGCCATCGGGCGAGAGCACGAGGCCCTGCGGCGCGCGCCCGGCCGGGAAGCGGAGAATTTCCCGGCGGCCGGCGACGTCCACCACGCTAACTTCCCGGCTGCCTTCGAGCGCGGTGAAAAGATAAATTCCGAACGGACCAAAGGCGCTGGCGCTGGCGATGCCGCCGTTGTCAAAATCCACGCGTCCGGCCAGGTCTTCGGTCTGGGTGGCGAGGTTGAGGTGGGAGACGATGCTGCGAACGCTCATATCGTGGGTGAGCTGCCCGCCATTGCGCAACGTGCCGCGCTTGATGTTGTCCTGCTTGGACGGCACCCACGCGTTCTGGCCGTCGGGCGAGATGATCGCCGCCCCGAGGTAATTCGGGATGCCGCGCGCGGAGACGTCGGAGTCGGGTCGCTCGCTGTGTTGCAGGATCATTGTGCCGGTGATGGCAAATGTGGCGGTGTTGATGTTCAACACTTCGCCGCCGTAGTTGATCCCGCCCACGGTGGTTTGGGGGCTGGCGGTTTCTTCGCCCGGCAGGCGCGGGGTGATGAACCGGGTGGCCAGGAGTTGCGCGCCGTTGGCGGAGACGGAGAGATGCCGGACGTTGAGGCCGACATCCAGCGCCGCCACGGTGGCACCGGTGGTGGGATTGAGTTTGAGAATTTTTCCTCCCACCTCCAGCGCGACGTAGGCGTTCAGGCCGGCCGGATCAAACACTAGGCCGAAGGGCCGGGAACCGCGCGGGAGCGTGATGGTCTGCGCGACGGAATAATCCGATTGCAGGATCGTGATGGTGGCGGCTTCCGCGTTCGCCACCCAGACCCGGCCGTCCGGGGCCAAGGCGAGACTGCGCGGGGCGCGACCGACATTGACCTCGGCCAGCTTGGCGCGCGTGATGGCATCGAAGACCGTTACGCTGTCGTTGTCCGGATTGACGGCCCAGAGCCGGGCGTTATTGCCCGAGCGGGTTTCGTAAATGATGCTGCTCGACGCGTTCGGCCGGGTGGCCGTGAGCGGCGCGTAAACGCCCTGATGATAGCTGCTCGAAACCTGTCGGGTGGTGTCGTCTTGCACGGTGAGATTCACCGTGAACAAACCCGGCGTGGAGAACACGTGGGAAATGGAGGGCGAACTCGTGAAGCCGGTCGCGGGGGTGCCGTCGCCAAAGTCCCAACTGTATTTCAAATTCAATCCGCCCGAGGCCTGCGCGTTGAGCGTGACCGTGGTGCCGACCGCCACGGCCGGGCCGGTCAGTTGCTGGACGGTCAGTTGGTCGTTGATCGCCCAGGTGAAGTTCTGGTTGACGGGCGCGGTGTTGTTGTCCGTCACAGTCACGGTGGGGGTAAAGATGCCGGAAACAGTGGGGGTTCCGGAAATCAGTCCGGTGGCGGGATTGAGGGTGAGTCCCGTGGGCAAACCCGTGGCGCTCCACGTCAGCAGGTCGCCATTGGCGTCGGTCGCGTGCATCTGCTCGCTCATGGCCACGCCGATGACGTTCGTTTTGTTGCCGGGGGCGGCGAAGGCCGGTTGCGTCGGCAACGCAAACGCATTGACGCTGAGGCTCCAGCTTTCGATGTCTTGATTGTTATTCTTGCCTCCCGTTCCCGCCGTGAAGCCGAACCACGCCTCGCCTCCGGTGACGAGCGAGGCGAGGTCCACGGTGGCCGTCATGACGGGACTGGCCGGGCGCGGCGAGGTGTTGTCCGACGCGGCATAAACACGGAGCTGATTGGCGGGGCCGTCGTACTCCACCCAGATGGTCTGGCTGACTTCATTTTCCAAATCCCAGGCCGGAGTGTAGGTGGCCAGATGCGTCACCACGTCACCGTTGCTGAGGATGCCGAGATGGTTGGCGTTGGGATCGCCCGGGCCCTGGTAGTTGTCCACCTCCACCGCGATGCTCTGGCTGGTGCCGTCGTAGCCCAGGCCGCCACCACCCGCGCCGATGGCCGTGGGGCCGTTCCCCTGAATGACAAAGGTCAAGCCATCCGCGCCGTCGGCGGCGCCGGAAATGCGATAGGTGAAGCGCGTGGAGATGGAGGTGTTCGGGCCGATGGCGATGGGGCTGGTGAGGTAGGCGGAGCCAACCTGGTTGTTAACATTGGGCGTCAGGCGGAGAACATTGGCCGACAGCGCGGCGTTGCCATTGAAAGTGAAGCCGCTTGCGCCGGCGAAGTTGACCCAATTCTGATTGAAGGTTACCGGCTGGATGGTCCAGGTGAAATTCGCGGTGGCGGAAGTGTTGCCATCCGTCAGGCCCACCTGCACCGCGAAGGCGCCCAACGTGGTGGGCGTGCCGGCGATCAGGCCGGTGGTGGGGTTGATCGTCAGGCCCGTGGGCAAGCCGGTGGCCGACCAGGTCCGCACGCTGCCGGCGGGACCGCTGCCGATCATTTGCAACGACGCGGGCTGGCCGATGTAATCGGCTTGATTGCCGGGAACGGCGATGTTCACCGAGTTGATGGCGTCCACCAAAATGATTTTGGCCACGGAATAAACCCCGGCTGGATTCACGCCGAACAACATCCAGTAGCCCGGCGTCATCACGTTAAGGCTCGAGTGGGCGGTCACTTTATAGACGCCCGGGGAGGTTTCAGTGAACGGGAGCGACAGGTAACGCAAATCCGTGTCCACGCAATGCGTGATGGCGGACATTTTGATGAAGCTGAATTTCTGCAAGCCGGCGGTGCCGGTCACATCAAATTTCGTGGCCACACCGATGGAGGCCGGCGCGGTGCTCAACACGGGCCGGGTGGCCAGCGTGCCGTCGGCCTTGAACAAGGTGGGCGGCGTGTACAACTGGCCATCCCGATGGTCCGCCGAGTTGCCGCTCAAACCGCCGCCGGCGGAAAGCACGCGCCCGTCCGGCAGGAGCAGGGCCAGCGAATGATAATTGCGCGGGACCGAGGCGTCGGCCGCGTTGCGCCAGGTGCCGGTGGTGGGGTTCCAGATTTCCGGGGTGAAAATGGAGCCGGTGTCGTTGAACTTGAGACCGGAGGTGTTGCCGCCCATGACCATCACCTCGCCGGTGGGCAGGACGACCGCATTGGCGAATTGCCGCGCGTAGGTCATGGACGCGGTCGGCGTGACAACGGGAGTGCCCGTGCGCACGTCCACCGTGTAAGCGGAGCGGCTGCTGGTGCCGGTGGTGCCGTCGCCGTTCGAGATGGCGGTGGTGTCGGTGCCGCCACCGGCCACGAGAATCCGGCCTTCATCATACATGACCCAGGCGCCTTCCTTGGGATAATGCGTTCCCGGAACGACGGTGCCGGTGTTGACCATGCTGCCGCTGCCGCTCGTGGTCAGCCAGTGCATCGTATCGGTGGGGCCAAAGTGAATCAGTCGCCCGTCCGGCGCGAGCAACACGAAGGGATGCCAGATGTTGATGTAGCCCGGGTCCGCCAACACCAGATTCCAATTAATCCCCGTCAATCGGCTCCACGCTCCGCTGGCGGAGTCGAAGCGTTCGGTGGTGCCCGAACCGCCACTGCCGCTGGCCGTAAACGCCTGGCCGTTGGGCAGGGCGACCGTGGTGTTATACCACCGTGGGTCATTCATGTCCGAGGTGCGGGTCCAGGTGTTGACCCGCCAGTCAAAAATGCTCGAGCGCACGGTTGTGTTGCGGCCGCCATTCACCAGCACGCGACCATCAGGCAAGGTGGCGATGCCGGCGCAAAACATGTCATGGCTCGGATGATTGTATTCCACGAACACGCCGGTGGCCGGATCCCAGGTGGCCGCGTAAGTGAATTCCGGTCCGGAGGGAAACGTGGTGCGCTGGTTGGAAGCGAAGGTCAGCACCCGTCCATCGGGCAGGCTGGCTGCGGAGACGGGGATGTGCGGCGTCCACGGAATCACGGCGCTCCAATCGCCCAGCGTGATCCGGTCCGCCGGCGCGGTGGCCAGCGGGGTCGCCAGCTCGGCCGGCGGCAACAACGCCGCCGCTTCTGCGGCGAAGGTGTCCGCTTGCGCGTGCGGGCTGGCATCGGCGCGGGCGGCAGGCGCGAGGGCGATGAGGGCGAACGGGCCGGCCACGAGCGCGACTCCGAGCCGGATGAGTTGGGAGGAATGACGGGTCATAAGGTTACGGGGTTTGTGAAAATTGTGCGGCCGGTGAAAGCGCCGCGGCCAGGCGCTCGTCCGTGAGCGTCTTGAGGAACGCGACCAACGCCGCCTGGTCTTCGGCGCTCAAGTCGAGGCCGGATTCCGGATGCTTCGCCAGATTCGGGTCGAGATTCGCGGAACGATGCAGCGGGCCGTTGTAGTGCGCCACCACTTGTTCGAGTGTGTCAAACCGACCATCGTGCATGTAAGGCGCGGTCAAGGCCACGTTGCGCAGGGTCGGGACTTTGAACTTGTCCCGATCGGCCTCCAGTTTGGTGACTTCCATCCTGCCCAGATCACCGTTGCGTTCTTCGAGGCCGTTGTTGATGAACTGGTGATTGCTGAACAAATTCCCTCCGTGACAATGAAAGCAATCCGCCCCGCGCAACCCGCGCGCCGGATCGTATTCGGTGACGAACAACTGCAAGCCGCGCTGTTCCTGTTTGGTGAGCGTGGTGAGCTTGCGAGCCGCGCGATCGAACTTGGAATCCTGCGAGACGAGCGCGAGCAGAAATTGCTCGAGGGCCAGCGAGAGCCGCTCGGCGGTGATGCCTTTCGTGCCGAAGGCCGCCTGGAATTGCGCCGGATAGTCGGCATCCCCGGATAGTTTGGCGACGACGCGCTCGAGCTTTTCGTTCATCTCGTGCGCGTCCTGGATGGGCATCAACACCTGCTCGCGCAACGACTTCGCCCGTCCGTCCCAGAAGTATTCCTGCGCCCACGCCAGATTGAGCAAGGGCATCGCGTTGCGCCGACCGGTCTGGCCTTGTTCACCCAGGCTGTATTTCCGTCCGTCCGTGAACGCTTTGGCTGGGTCGTGACAGTCCGCACACGACTGGGAGTTGTTTCGGGAAAGCCGTTCGTCGTGAAAGAGACGCCGTCCCAGCGCCACTCCTTCCACCGTCAGCGGGTTGTCGGCTGGCAGTTTTACCTGTGGCAACCGTTCGGAAATGGCCAGTGGAAACGGGGTCGTGCCGGCGGGTGGTGACTGGACGGAACGCTGCCCCACCACGTTCGGCTGATAAATGTCGGACTCGACACCCGCCACGGAAAACGACTTCGCTACGCGCTGCTTGAGTTGCACCGCCACGGCATCGCCGGTGCGCGAGTGGGTCGAAGTTGTTTCGCGCACCACGTCGCCCGCACCGAGGATGGCGGACACATCCATGTGCAAACGGATGGTTGTGGGATGAGCGCCGGAAAAATGCACCGGCAGTTCCACCTGCATGGGCGGTTCCGCGCCCGCCAGATGATAGGAGAAACCGCGCGTGGCGTTCGTGCCCCAATGGCCTTCCAACGCCAGGAACACGTAACCCGAACTCCAGCCCCAGTGCAGCCCGCAGACGTCCGGATGGAGCGGATGATCCGGCGGCCAGATTTTGGGATCGCTGGCGTCGGTTTTTGCATCCACGCCTACGCGGAAACGGATGGCTTTGAATTCCTGCGCCGGCAGGCCATCCGCCAAACCGGAGAGCCGCTGCTTTTCCACGCTCAAGAAAACAAACCACTGATCCGAGGCCAGCCATGTGCCGTCCATCCGCTGGAGTTCCAACTGCGAGAGCAACCCGTCGAGTCGGCTGATGGATAACTCCGCCACGTGCCCGCCGGGAAGCTGACGATTCAGCGCGAGCGGCCGGCCCTGCCATTGCGGTTCGATTTCCAGTTGCAGCCGCTGGCCGAATCCGGACGACGAGCCGGTCAGCCAGCCCAGGGTCAGTAACACCAAACACCGCATCCCGGGGAAAGGGCCATGAACCCGCCGCCGTGCCGGCGAGCTGCTGGGGAAATTCGCGCGTGTCACATTTGTTTGAGTTGAGCCAATTCAGAATCCAAGCCGGAACCCGGCAAAGCCGTCGCCACTCTCGGTCGGATGACGGCACGTCACAATCAGGGCGGACGCGCGTGAAACCTCGGGTGGTAGGCGAAATTTTAACCCAGGGACTTTCCGTGCGGCAGTCCGTAATGCAACGGGACGAACGTCCGTAGCGGGGAAAGCTTGGCCAAGAAATCAGGGGAGGCGAAACCAAACTCCAACTCGCGCCGTACGATTGGAGATTGATTGGATGTGAAGGTTCCGAGCGGGTACGATTGGAAGCGGCGGTCCGGGGCGCGGCGTTTACGCCGCTTCAACGGCGGAAACACAGGGGCGATTGGCTGTTTCAGAGGCGCTTCGCGGTCGCACCATGAAGCGGGCTGAAGCCCGCGCCCCCCTTGATTTGGAATTTTCCCGTTAAGGAAACAGCCCCCGCACCCGCTTCGCCTCTTGCACGCGCTTGACGCCGACGCTCAGGGCGGCGAGGCGCATGGGAATCTTCTGCTTGCGGCTGATGCCGACGATCTGGGTGAACGCGGTTTCCAAAATGCGAAACAGTTTGTCGGTGATTTCGGTTTCACCCCAGAAGAAACTTTGTAGGTCCTGCACCCACTCGAAATAACTCACCACCACTCCACCGGCGTTGCAGAGGATGTCCGGGATGATGAAAATTTCCGGACGTTGATTCAATATGACATCCGCTTCAGGCGTGGTCGGGCCGTTGGCCGCCTCCGCCAGAATACGGCACTTGATTTTGCCGGCGTTGGCCTCCGTGATCTGGCGTTCCAGCGCGGCGGGCACCAGGATGTCGCACGGCAGAAGCAGTAGTTGTTCATTCGAAATCGGCTCGGCTTCGGGAAAACCGACCACACTCCTGGTTTCCGCGACGTACTTTTCCAAGGCGAAGAGATCAAGCCCCTTGGCGTTGTGGAGGCCGCCAAACGCGTCGCTTACGGCGATGACCTTGGCGCCGTAACGCGCCAGACTCAGGGCCGCGATGGACCCGACGTTGCCAAAGCCCTGAACAACGGCGGTGGATTTGGCGATGTCCAGCCCGATGGTGTCGGTGGCGCGATTGACCAGATACGCGACGCCGCGGCCCGTGGCCTCGCGCCGGCCCAGCGAACCGCCGATGCTGACGGGTTTGCCGGTCACGATGCTCGGCACCGTGTAACCGGTGTGGACGGAATACGTGTCCATCATCCATGCCATGACCTGCTCGTTGGTGCCGACGTCCGGCGCCATCACGTCCACTTGCGGTCCGATGAACGGGATCATTTCCTGCGTGAACCGCCGCGTGAGCCGTTCGAGTTCGGTCTTCGACATTTTGCCCGGATCGCACGCGATGCCGCCCTTGGCCCCGCCGTAGGGCAGGCCGGTGAGCGCGCACTTCCAACTCATCCACATCGCAAGGGCGGCGACTTCCCCGAGTTGCACATCCCGGTGATAGCGCAAGCCGCCCTTGGTCGGACCCAGCGTGAGATAATGCTGCACCCGGTAGCCGGAAAACACCTGTGTCGAACCATCGTCGCGATGAATGGGCAGGGCCACGGTCAGGGAACGCTTCGGCAGTTTGAGCCGGTCGCGCTCGTCGTGCGGGATTTGGAGATGGTCGGCCACCAGGTCGAATTGCCGGCAGGCCATGTGGAACGTGGGATGGTCGTAGATTTCCATGGCCCGACCTTACTCCGCGACCCCACGACGTTGAAGCCGTAAATTGTCATACGCTCCTCGCGCCTTGTTCTGAATCTTACTCTTAATCTTAATCCCCGGACGCGATTCGAGAGATTGAGCGTTCATTGATTTGCCAACCTCATTGTCACGGCCGACCAACAAGCTGTAGGCGGAAAGTACGGGCCCGAAATACACCTACACACCGGCCGTTCGGGTCAGTTCTTGGTATTGACATATTGGATTGGGCGGCGCATTCTGCTGCGCATGGCGCGCAAGCTCAGAGTGGAGTATCCCGGAGCGATCTATCACGTAATGAACCGGGGCGATCGGCGGGAGCCGATTTTCCGGGATGACCAGGATCGGCAGCGGTTCATCGCCACGTTGGGCGAGGCGTGCGGCAAGACCGGCTGGCAGGTTCACGCGCTGTGCCTGATGCCGAATCATTTTCATCTGGTGGTCGAGACGCCGCAGGGCAACCTGGTGGCCGGCATGAAATGGTTTCTGGGCACTTACACCGGACGTTTCAATCGCCGACACAAACTGTTCGGCCACCTGTTCAGCGGCCGGTACAAGGCGCTGGTCGTGGAGGGCAGCGCCACCGGGTACCTGCAAACCGTGTGCGACTATGTGCATTTGAATCCGGCCCGGGCCAAATTATTGAAGCCGGAGCAGCCGTTGAGCCAGTATGGCTGGAGCAGTTGGCCGGAGTATCTGAAGCGGCCGAGCCAACGCTGGCCGTGGCTGCGGGTGGACCGGGTGCTGGGGGAGTATCGGATCCCCAAGGACAGCGCGGCGGGCCGCCGGGAACTGGAAGCGGCGCTGGAAACGCGGCGGGCGAGTGAAAACGGGACGGAATACCAACGAGTGCGCCGGGGCTGGTGTCTGGGAAGCGAGTCGTTTCGCAAAGAGTTGCTGGGGCAGATGAAGGAACGATTGGGAGCGGAGCACTACGGGGCGGAGCGAGCGGAGACGATGGCGGAACACGCGGAAGCGGTCGTGGCGAAAGAATTGCGTCGGCGGAAATGGGGGGAAGCGGAATTGGGACGGCGAGCCAAGGGCGATGCGCAGAAGGTGGCGATGGCGGTGCGCTTGCGGGCGGAGACGACGATGACGGTGAAGTGGATTGCCCAACGGCTGCACATGGGCACGCCGGGCCATGTCCACCATCTGCTCTATCAGCGGCGTAAACGGCCGACGGCATAATATGACAACATCAAGAACTGACCCGAATGGCGGTTAGTTAAGGGCTCGATATTTCCGAGGGCCGCCTTGCCAGCGGCAGTTGCGATGGGGTAGTTCGACGAATTTCCGGCGCGGGCGATTGAGCAGCGGAAAGGGTTTGGGCCGGCGTTTGACGGCACGCGGTTCGGTTCGTCCGGGGCGCAGCGGCACGACGTCGCGGGCCAGGGTGTGGAGCAGATGCGCCCATAGTTTCCGTTTCCGCCGGTGGGTCCGGGCCTGCGCGATCACCGCACTGTATTGGCGCAGGGCATCCACCGCGCCCTTGAAACTGAGCCGTTCGAGTTCCGCCGCGTGCGCCTGCGCCGCCTCCGCCATCACGCAGCGGATGAGGTTGTGGGCGATCAAGCCTGCCAGCAGCTCCTTGCGCACCATCGCGGGTGACTGGCAACGCAGTTGTTCCAGCCGCAGGGTGGTTTTCACCGCACGCAGGCACAGTTCGATCCGCCAGCGCCGCAGATAGAGCGCGATCAACTCCGCTACGGGATACAACCCGGCGTCGAGCAGCGTCGTGACCAGTGTGATGCGCTGGGTGCGAAAGCCCCGGCACGCGGCGGTGAAGCGCACGATCCGCACCTGGATTTCCGCCGGCAACGCCGCCCATTGTTCGGGTGTCAGGATCGTGGATGGTTGCAGGCCCTTGCGCCAGGTGAACACGCCGTCGTTGTGCCCCAGCCGTTTGGCCTGGCGAAAATCCACCTTGCGGGCCTGATGCAAGCGCGCCACCACGTCCACGCCCTGCCGGGGCAGGCCCGCCAGCGTGACATAATCGCCATAGGCGCGGTCGCCCAGCAGGATGTCGCCGGCCTTGAGACTCTCCCACAACCGGTGGAACAGTCGCAGATCGTGTTGGTGCAGATTGCCCATCACCACATCCAGCAAGGCGCCGCTGGCCAGGGAAAACAACACGACCAGCTTTAACACGGGAAAACCGCAGCCGGGCTGCTGGCCGGAGGGTTGCGGATATTCCTGCTGGTTGGCCGCCGTGTCGGGCAACTGCACCGAGCTGCCATCCACCACCTTGACCGGGCGACCTTGCCACCGTGGGCTGGGCGGTGCGCGCCGTTCGGCGGCCTGCGCGGTGGCGGCGAGCACGCGTTCCAGACACTCCTGCGGCAGGCGCTGGCGGGCTTGGATGTAAGCCGAGGCGTTTTCCTCCAACGATTCCCGGTCGTGCAGGCAGGCCAGCGCCTGCACCTGCCGGACGACTTCACGGCAGGCGGTGTGCGGCTTGAGCATTTGCCAGAGAAAGCACTCGCAGGTCAGGCGCAAGGTAAAGAGCCGTTCCCGGCTATTGGGACCTTCGTCGGCGCTGGACAGCAGGTGCACGGGGATCAACCCGGCGAGCTGGGCGGCCAGTTGCTGGAGGGTGGTCTGGCGGAGTTGGGTGGTGGTGCGCTGGCCCAGGGCGGCGAGCCGGGCGCGGAAGGCGGGAAAGAACGGCGTGTTCATTGGCACAGTCATACTACTGTGCCACTTGACACGCCAGGTAAAATCGCGCCCATGAACGACACCCCGGCAACGCTGGCCGCGCTGAAGGCCGAATACCGCCGCCTGCGCCAGCGCCTGGCTCGGATCGGCTACCTCAGCCAGGGTTCGGTCCAACAACGCACGGTCGCCGCTTCCGGGCGCAGCGGCTACCAGTGGACGCGCAAGGTGGCGCAAAAGACCGTGAGTGTGGCGCTTAGTCCGGCGCAGTTTGAGGCGATGAAGGAAGCCGTGACCAACGAACGAAAACTGTGGCAGACCATCCAGGAAATGGAGCGCGTTTCCCGCCGGATCATCTTCGCTTCCACGCCGGATACCGTGAGGCGCAAGCGACTCTCCAAGAAAGTTTTGGGCCTTAACTAACCGCCATTCAGAACTGACCCGTTTACGTTTACGTTTAAGAACTGACCCGTTTATAAACCATAATTGAATAATGAGCCTAAAGCGCCCTCTAGTCGTGGTACCTTTGGCTGTTGCCAGCTACCTCGTAGCTTTTCTGCTCACCATGCGGTTCGGCCAAGAAATTCGCGGGTTTATCGGTCCGCGTGGCGAGTCGGCGGTTACCGGCGTTCCCGTGCATTACTGGACAGTGCATTTGTGGCCGATCGCTTGTTTCGCATGCGGATTTGCGACGGGTTCGGTTTGTTGATCCGGCATTCGAAGGATTTACAGAATGATTTTGGCTGTGGTAGTCGGCTTCTTGGCGGTCTATGGAACTGCCTTCGTAATTGCCTCATTAATGAGCATTGACGCGTTCAAAGGTCTATTGGCATTTGACGATGGGACAGAAAGCTTTCGAGGGAATAAGCTGGCGTTTTTTGTTTCTCCGCTGGGACTAATGGCCGGTGTTTTCATTTCTCTTTTGATGAAAAGTCAAACTGACAAAACACAAGGCTGAAATGTGAATTGTCATACTCTAACTCCAATGGACAGCATGGGCCAGGTGACCTCTGGCCGGAAATATTGGAGCGACAATACAGCCGTCGCCGGCCAGCAGTTTGACTACACGTTCGACGACATCGGGAATCGCAAGACCACCACGCGGGACACGCGCTCGGCCACTGACACGCCCAACACCTTGAATCAATACACTCACCGCACCGTGCCGGGCTACGTGAACCTGCTGGACACGACCACGAACACGACCACCGTGAGCTTGTGGGGCAAGGAAAGCACGACGCTGTTCACGCCCACCACGCGCAAGGGAGATTTTTTCCGGGGTGAGATTCCGGTGACCAAAGGGGTTCAAGTAGAAGTTGCACGCCTTGTGCCGTTCGCCTCCGCCCGCTGGACGCGGGCGGGCTGGTCGCAGCGCGACCAGCACCACCTCGGATGGTAGCACGGCTCGCGCTGCGAGCCGTCGCGCCGCGTCGAGCGCCGCGCAACGGACCGGGCGAGGCTACTCCAAGCAAAGGCTCGCGCATCAGGCTCTTGAAACCGGTAGGGACAAGCCCCACCGCGCCCCAAACTCCTCCGCAACAAGATGGGGAAGCGGATGGCACGCGTCCCCGAACGAATACGTGAGAATGTTCAAGTGGAAGTTGCCCGCCCTTGGTCGCACGTTTTCCGCCCGCTGGACGCGGGCGGGCTGGTCGCAGCGCGACCAGCGCCACCAGAGAAGGAATTTCAGCGCGTGAACTTCAACCGCCAATGGCAAACGCGCCTGGCCTCCTTCGGCATTCACTCCGCCTCGGGCGCGCGCAACGGCAGGTCCAGCCACGCCAGGCCCACGTCGCGCTTCATGTGACTTTTCACTCCGGCAGGCAGGGTCGCGGCACCATTGCCATCGTAAAAAACCGCCAGCCGATTTCCGAATTTCACCACCGACGGCAGCCCGATGATCTGCCGCGACCAATTGCAGTTCTGGCCATCAAGCACCACGGCTTTGTGCGCGGAATTCCAATGCTCGAGGTCGGCGCTCCAGTAAACCCAGATGGCGTCCGTGTATTCCAATCCGTCCCGCACCCCGACGTGATTGGTGAACAGCCACCAGACCCCGGTGGTGGATTCGAAATACAACGAGCTGTTTTCCACTTGCTCCGTTGCCGGCACAATCGGTGACGCCGCCAGACTCCACGGGCCATTTAGATTTTTGGTTCGCGCCAGACCCAGCGTCCGAAGAATCGGCCGATCGGTCGAAGCGCTGAAGAACATCAGGTATTCACCGGTGCGCGCAATGATCTGGCCCGGGCTGGCGGTGGCCGAATAATAAGTGCCGGCCTGCGGACGGAACGGGATGACGGCGGGCTGTTTCGTCCACGGTCCGGTGGGAGAATCCGCGTGCGCCTTGAGGGTGAGATACGGGAAGGCGGGGATCAGCTCGGGTGCCGGCGTCGTGTGCGGTGTGCCGAGATAAAACATCTCCCATTCCCGGCCATCGTAGAACGTAGTCCCATACGAGGCGGAGGCGGAATCGTCCGCGCCGGACGGGCCGAGCCTCAACACCGGGCCGGCCTTGGTCCACTGGGTGAGGTTGGTGCTGGTGGCCAGGCAGGCGAGCCAGCCATGCTTGCCTGCGCCGTCGTAATGCAGGTAGTAGCGGCCGTGGTGCTCCCAAACCCAGACGTCGCGCGCGCCCAGGTAATCGCATTGCTCCGGTCCATCGCCATGCCGCAACACGGGACCATAATCGGTGGCCTCCAACCGATAGCGGGCTGCGGGCCGGTCATCCGCATAGCTGGCGCTCACTTTGCCGGGAGTGACGGTGGCAGCCGGAATTGATCGCGGGAGCCAGAAGGTTGCAATAGTTGCAGCGATCAGACCGGACGCGAGCCGCGCGGGCCGGCCGCTCCGGAGCAGCCGTTTTGATGAAGGTGCGGTGGTCATGGCGCAATCTGGCAATACCAGTTCACGACGGGCCGTCCGGGAGGTCAAGACTGGGATCGCCGAAGAGCATGAATTTCATTCCTTGAAAGAAAATGCTGGGTGGATACCAGTCGTCATTGGGCTTCAACGCGGCGAGCCGCTCGTGTTGGAAGTAATGTCGGAGGGCGCGATTCCAACAATCCCCGAGTCGCGGCGATTTCGTTTCCGCCCAGGCGGTGACAAAGCCCTCGACCAGGGTCAACCCGCACGGCTGGCTGCCGGTGTTGCAGCCGATATAAGCCACGGCGCCGGAGCCATTGTGTTTGAGCACCTGCTCGCCCAGGCCAGTCGGATTGAAACGGCCACGTTGATACGGTGACGGCGGTGGGGGTGGAGCGGTGAACACTTCCTGATGATCCGTGCCGGCGTGTTCCCGGCCATTTACATCCACATAAGCCCCGTAAGGCGGCAGGGGCGCGAAGTAGGCGGTGCTGCAACCTGCCGAGATCATGACCGGCAACCGCGTGGTGTTGGTGATGCTTTCCAGATCGCGCACAGCGAAACACTGCTCCCATTCGTCGGATTGGCCGTGCCCGGCATGCACCAGCAAATCCGTTCCGCAGTTCAGCAACCCGCGCAATGCTTCATGGCTCGGGGGAGCGGCCAGCGGCGGCCGGCCGGGGTCCGCGTAATAACGCTTCTCCACCTGCCAGTCGCAGGAAAGCCGCTCCGCCAACCGGTTCATCAGCCCGCGACTATCCACCCAGCCGCCGACGGCGACGAAGGCGGCGCGATGTGCCTGCTCCCCGCCCGGTGTCCGGGGATTCGACTCATAAGCGATGGTCTTGGCCGCCACCGCCCGCACTTCGGCCGGAGTGCTGACCGGCCACCGGCCCACCGCCACTTCCGGCAAATAGTCCACCGCGTCGTAGTTGATCGGATCGCCCTTGTTCTTCTCCCCGCGAACTTCGCCGAAATAACCGGCATGAAAACCTTCCTGGCGCGCATTCCAATCCTCGAACGCGCCGTCGGGCTTGGCCAGGTCCGCGTAATACAAATCGCTCGGGTAAAAGGCGTAGTCGAAGGCGGCGGGCGTGACCCGGTCCAGCACCATGTAACGAACCGGCAGCACGTCCACGTCGCCCACCAGCAACACGTAACCCAAACCGCGTTCGCGCCACGCGTGATAAAGATATCGCTTCAGCTTCTCGGGATCGTCCACGCCGGCGGTTTGTTGGAGGATCGCTTCGAGCGAACGGAATTCCGTCGGCCGCAACCGCCGCTTGTGACTGAGAAAATCCTGGAGTGCCGGCTCAAACGCGCGAGGCGCGATTACCAGCAAGCGATCGGAGCCGGCGGCCGGCGTAGCCGCAGCCTGAGCCGGGAATGCGCTCCATCCGAAGAAACTCAACAAGACCGTGACGATCACGAGCGGCGCGTTGGTGGATTGGCCGACTGTTTGAAGCCAGCCTCGAATCGGAGTCGTCGGGGCAACCCACACTTTTCTCCGGCGGAAGATTTTTCGTTTCCTGTTCATGCCTGCCTCATGCTGGCTGACCTGAATGTCCGCGCGCCCAGGACCTTGCCAGCCACTTTCCGTCCATGCTAACAGCGCGGCGGCTGTTTCCAATGTTATTCACGAAGGCGCGCGGGCGGCAATCGGGGCGACGGGAGCCAAGCGACCTGGCGAAAACTGGACGGCGAGCCCGCTTGGGTCTGGCAATCGCAACTTTACCCCAATGCATCACGGTCGTAGCTTGTCGGCGCGGGCCCGAGCGTGGCTCAGTCAAACTCGGATGAAATGACGGCACGAATACAACGACAACGACGCGATGAAATCAGCCCCGGCTGCGGAAATGTTCGCCGGTCTGCCAGTCCGATTATGCCTACACCCCACCGCCGTCATCCCTCCTGCCGGAGGCGCGATGATCCCTTCGTCAGAGATTGGCCAAATATAGACCCGATGGGGGAATTCGCCGACCGGAACTTGTATCGGTTCGTTTACAACAACCCGGTCAACTTCCTTGACCCAGACGGCCTTTGGGGAGTCCAGATCGGCGGGATAAACTTTGGATACGGCGATCCAACCTACGTTTTCGATGGAGTGGATTGGGACGGCTATTGGGGCGATGTGGGCGACACGATGGTTGGTGAACTCAAAGGCGCGGGATCAGAACTGAGTTTCGGCCTCTACAAGCCGTGTTACACGAGCGATCTGCAAAGGCAGGGTGGATATGTCGGAGTTGGCCTGGCGATGGCGGGAGAAACCTTGGCCGGATATGGTGCTGCCGGAAAGGCGGCGAAATGGAGCGGCAAGGAATTCTCGCATGCCATCCCAGCAAGATCACTACCGGGAGGTAGAGGCGGAGCGCTCGACAAGTTTCTGACGAAAACCAAGTTGAACGGCAACCACGTTCCCATTCGGGAGCACGCGCTTTCAGACCCGTCGAGGTATAAACTAATGCCCGAGGCATGGAAGAAAGCGAATCCTCTACGAAATCCATTTGAGCGGACATTGGATCGAGTTCCAAGATTCCCACTCGGAATGGGGGCGGCTGCAGCGGGTGGATATGCTGCTTCACAAAACGACGGAGGATGTAAGTGATATGGGGCTGTTATCCGCGTTGTTCGGCCGCCCGAGATTGACTCCGTTAGAGAGCCGGGTCATCTCGACCGTGTCGGGAAAGCTACCGTTAGCCGCCCGGCAGCTTTTCGACGCGCAAATGGGTCAGGTCAATCGAATCCAACGCCACTCATCCAGGAAGGAAGTGAATTTTTACCCGATGCGCCGGGGCAAACCGGTTTACGAGGAGAGATTCCTTTTCCCGCTTAGAACTGAAACGTTGCTGGCGACAGTTGATCTGAACATAGGCGGAGGACAGACTTCTCTCCGGGCCGAAGTCGGGTTGGTAGAAGGATGGGCATTCTCCCTCATATTCAACAAACCTCCCGGCAAACCACCGGAGGGCGAGATTCATGTCGCCAACGTGGAAATCTTGCACGACCCGATGATTGCCGCGTCGGCGGACTCGGCTTCCGAGGCGCAGCGACGGGAGGAGGTTCTTGCGACGACGCACTCGAAGTTGCCGGACGAGTATTTGCAGTTGGTGAGCGAGGGCAAAGGGATCACGGTTAACGATTGGGCCGTCTCTGGCATTCAAGACATTCGCAAGGTTGTGCAGCCGGATGGCAACTACTACCTGCTGGCAGAGAAGGAAGGCATGGGCGCAATCGGCGTCAAGGAAGACGAGTCGTCGGGCCAAATCTACTACCTCGATTACGGAGATGATCGGGGTGAAAGAATCACCGTGAGTCTGTGGAAGTTCTTTGAGGAATTTGATGGCGGGAAAGTTGTCGGGCGGTTTTGAATCCCAACCGGCTGTCCCGCACAAACGGTGTAAGGAATCTAGCGGCGCTCAGGCCGCGCCGGAGGTAGGTCGGCCACCCGCGCCTGTGCCACAGCCCTCGCGCTCCCTCCTGCCGCTGCGGGTCATCCGGGCCACACCCTGCGCCCCGCGCCCCGCCGCGTGGGGGCACGCGGCCTACCAGCCTCGTTCGCCCGGTCCGGCAGGCCGGGTTTCCCAACCCGGCGTTACGAGTGTGAAGTGTTCAGATTGAAAGGAAAAACATCGGGTGCGCCAGCCTTCCACAGCGGGAAGCCGGTGGCAGCACCAACCACGAGTCAACCGGAGTTTTGCGCACCCGCCGGCGCGCGGGGATTCCGCTTCAAAGTTTGTGGCGGAAATACGTGATCGTTTTCTTGAGTCCGGCGGCCAGCGGGACGCGGGGTTCCCAGTGCAGGAGCCGGCGCGCGCGGGTGATGTCGGGGCGGCGTTGCTTGGGGTCGTCCTGCGGGAGTGGACGGAAGGTAATTTTGCTGCGGGAGCCGGTGGCCCGGATGATGGCTTCGGCAAACTCCAGCATCGTCATTTCCGTCGGGTTGCCGATGTTCACGGGCAGCGAATCCTTGCTCAGCATCAGCCGGTAAATGCCTTCCACCAGGTCGGACACGTAACAAAAACTGCGCGTCTGGGTGCCCTGGCCAAAGACCGTGATCGGTTTGTTGGCCAGCGCCTGGCTGATGAAGGCGGGGACGACGCGGCCGTCGTTGAGCCGCATACGCGGGCCGTAGGTGTTGAAGATGCGCACAATGCGGGTGGCGACCCGGTGCTCGCGATGATAGGCCATGGTGAGGGCTTCGGCGAAGCGTTTGGCCTCGTCATAACAGCCGCGCGGGCCGATGGTGTTGACGTTGCCCCAGTATGCCTCGGTTTGCGGATGGACGAGCGGGTCGCCGTAAATTTCCGACGTGGAAGCGATGAGGAAGCGCGCCTGTTTGAGCTTTGCCAGGCCGAGGGCCTTGTGGGTGCCGAGCGAGCCGACCTTGAGGGTCTGGATGGGCACGTTCAAATAATCAACCGGACTGGCGGGCGAGGCGAAGTGCCAGACGTAGTGAACCGGGCCTTCGAGGAAGATGAACTCGGTGACATCCTGCTCGATGAACTTGAAGTTCCGGTTGCCGCCCAGGTGCGCGATATTGTCCACGCTGCCGGTGATGAAGTTGTCCAGCCCGATGACCTGGTGGCCACGGGCGAGGAGCAAATCAGTGAGATGGGAGCCGAGGAAGCCGGCGGCCCCGGTAACGACGGAGACGGGTTGATTGCGGTTTTTTTTTGCCATGATGGGTTGGTTCGATTCTGAGGAGATTAAAGTTGGGGGAACCGGCTATTTGGCGCCGGTGCCCACGAAGACCACGGGGATGGTGCGGAGGAGGATTTTGAAATCCAGCCAGAGCGACCAGTTGTCAATGTATTCGAGGTCCAGCCGCACCCAATCCTTGAAATCAAGAATCTGGTTGCGACCGCTGACCTGCCAGAGGCAGGTGAGGCCGGGTTTGACGCTCAAGCGCCGGCGATGGGCGAGATCGTTGATGCGTTTGATTTCATCCACCGGCAAGGGGCGCGGGCCGACCAGGCTCATCTCGCCACGGAGCACGTTGAGCAGTTGAGGCAGTTCATCAATGCTGAATTTGCGCAGCCATTTGCCGACCGGCGTGATGCGCGGATCGCCGGTGACCTTGAACACCGGCCCGGTCATCTCGTTCATGGCGGCCAGCTCATGTTTGATCTGCTCGGCGTTCGTGACCATGGTGCGGAACTTGTAGATGGTGAACGGCGCGCCGTTCAGGCCGGAGCGCAACTGGCGAAAGAGCACGGGCCCGGGCGAGGTGAGCCGGATGACGAGCGCCACGAGCAGCATGGGCAACGCGAGCACAATCAGGAGGCACAATGCGCCGACGAAATCCACCGCCTGTTTGATCATGGCCTGCCACGAACTTTCCGGCGCGGAGCGGAACACCAGCACGGGCCGGCCGTAAAGGTCGTCGAGACTGGTGCGCGAGATGAGGGTCTTGAAAAAATCCGCGACAAGCCAGACTTCCACGCCCTCGAGTTCGCAGGCGCCGACCACGGTCTCGGCGCGGTCAAAATGCGCATGGCGCGTGCTGAGGATCACCCCGTTGATGGCGTGTTCGTGCAGCAACTGGACAAAGCGGTCGGTGGTGGTTTCCTTGAGGTCCAGTTCGGCGACGATTTCCACGCCGGAATCAGGGCGTTCGCGCAGTTCGCGCCGGAGCTGGACGGTTTCCTCCCGCGGCCCCACGAGGATGAAGCGCCGCCGGTACTGGGATTGGGCGACCTTGCTTTTGACCGCGAGCAACATCAGTTCTTCCTTCAGATAGACGAGCGCAAAGCTGAACATGCCGAACCAGATCGGGACGGAGCGGGCGATGATCAGTTTGGAAAAGAACAGGGCGAGCGTGAGGCCGACGGAGATGAACAGGCAACCCTTGAAGAGCGCCCAGAGCATGTGCCGGCGGGGTGAAATGAGCGGCCGGTCGTAAAATCCCTGGGCTTCGAGCACGAGCGGTGAAATGGGGATCAGGAACAGGTAGTGCCAGAAGAAGGTCTCGAACGGCGCAATCGGCGGCACGCGGAACAAAGCCTGGATGGTTTCCGAGGCGCGGAACTGGTAGGCGAACCAAAAGCTGGCGGCAAAGATGCAGGCGTCCACCAGTTGGTGAATCTGCATCCGCATTTGGCGATCTCGGCGAAGCATGGAAAGTGCGACTCGGGTTGAGCGTCAGGGTTTGGCTTGGGCGACCTGCGCCCCGGCCGACGACGTCAGTTGAAATTCCGGCACGGCGGCGGCGATCAATTGCTTCAACCGCGCGTAAGCCTCGTCCTCCTGACCGGGCGCGCAGGTGGCCAGATAGGAAACATAGGCCCAGCGCTGGAGCACGCCGGTGGTGATCAAATTGCGGGCCATGGACCACATGCGGTCCGCGCCGGTGGGATCGGCGCTCAAGGCATGGTCGGCCACAAACCAATAGACATAGAGGCCGTGGAAATCCACCGTCCGGCCTTCCTGCGTTTGCTGGCCGGCAAAGGTCAGTTTGATCACCGGCAGATCATAAGCGACCGGCTGCGCGATGTGGATGTGGTCCACCTCGGTCTTGGTAATCGTCAGGCCCGCCCCCGTGAGGCAATACTGCGGTTTGTGCAGACTGGTCCGATCGCTGCCCATCAATACCACGTTATTCTGCACGGTGAACTTGTCCGCCGCAGTATAGCGGCGCTGGCCATACGAGGTGTCCGCCGGCAGCGAGTTGGTGACGATCTCGTTGGGTTCGATCTTTTCCGAAGTGTAATCCAGCACCTGCGCCGGCAGGACGACTTCGAGGTTTTTGCTGCCAGCGATGGCACGGGTCTTCACGCCCGGTTCGCCCAGTCGTTGCATGGACTTGTATTTGGCCAGCACCAACGCCGTGCTGCCGATCATCAGCAGCACCACGGCAGCCAGAATCCATTGGTTTCGTTTCATGGGTGCGGTGTGCTTTCGACGGTGGCCGGTTTCCGATCCGATTTTTCCAGCCAACCGCCCAGCCAGATCACCCCGAGGATGGCGGGGACGTACGGCGAGATGCTGATCAGGGCGTTTTCATGAACGAAATTCCCCGCCTGCTGTCCGCTCAACTCGCCCGCGGCGACAATCGAGGACAGGCGCACCACATTCCCAATCACGGCCAGCGGCAACGAAGCGGCAATCATGACCAGGCGTTTCCACGGCGAACGGAACACGAGAAACGCATAGGAAGTTGCCAGCAGGAAAATGGAGATCAGGCTGCGAATGCCGCTACAAGCCGCCGCCACCTCGTACTGGTAGGTGCCGAGTGAATTGAACAGTTGCGTGCCGGAGCGTTGCACCCCAATGCCCAGCACGTCGTCGAACAGGTGCTCCACAATCCAGGTGACCATGATCCGCAGCGGGAATGTGACTTTCTCGGTGAGCGAACCCAGCGGCACCATGAACGCAAACAGGAAGAAAGGGAAAAAACTGGCTCGCAACCAGCGCGGCCCCCAGACCAGACCCATCAGGCCGTACAAACCGGTGAACAGGCCGACGATGGAAATCCGTTGTTGTTGCACAATGTAGCCCACGAGATGCGCCATCAGCCCCAAGGCCACCAGGAAAAGTCCCGGCCACCAGGTTTTCATCGGTTGGGCGAGCAGTTCCTTGCGTTTCCACCAGAACAGCCCCAGCACCAGAAAGGGAATCAACATGCCGTGAGCATCGTCCGCCGTCACGCTGACACTGTTGTAGGCCACATACATCCACTCGAGCAGAGAGGACGTATGCACATAGCCAATCGCGGAACTGCCGAGGAACTGGAACAACAGCAGCCACGCCGCCAGCAGCCCAAAGAACATTCCCTTGGACGGCAAGAAACGCCAGCACGCCCGAATCTCGTCGGCGAGACTGTCGGTCGGCAAATCAATAGTCCGGGTAACTGCGTTCACGTAATCTGAATCCAGAGGGTTTGATAGCGAAGCGCTCACTCCTGCTCAATTAAAATCTGGCGAATTTCGGCGGCCCGGGGTTTCGCCGCCGCCACCGGTGCCTTCCGGGCGGGCCTCCCCGTCCGCCAACCGCCCCCACGCGCGTCCAAAAAGACCGTCCCGCACCAGATAAAACAGGAACAAGCCGTTCCATTTCACATAGCGCGGGATCAACCGGCCGGGTTCGGAAGCCATGCGATACAACCAGGTCAACCCGCACCGCTGCATCCACCCGGGCGCATCGGGTTTGAGACCGGCATTGGCATCGAACGCGAACCCCACCGTCAACACCACCCCGCGCGCGATCAATCCCTTGTGCCGCCAGGCCCAGGCCTGTTGCTTGGGGGTGCCAAAGCCCACCCAGATGTAATCCGGCGACAACCGATTGATTTCCTCAATCACGGTTCGCTCCGCGTCGCCCGCCAGCCGGCCACCGGCATCGCAACGGCCATGAAACGCACCGACAAATTTCAGCCCGGGATTGAGCCTCTGAAAAATCTCGCGCAAACGCGCCCCACATTCCTCCGAACCACCGACCAGATAATGCGTGCGGTCCGCCGGCGCGCGCTCCAGGAAACGGCGCATGAACGTGGGACCATACACGCGGTCGCGCAGGCCGGCGCCGGCGCGGTTCAGACACCAGACGAGCGGCATGCCGTCCGGCACCAGCTCATCAAAGGCGTTCATCACGGTGCGAAACCCCGGATCATGGCGCCGCATCGTGACGATGTGCGTGTTCACAAACTCAAGCAACCGGCAGCGCGGCTCGCGCGCCCACTGCAGGCAGAGGGACGACAGCTCGCCGTAGTCCGTCACGAGCAATGGTGTGTCCAGCACTTGCATTTTTTTCATCCGGGGTGAAGACCGATTCTCCCTTGGTATGAATCTAGTACGCCAGGGACGCCGGAAGTTCAAATTCCCCGCGCCCCGTAATTGTCGGGGAGCCGCTTCCGTAAAAGTGTCGCAAGCCGCTGTTTCCGTTCAAGAAAAGACTTCTCTTGCCGGTTCGCTTTGGTCATGGTGACGGGAATTCTGGAACCGAAAGAATTGTCATCCATACCACCGGCATGAAGCTGCTCGTATTCGCGCACACCCCGCCGCCTCACCACGGGCAAAGCTACATGGTGCAGCTCATGTTGGAGGGGTTCGGCGGCGACCATCGCCGGCGTCGCCCCGGGGACGCCGCCCGGCCCGGCGACGCCTACGGCATCCAGTGTTATCACGTCAACACCCGCCTCTCGAAGCGCCTCGAAGACATCGGTGAATTTCATGGCATCAAGCTCATCCGCCTCCTGATCTACAGCCTCGAAGCCATCTGGTGTCGCTTCCGATATGGAGTGACCAATTTCTATTACATCCCGGCCCCCGGCAAAAGTTCCGCGCTTTACCGGGACTGGATGATCATGTTCATCTGTCGGCCCTTCTTCAAAAAAATCATCTTCCACTGGCACGCCGCTGGTCTGGCCAAATGGCTCGAAACTTCCGTGCAACTCCGCACCCGCGCCCTGACCTACCGGTTCGCGCGGCAGGTGGACCTGAGCGTGGTGCTCTCCCGTTACAACCTGGCGGATGCGGAAAAACTGCTGCCCCAGCGCACCTGCGTGGTCGGCAATGGCATTCCCGATCCCTGCCCCGACTTCAAACAAACGATCCTCCCGCGCCGTCTGGCCCGCGCGGCCGCCCGCGAGAAACTGCTCGCGGGACGATCGCTCAGCGCCATGGACCTGCACAATACCGGCGGCGACCCGCACCGGTTCAGAGTTTTGTTCCTCGCCCATTGCACGCGGGAGAAGGGTTTGTTCGACGCCATCGAAGCGATCGCGCTGGCCAACACCCAGCTCGCGAACGCTCACGCGCCGTTGCGGGTGGAGTTGACCGTCGCCGGCGAATTCCTGACGGCGGCCGAGCAGGCGGAATTCGAGGCCCGGATCCAACAACCGGACCTGCACGATGAGCAACAACGGCTGCTCGTCCGTTACGCTGGCTTTGTGCGCGGCGAAACCAAACGTCGCGCGCTGGTGGAGGCGGACTGCTTTTGCTTCCCCACGTACTACTACGCGGAAAGCTTCGGACTCGTGGTGGTGGAAGCGATGGCCGCCGGGCTGCCCATCATCACCACCCGCTGGCGGTCGCTTTCAGAAATGATGCCGGACGGTTACCCGGGGCTGGTGGAAATCCGCTCGCCGCAACAGGTCGCCCACGCCATGCGGGCGTTGATGAACCGCGAAGCGGGTGAGGGTTTCCGCGAAATGTTCCTCGCCCGCTACACGCTCGAAGCGCACCTGACCAAACTCGCCGAGGCGTTCGCCACCGTCGAGCAAGCCGCCCCCACCCGGCAAATCGCGCCCGCTACGGCAACCTCCTGAATTCCGGCGCCGGCGCAAATTCATTGCGCGCGAAACTCGCCCCGCTACTTTTACGCCGGTGAAAATCGGAATCTTGCAGCTCAACGCGACCGTGGGCGACTTCGATGCGAACCGGCAGACGCTGCTCGCAGGCTATGCCCGCGCCGTGCGCGAGGGCGCGGAGTTTGTCGTCGCTCCGGAATTGTTCTTGTGCGGCTACCCACCGCGCGATCTGCTGCTCCGACCCGCTTTCGTCGAAGCGAACCTCGCCGCGCTGCAGCAGACCGCCGGGGCCGTGGGGGAAGTTCCATTATGCGTCGGGTTCGTGGACCACCACCCGATCCGCCCCGGCCGCCCGCTGTTCAATTCCGCCGCCGTCCTGCACGGCGGAAAAATTGTCTGGCGGCAGCACAAATCCCTGTTGCCGACCTACGACGTGTTCGACGAGGACCGTTACTTTGAGCCGGCGAAAACCAACACGCTGTTCGAGTTCAAGCAGCGCAAGCTCGGCATCACGATTTGCGAGGACATCTGGAACGACGCGGATTTTTGGCCCGACCGGCTGTATCGGCGCGACCCGGTGAAGGAACTCATCGCGCAGGGTGCGGACCTGCTGCTGAACATCTCCGCCTCGCCGTGGGCAGTGGGCAAGGAGCAGACGCGGCTGGCCATGTTGCAGCGCGTGGCGCGCGACGAGCGCGTGCCATTGGTGCAGGTGAATCTGGTGGGCGGGAACGATGAGCTTATCTTCGACGGTCACAGTGTTGCCCTGGATCGGAGCGGCGCGCTGCTGGCGCTGGGCAAAGGCTTTGCTGAAGACATCCTGGTGGTGGACGTGGACGATCAGGCGCGCGCAACCAAAGCGATCTGGCCCGCGAAAGAAGAATTGCTCTTCAACGCACTGGCGCTGGGCCTCCGGGATTACGTTCGCAAATGCGGTTTTCAATCGGTCGTGCTGGGTTTGTCCGGCGGCATTGACTCGGCCATCACGGCGGTGCTCGCGGTGGCGGCCCTCGGCGCGGACCAGGTGATGGGCGTCGCGATGCCCGCGCGCTATTCCAGCAGTGGCAGCCTGGCCGACGCCGAGGCGCTCGCGAAAAATCTCGGCATTCGCTACGAGGTCATTCCCATTGAGCCGGCGTTCCAGGCGGTCGAAGGCCAGTTGGCGAAGGTGTTTGCCGGGACGAAGCCGAACGAGGCCGAGGAAAACATCCAATCCCGACTGCGCGGCGTCACCTTGATGGCGCTGTCCAACAAGTTCGGTTCGCTCGTGCTGACCACGGGCAACAAGTCGGAGATGGCGGTGGGTTATTGCACCTTGTACGGCGACATGTGCGGCGCGCTGGCCGTGATCGCGGATGTTTTCAAGACCGAGGTGTATGCGATCGCGCGCTGGATCAACCGCGAGCGCGTGATCATCCCCACCCCCTCGATCACCAAACCCCCGAGCGCGGAGCTGCGGCCCGACCAGAAGGATCAAGACTCGCTTCCACCCTACGACGTGCTGGACGCGATTCTGCAACTCCACCTCGTGGAGCAGTTGAGCAAGGATGAAATCGTCGGACGCGGCTTCCGCGCCGCCGTGGTCAACGACGTGATCAATAAAGTCACGTTCAGCGAATACAAACGTCGTCAAGCCGCGCCCGGTTTGAAGGTCTCGCCGCGCGCGTTTGGCATGGGCCGGCGCATTCCGATTGCCCAACGCTTCCGGACCACGCTCGCGACCGGCCCGCGCGCGACATGAAATTCTCCATCGTCACCCCCAGCTACAATCACGGCCGCTTCATCCGCGATTGCCTCGAAAGTGTCCGCCAGCAGGCAGGTGTCGAGTGGGAACACATCGTCACGGACGCCGGCTCGACGGATGAAACCGTTGCCGTGCTCAAGGAATATCCGCATCTCAAATGGACCTCCGAGCCGGATCGGGGAATGAGCGATGGGATCAACAAGGGTTTCCGCCAGGCCACCGGCGATTGGGTCATGTGGCTGAACACGGACGATTATTTGCTGCCGGGCACGCTGGCGAAAGTCGCGGCCTTTGCGGGTCGCCATCCCCACGCGGACATCATCTATGGCGAATGTGTTTTCGTGGACGAGCAAAAGCGGCCGCTGCGGTACCGGCGCGAGCACCGGTTCGATTTTGGCGTGCTCCTGTATTACGGCTGTTACATCCCCTCCACCACCACGTTTTTGAACCGCCGGATCATCACCGCCGGTCACCTGGTGGATGTGGACTACCGGGTGTGTATGGACTTTGAATACTACGTGCGGCTGGCGCGCCTGGGCTATCGGTTCGAGTTCCTGCGCGACTTCCTCGCGTGCTTCCGCTGGCACGAGGTGAATACCAGCACCGTGCTGGCAAAACGCCGGCGCGAGGAACGAATCCAGGTGCAGCGGAAATATCAGCCCGCCTTTGGCCGCGCCGTGTTGCGCCAGGAATGGGCGCTGGACGGATTAAGCCGCGTCTTCCAAGCCAAGCGTCAGATCTTGCGCTTGCTGGCCCGGATCAGCCCGGGGTAAGAAACTCTCCGGCTCACTTGATCTTCGCCTGCCGAATCGGTCCGTCGAGTGCTGTTTGCCGACGATGCTGAAGTTCAGCCGTTGCTTGTGTGACCACGGCCAGGGCTGCCAGACAAAACATGATTTCTGTGAACGCCCTAGCCAGATCTGACGCGGCTGAAATTAGCGCCGGTATTTCGCCGTGTGAAAGCCACCGCGCGGCTGGCCCTTCCGGCTTCGAGAGCAATTCCGAGATACATTCCAATGCACTGAATCGTGGCGGCGATGTCCAACTGACCTTGGCCCAACGCAGACCGCTCCAGTGGGACATATTGAGGTTTGAGACCAGCGCGACGCATGTCCTACGGAATCGTTCCGGCTAAGGCACGACGCGCACCCGCCAGAAATTATTGGTGCTGACAATGGGCGTGTTGGTGAAGTTCAGGACACCGCTGATGCTCATCGTGTTGGTGGCTTGCGCCTCCCAACCCACCGGCGGCGACAGATTGAAGGTCCGCTCCAGCGCGTAGTTGGTGGCGGGATAGCCCACGTACGATAACTGCATCGCACCTCCGGGTAGAGACTGGCCGGCGATCCGATTGTAACCCGGCGCATCGCCCAAAACCGCCCGCGCTACATAGGCCGAAACCTTCTTGCCCGCCGTACCGAAACTGCCGCCCACATACACGTCGCCGCCCGACACCGCCAGTGCCCATACAAAGCTGTTCATCCCCGAACCCAGCGGGCTCCAACTGTTCCCGTTCCATTTCGCAATGTATTTGGCCGCGATACCGCCTGCCGTCGTGAAATAGCCACCCGCATACACGTCGCTGCCCGACACCGCCAGCGCAGACACCGAATTGTTCATCCCCGAACCGAGCGTGCTCCAACTGTTCCCGTTCCACTTGGCGATGTTGTTGGCTGCGCTCCCACCCGCCGTCGTGAAATCGCCGCCCGCATACACGTTACTGCCCGACACCGCCAAGGCCAATACGGGCTTGTTAATAATGCCTGAACCCAACGCGCTCCAACTGCTCCCATTCCATTTGGCGATAGAATTGGCCCCGATACCGCCCGCCAACGTGAACCAGCCACCCGCATACACGTTGCTGCCCGACACCGCCAGTGCCCACACATCCCCAGAAATCCCCGAACCCAACGCGCTCCAATTGCTCCCGTTCCATTTCGCGATGCGATCGGCTGCCACGCCGCCCGCAGTAGTGAATTGACCCCCTGCATACACGTCGCTGCCCGACACCGCCAGCGCATTCACCTGGAAGTTCATCCCCGAACCCAGCGCGCTCCAACTGCTCCCGTCCCACTTCGCGATGTTGGTGGCCGCGATCCCACCCGCCGTTGTGAAACTGCCGCCCGCATACACCTCGCTGCCCAACACCGCCAGCGCAGCAACTTCGCCGTTCATCCCCTCACCCAGTGCGCTCCAACTGCTCCCGTTCCATTTGGCGATTCGATTGGCAAACACGCCGCCGACAAGGGTGAAACTACCGCCAATGTAAAGGTTGCCTGAACTGTCCATCGCTGCGGCGTAAACCTCGTCGTTGGCACCCGGCAGGCCGCCCATGCTGATCCAGTTGGCATCACTGAAGGTCGGGTCAATGCGAATGGGATAATGTGCGTTCGAGTTGTCCACGACTACAGTCATGGCAGTCAGTGGAGTCCGATGCGGGGAACTTGATGTCACTTCAATGCGCGCTGGAAGTTCTTTGCCATCCGCATCCGTCACCCGCAGCCGCGAATAGGCAATCTTGCGTCCGCTCGCCAAAACCAAGTGCGCGCCGTCAGCCGTCTGTTCAACACGCGCTCCAGTCACGGCCAGTTCTAGCCGTAATTCGCCTGGCGAGTTGAGAGTCGGTTTCTCCAGCACCACAAAGTCCTGTCGCACGCCGTCCATGCTCACTGAGTATTCCTCCACCAAACCGGGCCGCGTGAACCGCACGGTCTGACCGTTAATCGAAACGTCACCGACGCAGGACAGGCGGCGCGCCGGTCGCCATGCTTTTGCGACGTCAGGAACAGCCGCGGCGGTGGCCCTGCCCACCGCCACCGCCGTCACCCGGAAACGATCCGGCGCTTGATTCGTCTCCGCGGACGCCAGCCATAATCCTGCCGGCGTCGCCTCGCCTTCGAGCCGTTGAAAAATGCAGTTCAGCTTTGCGCCGGTGACGGTCCGTGTCACCGACAGACCCTTGCCATGGTACTCCGCACCCGCCTTCGCGCCGATTTGCTCCCACCGAATCGGCGCATTGGCGGGCGTGGAGAGTGGCGCGGCTGGGCTGACGCCAGCAGTGAGCAGCGCCACCAGCAGACCGGCGGTGCGGGCGGCGGTTTTCCGAAGTTTCAGGACCAGAACTTTCATGAGCATGTCCTTCCGGAGCAGGTTGAAATTTCCAATGTTGCTTGGACACGCTTATCCCCGCCGCCCGAGGTTTTGACAAGTGATTTTTGGAGCGATGTTGCGACGCGATTCGGTGGGGCGAACGCCAACGCGAGCGCGGCGGCCAGGTTTGGCTCAATCTTTCGGCAGCGCAAATGACACGTAGGCGTCGCCGCTTGGCGTGCCGCATTTGCCGCCGCCGCAGGCAACGACGATGAATTGCCGTCCGTTGACCAGGTAAGTGGCCGGCGTGGCGTAACCCGCCGCGGGGAGTTTGGTCTGCCATAATATCCGGCCCGTCTTTTGATCGAACGCGCGAAACATTTCATCCTTCGAGGCCGCGATGAACACCAGCCCACCCGCCGTCACGATGGGGCCGCCGTAATTCTCCGTGCCGGTTGGCGGAATCCCGCGCGCGGTCAGTTCCGGAAACTCGCCCAGTGGCGCGCGCCAGACGAATTGTCCGGTATTGAGATCAATGGCATTGAGCGTGCCCCACGGCGGTTTCACGGCGGGATAGCCATGAGGGTCCACCCAACGATTGTAGCCGGTGGACGAATACGGTTCGGAAAGCAACACGTCGTCGCCGCCCGCCGACGCCGGTTCGCCGCCGCGACCGGCTGGTGTCGTTCCCAGCAGAAAGTCCGCGACCGCTTCCTTTTGTTCCGCCGATAAAAATGCAACCGACGGCATCATGCCGCGACCGGTATTGAGCAATTGCACGAGGTCGGCTTTTTTAAGTTTCTGGCCGATGTTTTCCAACGACGGAAACGCCCGCGCCGGATCGCCCGCACGATTGACGCCGTGGCAGGCGGCGCAGATTTGTCCGTAAATCCGGGGGCCGCTGGTGAGCGCCGCGCCGCCCGGGGCTGGAGTTTCCACCATGGTGAGAATCCACGGCATTTCGTTGGCGTTGACGTACAGAATGCCCGCGGGATCGGCCGCCGCGCCGCCCCATTCCGCGCCGCCATCGAAGCCCGGGAAGATGATCGTGCCCTCGCGGCTGGGCGGCATGAACGGCGTGTGCGGGCGCACCTTCACAAACCGGTCCAGCACCGCCTGGCGCGACTCCGGCGTGACGTCGGTGATTTCGTCCGCGGAAAATACCTGGCGCGCAAACGGCGCGGGCAACACGGGAATCGGCTGCGTGGGCCACGCGGATTCGCCCTGCAAATCGGACGGCGGCACGCGACGTTCCTCGATCGGGAACAACGGCTCGCCGGTTTCGCGGTTGAACACAAAGACCAGCCCGGATTTGGTGACTTGCGCGACGGCGTCAATGGTTTTGCCCCGGCGTTTCACCCGCAGCAGATTCGGCGGCGCGGGCGCATCACGGTCCCACAAATCGTGATGCACGAACTGATAATGCCAGAGCCGTTTGCCCGTGGCGGCGTCGAGCGCGAGGAGGCAATCGGCGAAAAGATTTTGCCCCAACCGGTTGCCGCCCCAGAAATCGTACGTCGCCGAACCGGTGGGCACGAAGACGATGCCGCGTTGCTCATCCAGCGCCATGCCGGCCCAGCAGTTGGCGCCGCCGATGTGCTTCCACGCGTCGGGCGGCCAGGTGTCGTAACCCGCCTCGCCGGGATGCGGGATGGTATGAAAAATCCAGACCTGCCTGCCGGTGCGAATGTCGTAGGCGCGAATGTGACCGGGTGCCGCCGGGCCTGGGCCTTCGGACACCCGCGTGCCGAGGATGAGCAGGTCGCGGAAAACGGTGCCGGGGGTGGTGGCGATGACGTACAGCCGGCTGGCGTCGCGTCCCAGTCCGGCTTTGAGGTCCACGCGCCCGTGGTTGCCGAACGAGGCAATCAGCTTGCCGTCGGCCGCATTGACGGCGTGCAGATATTGGCCGGCGGTGTAGAGGATGCGCCGATCGTTGCCGTCCGCCCAATAGACCACGCCCCGATTGACGCCGAGCGCCTGATGATCGCCGCCGCCGGCGAGGGGGTTGAACCGCCAGAGTTCCCGGCCGGTGACCGCGTCCACGGCCAGCAACACAAGCTCGGGCGACGTGCCATACATTACGCCCTCCACGATGATTGGGCTGCATTGAATCTGTGATCGCCCGTCCGAACGCGCGCCGCCGGCGTGGTAGGTCCACGCCACCTGTAATTTACCGACGTTGGCCGCGTTGATCTGGTTGAGCGGCGAATAATGGCTGCGTTCGTTGTTCCCAAGATAGCTCGGCCAGTCGGTGGATTCGGCGGCCGACCCCGGCTGCACTCGAGTGAACGCAAGCGTGGCAATGGCAATGAATGTGGGCAGGCGCATGGTTGAAACGTGTGCGCCACCCTACCCGGAGGGCGTTCGGGCGTCACGAAAAGATTCAAGCGCCTCACGGCGGGCCAGCCGTCGTTGAATTATTCCTTGACCGGCTTGGGTGGCCTGTCTTCATTGCTGAAACATAAACCACCCGCGATGAACATCGAGCTTCAGGAGGTCACAAAAAAGTTCAAGTCGTTCGTCGCCCTGGACGCGGTGTCGCTGAAGATCGAACCGGGTCAGATCCTGGCTTTGCTCGGACCGAATGGAGCGGGCAAAACGACGGTGTTGCGCTGCCTCGCGGGGATCGCAGCTCCCGATGCGGGGCAGGTGCTTTTCGAGGGTGAGCCGTTCGTGCGCGCGCGAATGGATTTGAGGCGACGATTCCATTTTCTTCCCGATATTCCGCCGGTGTTTGAGGAGTGGTCGCCATTGCGGCACCTCGGCATGACGCTCCGCCTGTACGGCGTGGACGGAAACAACCTGGAAGAGCGCGTGCTTGAATTGTTGCGCGAGTTCGATCTGCTTCCGATGGCGAACGCACCCTTCGCCGCACTTTCACGCGGGCAACGGTTCAAAGCTGTGCTGGTCACGCTGATGGCGGTTGATCCGGAGGTGTGGCTGCTCGATGAACCGTTCGCGTCCGGCATGGACCCGCACGGGATCAATGTTTTCAAACTCCGGGCGCGCGAAGCCACGACCCGCGGGCGCACCATCATTTACTCGACCCAGATTCTTGATGCGGCGGAACGCTTTTCCGACCGCATCTGCGTCATTCATCGCGGCAAGGTGCGGGCGTTCGCGCCGACGGCGGATTTGCGGAAGCAGGGCGGTGGAGATACGTCGGCGCTGGACAACTTGTTCGCCCAGTTACGGGAGGAGACAGCTTGAATCTGCGCTGGAAAGCCTTCGAGGGAAAGTTGAAGCGGCGTGTGCGTGCGGAAGTGCGCGCCTCGGTCGCATTGCGAAAGGAATACAAGCATGTCCGACGCGGGCGACGCTGGTGGAATTTTCGCGTCACACCAACCGCGTATCGGCTGGTCCTCTGGTTCATGGCGTTGAAACTTTTTGTCCCCGGGACGTCACCCGTCCAGTTGGTGCTGGCGTTTATTTGGCTGTGGTCAATGGCATCGGCGTTCTGGCGGGTGACTCAGCTGCAATCTGCGCTCTATTTCGCGAGCGAACTGAACCTTTTCAATCACCTTCCAATCACAGACGGTGAGATTTTCCGCTGCCAGTGGCGGAAGTTTCTTCGGGCGGCAATCTGGCCCGGGGTTGATTTTGTCGTGCTCTACGGAGTGCTGGCGTTTCGGCTTGGAGCAGGATGGCAATCGCCATTGATCGGCCTGCTGTTCGGTTGTGTACAATCGGTTTTCAATGACGGCATCGCGGTTACCCTTTTCGGATTGGGGTTTCGCCGCCGATTGCACGTCGCCGCGATGTTGCTTTACGCCACCGCCATCGGTCTGGTGTTTGCCAGTCACCGCCTGAATGGTCTGATAGCCTGGTTGAGCGATCTGGCCTATTGGATCCCGCCGGCCGGCTGGATTCATTACACGCTTGGTGTCAGCGCCGACAGTGGCGTGGGGAGTGACTGGGTGCCGTGCCTGATCGCCGGCACCGTGCTTGCGTGCTATCCGATTGCACTCCGCCGATTGCGACAGGGATACGCGTTGGATGAAACCAACTTTGCCCAAGCTTTTCGCGTCACTGCCACCGGCGAAGCCGCTGCGCTACGAATGCGGGAATACGGGGAACTATTCGAACAATCACTGCAGGATGCCACCGCCACCGTGAAGGCACGGGTCTTTCTTGATCGGCTGGATTGGAGCAAGGTCGGTTTCGTCGAGCGGCTTGTGGCGGCCGTGCTGACCGAACGTGAAAAGACAATTGCTGAATTTCTGACGGCGGCAGACCCGGGCTGGACCAAAGCAGTGCGAACATTGCTGCTGACGGGACTTGTCCTGTTAATCTTGGCCCGATACTTCTCGGCCCTGCTCGCACCGGGAATAGGAATGATTGTTTTCATGGTGGTTTTTTTGTTGATAGACGGTGGGAGACATCCGTGGCGCGGGTTCCGGCCAGCGGCCATCATCGGTTTGCCGCCGCCGTTCCATGCGTTTTACCCGGTGAGTTTCACCGAACTGCATCGCACAGTGATGAAGTTCATGTTGGTGAGATTTGTGATTCTGCTTCCGTTCCTGGCGGGCGCGGCGTTCGTATTCGGGCTCATGCTCAAACTGAATACCGGGGCATGGGTCACCTACGGGATCAAGCTGATCCTCTTATGTTTGATCGCGCAATCACCGTTCGCCCTCATGCCCTTTTCGGCTTCCTCCAACGATTCGGACCGCTTTCGCTTCGCGGGTCCGGCATTGATGTATGGCTTGCTTACGGTGGTTTGTGCTGTTGCTTTCGTCTTTACCGAAAACTGGCCAGTTGTCATCGGCACCGGACTGGCAGCGGCGCTTCTCTGTTGGTTTGCTCCGTCACTCTACGGGCGACAATTCAATCGGAACAAATTCGATTTGTTGCCCTCGACTCGCAACACCACTTAAACACCGACGACACGCGAGTAATCCCTCGGTGATCAACTCAACCTTGGGGCGTTCGGGCGTCACGGATGAATTCCACATGGCCGTCGAGCAACAGCCGGTTGCGTCCGCCGGGATGGGCGGTGCGGCCTTTCAGTTCGGGCGGAACGCTGGGAATGGTGTTGGGAAAATAAATGTCCACGGTCAACTCCACGTCCGCGGCGCCGCCGGGCCGGCCGGCCTGTGGATTATTCGCGACCCGGAGCGACGTGACACAGTCGGCCTCGGTGCGACCCCAGAAATTATCCAGTGGCACGGGATCATCCGGACGATCAAAGCGCCACATCCAATACCGGACGGCGATCGCATTGGTGGCAGCCTCCGCAAGCTGAAAGGTTTGAACGGCCGGAGCGAAGGAGGCGTGTTGGGCGGACGGACAACTCCAGAGCTCGGGCGACTTGTGGAGATTGCCCAACACCCGCGCCGCCCAGCCCGCGCGCGGATCGCTCATCGGCCAGGTGCTCCACGGCTGGTAGCCGCCGGGCAACGCGGTCTTCAAATCGCGCCGGTCGGGGAAGCGCGTTCCGTTGTCGTCGAGATAGAGTCGCCAGGCGATGAACTGTTGCTTCAATTGCGACAGACAGACGGCGCGGCGGGCGGCCTGCTTCGAGCGCGCCAACGCCGGCAGCAGCAGCGCGGCGAGCACAGCGATGATGGCAATGACCACCAACAGTTCGATGAGGGTGAATCCGATTTTCGGATGGCGGCGTGGCGGCGACATGACCTTCCAGTTTTGTTTCTCCGACGATTTCGGTGGGTGTTGTCTGTGGAATCGAATGATGAAACGTCCGCCCTCATCCTCACCCCGGGAGCGCCGGCGTCTCGCCGGCTCGTTATTGCCCGCAACGAAGGAACTCGCCGGTGGGACGCCGGCGCTCGCATACCCCAAGCCCCGATTCCAAGTTCATGGGGACCGCGAGCACTCCACCGGCTGATGAGTATTGCGCCAGCCCCATTACCGATTGAAAATGTCGGACAACTTCCATTTTGCTGCCACTCATTCAAGCCCGCCCACCCGCTTCCGCCAATCAGGAGTTGTCGCCATCCAGCAACCGGCCCAACCCGCCGAGCACCGAGCCTTCCTCGCGTCCGCCCCGACCGGTTTGCGGCGCTGCGGCGACGATCCGCCCCGCCATGCGGCTCAAGGGCAACGATTGCAACCAGATTTTTCCCGGACCGCGCAACGTCGCGAAGAACAGTCCTTCGCCACCGAAGAACGCGGACTTGATCTTGCCCACGAATTGAATGTCGTAAGCCACGCTCGGCTGGAAGCCCACAATGCAACCGGTGTCCACGCGCAACACCTCACCGGGCGCGAGCACCCGTTCGTGGATGTTGCCGCCGGCGTTCAAAAACGCCCAGCCGTCGCCTTGCAATCGTTCCATGATGAAGCCCTCCCCGCCGAAGAAGCCCGCGCCAAGTTTCTTGTTGAAGGCCACGCCAATGCTCACGCCCTTGGCGGCGCACAGGAACGAATCCCTTTGCGCGATGAGTTCCCCGCCCACTTCCGGTAGATGGATGGGAATAATCTTGCCCGGATACGGCGCGCCAAAGGCCACCCGCTTCTTGCCGGCGCCACGATTCTGGAACACGGTCATGAACAGCGACTCGCCGGTGAGCAGCCGTTTGCCCGCACCCATGAGCGCGCCCAGAAAGCCGCTGCTCTGTTGCGAGCCATCACCAAAGATGGTTTCCATCTCGATGCCGTCGTCCATGTACATCATGCCACCGGCCTCGGCCACGGCGGCTTCCATGGGATCCAGTTCAATTTCGACATACTGCATGGCGTCGCCCTGGATTTGATAGTCAATTTCGTGCATTGCATTCATGGTTGGTTATTCAAATGGTCTGCCCGGATGATGCAAGGAACCCGGACCGTTCGCAGCTATAAAACCTTTCCCAAAATGTAGAAGGTGGCTGCGGAAGGTTCGCTCGTTCGAGGTGAAAGTTTCCCCGTGCTGAGCGAACTCCGCCCGCGCAGAGGAAGCCGCGCGACGCTGATCATGGCAATGGTCTTCACCAGCGAAAACCGCTTCCACACCGTCCCTCATATTCGAGAACGGTCGCCCGGAGGCGCACTTTGACGACAAGCCTGCAAACAAAACTTGTCCGCAAGTCCGCTTCCGACGTAAATCTCACCCATGAACCATGCCCCTTGTTTGACCATGAGTTTGCGGTTATGTGGCGCGCACTGGTCATTTTGAGCGTTGTTCCATTGCTGCTGTTGACCGGTTGCGTGCTGGCATTGCGCCCTTACAACACGCCCTCGCAGCAGAAGCTCGCCATTCGGACTCCCACGCCAACAAATTGTGTCGTTCAGGTCGCCGACGCACGGACATTTCCCGTGGGCGCGGATGGGCGCGTCACATTCGAGGTCCCGCGATTGCCGCGCGGATGCGACACTTACCTGTTTGGCGTGATCAAGATCGGGGACGGCAGCCCCGAGAATGTTCGAGCCATTCACGTGTGGAGAAATGGGAAGATTGTTCGCAAGTTGTCACTCGCCCAGCTCGGCAAATTGCCGGTGGATGCCGGGGGTTATCACATTCTGGTTTTGCATTGACGACATTGGCGGCCAACCCGACCAAAGGTGCGAACGGTGGCAGTACGTTGCCATGCGGTAACCAGTCGTGCGGCGTCGAACCGGATTTTCGCCGAAGCCGCGTGTCACCACGAACGAATAGGATTTGTGCGAATCGAGTCCAACTGCCATGCTACGGACGAAAGGCCACCATGAATCGCCAGCAGTTGCTTGACCTCTACTATTTGGAAGCGCGCGCCAAATTGATTGACCTCGCCGCGTTCCTCGACCGCCTGGATCGCGCCGAGGGTCAGGGAGATTTTCGTCTCGCCGCGTTCCAGCAAGCCATGAATGAACTCCAGACCGGGGAATTGTCGCGGGCCGAACGCGTGCTCGGCGCGCTGAGCGATCCCTCGACGGAACCCATCCCCGTGGCCACCACCAAGTCTGCTTGCGGCGCCTGGCCGGGAAACTAATCATCATGCGCTACATCGAGCCACATGCCCACATGGTGAGCCGCGTGACGGATGACTACCAGAAGATGGTCGTGGCCGGGTGCGCCGCCGTTTGTGAACCCGCCTTCTGGGCGGGCTTCGACCGCAGTTCGGCGGCCGGCTTTTACGATTACTTCTGTCAGTTGACCGAACACGAGCCACGCCGCGCCGCCAAATTCGGTTTGCCGCATTATTGCTGGCTGTGCATCAATCCCAAGGAGTCCGAGGACGTCGCTCTGGCACGCGACGTCATCGCGCTGATTCCAAAATTTCTCGGCGGCGCGAACGTGCTCGGGATCGGCGAGATCGGCTTGAACAAAAATTCGCGCAACGAGCTGAAGGTGCTTGAAATGCACGTGGACCTCGCGGCGCGGCACCAGCAACTCATCCTCGTGCATACGCCGCACCTCGAAGACAAGCTCAAGGGCACGCGGCTCATCCTCGATGTGTTGCGCGCCGATGGGCGCATCAAACCGGAACGGTGTCTGATTGATCACGTCGAGGAGCACACGGTGAAACTTGTGTTGGACGGCGGCTTCTGGGGTGGCATGACTCTTTATCCTGAAACCAAATGCACCGCCGCGCGCGCCGTGGACATGATTGAGCGCTATCGCGGCGAGCGGCTCTGGATGAACAGCGCGTGCGATTGGGGCGTCAGTGTGCCGCTGGCCGTGCCGTATGCCATGCTGGAGCTGCGCAAACGCGGGCACAGCGCGGAGGCGATTGACCAACTGGTTTACCAGAATCCCAAGCGCTTTCTCCACCAGTGTTCCAAATTCAAACTGACCGAGGCGGCGGCTTGAGCAACGGCAACCCAGTGACGTTGAAACGAACCGACCGCAAAGACCCGGCGTGCGCACACACTCACACAGCAAATTGCTTGGTGGCTCACGGTGACGGGTGCGGGCGGAAACTCGAAAAAACTCCACGCGACCGGGGATGTTTTGCCTCGCTGCGTTCATCCGAAACCGCGTAATTCTCATGCAGCTCCCACACAACCTCCATCTCGCTTACTGCACCAACGTCCATCGCGGCGAAACCTGGGCGGAAACCTTCGCCGCGCTGACCACGCACACCTTGCGCGTGAAGGAACAGGTTCAACCCAACGGACGTTACGCCATTGGCCTGCGGTTGAGCGACCGGGCGGCGCGCGAACTGGCCGACCCGAAGACGCTGCTCGCCTTTCAACACTGGCTCGAACAGCACGACTGCTACGTTTTCACCATCAACGGATTTCCCTTCGGCCCGTTTCACGGCACGCGCGTGAAGGAACATGTCTATCAACCCGACTGGACGGATCCGCGCCGGCTGGAGTACACCACGCGACTGTTCGACTTGCTCGCACAACTGCTTCCGCCCGGCGTCGAGGGCAGCGTCAGCACTTTGCCCGGTTCCTTCAAAGACTTCATCACCACACCGGAACAGGAGCGGGCCATTCGTGACAACGTCTGGCGGTGCGTGGAACACATCGCCCAGGTGAGCGAGCGGACCGGCCAGCGATTGCACCTGGGGCTGGAGCCCGAGCCGCTCGGCTACTGCGAGAACACATCGGAGACGGTGCGATTCTTCCATCAACTCCGCGCGGAACACGCGAATGACCCGCGTTTGCATGTCCATCTCGGCGTGAACTACGACACTTGTCATCTGGCCGTGGAGTTTGAAACACCGGCGGCGGCGCTGCGGGAATTTCAACAACACGACATCCGGCTGAGCAAAATTCACCTCAGCAACGCGCTAAAACTTCGCCCCACACCCGCCGCACTCGCCCGGCTCGCCACTTTTGCCGACGAGGTTTACCTGCACCAGGTCATCATTCGCGACGCGAACGGAACCCTGACCCGCTTCCGGGACCTCGCCCCAGCATTGAGCAGTCCGCAGTCGCAAGCGCCTTCACCGGGCGCGGAATGGCGCGTGCATTTTCATGTGCCGTTGCAGCTGCAGCCCACGGCGGAACTCGACACCACGGCCGATCACGTGCTCGACCTGCTGACGCTGCTCCAGGCAAATCCGCAACTCTGTTCGCATCTGGAAATGGAAACCTACACCTGGGCGGTTTTGCCCGAGTCTTTCCGTAGCCGCGATGTGACGGACCAGCTCGTGGCCGAATATGACTGGACGCTGGCGCAACTACGGCAGCGCGGCTTGGCCCCGACTGGAAAAGCGCGATGACCGCGTGGCTGCCAATTCAACTTCGGCTCCCGTTTCTTCGGCCGCTCGTAGCCGCCGAGGTAACGAGGCGGACGCCGTCGAGCAGCCGTCTTTTCCGCCTCCTCACGTCGGCGGCTACGGTTCTGGGGTTCAAAGCGCGAAACTGGGTTGGGAGCATTCTCACCCGCAACTCATTCCCCCGTTGAGCGGACACGATTCTCCCAACCTGACTTCGCGCGCTCTCCTCCTGAACCGGGCGACGGGCCGGCGACGGCGAAACTCCAGTGTTCTCGTGCCGTTCACGAGGTCGTCGCAGATGAGCAGGAAGCCCTCGGGAACACCGCCGAATTCCTGATGCCATCCTTCCCCCAATTCCGCACCTTGCTCGTGCTCGGTCGCATCTCGAACGTGCCCACCGTGTGGTCAGATTGTCTGGCGGCGTGGCTGCTGAATGGCGGCACATCCTGGGAGAATTTTTTTGTCCTGTGCCTCGGCGCGACCCTGCTCTACGTCGGGGGCATGTATCTCAACGATGCCTTCGATGTCGTCTTCGATCGCCAGCATCGTCAGGAACGACCCATTCCCTCCGGCCGAATCACAGTCCGCGCGGTCTGGCTGATCGGCGGAGCCATGCTGCTGCTCGGCTGGTTGCCCCTGTTGTGGCTCGGATGGACCGTGGCGTTGTTCGCGCTGCTGCTGGTCGTTGCCATCGTGTTTTACAATGCCGTTCACAAACGGACCTCACTGTCCCCTGTGCTCATGTCGTCGTGCCGTTTCCTGCTCTACGTCGTTGCAGGCGCAGCCACGCTCCGACCCGTAGGTGAGGCGGTGGTCTGGCATGGACTCGCCTTGGCGGCGTACATCACGGGCTTGAGCTATCTGGCGCGCAGCGAAAGCGGCACGGGAATCGTCCGTCGCTGGCCGCTTCTGCTGTTGCTTGCCCCGTTGCCGGCCAATGCGCTGGTCAATTCTCATCGAGACCCGATTGCCTGGGCGGCCTCGGGTGTGTTGTGTGCGTGGCTGCTGTGGAGTCTGCGGGGAACCTTCGGTTGGTCGCCGCAAAATATCGGGAAAACCGTGTCCGGCCTGCTGGCTGGAATTGTCCTGGTGGATTGGGCGGCCGTTCCGCGCGTGACAAATGAACTCACCTTCGCCTTCGTTGGCCTGTTTCTACTAGCATTGCTTCTCCAGCGAAAAATTCCCGCCACCTGAACGGCACCGGCTCGACCTTCGATCTCTCGCACTGACACGCCGGGTCGAAACCACACGACTCGGAAATGGAGATGAATTGACCATCCCGATTGCGCCGGGCTACCATGCCAGCATGAAACGTGGTTTCCCGGTGTCGGATGCGGTGAACATCCGCAGGAAGGTAAACGAGGAAACCCGACTCACGCGACGGCCGCCCGCCCATCGCGAATGTGCATCCGTAGCTCAATTGGATAGAGCTTCTGACTTCGGATCAGAAGGTTGCAGGTTCAAGTCCTGCCGGATGCACCAGTTTTGAACGATGCGGAAACCGGCGATCCCGTGCAGGGTTGCCTTGGACCATTGAAACGAAAGGGCGGATCGGCCGTTCTCCAGTCAGGAAAAAAAGCGGCAGGAGGCGCAGATTCAAATCACGCGGGTTCTCAATTCGCGAAGCAGCACTTACTCAGAACCAGGAAATTTTCCACGAAATTTTTTGACGAACGCCGCGGCGAATCGTTTGATGTGGCAATCCGGTTGCACCATCCAAAACCGGAGTCCGGTAAACGACAATCAACCTTGAAGGCATTATGAACAAATCCATCCATCGGCGGGAGTTCCTCAAGCAAACCTCGGTACTGAGCGCGGGGTTGGCCATGGCCGCGACGACGGGTGTCCGCGCTGCGCTGGCGGGAGAGAAGGTGCGGATTGGCATCATTGGTTGTAACGGGCGCGGGATGGATCACATCGCCAGTTACCTCAAGTTGCCCGATGCCGAGATCGTCTATGTCTGCGATGTGGACCGGCGCGCCAGCGCAAAGGGCGTTGCCGCCGTGGTGAAGCAGCAGACGCGCAAGCCGCGGGAGGGGCAAGATTTGCGCCGGGTGTTGGATGATCCGGCTGTGGACGCGGTGTCCATCGCCACGCCGGATCACTGGCACGCGCCGGCGACGATTCTCGCGTGCGCGGCCGGCAAGCATGTTTATGTGGAAAAGCCCGGGAGTCACAACTTGCACGAGAGCGAACTCATCGTGGCCGCAGCACGCAAACACAAGCGGGTGGTGCAAATGGGTAATCAGCGGCGGAGCTGGCCATGGGTGATCGAGGCGATGGCCGCGCTACACGCGGGTGAACTCGGGAAACTGTTTCTGGCCCGAAGTTGGTACACCAATCATCGGGCATCCATCGGCCACGGCAAGGTGGTGCCCGTGCCGGAATGGCTGGACTACTCAATGTGGCAGGGACCCGCGCCCGAGCTGCCGTTTCGCGACAATCTGATTCATTACAACTGGCACTGGTTCTGGAACTGGGGCACGGGTGAGTTGGGCAACAATGGCGTTCACTCCATTGACCTGGCGCGTTGGGGCTTGGGGGTGGATCTGCCACGGCGCATCAATTGTGGCGGCGGGCGTTATCATTACCCCGATGAGTGGGAAACGCCGGACACGATCATCGCGTCCTACGACTACGGCGACAAAGGCATCGTGTGGGAAGGGCAGAGTGTGGATCCGCGGGGACTGGAGGGCACGTCGTTTGGCGTGAATTTTTACGGTGAAAAAGGCAGCATGGTGGTGACCAACACGACCGCGACAATTTACGATCTCAATCAGAAGGTGGTCCGGGAAATTGATGGCCGGAAGGAGCGGTTCGACCATGACACCATTCACTTCGCGAACTTCCTCGCCGGGATCCGCGCGGGTGAAGGCTTGCGCTCTGAAATCGAGGAAGGTCAGCGAAGCACGACGCTGTGTCACTTGGGCAACATTGCGTGGCGCACCGGCCGGACGATCAACTTCGATCCCCAGACTCGAAAAATCACCGGCGACCGGCAGGCGGCGGTGTTGGCGGAACGCAAGTATCGGCTCGGCTGGTCGCCCAAAGTGTGATCAATCCGGGATAGCTCCAAGCAGGTATCAAAGAGGGGCGTTCACGACGCTGCCCGTTCCTGCCGGAGAATCCGCGCAACTGCACCATTGGTTGAACTCCATCACTGCTCCAAATTTTTCGCGCAGAACGTCAACTGCTCGGAGAGGAAAGGCGCGACCGGTGTTGCACTGCGGTCGCTTGGGACGCGAACGGTTGGCCCGCAAGTTTAGTCGAGGCAGAAAATCTCCGGAGTGCTGACGTCAGGCGGATCAGCACACCCGCGCCACTTCCAGACGGAGCAGCTTGCCCAGCTTGTCGAGCTTGTCCGCGATGTGGCCCACACCGACCGCGCAATGGTGCGCCGGCCCCTGGACATTCCAATTCTGCACAAACTGGCGCGCACCGATGCTGAAGCGATACCGGCTGTTCGTATTGCCAATCTCCAGGATCGGCCCGGCCACCGATTCGCCCTCGGCCACAAGCAGTTTCAGTTTGCCCGCGCTCGTCTCCACGACGGACAGCAACGTCACCGGTCCGTGCTTCACGGACATTTCCACCGACAGTCCCCGGCCAACTTTGCCGTGATAGACTTGGAGCGGGCGCACCTTGGTTTTGCCTTCGGCAATAGCGATATGTCCGGGGCCATCGTGTCCCATCAGCACCACGTCGTCGTTGAAATCCATTGCGTAGTATTCCGTGAAGGAGCCGCCCACTCCGAACGTGTCCATGATCTTCATCGCCTGCGCGTTCTTGACTTCGTATTCGCCGGCGACCGGGATGCCGCGGGCGGTCAGTAGCGAATTGCCCAGGATGATCGAACTGATCGCATCCTCGTTTTCCGCGTTGCCCGTGCCGCGGTAATAATAGGCCAGCGAACCAAGCGCATGCTCCCGCACCAGTCGGTCCAGCGCCACCGACGTTCTTGCCGCGCGTTCGAGTTCGGCTGACGAGCAATCTTTTTGCACGGCAAACGCGGTTTTGAAATGTGCGATCCGGCTCTGGATTTGTTTCGTGGTCACGTCGCGTCGCAGGGCGGCGAGTTCATCCACCTCCACGATTTCCAGGTGGCCACCGAACACGACGCATTGCAACGTAGTGTCGGTGTAAATATCGAGCATCCCGCCGTAATAATGCCCCATCAGACCGAGGCGGTTATGGAACATCGTGTGGGCGACGCGCGCGGCTTCGATCCATGCGTCCACTTCGTTCCAACAGGCCGGGTCGTCGTGCAGCATCCCGGTGACCTGATGGAAATCAATGTGTGCGCGCTGGAAGACGTTGGCGATCTCCGGCACGGGACACGCCGCGCAATGCGCAAGCCATTCACCGGTCATCGCCGTGCGATCGCCCATGGCATTGAACCGGGCGTAGTCAATCGCCGCCTCCGGAGCCAAGTTCAAGATGATCACCGGCACCTTGGCGCGTTGCACCACGGGCAGCACCGTTGAGGACAGCGCATACGTTGTCACGTGCAGGAAGATCAGGTCCACGTCCGCCGCGCGGAATTGGTGGCCGGCTTCCAACGCCTTCACCGGAGAATCAATCAAGCCGAGATTCACGACCTCCACGCCGGGGCGCGCGAGCTTCCGCTCCACGATGCGCAGATAACCTGCGAGACGCCGCTTGAGTCCCTTGAATTGCGGCCAATAAGTGTCGAGGCCGATGCCAAAGAGTCCGATGCGTAGCTTCCGTTTCATTTGAGTTTCAATCCGCTGCCGTCCACCAAATTCCGATATTCACGTAACCATCGGCTGTTCAAAACCCTGGCTGCCCGGGCCGGAGGTTTAGGCTGGTTGACTATTTTTCACCGTGGCTTGGCGCGTTGTCTTGGGCCAGGACTCGAACTGGACCGAGCAAACCGGAGGGCAGGAGCCAGCCTAGTCCTTCCGTGGTGGCAAACGTGTAGCGCCCGGCCTTAAATGCTTTCCCGCCCAGAAAACCAGCATCCCATTTCACGGTTCGGATGTCTTTGTCCGGCGGTTGCTGATCGCCGAGCATACGGTTGGCCCAGCGGTTGGCCACCTCAATCTCGATTTTATTGCCGTGCTCCTTGACGTCCCGCGTTATCTCGATGCGCCAGGGCGCGCACCAGACCACGCCAAGCTCCTTGCCATTCAGCCGGACACGAGCCAGGTCGTGGATCGTTCCGAGATCCAGATAGAGTCTCCGACCAGGGGCCGGCTGGTTTTCCCGAGGCGAAAGCGCACCGGAGTCATCCCGCAAGTCCGCCCGCTTGGGCAAGTCGAAAGTTTTCCGATAAGTGGCCAGGCCGGAATAGTACTTGATGCCGCGCTCCGTTCGGGTGGTCCAGTCTTGCAGGGTATCGAACGTGACCTTTTGGGGGCCGCCCCATTTGGGATCAAAGGCGACATCCCAGGAGCCGCTCAACGTGGCAACGGGAGTTAGCTCGGGAAAATTTACGCCTTTGGTCACAGCTGCGGCACCGGCTGGTGTGTCGCGCGGAAACAGCACAAAGTAGCTCTGATACGGTTCCAACGTGATCGGCACACTGGTGGTCTGCGGTTGATGGGAGAACTGTGGCAAGGTTCGGATCTCCGCCGTCACCGGATCCCACAACTGCGGCGTGCCTTGTTGCACCCGGAAGGTGCAGGTGGCCGTCACCTTCTGGTTCGTCGTGTTGGCGATGAAATAAATTTCCTCGTTGCCCGTCTGGCGATGTCCGTAACGGATGGGGCCGTCGGATTGGAAATCCTGCGGGACGTTCAGCTTTTCCAACACCGCCGCCGTGATCTCGTAGGCGGGATAAAGCTCGGCGGCGGGAGGTGTGGCTCTGCGCAACCGCCACGGCGCCATGTCAGCGGGCCCGAGCCGTTTGGCCGCCGACCAATTGGTGCCGTTGCGACTGGCACTCCACTTTTGGTCGGAGACGATCACTTGGTGCGTTCCATCCGCCATGCTCAACTTCAGCGCGGCAATGAAGCCGGCGGGGTTGGCGTCTGGCCCCGCGTTGCCGGCCGCGACCGTGATAATGTTTTTGCCCGGGCGCAACGCGGACCGCAAATCCGCCGTATAAATCTTGTGGAAATTATCCCCCGAGCACACCGGCGTTCCGTTCACTAGGAGCGTGAAGGTGTTGTCCGCAGTGGCTTCGATTTTCGCGCTCGTTACGGACTTGAGGTCTGGGACTTCCCATGAAAAGCGGAATTGGACTTCGCCGACCGGAGCCGAACTCGCGGGATTCCCGTCGTTGAACCAGATCCAGTTTCCAGCCTCCGGCAACAATGATTCGTTGGCTGCATCCGTTGTTTGCGATCCTTCCCAAGCCGAGTCCAGAAGGATGCGTCCCTGGCCAATCTGCCGGATCGGAGACAGCGACTGCCCCCAAAGCGCGGCGGCCAGTTTTCGCACCTCGGCATCGCATTGCGGATAGCCGCTCAAACTGGGCGAGGCGGCTGGTGGTGCGCCATAAACGAGCGCACCCGCCTGGACCAATTCCGTGATCTTTCGGAGCAACCCGGGCGCCATGGTTTCGCAGCGTGGCAACACCAGCAACCGGTAGGAAGTGCCGCCCGGAAAGACAATGCGGCCGCCTCGCACCTCCGCGCGCGCCATCAGGATGTTGGGTGAACACCCGTCGAATCCATAACCGCGTTTGTCGGCCAGCGGGCCACGGCCGTTCAGGGCGCTGGCCGGTGGCCGAAACACTTGCGGCGCGCCCTCGGGCGTCAGATAGAGAATATCCGACACCGTCACGCCCTGACGCAACAGGTGCGAGCAGCGCGCCACATACTGGTGGTAATTCTTGACCAGCGGCCACCAGGTTTGCCCGCGATCCCAATGCACGCCATACGGTCCCATCGTCATGCCGGGGCGGTATGCATCACCCAATGGTTTGTGAGCAAAGGTATGAAAGACGAACCGGTTGACGCCCATGCCGAACGCCCAGTCTCCCTGATTCTTCATCACCCAGGGATATTGCTGCCATTTTTCGCTTCCCTCGGCTGTGAACGCTTCCGCGGAAACGACGGCGCGACTCATCGTGTGCGCAATGGAAGCAGCTTCGATGCAACTGAACGACGAATCGAATCCCAGGCCGGCGCTCCAGAACTCGCACATCGGCACATCGGCCACCGCACCCAGGTCGAGGTCGGCGGTGGGGTTCATGTCATAAGGTTCGATGGAAAGTTCAAAGCCGTTCTGGTGGCTCAGTGTTTTCAGATGGCCCGCGTAGTTTTCCAGGACCAGTTCCTGCGCGGTCAGGCGCACGTCCCACAGGAAGCGTTCCGAAACGGCGACGCTCTGGATGGCCCGACCACTGAAAGTCACCAAGTAAGGTTGGGGATCATAACCGCGGCGCTGTTGGAATTCTTCCCGGAATTTGGGGGTCCAGTTCTGCGCCCCCATCTCCCAACTATCGAGGTGCATCGTGGTCCATCCATGCTGCTTGGCTCGCGGCCCCACCCGCGCCAGCAGCTTGCCATAATAGTTCGCAAAATGAGCATCCAGCGCGGCCGCATCAAATTTGTCGTGCTCGAAGCCCACACCGGGCGCCGGCGCCGGCCGGGTGCTGGCACCAGTCGAACGACGTCCCATCCGCAGGATCGTCCATTCGCCAGCCGGCACCTCCCAAACCAGTTGGCCGCCAGATTGCAGGTGTTTGGTCACGTCAATCACCTGGCTCGGATCAATCACGTTCGCCCGGTCTGGTTCGGGAAAGCTCGCCGGTGCGGTCAGGTAGGGTTTGACTCCGGGCTTGGACGAGTAAGGGTCCCTTTCGTACAAGGCCTTTTCGTTAATGTCAGCCAGAATCGGGTCGCACTGTGGGAAAGCATAAACCGCCACATCTTCATAGAAGGGGCTGGCCAGGTTATGCCATTCGGTGCTGCGCTGCGCCGGCACGGGCAGAACGGCGTCGAACCGGGCGGGGCCTTTTACGTTCACCGCGCTGAACACCAGGTGCTGCATGGACTGCTCCGGCTTGACCCACGGTCCGCCACTACCGCACCAACCCGGCCCGGCGCCGAGAGTGATGTCAATCCCCAGCCGTTCCGCCTGATGCACCGCGTTGGCGAACAAGTCCTGCCACTCGCCGCTCATGAATTTTACCGGCCCGCGCGGGACGCCCACATCCACTTCCAGAAAGACCAGGTTTCCCAATCCAACTTCTGCCATTGACTCCAAATCCTTCACCATCTCCTGGCGATTCAGATTCCCGTCCATGAAATACCAGTAAACTCCGGGCCGGGCCGCGTCCGGTGGCTGGCGAAATTCATCCTCCAAGGTGGCGGCCGGCGCAGCGCACCACGAAGCGGCCAGCAGCAGCGCCAGAAACCGGATTCCCGCGCCCGTCGAAGAAGTCCGTATTTTCAGTTTTTTCATTCTCTCAAACTCGCCACCCGGCGGTGGCACGAAGCCCGCGTCGCGTGTGCGAAGGCTGATTGCGCCGGGTTCATGTGGGCTTGTTGGTTCTAAAATTGTTCTCAGTCGGAATTGAGCCATGTTCACCTCTGCCATCGCGGCGACTCAACTCTTGCTCTTCAAATACGTGCCGTAGCCGATGATGAGCGTGGAGAGGATGAGCGTGACGATGCCGGCACCGATGAGCCGATGCGCCTGCCTGCTCGAGCCTTTCCATTCGTGGAGCACCCAGCCCCACATCGTGCTGAAAATAATGATGCTCGCCATGTGCAACGTCCACGAGGCGAAACCGAACTTGCCCATCTGCGTCTCGCCCATCGTGTAAAAGAAGAACTGGAAATACCAGCACGTCCCGGCCAGGGCGGAAAATAAATAGTTCGTCAGCAGCGGAATCTGCCGGTTGCTGACTTTCGGCATCGCCGCCATCGCCGCGAGTTTCCCTTGACCGCCATTCGCGTCGCCGGGTTGATGGGAGGCTTCCTTCACCTGCGCGGCGAGGTATTGATAACCGGTCCGGTGTTTGAGGTTGAGCAGCACGCACCAGATGCAATTCGTCGTGAATCCACCCGCCAGCACGACACACAATTTCGGCAGGCCCGTCCACAACGTCGCGGTGCCCGCCGCCCTGCTGGCCTCGCCGATCGGGTTGCCGGCCGTCAGCGCAAACGAGAAGCACGCGCTCATGACACCGGCAAACGTCGCCACCACGAGCCCGCGCTTGAAATTGAATTCCGCAATCGCCTGCTGCTTCTGCGCCGCCGGCATTTCCCCTTCCTTGGTCCAGCCGGCCAGCGCCGCGATGCCGATGCCCAGCAAACAAACCGCCACGCCCGCGAGCGTGACCTGGCCGGGCGCGGAACTGGCAATTTCCACCATGCTGGCGCCGACGGGCAATTCCGGCATGAACTGCTTGAAAATCGGCGGCACCAACGTGCCAAACGCCGCGCAATAGCCCAGTGCCACCCCCATGCCCAGCGACATGCCGAGATAACGCATGGTCAGCCCAAAGGTCAGCCCGCCCACGCCCCACAGCGCGCCAAAAAAATACGTCCACCAGAGAATGCTCAACGATTGCTGCCGCAGCACGCCGAAGACATCGTGCGTCATGAGCAGCGCGAACGCCCACGGGCAGACGATCCAGGAGAAAAAACCGCCGACCAGCCAGTAGGTTTCCCACGACCATTTTTTCACGCCGCGATACGGCACATAAAAACTGCCTGCGGCCAGGCCTCCGAGCCAGTGAAAGCACACGCCCAGTAACGGATTCGCTTCCATAGTAATTTCGTCTAGTTATGGATTGGTTGACCAATTGGACAAGACATTTTTCTCGCACCCCATCACTTCCTCATCCAACGCGTGTGTGGCGAAGCGCGTCCACGCGTTCCGCAGTTCCCGTCCAGCCCCCGGTGGGGCGAGGGTCCTCACGAGCCGCCCCCGGGAGCGCCGTCGTCTCGACGGCACGTTGCCTGGCCGTTTTCGCCAAGCCGGCGGGACGCCGGCGCTCCCGGGAGGGACGCGTTCCATACGCTGCCGGTTGAGTCCGAAATCCGAATCCCCGAAATCCGAAAGAAGCCCGAACTCCGAAATCCGAAACAATCCACCCGAACGAGAGAACCGGCTGGCGATGCCTCGTCACCGGGGATCCTTCGGTCATCGGACTTCGGATTTCTTTCGGCCTTCGGATTTCGGGCTTCGGAATTGGCGTATTGGTGAGGCGAGCGTCCTCGCGAGCCGGAGCAGTTCCATAGTCCGAATCATGGGTCAGAATGATGTGGCTCGAGGTGGTTGCGAAACTTCCCTTTCCCCGGTAGCCGACGTGAGGAGGCGGAAACCCGCGATGACGACAAAACCTTCCGCCTCGTTACCTCGGCGACTACAAATGATGAAACCACTTCACGGCCATCCCACAGCGGCGATAAAATCACTCTGACCCCGGCGGTTTCCGAAAAAACGCGGGCCTCCCGCCGCAAATGACTTTAAGGATTCTCAGTGCATGGCTCGATTCCCCGGCAGCGGCTGCGCGGTGGCTATCCCACAGCCTGGGGACGAAATCCCGGCAAATACGCCTGTCAAAACTCTTTAGAAATGTCTCCATAAGAACTCAACCGATAATGTCCCCTGGGAGGCTCTTTCAAAACTTGGTTTCATTGGGATTTTTTGTGGGTGCGCTTGAACG
>CAZLOH010000040.1:0-51836 GCA_964561105.1 uncultured Bifidobacterium sp. | reverse complement strand
GCTTGGACGGCTTGGACGGCTTGGACGGCTTGGACGGCTTGGACGGCTTGGACGGTTTGGACGGCTTGGACGGCTTCCTTTCTCTCAAAACACCAGACGAATGCCAAAACATTTCTTGACAAATTTTTGCTTGGGCTTTCTCTGGGCTCTTCTCCGCTTGAGGGGAGCATCACCTCGAACACTGGAGCTTCGCTTATCCCTGCAACAAGTCGCGCTGCCAGTTCATCAACCCGGGTGCGTGCTGGTCCCAGTCGTGGGCAAGCTCGCCGAGCGTGGAGCGACTGGCAATCAGCGTCGCGTCCAGCCCCAGGTGATGCGCCGCGGCATCCCGGCGTTGTTCCAGTTGATGATAACGCCGGCGCTCGGCTTCGGACGGGCGGTGGACACGGTGGCGCAGGATTTCGGGCTGCGTGTCGGCGGGCCGGATTTGCGCGGCGCGGATGGCTTTGGCAATCCCTTCACGCCGGCGCGGCGAAAGATGACGGGGAAAATGGCGTTCGACGGAATCGTTACCCGCCACCGCCGACGCCGCAATGGCCACCAGTTTGTCGTGGGCCAGGATGAAGAAGGGCGGGCGATTGGCGGCGAGGGCCTCGTCTTCGCGCCATTGCCACAACTCACGCAACACGCCCAGGCCCGCGCGATTGAGCGCGTGACTGCCCTTGATCCGCCAGACCGTGTCCCCATTGTCCGGCGCCGGCTGGGAGCAATCCGCGATGAGCCGCGCGCAGGTTTCCCGATGCCAGTCGAGCCGGTGTTTTTCCGTCAATTCGGCGGTCAGCCGGTTCGCGAGCGGTTTGAGATGCAGCGTGTCGTTGCGGGCATACACCTCCATCCGCTCGGTCAGCGGCCGTCGCGCCCAATCCGCCTTTTGCGGGCCTTTGTCCAGTTTGACGCCGAGGATGCTTTCGACCAGCGCGCTCAAACCAAACTGCCGGTGACCGAGCAGGCGCGCGGCGAGCATCGTGTCAAAGATTGCGCCCGGCTTGAACGCATGATGTTTGTGGAGCAGCCGCAAATCGTAGTCCGCCCCGTGCATGATGAGTTGATGACCGGAAAGCGCGTCGAGCAGCGGGTCAATGCTCAGGTCCGCGAGCGGATCCACCAGCCGGTCGCCCGCCGCCGTGCTGATCTGGATGAGACAAACCTTTTCCGGATACGCGTGCAAACTGTCCGCCTCCGTGTCCACGGCGATCCAATCGGCGGCGCGCACCACCGGCAGGAAGGCGGCCAGGTTCTCTTTTGTGTCAATCATGCGCGCGCAGAGGAGTGGCGAAAGCGGGGCGAGATGTCAAAAAGTTTTCCATTCACCATCGCGCTGACACCGGCGCTCACGCCCGGCCCCCACCTTTTCCTGCGCGCCTCAATCGGCCCATCTGCAAACTTGCTCCCGCGCGCTCCCGCCCCTAGATTTTCGGCCCATGAATTTAACTCGCGCGTTCGATGCCAGTGTCCAGACCCATCTGGCCAAGCCCGCCATCTTTTGGGGCGACAGTGAGATTACGTACGCCGATCTCCAGGCCCAATCGCGCGCGCTCGCCCATCAACTAGTGGAAAACTTCGGCGTCCAGCCTGGCGACCGCGTCGGTCTGTGGCTCAAGAATCGCCCGGAATTTGTGCCCGCGCTCTTTGGCGTCTTCGAAGCCGGGGCGGTCCTCGTGCCGATCAACAATTTCCTCAAGCCAGCCGAGGTGAACTACATTCTGAAGGATGCGGGCGTTGACGTGCTGATCACGGATGCGGAACTAAGCGCCCAGTTTCCCACCCTGGCCGCCGCCCGGCCGCAACTCAAGTTATGCTCGGTGGAAACCGCCCTGTCGCCCACCGCCCCAGCGACTGCAACTTCCTCCGCGCGCACGTCGCGCACGGAGGCCGACCTCGCCGTCATCATCTACACGTCCGGCACCACGGGCCGGCCCAAGGGCGCGATGTTGTCGCACGGCAATCTCCTGCATAACGTCGAGAGCTGCCGACTGGTGCTCGACACCGTCGAGTCCGATCGTTACGCCGTCCTGCTGCCGTTGTTTCACAGCTACATGTTGACCGTGGGCCTGCTGCTGCCGTTGCTCAATGGCGCGTCCATCGTGCTCATCAAATCCCTGCACCCGCCGCAAAACATTCTGCGCGAAATTTACCAGCGCGCCGCGACGACGCTGCCGGCCATCCCGCCCTTCTACCGGATGCTCGTCAGCGCCAACCTGCCGGCCAAACTGCCCTTCCGCCTGTGTGTCAGCGGTTCGGCGCCCCTGCCGGTGCAGGTGCTCAAGGACTTTGAGGCGAAACATCAGATTCCGCTGATCGAAGGCTACGGGTTGAGCGAAGCCAGTCCGGTGGTGACCAAAAACCCCATGCGCGGCGTCCGCAAACCTGGCTCCATCGGCCTGCCCATTCCGCACGTTGAAGTCAGTGTGCAGGACGACACGGGCCGGATGTTGGCGGCGAATGAAACCGGAGAAATCTGTGTGCGAGGCGGCAACGTGATGCTGGGTTACTGGAATAATCCGGAAGCCACCGCGCAGGCAATGCGCGGTGACTGGCTGCTCACCGGTGACCTCGGCTATCGCGACGCGGACGGTTATTATTTCATCACGGACCGCAAGAAGGACATGCTGCTGGTCAACGGCATCAATGTTTATCCGCGCGAGATCGAGGAAGTGATTTATCAATTTCCCGGCGTGAAGGAAGCCGCGGTCATCGGCGTGCCCGATCCGCGCAAGGGCGAACAGCCGGTGGCCTACGTCGCGCCGGCCGAAGGCGTGACCCTGGATGAGAAGGCGTTGTTGCAATTCGTGCGGCAGCATCTGGCCGACTATAAACTGCCAAAGCGCGTCGAGTTCATGGCGGCGCTCCCGCGCAATGCCACCGGGAAAATTTTGAAAACCAGTTTGCGCGAACGCGCGGCTCGTCCGGATTGAAGATGCCCGAGATTGACTTGCCACGGGCTTTCCCTAATTGTGCGCCCATGAATTCGTCATCCCGCGCCTTGCCTTCGAGGAAAGTTTTTGCTCCCCGACTAACTCTCGCGTGCCTCGTCCTCGCCCTGGGCTTCACCCAGGTTGCCAACGTGGCCGGCGCCGGCTGGTTGCTCGTCGCCAACAAAGGAGATCACACCCTCGGCATCATTGATCCCGCGGCCGGCCGCATGATCGCGACCGTGCCGGAAGAAGGCGTGACCGGCCACGAAGTCACCGCGTCGCCCGATGGCAAACTTGCTTACGTCCCAATCTACGGAAACTCCGGAGTCGGCCATCCCGGGACGGATGGACAGTTGATCCGCGTCATTGACTTGGAAAAACGCCAGATCGTCGGAACCGTGGATTTGGGCCGCGGGTTGCGCCCTCATTGTCCGGTCATCGGCCCCAAGAACGGCCTGCTCTACGTCACCACCGAGCTGGACAATTCCATCACCGTGATCAACCCGCGCACACTGAAAGTGCTCGAAACGATTCCGACCAGCCAGATCGAATCCCACATGCTCGCCATCTCGAACGACGGTCGGCGCGGATACACGGCCAACGTCGGACCCGGCACGGTTTCCGTCCTGGATCTGGAGTCCAAGCGGGTTCTGGCCGTGATCCCCATTGCCAAAAGCGTTCAACGCATTTCCGTCTCGAAGGATGACCGCTGGGTCTTCACCGCCGACCAGACCAAGCCTCAGCTCGCCGTCATTGACGCGCACACGAACGGCATTGCCCGCTGGATTCCGTTGCCGGGAATCGGTTATGGCACGGCCCCCACCCCTGATGGTCGCTGGCTCATCGTCGCTTTGAGCGGCATCAACAAAGTTGCGGTGGTTGATCTGGCCAGCATGACGGTTGCGCAAACCATGGACGTGCCGGCCGCACCGCAGGAAGTGGTGGTCCGCCCCGACGGCGCGGAGGCCTACGTCTCCTGCGATCACAGCAAGCAGGTCGCGGTGATCAATACGAAAGACTGGTCGGTAGCGAAGCTGATTGACGCCGGCCCCGTGGCCGACGGACTGGCTTGGGCCAACTCGCATTGAATCGCTCACGGCGGAGCGGAGCAGTTAATTGCCGCGCCGCCGAACGACACCTCCGCCAACACGCGCTTGGCTCGGGCCAGCGGTTTTTGTTAGCGTCTTCCAGTGCGCGCCACTCCAAAGCATCCCTCCCCCCGAACCAAACTCGGCGCGCGGGTCATCTGGATTGGAGTCGGGGCAATCCTGGTAGCGGTGGCCGGTGGAATTTTATTGACGCGTCTGCGGACGCAACCAACGCCTCCTTCGGCTGACCACCCGGCCACGCTCCGGCCGTTCGCATTGGAAGCGCAATCGGCGGTTTACGCCAGCTACGGCGGATCCGCGAGTTGCCGGGAGTGCCATCAGGAAGCATACGAGCTTTGGTCTCATTCGCATCACGGACTGGCCGAGCGCCCACCGGCAGCCGGGCGCGACGAGGCGGCATTCAATCCCCCGCGCACGTTTCACCACGGCACCCAACAAACTTCGGTGCGCGGCACCAACGGTCATTATGAAATCCTTGCGACCGGCTTGAGCAGCAACCAGCAGGCGTTCACGGTCGAGCGGATCATCGGCGAAGCGCCACTCCGCCAACTGCTCGTGCCGTTTCCCGGCGGACGATTGCAAGCGACGGAAGCGGCCTGGGATCCGCGGTCGCGCGAATGGTTCGATGTTTACGGCACCGAGGACCGCCGGCCCGGCGAATGGGGCCATTGGACCGGCCGCGGCATGAATTGGAATTCGATGTGCGCCACCTGCCACAACACGCGCCTGCGGAAAAATTACGACGCCACCAACGATACCTACCAGACTGCCCAAGTGGAAACCGGCGTCGGTTGTGAATCCTGCCACGGCCCGATGAAAAATCACAACGAATGGCAGGCCGCCCATCGCGGCCAGGGGTTGCGCGACCCGACCATCCAGCCGATGCGCCGCGAGCAAATGTTCGCCACCTGCGCGGCCTGTCATGCGCGGCGCGCGGAAATCACCGGCGATCCCAAACCCGGCGACAGTTTTTTTGATCACCACCTGCTGACCATCGTGGACGAATCGGATTTGTTTTATCCCGATGGCCAGATCCGCGAAGAGGATTACGAAGTCACACCCTTCCTCGGCAGTCGCATGTATCACAGCGGCGTTCGCTGCGTGGACTGTCACGAACCCCATAGCGCAAAAACCAAACTGCCCGGCAACCTGCTCTGCCTCAGTTGCCATTCGGGCACGGCCACCAACGCCCCGATCATCAATCCGGTCACGCACAGTCATCACCCCGTCTTTGGTTGCGATGCCACCGGCGCGCTGACCAATCTGGACATGACCGCGTACCCGGCCCATGATCCCAAAACCGCCGGGGGCGAGTGTGTGAACTGTCACATGCCCCAGACGGTTTACATGCAGCGGCACTGGCGGCACGACCACGGCTTCACCATTCCCGACCCGCAGTTGACCAAGGATTTCGGCATCCCCAATGCCTGCGAGCGATGCCATGCCGACAAGGGCACGGATTGGAATCTGAAATACGTCCAGCAATGGTATGGCGACAAGCTGGATCGCCCGTACCGGCAACACGCGCAAACCGTCGCCCGCGCCCGGCGCGGCGAGGCGGGTGCTCGCGCCCCACTGCTCCAGATGCTGCAAACCGACGACTCCGCCTATTGGCGCGCCGTCGCCGCCAACCTGCTGGAACGGTGGGTGGGCGAACCCCAGATTGTCAACGCGCTCCTGAAGCAACTCTCCGATACCAACGCGCTCGTCCGCCAGAACATTGTTCAGACACTCGGCGCGCGGGGAGAAAATCTCACACCCGAGATTCGTGCCGCGTTGACCGCGCGCCTGAGTGACCCAGCCCGAAATGTCCGCGTGGTGGCCGCGCAAGCGCTCGGACCAACCGTGGATGCCCGATCCGTCGCCGCGTCGGAATTGCGACAGATGCTCGCGCACAATGCCGATCAACCCGCCGGCCAGATGCAACTGGGTCTGGACCAATTGAACCGGGGGAATGTCACTGCGGCGCTCGCGCATTTTCAAACCGCCGCCCACTGGGATCCGTATTCCCCCGCCATTCGACGCGAATTGGCGGTGGTATTGAGCCAGCTCGGACGCCCGGGCGAATCGCTGGCTGAGTTGCAGACAGCGGTCCGGCTGGCACCCCGCGACGCCGAGTTTCACTATTTGCTGGCGCTGGCCTGGAACGAATCCGGCGACCCGGCCAAAACCACATCTGAGTTGGAGCGGGCGGTGCAACTCGACCCGCATCACGCCCGCGCCTGGTACAATCTCGGACTGGCGCGCAATGCCGCCGGAGATCCGACCGGCGCGATTCAAGCCCTCCTGAGCGCTGAATCCGCCGACCCCCAGGACCCGCGCGCACCCTACGCCCGCGCCACCATCCATGCCCGGCTGGGTCAGTGGGAGGAAGCCCGCCGCGCCGCCCGCCGCGCGTTGGAGTTGAATCCGCAATTCCCCGAAGCGACCGCGCTCTTGCGTCAACTGGAGACCAAGTAGCGGCGACTGAAACAATCGCCCGTGCAGCCCGTTTTCCAAAGCGCCTGCATCTCTCCCACTTGTGCCATAACGCAACTGGCCGAGTTGCCGCCGACGTCACCGAACCGGACGTCACTCGCTTTGCATCGTCAAATCCTTCCCATGAACCGACCCCTCACCCTGCCCTCTCCCCATCGGATGGGGAGAGGGTGGCCGAAGGCCGGGTGAGGGGTCTTCGTGCGGTTCATGGCCTCGATGCGCGTCCAGTGTTGGAGGTGGAAGCTTCCCACGAACTGCCCGGTGGGATATCGAACCTACACGTTGTTGGCCTGCGTCTCCCGACCCGGCGTCAGTTCATGGCGGCCATGCGCGATTTGCAGATCCTCGTGAAAACTCCCGCAGAGGGCGGCATTGACCGTTCCGGGGCGGTCGCTTAGTCTGCTGACCCGGGCTGCCAGCGTAGCTCAGTGGTAGAGCAGCAGTTTTGTAAACTGCTGGTCGTCGGTTCAATCCCGACCGCTGGCTCCACATTTTCCAAAATTGATTTATGGCATTCGACGACATCTTACTGGAAGCCGAGGAACGGATGGAAAAGACCGAACAGGTCGTGATGAATGAATTCGCCGGCGTGCGCACCGGCAAGGCCTCCGCGTCACTCATCGAGAACATCCAGGTGGATGTTTATGGCGCGAACATGCGCCTGCGCGACATCGCCACCATCACCACGCCCGAACCTCGGGCTTTGTCGGTCCAACCGTGGGACGCCAGCAATGTGCATGCAATCGAGAAGGCGATTCAGAAGGCCAACCTCGGCATGAATCCCACCATCCAGGGCAAGGTGTTGCGAATTTTTTTTCCTGAACTCAGCCAGGAACGCCGGCAGGAATTCGCCAAGATCATCAAGAAAATGGCCGAGGACGGGCGGGTGGCCATCCGGCACGTCCGCCGGGATGCCATGGATCAACTCAAGAAACACGGCCACGACAGCGGCGTGACTGAAGACGAGGAAAAACAGGCGGAAAAGGATTTGCAGAAACTGACCGACACCTACACGAGCAAGATTGACCAGCACCTCGCCCACAAGGAAAAGGAGATCATGACGGTCTGAGCCGCGGCGGCGGCCCATTGCTCGAATCGCGCGTTCCTTGACTCACCGGCACCGAGCACTAAACTCGGCACATGATTTTCGGAGCAGTTCGCCCCCCATACCCCGGCCAGGTCCTGGAATGAAAAAACCCTCGCTGCTGATTGTCTGGCTGACCGTTTTCATTGACCTCATCGGATTCGGCATCGTCGTGCCGTTGGTGCCGTTGTTCAGCCGGCATTTTGGCGCGCACGGCGTCATCATCGGCCTCATCATCGCGTCGTTCTCGGCCATGCAATTCGTCTTTGCGCCGATCTGGGGACGACTCTCGGATCGGATCGGGCGGCGACCGGTATTATTGATCAGCACGTTTGGGGCGTCGGCTTCCTACGTCCTGTTCGGAATCAGTTGCGGCGTGGAGAACCATGTCTGGGCACTGGTGCTGATGGTCGCCTCGCGCTCGTTCGCCGGGATGTGCGGAGGCAACATCACCGTCGCCCAAGCCTACATTGCGGACGTGACCCCGCGCGAACATCGCTCGAAAAAGATGGGGTTGATCGGCATGGCGTTCGGGCTGGGATTCATTTTTGGTCCGATCATCGGCGGCGTCAGCCTGAAACATCTGGGGGCGACCGGTCCGGGTTGGGTGGCCGCCGCATTGTGCGCGGCGAATTTTCTGCTGGCGCTGTTCGTCCTGCGCGAAAGCCGCCAGCCCAGTTCCGAGCACGTCGCCCCGCGCCCGCGACTCAATCAATGGGCGCATACCCTGGGCAAACCCCAGATCGGCCTGCTCATTGGCGTGTTCTTTCTCGCCACGTTTTGCTTCAGTTGTTTCGAGAGCACCCTGCCGCTGCTGGTGAGCGACAACTTTGGCATAGACCTCAAGAATGACGAAGCCGCGGCCAGCACAGTCATCTATCTGTTTGCCTACTGCGGCATCATCAGCGCGTTTGTGCAGGGCGGCGCAATCGGCCGGTTGGTGAAAATGTTCGGCGAACCCCGGCTGATCGCGTTGAGCCTGGGTTGCACCGCCGTGAGTCTGGCCCTGATTCCCTTCCTCAAAGGCACAACGCAACTCTCCTGGGGAGTTTTGTTTCAACCCGCCGGACATCCGTGGCTCGCGATGCTTGCCGTCCTCGCGTTGCTGTCCGTCGGCAGCGCCCTGACGCGCCCACCGCTTTTTGGTCTGCTCTCGAACCTGACGGAAGCCAACGAACAGGGCGAAACCATCGGCGTTGCGCAAAGCGCCGGCAGCCTGGCCCGCATTGCCGGGCCGATCTTCGCGACCACCACCCTGCACTATTTGCCACCCCTGCCCTATCTGACGTGCGCCGTTGTGCTGGTGATGACGGCGACGTTGCTCCTGCGAAAACTGACCACCCCGCCGATGCTGGCGACGACGGAGATCATCGAGGCCGGAAAGTAAGATCCTCAAATCGGTGGTTCATTCGAGGCAGTGCCTGGCCGGAAGCAGTGGCTTTACGAACTGAGCCAACCTCGTTTTTGGTTCTCATATCGGATGCTTCCGCGCCGACATCTCCGGACGAACTCGACTTCGCCAACTTACCGCAGAAACAACTCGGCTGCCGCATCCGCAAAGCGCAATCCTTGAGCCGTCAGTTGAAAATGGCTCGCGGAACTTCGTCCCCACCCGCGTTGAACGAGGGAATCCATGTCGGCCGCCCAATCCTGGCGCAGGTCAAACCCCGTGGCGCTTTGGAAGTCCGCAAACGGCCACCCGGCGTTCATCCGCAAACCGAACGCCGCCGTTTCTCCGGCGCGCGCAAGCGGCGCAAGCTCCTCCCGCGATTCGATGGCGCGGCGGCCGCGCTCGAGTTGCTCGCAATAGAGCTGGGTGTTTGACCAGTTCTTCGTCCGGATGCCGCGCACGTAACCGGTCGCACTCGGTCCCAAACCGTAATAAGCTCCGCCCCGCCAGTAATTGATATTGTGACGGCAGGCGCGCGACGGGATGCCCGTTGACCCCGGCTCCCGGCTTCCAGTTTCCGGCGAAACCGTGTCGCGGGCGAAGTTGGCAATCTCGTATTGGTGAAAACCGGCGGCGGCGGCGCGCCCGAGAAGTTCTTCATACATCGCGCAGGCCAAGTCCTCGTCCACGTCGAATTCACCGGCGCGGAGCTGTTCGTAGAGCGGCGTGTCCTCCTCGTAGATGACTTCGTAACTGGACAGGTGTTCGCTCCCCAGTGCCAGGGCTTCCGCCAGCGTGGCGCGCCAGACTTCCAAAGTCTGTCCGGGAATGGCGAACATGAGGTCCAGGTTCACGTTGTCAAAGCCCGCCTGGCGCAGGATGTCGTAGGAACGGAAAACCATGTCGCGCGAGTGAACCCGGCCCAGCCGGTCCAGCAAAGCCGCATCCAGTGATTGCACCCCCATGGAAATTCGGTTCACCCCGAAATCGCGGAGAAGCCGGGCCTTGTCCAACGAGACGGTGGCCGGATTACATTCCACCGTGAACTCCGACGCCCCGCGCAGGCCAAGCCGGTCCATCGTGCGCAAAATGGTCTCCCATTGCCGCAGGTTCAGCAACGAAGGTGTGCCGCCGCCAAAGAAAATCGTCCGTGGCTGGAGGTCGTCAGCCACCAGTTCAAGTTCGCGCTGGAGCGCCGCGACGTAGCGATTGGTCAATTCGCCGTTGGCCTGCTCGGAGAAAAAGGCGCAATACTCGCACTTCCGCGCACAGAAGGGGACATGCACGTAAAGGCTTTGAATCCGCGCCGGTGAGGAGCTAGACATGGGGACAGCTTGACCGCCCCGGAGCGTCGAGGCGACGCAATAATCCGCCGAGGGGGGCGGGACTCTTCCTCTCACCGCGCAGCCGGCTCAGACTTGAGCCCGCTGGACGTTTTGGGCCTTCAGCCCCTTGTCACTCGTGATCACATCAAACGTGACGGTCTCCCCTTCGTTCAACGTCTTGAAGCCCCCTCCCACGATGGATGTGTGGTGAACAAAAACATCTTGGCCGGTTTCTTGGGCAATGAAGCCGAACCCCTTTTTGTTATCGAACCACTTTACTTTGCCACTTGCCATATTTTCTCTCCTGATGCTCGCACGCATCCGCTGCCAACCGGTTCAACCAGCACTCCCATGCACGGCCAACTTGGGTTCGGCAGGTGATAATCGCGGCGACGACTGCGACAATAAGAATTCGTTCTTCGCAGGTCAAGACTTTGTTTGCTCGTCAACGCCGTCAGTCGCCCGCCCTGGTTCACTCAACCTGCAACGCCCGTTCGATGAACTGGTCCAGGTGCGTCAGAATCACCGAATCCGCCACGACCAATGTCGCCCCCGCCGTCCGGCCGGCCTCATGCAACGCCGCCTCCGCATCATCCGCAAAGGCAATGATCGGCAGGTGCGCGGTGGCCGGATTGGACCGCAATTGCCTGATCGCGGCGCACACATCTCCCTGTTTGGAAACCAGGTCGGTGAAGATGAGTAACGGTCCCGCGCTGGCCGCGCTCGCAACCATTTCGGCCACCTCGGTCACGGCCTGCACGCGATACTGAAGGTCTTGAAGCCGGTTGACCAGTTGGCTGCCGGGGATCAAGTCTTCGTAGCACACGAGCGCCAGAGGCATCGTCACGCGCAGAGTCTGTCAGCGAGGACGATAATTGCAAAAGAATTTATCGCGTCGCAAAATTACAGCAGCGATGCCGGAATAAACTCGGGTTCCGGCGGTTGCCGGTGCCGATCCCGCCAGGCCCGCCAGCAAACCCAGCCGCACGCGGCGAGCATCCCCAGCCAGCCCAGGGTCTGGAGGACGGTAGCCATGACCACATCGTAATCGAGCAAGTGCCAGCGCGAGAGAATCCGATGCCAGTCATGATCGCCTCCCCCCACCAACGGCAACAGTTGACTCCGGGCATCCGCCAGGTAACGCGCGATGTTCAGCCAGTTTTCAAAAAACCAGATCAGCGCCCCGGCAAAGGACAGCGATTGGCCTTTGCGCCAGAAGCTGACCGCCAGCGCCACGGGGAACACCAGTTGCCCGATCGTGCCGCCGTAGGTTTCGAGCCGCGAGCTGAACAAGCCGATGATCGGATGTCCCGCCTCATGAAAAAGCAGGTTAGCGTGATCCACAATGAAGACGAAGCCCGGCTCGGAAACCAGCACCAGCACGAAGAAAAGCCCCGCCGCAATCGCAAAGCCAATCAGCATTGGCTTCGTGACGATGTCCCATTCCTTTCGTTCCATGCGCGGAATTGAGCGGGATATGTGCCAGTGACGACCCGGGTTTCGCGGCCCGGTTCATACCGGTTCGTGCCGCTTGGTTTTTTCTGTTGCCCCGCGCCCGGCTGGTTAATGCTCTGCGCCGATGTTCGAGCTTTTGAAAACGGATTCGCCAACGAAAGCGCGCTTGGGCCGGTTGACCACGGCACATGGCGTGGTGGACACGCCCGTCTTCATGTCCGTGGGCACACAAGGCAGCGTGAAGGCCATTGACCCGCGCGAGCTGGACGAGATGGGCACGCAGATCATTCTCGGCAATACGTACCACCTCAACCTGCGCCCCGGGATGGACGTCATCCGCGCCGCCGGCGGCCTGCACCGGTTCATCAACTGGCCGAAGCCCATTCTCACGGACAGCGGTGGTTTTCAGGTGTTCAGCCTGGCGAAGATTCGGAAGGTCAAGACTCACGGCGTCGAATTCCGCTCGCACTTGGATGGCTCGCTTTTATTCCTCGGCCCGAAAGAAGCAATGGAAATCCAGCGCACGCTCGGCTCGGACATTGCCATGGTGTTCGATGAATGTCCGGCGCACGACGCGCCCGCCAAAGAACAGCGTCTGGCCGTGGAACGCACCATCCGCTGGGCGAAGGAATGTCGCGAACAACCACGCGCGCCCGGCCAGATGGTTTTTGGCATCTGCCAGGGCGGCAGCAATGCCGCACTGCGCGAAGAATGTGCCCGGGCCATTGTGGCGATGGACTTTGATGGCTACGCCATCGGTGGCGTCAGCGTGGGCGAACCCGAACCGGAAATGATGCGGGCGGTTGAATTCGCCGAACCGCATCTGCCCGCGCACAAGGCCCGTTACGCGATGGGCCTCGGCACGCCGGCACAACTGGTGGAATTGGTCGCGCGCGGGGTGGACATGTTCGATTGCGTGCTGCCCACGCGGGTGGCGCGCAACGGCACAGCCTACACGCGGAAAGGAGCGATTGGTTTGCGGGGCGCCATTTACACGCAGGACTTCGGGCCGATCGAGAAAGGTTGCGACTGTTTTGCCTGCCGGAATTTTACCCGCGCCTATCTGCGACACTTGCTGCGCGTGAACGAAATCCTGGGCCTGCGCATGTTAAGCGTCCACAACTCGCACATGTACGTGAAGCTGATGGCCGACGTGCGATCCGCGATTGCCGCCGGGACGTTTGGGGAATTTTATCGCGAATTCATCGCGGGCTTTCGACCGTCACAGAAGATTCTCTCCGCGCGCGCCGCCGCCCAGTTGGAACGATAGCAACTCCGAACGACAACCCCCGCACCCGTAAGCGCGAAGGGTCACGGAGAGTAAGTCCTGGAGTTGGTCTGGCTTCGAGGAACGGCCGTCCCCGGGGGTTTACCCAATGAACGCCTTGTGAATGGCCTTGACCGCCTGCTCCCCTTTCGCGAGATCAATCGTCACCGAGATTTTGATTTCGCTGGTGGAGATCATGCCGATGTTCACACCTTCATTCGCCAACGCCTCAAACATCTTGCCCGCCACGCCCGTGTGCGATTTCATGCCCACACCAACAATGGACAGCTTGCCGATCTTCTCATCCGCCAACACTTCCTTGTAGCCAATCTCCGCTTTCAAACCGTCAATGACCTTGCGCGCCTTGAGCAGGTCCGGCTTGTCCACTGTGAACGACAGGTCCGTGGCCGGCGAGCCGTTCCCGTGGCTGATATTCTGCACGATCATGTCCACGTTCACATTCGCGTCGCCAATGACCTTGAAAATGCGCGCGGCCACGCCCGGTTTGTCCGGCACACCCACCAGCGTGACCTTGGCCTGATGCTTGTCCAGCGAGACGCCGCGAATCACGATGTCCTCCATGCTTTTGGTTTCTTCTTTCACAATCGTTCCCGGGTTGTCGTTCAAACTTGAGCGGACTTCAAAGACCACGCCAAACTTCTTGGCAAATTCCACCGAACGACTCTGCATCACCTTGGCGCCGAGACTGGCGAGTTCGAGCATTTCGTCGTAGGAAATCTCCGGCAGCTTCCGCGCGCTGGACACGATGCGGGGATCCGCGGTGTAAACGCCATCCACATCGGTGTAAATCTGGCAGAGGTCCGCCTTCACCGCCGCCGCGAGCGCAATGGCCGTCAAATCCGAGCCGCCCCGACCCAGCGTTGTGATCTGGCCGGAGGAAGTCTGGCCCTGGAAGCCGGCGACAATCACGACGTTGCCAGCCTTGAGCGCTTCATGCACCTGCTTGGGCGTGATGTTGTGAATCTTTGCCTTCGTGTGAACCCCGTCCGTGACGATGCCCGCCTGCGCGCCCGTCATGGAAACCGCCGGCACCTCCAACGCCTGCAACGCAATGGCCGTGAGCGCAATCGTCTGTTGTTCGCCGGTCGCCAGCAGCACGTCCAGCTCGCGCTCGCTCGGCAACGGGACAATGTCCTTGGCCAGCTTGATCAACCCATCTGTCACTCCGCTCATCGCTGAGACCACCACCACCACTTGATCGCCGCGCTTCCGATACTCGGCCACGCGCCGCGCGACATTCTTGATGCGCTCGGTGTTGCCCACCGAAGTGCCGCCATATTTCTGAACAATCAAAGCCATATTAGGTCTGCCAAACGATACCGCCGGAATCAGGCGGACGGGGAGGATGCCAGAAACAGCCCGGCAATCAAGTGGTGGTATGTTGTTGCCGGAGATAGCTGCGGAAGTTCTCGTAATCCGCCCCCATCCGCTCGTAGTCCTCCGGCAATCGCAGCGAGGCAAGCATGTTCGTCGGCACGTCCGGCTCCCAGCCGACGACCTTCTGCACCTCCACGGGAAACTTGGCCGGGTTCGCGGTCTCGACGATGACGGCGGGCGTATTGCCCAGCGCCTCCTGGGCGGTCCAGTCCAGCAACCCCTGCCACGCCACCGCGCCGTGCGGCTCGAGCAGCAATTGAAATTGATTCCAGAAATCGCGGATGCCCGCGACCGTGCGCTCGTCCGGGATGGACGAGGAAAAAATATCCCGCCGCATTGCGGTCAGGTCCGGCATCCGGTTGATCTGGCCGGTCTCATCCATCTGACCGCCGTAAACCGCGACCAGCCGCGCCAGATTGCTCGGATGCCCGACGTTCATGGCGTTGGAGAGCGAGTTGCGGGATGGCGAAATCTTTTGATAACGACCGGTCGCCAGAAACTTCGGGAACGCATCGTTGTCGTTCACGGCGGCAATGATTTTGCGCACCGGCAAACCCATTTCGCGCGCGACGACCGCGCCCATCATGTCGCCGAAATTGCCGCTGGGCACGGAAAACACAATCGGTTCCCCCGCCTGGGCGACGCGCGAGGCGGCGAAAAAATAGTACACGCTTTGCGGCAGCAGCCGGCCGATGTTGATGGAGTTGGCCGACGACAGCGGGATGTGTTGCAGCGCCGGATCGGCAAAGGCGCGTTTCACCATCGCCTGGCAATCATCAAACTTGCCGTCAATGGCCACCGTCCGCACGTTGTCCTTCAATGTGGTCATCAACTTGCGCTGGCTTTCGCTCACCTCCGCGAGCGGAAACAGCACGATGACGCGCACGCCGGGAATTTTGTGGAACGCATGAGCGACTGCGGCGCCGGTATCGCCGCTGGTGGCAGTGAGAATCGTCACCTGTTTGCCGTCCTCGCGCAGGAACTTGCCGAACAATCGCGCCATCATCTGCGCGGCGAAATCCTTGAATGACGCCGTGGGTCCCTGATCGAGGCGCATCAGGAACGTGCGAAAGTTCACCACCTCCAGCGGCACGGGAAAGTTGTAGGCGTCCTGGCAAAACTTGGCGAGTTCCGCCGGCGGCACGATGTCTTCGGTGAAGCGCGACAACACGCGGAAGGCGATCTCGTGATACGGCAGTCGTGAGAAGGCCGCCAGTTCGTTAAAGGTGAAGCGCGGAAACTGCACCGGGAAATACAGCCCGCGATCCGGGGCCTGCCCGGCCAGCAATGCTGCGCGCAGGTCCACGACCGGCGATTGTCCGTTGGTGCTGTGAAAAAGTAGCTTGGCCATGTTGAGTCAGATCCCCAGCCAGCGACGCATGGCGTGCTCCACGGATGCAAGCTGGGTTTGGTTGAGAGTTCCGAGCAGCCGGATCAAATTCGCCCGGGGGATGGATTGCGAGCCTTGCACATTGAACACCCCGGGCTTCAGCCACGGTGCCGGGATTGCCGTCTCAAACTGGGAACCACGCACCGTGGTGGTATGCGGGACGATGTGGAACAGCGCGTAATCACGATCACCGAACTGCACACTCAAGACCAGCACCGGTCGCGTCTTGGCCACCATGCCCAAATCCGCCAGCCAGACTTCACCCCGTTGCGGAATGTTCATGATTGGCCGGGCTTTTTATCCCCGCGCTCCACCTGGTCAAGCATCTGAAATGCCTGGTCCGCCACCGCCGTCTGGTCTTCCTCGGTCCACACGCCGTAGTCATCGTCAAAAATAATACCGGACTTTCGCTGGCGGTAGATGCTGATGAGCGCGCGTTCCACCTGCTGCAACTCTTCCGTGCTCAGGTTGGGAAGGACGTTCGTGATGTCGGCAACCGTGCTCATGCCACGCAGAGTAAACTGGTCAGTCCAGATTTTCCACCCGGAACATCACTGGTTTGCCCTTCACCACCGGGAGCTTCGCGATCTTCACCAGAGCCTGGCGCATGGCGGCGTTGGTTGCCTCATGCAACATCAGAATCAACGGCACGCTTTCCCCCTCATGCCCCTCGGGTTGGATCACTGAAAGAATGCTGATTCGGGCCTGCGCCAGAATGCTCGACACCTTGGCCAGCACCCCCGGACGATCCACCACGCTCAGCCGGAGGTAATAACGTGAGACAATCTCATCCAACGGCACCACGCGCCCGCCCTTCGCGCACGCGACGAACGGTGGCACACGCGCCTTCGTCCCGTTTTTCAAATCCAGCGCCGCATCCGCCACGTCGCTCAACACCGCGCTCGCCGTGGCGTCCTTGCCCGCGCCCCGGCCATAAAACAACGTGTCCCCAACCACATCGCCGCGCACGAAGCAGGCATTGAACACGCCATTCACACTGGCCAGCACATGCGCGTTGGGAATGAGCGTGGGATACACCGACACCTGCACGCCGCGTTTCCGGCTCGCGACCTGTTTCACAATCCCCAGCAGCTTGATCGTGTAACCGAGTTGCTGCGCGAACTGCATGTCGAGCTTCGACACCTCGCGAATGCCCTCGGTGTGAATCTCGCGGTGTTCCACCCAGAAACCGTGCGCCAGCGACGCGAGGATGCCGGTTTTGTGCTGCGCGTCCTTACCGTCAATGTCGAGATCAGGCGGCGTCTCGGCGTAACCATGCTTTTGCGCGTCGGCCAGCACCTCGGCAAAATCCGCGCCCTCGAGCTTCATGCGGGTGAGAATGTAATTGCACGTCCCGTTCACGATGCCATAGATGGCGGCGAATTGATTGGCGACGAAACCTTCGCGCAACGATTTGATGATGGGAATGCCGCCGCAGACGCTGGCCTCGTAGTAGAGATTGGCGCCGCCGTTCGTCGCCGCGGCGAACAACTCCGGCCCGTGCGCCGAGAGCAACGCCTTGTTGGCCGTGACTACGGTTTTGCCCTGCGCCAGCGCCGCCAGCACCATGGTTTTGGCAATGCCCGTGCCGCCGACGAGTTCGATCACCACCTGAATATCCGGATCGTTGACAACTTCCTGCCAGTCGGTCGTCATCAGGGCTGCGGGGATGGGATAAGGCCGTGGTTCGTCGAACGCCTTCACGGCGATCTTGCGGAACACGGGTTTCACGCCGAGGCGCGCGGCCATGAGGTCGCCGTTCTGCTGCCAGGCATGGAACACGCCGCTCCCGACTGTGCCACCGCCAATCATCCCAAGGTTCACTTGCTGCATCGCGCCAGCTTGCCGGGGAGCATCGCGGCGGACAATGCAATTTTGGAAACCGGACGCGCGAAAGTTGGCCGAACGTCGGACTTGGCAAGGGAATGAACGGCAACGGAATGACTTTTGATTACCTTGCCGTTCATTCCCTTGCCTCTGTCGGATTGAGCAACCAATCCATTCACTGCACGCCCACGCGATAGAAGTACGGCCCGCTGTTGGTGGCGGACGCGTCGGTTAAAGTGTTCGAGCCGGCCACGCCGGGAATGTTGCTGGCCACGGTCTGAAACGGGGAGGCCGCGCCCAGGTTCGTCGCCCGTTCCAGCCAATACCGGCGGGTGGCGACACTTTGCCAAGTAATGTTCGCGCCTGAAGCACCATTTGTGGCGACGACCATCCGCAAGACGGATAGGGCATTGGTTGGAATCGTGTCCGAACGCCACTCGCCATAGTTACTCATGCCGTCGCTATCCGTGTCCGTGAAATCCGCCGAGCCATCCGTGGGCAAGCCGTACTGCTGCGCCCACGCATACGAGAGCACGGACGATGGCGATTGAAATTCGTAGGCACCCATATCAACTCGACCACCAACCGTCCGATTGTGATGGTCCAAATCAAACGAAAATCCCGAGGCCACCGCCCCGGCATTGATACAAGGGGAATTGGTCTGTAGTCGAAAGTCCTCACCAGCCAAATCAAAAAAGCTTGGTTCATTGGTGATATTACCGCTACCGCCAGGTGCCGTGGGCTGCGAGCAACTGTAACTGAAATACGTACTGACATGGTTATCATTTGCAGCAGCGACGTTGTGAGAAACAATGCTGCCCGAGACGTATCCAGAAGCGACCCCGCCGCCATTGGTGGCAGTATTACCGGCGATCGTTGAGTTAAAGACAGTGCCGCCGTACACGCCGCCGCCATTTGTCCAGGAGGTATTCTCGCAAACGAGTGAATTTACGACGGTCGCGTTGTAAGCGCCTCCTCCATTGCCTCGCCCAATGTTCCACTTAATGATGGTGTTGGTCACAGCAGAACCGGAAACCCCGCCGCCGGTGCCGAAAATGCGGCCTCCTGGACTCGTGCTCATATTACCAGCCACCACGCAATTGAATACGCTCCCTCCGTACACTCCGCCACCCATGACACCACAGGAATTGCTGGCGACCAGGCAGTTGATTAACGTGCTGTTCCACGCTCCGCCGCCCGAATCATCGGCGTGATTATCCGCCACCAAGCAATCGATCAAATTGCAATAGCCCACTCCACCACCGACCCCTTCCGCTTCCCCGATATTCCCTCGCACCACGCAGTTGCTCAACGTCGAATTGAACGCGCCCACGCCCGAATCAGCGCGGTTGCTAACCATGATTGAATTGTAAATAACGCTTCCGAACACCCCGCCGCCATTCCCGGGATCGAGAGAATAGTTATTTGACACAACACAATTCCACAGCGTGCCGCGATAAGCTCCCTTGCCATTGAACGCAGCGTTACCCAACACCCAGCAATTTGAGATAACCACATTGGTGGATTCGCACCAGACCCCGCCACCTCCTTCAAATCCGGCCACCCCACCATTTGTCAGTGTGAAGCCAACCAGGGACGCTCCATTGGTCAAATACGCGCATCGCACCGCGGCGCTCCCCGTCAATGTCCCGGCCACTTGGAAGCCTTGAATGATCGTCACCCCGGGTCCATTGACACTCTGCAACGTCACCGCTTTGGTTACGGCAATGCGGTTGGTCGTGGTTGTTTTGCTTACCACACGACCACCCGTTGCATAAAGCCCATCCGCCACCAACACCAGATCCCCGTCCGTTGATGCATCAATCGCATCCTGAATGTTCGTGGCAGCGGTTTCCCAACTGGTGTAAGGCGGTGTCGGACTGGGACTGTTCAAGTCCACGTAGAATGTGACCGCCACGGCCGGGAAGACCAAGGCAAGTAGAAGCGCCAATGCCAAATACAAATGCGTCGTTTTCATGCGCCGGTGGTTTTCGAGGTTGGCAACTTGTAGCACTTGCTTTGGACCTGTTCAAGGAAGGAAACCACGGAATTGCGATTGGAAGTGCGGGCCATGCACGAGGGATCAGTGCAGAGCGTCGCGTGAGGACACGCGGCCTACTGTGTGGTCCGATTCCGCCTTGTAGGCCAGGTGACCTCACCCGGTGGCCGAGCTTCGGCCTGCGTGCGTCAGCGGGCACCGCGTGAATCAAAACGGCCAGTTGGTGCCCGCCGAAAGGTAGAGCCGCCGCTCAGATTCGGTTGCGCTTCACCACCGCTGCTGTTGAAGGTGGCACTATTCAGGAGGCCTGCGTTGAAGCCGAGAAGGAAGTCACCGTTATATTGCCTAGCGTGCAACGGCGCCCACGTTTGGAGTCAACCCAGCTCCGCTTTGAACCGCTTTTCCGCCTCCTCGTTGCCCAGCCCGTGCAGATGTCGCATCACACTCACGCCCACCACCGGCGGATACGCCTGGTCGGCCTTCATCCGCGGTTCGACATATTCAAACACCTCGAAGAGCAGTCGGTTTGCCGCCACATATTCCAACCCGGTCAGGCGTTGAATGTAGCGGGTCGCGCGGTCAATCAACTTCAGGTTGCTGGGCACCACCCAGATCATGTAGTTGCCCATCACGCGCCCCAGCCGGACCATCGTGCCGGTCGAAAGTGTGTTGAGCAGCATCTTGAGGCCGACCCGCATCACGCCGTTCAACAGCAAGCCAGTCTCGGGCACGGGCAGGAAAACGGCGGCGCAGGTCGGATCCCATTGTGCGACGAATTCCCGCATCTCGCGGCAACTCGACTCGCTGCCAACGTAAATCAAACCGGTCTTCGCCCCGGCCTTGACTGCGTTCTCCAACTGCACACGATGAAACCCGCGCGGGTACAGCAATGAATCCTTCTCCGCCTCGACGACCAGGCCCACCGCACTGTCGCCCGCGCCCAACGGACGATTCGGGATCCCATCCAGACCGATGCGGAAGCGCATCAGCTCCGGGTAACTGATCTTGCCGATGATCTCGACGGTGCGGGCGTATTTGTCCTCGGGCACCAGGCCGCGCACGTCCTCGGCTTTCCATTCAACGCAACGCGGCTGACGTTTGCAGACCCGTTCCCATGCGGCGTCGGAATTGTGGTAGGGCACATAGAGAAAGGCCCACGATTCCGTGGCGGTCGTGTCATCGAATTTGCGGAAGGGCGGCGTGCAATAGGTCGGCGAGCGCTCCGTCGTGTCCGTGAGGATGTCAATGCCCACGCGGCCGGCGAAGTAATTGTTCTTCCGGCCTGCGCGATAGACGGATTCTTCCATCGCGGCGAGCCGGGCCAGTTGCGCGAGCAACTCCGGCGATTTCAACGTGGCGTGCAGTTCCGTGAGCTGGGCAAGAAATTCTTGCGGCACAGAATCGGAATCGTAGCCGCCGACGTGAGGAGGCGGATTGGGCGCGCCCGCTTTGGTTTCCGCCTCGTTACCTCGGCGGCTACCCACCAGCTCCCGCACCACCATCTCCAGGATCGTCACCATCACCGCCAGTTCGATGCTGGTGGCCTGCATCCGCGTCGAGCCGGTGATGCCCATCGGGCCGGTGGTGAGATTGATCTTCTCGATCCGCGCATCCTGAATCACCTCGCGACTGCGCTGGACGTGTTCGCACAACACGTCGTCGGGATTGTTATAGACGAAATAAACCTTCGCGCCGACCTCGACGCCCTTCCACGCCGTGCCGATGACGAACGACGTCTCGCCTCCTTCAGTGATGGCGAACACCACGTCCTTGTGGTTCACACCCAGGTCGCCGATCTGCTTTTTACCAAACGTCGTGAAATCCTCGAAACCCTCAACGGCTTTGATGAGCGCGAAGTCGCCACCGGCCATCACCGGAAACGCGCCGTTCTCTAAATTTTCAAGCGCGCCCCTCACCCCGTCCCTCTCCCCATCGGATGGGGAGAGGGTGGCCGAAGGCCGGGTGAGGGGATTCCTTTGCCAATAATCCCGCCAGATGGAAGCGAGTTGGATGCTGAGCCGCCCGGTCGAGCCGCAGCCGGTGAAATAAAGATTCCCGCCGCTCTGCAACGCCGTGACTACCGTGTCGGCAATGCCGCGTGCCCGACCAGATTCCGCGAACTCGCGATACTTCCGCACCACGTCATCGTCCACGTCGAACAGCAGCTTTAATCCGGCGGCGATGTCCTGTTTCGCCACCTCGCTGAGATTGGCGGTGACGGGATGGGACGCTTCGGTGGTCAGCGCGCCGAGTTTGAACTGGTCGGCGATTTTGAGAAAGTCGGCGGAACGTTGGTCGGAGGTCTGGCTCATGATGTGGCGATGCGATTTATCAGCGCAAGACAGTGACCGGCTTGCCCACCTGCGGGCAAGTCGGATTGCGTCCAGCGGGGCACATGAGTATGTGACGCCGATAAAGAATCCACTGTTCGGGAAATGTTGTGACGGATGCGCCTCAGCCTGGGAGCGCTGGCGTCCCGCGGGCGGGTTCTCGCTCCGGAATTTCGCCGGCGGGACGCCAGCGCTCCCAAGGGGCACGGATGACTTGGGGTCGGGGAAACACGGCGGGGCGTTGGATCACGGCAACGGTTCGCCACGCGCGGCGAGGAACAGCCGATACCATTCTTCGCGAGACAGCTCGAACTCGGTCGCCCGCACCGCTTCGCGAATGCGCCCGGGATCGGTGGAACCGACGATCGGCATGATTTTGCCCGGATGTTTCAAGAGCCACGCGTAGGCAATCACCGTGCGGCTCGCGCCGCGCGTCTTTGCGATGTCATCCAGCACTTTCACAACGGCCTCGGGTTGGTAGCCTTGCTGCGCGGGCAGCAGCCGTTTCGCGCCGTCGCCCAGCAACCCCGCGCCCAATGGACTCCAGGCCATCGGCGTGATACCCTTTTCCAGGCATTGATCCAGCGTGCCGTCTTCCAGCGCGGCGCGTTGCACGAGGCTGATTTCAACCTGGTTCACGATCAGCGGAAACGGACACGCCGCCTGCAGCGCGTTGACCAGCGACGGACGGAAATTGCTGACGCCAAAGCAGCGCACCTTCCCCGCGTCATAGAGCTGCGCGAAGGCGCCGGCAATGGCGTGCGGCTCGCCGAGATAATCCGGCCGATGCAGCAGGTAGAGATCAATCGTCTCGACGCCCAGTCGCTTCAACGAACCTTCGCACGCCTGCACGATGTACTCGGGCGAGAAGTCCCAGCGCTGCGGTGAATTCGCGTCCGGCTCGCCGGCCCGGCGCACGCCGCATTTGCTGGTGATGAGGATGCGTTCGCGCATGCCGGCAGTTTGTTTGAGCGTCTCGCCCAGGATCACCTCCGCCTGGCCGCCGCCATAAATGTCCGCGCCGTCGAAGATGGTGTAGCCGGCGTCGTAGGCCGCGCGCACGGCGGCGTGGCCACCGCTCTCTGCAATCCGCCAGCAGCCATAGCACAGCCGGCTGCCGGTCAGGGAACTGTTTCCGAGTTTGGTTGTGATCATGTTAAGCTGATTTGGTTTCCGGCAACACACCGTCGAACCGCGTCGCTGGCCCATTGGTCCGGTTTCATTTCCACGCGTGGACGACAATTCGGTCCGTGCGCACCATGCTCCAGAACTGAAATCCGCGCTTCCATTTCAGCCAGGCGGCCTTGGCGTAACGAAAGTAAAGCGGCCGGATGCTGGCCACGATTTCAACCCGCCGAAAGCCCGCGGTTCGTAACATCCCCACGACTGCGGCGGGATTCGGGCCGCACCAGTTGGTCGCGTCCTGGCCCAGTTCCGAGCCCGCATAAAACGCCATCGCCGCGCGCCGCGTGCTCAACATGTCCACCGCTGTCTCCAACAACACCATTTCCCGCGTGACGCTGGCCACCCGTTCCAGCGCCAGCAACGGGTGTTTCATGTGATAGAGCACGCCGAGAAACAGAACCACGTCAAACATTCCCACCCGCTCCGGCGACAACTCCAACACGTCAAGCGTCTGATCCGCCACCTTTGATCCCAGCACTGTTCGCGCGAGTTGAAAGCCGCGCTGGCTGCCCCAGTCGTGCGAGCCGTCCCAGCAATATGAGTCCGTGGCCAGCACGCGCGTCGCTCCCCGGCGTTCCGCTTCAAAAGAGAAAAATCCGTCCCACGCGCCCACGTCCAGCACCGACTTGCCCGCCAGGGACGCGGGTAATTTCAACCGCTGAAGCTTCCGTTCGCTGTTGTCCTGGCCCGGCGTGATGATGCCTTGCCCGAGGTTAATGGAATGATGCCAGCGTAATTCGGCAACGCGGGCTTTGATTTCATCCGGCGACACGCGGGTCATCGTAGGGTCGGCGCTCCAATCGGGTCAAGAATCGCGTTCCGGCACGATTCTGTTTCGTGTGCCCCTTTGGCGTCCGTCCCCTACGGGAGAACCAGCCAGACAGTGGCGGTCTTCGCGCTGCGAAATCCAGCAGCGAGTTCAGCGGCACTCCGAAATGCACGCAAGCCGAGCCGGGCCAGGATGCGCGTGACGGCCCGGCTGCCGGGCCAAACACACGGCAGCATTGCCTTGCACAAGGAATCCCGCCTAGACTCCGCGAACATTGACATCCACCGACAACAGCTTACTCCCGACGGTCCCACTGGCCGTGGACCTCGATGGCACGCTGATCCGAACCGACCTGCTCTGGGAATCCCTCAAAATGTTGCTGCAACGGAATCCCCTGGCGTTGGTCAACGTACTGATTTGGTGGGCAAAAGGCCGCGCCTTCCTCAAACAACAACTCGCCAACCGAGTCCGGGTTGATCCTGCCACCCTGCCCTACCACGCGGAATTTCTCGAATGGCTGAAGGAGGAAAAGCGTTCCGGTCGCAAATTGATCCTCGCCACGGCCTCCGATCGCCGGATGGCCGAACCCGTCTTTCGTCATGTAGGCATCTTCGATGAGTTAATGGCCAGCGACGGCACCATCAACTTGCGCGGCGACAACAAACGCCGCGCCCTGTCGGCTCGGTTCGGGGAACGCGGCTACGATTACGCAGGCAATTCCTCCGTGGACCTCGGCGTCTGGCCGGGCACGCGCGCGGCCATCGTGGTGAACGCCCGGCCCGGCCTGGAAACGCGCGCCGCCCAGGTCACGCAAGTGGCCCGCGTGTTCCGCTGATCTGCTTTCCGCATTGCGAACCCGGCGACGCGGATTATCATCGCCGCGATTTATGGCTCAAACTCACGCACCGGCTTCCCCGCTCGCTCGCGCCGACGGACGACGGCCCGACCAGATTCGTCCGCTCCAATTCAAGAATCACATCGCACCCTATGCCGCCGGTTCGACGTTGATCGAGTGGGGCAACACCCGGGTCATTTGCGGCGTCAGCGTCGAGGAGAATGTCCCGCGCTGGATGAAGGAACAAAATGTCAGCGGCGGCTGGATCACCGCCGAGTATTCGATGCTGCCCTACTCGACCTTGCAACGGAAACCACGCGACATTGCCAAAGGGAAAATTGACGGCCGCTCCCAGGAGATTCAGCGGCTCATTGGGCGCGCCCTGCGCGCCACGCTCGATCTGGAAAAACTTGGCCCGCGCACGATCTACGTGGACTGCGATGTCTTGCAGGCCGACGGCGGCACGCGCACCGCCGCCATCACCGGTGCGTATGTGGCACTGGTCATCGCGATCCGCCGGCTGATCGCCAGCGGCAAGTTGACGGAGAATCCCCTGCTCCATGCGGTGGCCGCCGTGAGCATCGGCATCGTCAACGGCCAGGCGCTGCTCGACTTGTGTTACACCGAAGATGTCGGTGCGGCGGTGGACTTCAATCTGGTGATGAACTCCGCCGGCGCGTTCATTGAACTGCAAGGCACGGGCGAGGAAGCCACCTTCAGCGAAACCGAATTGGGCACGCTGCTCGCCTTGGGCAAGGCCGGCGTGCGGCAGTTGCTCGAAGCCCAGGAGCAAGCCCTGGCCACCGCCTGACAACGCCGTGGCTGGCCGGCGACACGAAGCGGCCGTTGATCGGCGACGGCTTGCTTCGGCCGAATCGCTCGGCTGCGACGACCGCAAAATTTGATGAACACCACCCTCCATCTCATCCGTCACGCCGAAGTTGAAGCGCGTTACCAGGGCATCTTCGGCGGGCGCATTGACATGAATCTCTCGCCGCGCGGAGAACTCCAGGCGCGGGCGCTCGCGGACTATTTGCCAGCCCGAAAGTGCGACGCGATCTACGCCAGCCCGATGAAACGGGTCCAACAAACACTCGCGCCCGCGCGGGCCACGATGCTTCGGCCGCCCATTACTTTGTCCGACCTCTACGAAGTGGATTTTGGCGCCTGGACCGGCCTGACCTTTGCCGAAGTCAAAGCGCGATTCGATCAGGATGCTCATCATTGGCTGCGGCAACTTGACGCCGGCGCCATTCCCGACGCGGAAAACATCACCCGCTACCGCCAGCGAATTGACGCCTGCCTGCAGGAGATCCTGCGAAACAATCCGGGGAAGACGGTGGGCGTTTTTTGTCACGGCGGCGTCATCCGCATGTTGCTCGCGTTGCTGCTCGAACTCCCGTTCGCCGAGATGGACCGGTTCGAAATTGAATACGCCAGTATTTCCACGGTGGTGATCAAGCCGGATCGCGCGCGATTGCAACTGCTCGACTTCTCGCCTTGGCGCGACCTGCCGACATGAAGTCCGAACTCATCTGGAAGATCTCCGTCACGACCACGGGCGAGGCGGAGGAGGCGGTGGCGGAGTTATTGGCCAAGCTCGTCGCCCCGCACCCCTCCACCTACACCGACGCGGAATCGGGCGTGCCCACCGTTTCCGTCTTTACCACTACGGCGCCAAAAAATTTGGCCGCCACCAAAGCAGTCTTGCGCCGCGGTCTCGCCGGGATCAAAGCCTGCGGCTTGGATGTGGGTGCGGGCAGAATCAGTCTCGTCAAGTTGCCGCGCAAGAATTGGGCGGAATCATGGAAGCGACATTTCCCACCGTTGGAGATCGGCCCGAAACTGCTGGTGAAACCCAGTTGGAGCAGACGCCAGCCACACGCGGCACAAGCCCTCGTCACGCTGGATCCCGGCCTGAGCTTCGGCACTGGCCAGCATCCGACCACGGAATTCTGTCTCCGCGAAATCGTGCGTCACCGCGGAAGTCGGCGACCCCGTTCCCTGCTCGATATGGGCACAGGCTCTGGAATCCTCGCCATCGCTGCGGCGAAGCTGGGCTACGCTCCCATCCACGCGTTTGACTTCGATCCCCAATGCGTCCGTGTCGCCAAAGCCAATGCCGCGGCAAATCGGGTCGAAACCAAAATTCGCGTCACGCGCGCCGATCTCACTCAACTCCCCCTTCACGCCGCCCGGCAATACGACGTCGTCTGCGCCAACCTGCTGGCGCACCTTCTCATCGCCGAGCGCGACCGGATTCTCGCCCGCGTCAAACCCGATGGTGTGCTCGTCGTAGCCGGAATGCTGCGGCGCGAGTTCGAGGAAGTCCGGGAGGTCTATCGCACCGCCGGGATGAAACTGATCGCGAGCAAGACTCGCAAAGAATGGCGATCCGGGACGTTTGCGTGGGCAGGCGGGACGTTCCGCTGCGCCGATCCTCGCAGTGCGAGGAGTTCCACCACTCGAGGTTAGCGCACTTTGCCATAAACCTGAGATGCCCCATTTCCCGGGTGGGAAAAGAAATTCGCTTGCTGCCTCGGGAGTGCTCCCGCACAGTTTCCCGCGCCAGGGCCCATGGAATGTGGACTTACGAACCCCGCCAGGGCCGGAAGGCAGCAACGGTAGTTTGCTCCGTATCTGCCGTGGTCACCCTGGCATTCTTTCAATTCAAAATTAAAAATGGAAAATGAAAAGTGAAAGCCTCGCGCCAAACTCCTTTTGCATTTTTAATTCTTAACTTTTAACTTGCCCCGTGTCCTATCAGGTCATCGCCAGAAAGTATCGCCCGCAACGGTTCGCCGACGTGGTCGGGCAGGAACACGTCACCGACACGCTGGCCAACGCCATCAAGCAAAACCGTATCGCCCACGCGTACCTCTTCTGCGGCCCGCGCGGCACGGGCAAGACCACCATCGCCCGCATCTTCGCCAAATGCCTCAACTGCACCGGCGGCCCGAAGGTGGACTTCGACGACGACGACGAGCGCGTCAAAGAAATCACTGAAGGTCGCGCGATGGATGTGCTGGAGATTGACGGCGCGAGCAACAACGGCGTCGAGCAAGTGCGCGAGCTGCGCGAGACGTGCCAGTACGTTCCGGCCAGCGGCAAGTTCAAGATCTACATCATTGACGAAGTCCACATGCTCTCGACGGCGGCGTTCAACGCGCTGCTCAAGACGCTGGAAGAACCACCGCCGCATGTGAAGTTCATGTTCGCCACCACGGATCCCGAGAAGGTCCTGGCGACCATCCTCTCCCGCTGTCAACGCTTCGACCTGCGCTGCATTCCCACGGCGCTCATCGTCAAACACCTTGGCGAGATCGCAGCAAAGGAGAAAATCACCGTGGACAACGCAGCCCTCCATGCCATCGCGCGCGGGGCGGACGGCGGGATGCGCGACGCGGAATCCACGCTGGACCAGCTCATCAGTTTTTGCGGCGACAAGATTGAAGAGCCCGACGTGCTCACGATGTTCGGCCTCACGGCGCAGGGCCAGGTCCTCGAACTGAGCCGCGCGGTGCTGTCCGGTGAAATTCACACGGCGTTGCATCAGTTGAATGATCTGTCGCAAAACGGAAAGGACCTCGGCCGGTTGCTTTCCGACCTGCTCAGCCACTTCCGCAACCTGATTCTCTTCCAAGTCTCGAAGGGCGATCTGAGTTTGATGGAGGTGTCCGAAGCACAGGCTGGCGCGCTCAAAGAACAATCGCCCCTGGCCACCACCGACGCGCTCACCCGCATTCTCGAAGTGCTGGCAGATGCCGAACTCCGTCTGCGCGACGCGGCATCGAAAAAGATTTTGCTGGAAGTCACCCTGCTCCGCGCCATTGAGGCGCGCAATGCCGTGAGCATTGATGCCGTGTTGAAGCAGTTGAATGTGTTGCGCGGTCAAGACGGCGGAACGGCGGCAACGGCACCTGCAACCACCGCGGCAGCCGCCGAGGTAACGAGGCGGACACCGACGTCAGCGCCAACGCAACCGGCCACCCAAAGGTCAGCGGCAATTCCGCCACCTTACGTCGGCGGCGACGAAACCGCGCCGGCTGCGTCCCCATCCCCGACGCCCGTTTCAGCCGACAACCTGGAGGCGCTCTGGTCGCAACTGGTGGAAGGCGTGGCGCGCGTCAGCAAGTTTGCGGCAAACTACCTGATCAATGCGCATCCGGTTTCGTTTGCCAAAGGCGTGTTCACCATCGGTTACGACCCGGAGTTTTCGGACCAGATGGGGCTGGCCGACAATTCCAAGAATCACACCATCCTGCAAACCAAACTGGCGGAACTCGGCCATCCCGATTCGCAGTTCAAGTTTATCGTCGCCGAAGCGCCGGTGGGCCGTGTGCCCGTCGCGCCCCCTTCGCCAGCCGCGCCAGCAGCGCCAGCAGCGAAGGCCGCGCCGGCTGCCGCCAAGTCCGTCGCCCCCGCAGCGGAGAAGAAGTCCTCCGTGGCTTTCAATAAGGACGATTTCAAGAACGACCCGCTCATCCAGAAGGCGCTGGAAGTTTTCAAGGGTCAGATCGTCGAAGTGCGGGCGTAATTCATCCGTTGTGCAAACAACATCATGAACCAGGCAGATTCAAAAGAGATTCCGGCAAAAGATGTGTCCTGGCCCTTGCTTCTGACGATTGCGACGGTTGTTTTGGTTTCTCTTTGCCTGCTTCAATACAACGTGCTTTACACGGAGGGCGAGGTAATGCAGGCAATGTTCACTTTGCTTATTTGTCTGGTTGGTGGATCGGTTCTGATTGGTTTTTATCGCCGCCGGGTCGCGCTGTGGTGCGTTACGCTGCTGGGCGGTAGTCTGTTGATATGGCAGGCATATCAAAGCCGTAAGTGGGCAATGATCCATGAGGACATAATCGCCATTGTGCAGTTCGCGGAGGACTCAAAGACCAAGGCGGGATACTACCCGATAAACCTGGATGGATACACCTTCAAACATGCGCAGGTTAAGGCACACATTTATGGCCTGGGCGCTGATGAAACAAACGGATTCCGGATTTCCTATTTTATGAATGATCCTGGCATCAGTTACTGGTATTCGTCAAAGTCCGGCTTTGGCTACTATCCCGACTGAAAACTAAATTGATTCGCAAACACACTTTCACCTATTTAACTTCAACTCCATGTCTAGCATTGGAAAACTCATGAAACAGGCTGCGCGCATGCAGCAGCAGATGGAACAGATTCAGTCCGACCTCGCCCAACGCACGGTGGAAGCCACCAGCGGCGGCGGCGCAGTCAAGGTCACCGCCAAGTGCGATGGTTCACTGGCCAGCATCAAGATTGATCCACAGGCGCTCAATCCGACCGACGCGCAAATCGTCGAGGACATGATTCTCACCGCCGCGAACAAAGCCTTGAGCCAGGCCAAGGACATCTCGAACACCGAGATGGGCAAGGCGACGTCTGGTTTTAACCTGCCAGGGTTTGGCTGAGGTGCGTGAATTGGTAATTGGTTAAATGGGTTGGATCGGTTCAAGCGCTCGTTTAGCTGATCACCATTTAACCAATTACTCATTTAACTTTTTTACCCACTTCCTTGCTCCCCGACTCCATCACCACGCTCATCGCCGCGCTGAGCAAGCTGCCCGGCGTGGGGCCACGTTCCGCCGAGCGCATCGCCCTGCACCTGGTCCAGACCGAGCCTGGCGTCGTGAAGCACCTGGCGGAGGCCCTCGTCACGGCGCGGGAACGGATTCAGTTCTGCACCACCTGCGGCGCGCTGACGGAAAAATCTCCGTGTTCCATCTGCGAAGATGCGCGCCGGGATGGTTCGTTGATCTGTGTGGTGGAGCGGGCGGTGGACATTCTCAGCATCGAGAAGTCCGGCACGTATCGCGGCAAGTTTCATGTGCTGGGCGGGAAAATCTCGCCTCTCGACGGCGTCGAACCGGAGGATTTGAGAATTACGGAACTGGAAAAACGGCTCGCCGCCGAGCCGATCCAGGAAATCATCATCGCGCTGAGCACCGACGTGGAGGGCGATGCCACGAGCCATTATCTGGCGAAGCGGCTGGCGCGTTCCGGCTTGAAAATCTCCCGCATCGCCTACGGCCTGCCCGCCGGCAGCGGGCTGGAATACGCCGATGAACTCACCTTGAGCCGCGCACTGGAAGGGCGGAGGGAAATGAGCTAGCCACAAAAGAACGCAAAGAACACAAAAACATGCCTGAAAACTCCATGAAAAAAATTTGCGCTCTTTGCGTTCTATCGCGGCCATGAAACCCCAAATTGTTGTTTTCGATCTTGGCAAAGTCCTCGTGGACTTTGATTACTCGATTGCCGGCCGCCGGCTCGCGGCGAAATCCACCGCCTCGCCGGCCGACCTGCAAAAATTTCTGGATCACTCGCCGCTGCTCTACCGCTACGAAACCGGACTGGTGACGAGACAGGAGTTCTACGAGGAAGTCCGCCGGGTCTCCGGTTTCACCGGAGACATCGAAGAGTTCAGCTCATACTTCGCCGATATTTTCACCGAGATGACAGAGATGACGGCGCTACAGGCGACCTTGCGGCGTCAGGGACTTCCCACCTACATCTTTTCCAATACGAATGACTTGGCCATCGAACACATCCGGCAGGCTTTTCCCTTCTTCGCCAACTTTGACGGCTACATCTACAGCTACGAAGTGCAGGCGATGAAACCAGCGGCAAAAATTTACGAAACCCTGGAATCCCTGTCCGGCAAGCGCGGCGCGGACATTCTTTACCTTGATGACCGGCCGGAAAACGTGGACGCGGGCGCGGCCCGCGGCTGGCAGACGATCTTGCAAACGACCCCGGCCAGCTCGCGCGCACAGATGGAGAAGTTGGGGTTGCTCTAACCCAGGACCATTCACACTCGTAACGCCGGGTTGGGGAAACCAGCCTTCAGGACTGGACGAATGAGCTTACAGGCCGTGTGCTCGCAAGCGCGGGGTCTCAACATTCCAAGCTGCATGTGAAGTAGCAGGCCGAGTTGAACCGCACCGTTCGAGTAATGGCCGAAGCATCAGTCGCCGATGCGTGCGCCCGCGCGAACCGGTGTTGCCTGCATCCGGTCGCCCAGGGTAGTTCTTCCGAAACCTCAGCCGGCCGGTCAGAGATTCGGCTGCGGGGTGTAACGGAGATATGGCTTCACTTTGCGGACGCCACGAGGGAATTGTTTTGCCGCATCCGCATCGGACACCGACGTTACGACAATGCAGTCCTGACCTTGCTCCCAGTTCGCCGGGGTGGCGAGCTTGTGAACCGTGGTCAATTGCAGCGAATCAATCACGCGCAAAATTTCGAGGAAGTTGCGTCCCGTGCTGGCCGGATACGTCAGGGTCAGCTTGATTTTTTTATCCGGCCCGATGACAAACACCGACCGCACCGTGGCCTTGTCGTCCACGTTCGGATGAATCATGTCATACGCCATGGCCACCTGACGGTTGGCATCAGCGATCACGGGAAAATTCATCGTGCAGGACTGCGTTTCATTGATGTCCTTGATCCAACCGTTATGCGATTCCAAGGGGTCCACGCTGACGGCGATGACTTTGACGTTCCGCTTGTCGAACTCGTCCTTGATCTTCGCCACGGCGCCCAACTCGGTGGTGCAAACCGGCGTAAAATCCGCCGGATGCGAGAACAGAACGCCCCAGGAATTGCCCAACCACTGGTGAAAATCAACCACCCCATCGGTGGTGGTGGCTGAAAAGTTGGGAGCGACATCGCCTAATCGTAACGCCATAAAAAATACCTTTGCTATTGTTTGCGGTTGGTGACAACTACCCGGTCAAAATAGAAATTTTGTGGAAGCCGGGTCAAGAATGAACTGCTGGCAACTTGCTTTTCTTTGCGCTGTTGAAGTCAGTCCGATTGTTCGCTAGGCTTTTCCAGCTATGACGTTGACCGAAAAACTGCTCGCCCGCGCCGCCGGAAAGACCTCCGTGCAAGCCGGCGATAATGTCTGGGTAAAAGCTGATGTGCTGATGACGCACGACGTGTGCGGACCGGGGACCATCGGCGTGTTCAAACGCGAATTCGGCAAGGATGCCAGGGTCTGGGACAAGCACCGCGTCGTCATCATTCCCGACCATTACATTTTCACCGCCGACTCCAAGTCGAATCGCAACGTGGACATCCTCCGCGAGTTCGTCAGGGAACAGGGCCTGCCCTATTTCTACGACGTGATTGATGACCCGAACGGCCAATGGCATTTCGACGCCAGCAAAGGGATGCTGAAGCGCCAATACGGTTCGCAATACGCCGGCGTCTGCCACACCGCGCTGCCAGCCAAAGGTCACACGCGGCCCGGCGAGGTGCTCTTCGGCACGGACTCGCACACCTGCATGGCGGGCGCGTTCAACGAGTTCGCCACCGGCATCGGCAACACCGACGCCGGCTTCGTGATGGGCACGGGCAAGTTGCTCATCAAAGTTCCCGAGACGATGCACTTCCGGCTCGAAGGCAAACTCCAGCCCGGTGTGATGGCGAAGGACCTCATCCTGCATTGCATCGGCGAGATCGGGTTCGACGGTGCGACCTATCGCGCGATGCAATTCGACGGCCCGGGCGTGGCGTCGCTCTCGATGGATGACCGCATGACGGTAGCCAACATGGCCATCGAAGCCGGCGGCAAGAACGGCATCTTCCCGTTTGATTCGCGCACGGCGGAATACGTGGACGCACGCGTGAAGCTGAACGGAACGCAATCGCGCTACGAACCGGTCGAGTTGGATAAAGACCAGAAGTTCGTCTATGAACTCGTGGTGGATTTATCGTCGCTCGAACCGACCGTGGCCTGCCATCCCGACCCGGGCCAGCGCAAGAAAGCCAGTGAGATGAGCAACGTGAAGCTGGATCGCGCGTACGTCGGCTCCTGCACCGGCGGCAAAACGAGCGACTTCGTGGAATTCGCCCGCGTATTGCGGGGCAAAAGAGTGGTCATTGAAACTTTTGGGGTGCCCGCGACGCCGGACATTGTTCATGATTTGCAAAACACACGCTGGGGCGACGAAAGCATCTGGAACATTCTCGTCAACGCGGGTGTGCAGATGACCGAGAACGCCGGTTGCGCCGCGTGCCTGGGCGGTCCGGTGGACACCTTTGGCCGCATCAACAAATCCGGCATCAAGTGCATCAGCGCCACGAACCGCAACTTCCCCGGCCGCATGGGCGACAAGGAATCCCAGGTGTTCCTCGCCAGCCCGGCCACCGTCGCCGCCAGCGCCATCACTGGCAAAGTGACGGACCCGCGCGAATACCTAAGCTGATACGCCGATGAAGCCCCGACGCATTCTTGAAAAAATATTGTCGGGCTCGCGCAACATCCGCTTCGAGGAAGCGTGCCGGCTGGCGAAGGGATTGGGCTTCGTATTGGACAGAACACGCGGCAGCCATCATATTTTTGTGCATGGCCGCGTAGCGGGGCTGCGGTTGAATCTTCAGCCCGACAAGGGCGGCCAGGCGAAGCTGTATCAAGTCCGGCAATTGCTGGATGCGATGGAAACGAATGGATTGAAACTGGATGACGAGCCATGAGAAAGCGCTACCACATCAACATCTTTTACAGCAACGAAGACAAGTGCTACATCGCTGACATCCCCGACTTGAAGTATTGCTCCGCGCATGGCGAATCGCCGGAGGAAGCGTTGAAGGAGGTTCTCATCGCTCAGGAGTTGTGGCTGGAATCCGCGCGCGCCGCGCGCAGTCGTGCGCCCGAGGCGAAGTATCGCCCGGCGGCTTATGCGCTGGCCTGAACAGCCATGAGTCCGCAAGCTGCATTGGAAGCGCAAATCGCACGCTATCGCGAGATGACTCCAGAGCAGCGGGTATTGACTGCGTTGCGCCTGCATGAACTCGCCTGCGAGATGGCGCGGGTTGGTATCCGTCGTCAGCATCCAGATGCGCAATCCGAAGAAGTCGAGCGACGGTTGCGCGAGCGACACGAACTCGCCCGCGCTGCGGTGGATTATTCAGACCGAATTCGTGGCTGCTCCGGCCGCCAGCCCCATCCAGAAAGCAAAGTCGAACAAATGGCGGATGCATTCGAACTCAGCGGCGGAACAGTCCGGCTTGGAAACTTTTGGATGAACCCCTTGCAGCCAAGCGATGGCTTCCCCAACAATCCGCTTGGGGTGCCACCCGGTAGCGTCTAATCCGATATGTTCGTGGAATAGTTCCCAAGTCGCCTTCATACCATCCCGACTTGACTCTGCAAACAGCCGCTCACGCAGTTCAGAGTTTCGCGTTGAAAGGATTAACCCATCACGGAATCCACAAAGAATCCAGTGAGCCGGGTCATGAATCTTATTCCATCGTTGCGCTTCTTTGAGAGTTTGTGTTGCGGCTTTAGTAATCGTGGCTCTCTCCAGCGATTGTGAGGGATACGTATAATCAATCAATTCAATGAGCGCGGAGCGATGATGCCGATGCCCATTCCGAACGATGTGTGTTAGCCGGTCGCAGATGAATCGCTGATTCACAGGCAGTCTTTCGAGGAACGCCAACATCCGTCCTGTAAACAGCGCGTCAGCATTTAATCCAGCGTGAATTCCCCAGACTACCGAATGACGAAACCACCATGCCAGTCGCTCCAACGAGCCAAGTGATCTTACATCAGGGAGGATTTCCTCGGGTGGACTTCGCAATAAGCTGCTGAAAACTTTACGCACCTTGCTCAATTCATCTGTTACTGTAAGCGGGCGATTGCCCACTGCGCTTAACACGGCTCCCGTGGAAGCATTGGCGTTCGCGCCGGGTGAAAACTCTCGCAGCAATCGGCGGGCGGAAGACGGCTCCAAAGCTGCCAACCGCAATCCGCACGAGAATCCCGCCGTACACCAACGGGCGTGTTCGTCATCAACCAAGCGAAAGCCAAGTTCGACAAGGTCAAGGCCAATCCAGTTCAGAATGCGATGCCCGAATTCTGGCACGCGTGTCCTGCTTTCCGAATCGTGGTGTGTCGTTTTGGAACTCATCTTTAGGCTCCGCCCAATCGCATGAGCCTGTTAAGCAGTGGGCGTTCCCAATATGAATCCAAGGCAGGAAAGCCGTGGCCTGATGTCCCGTGTCGGGGTTCTGGGCACCTACCCTGCTTGTTACCGTTGCGACAAATGCACAACCAGGAAACCAACGAGCCATCCACACACCCGAAGTTCTCTGCATCCTCGGCTGAAACCGTGGCTGCGTCTTCAGTTTCACTGGCAGCTTCACTAAACCCATCATTTCAAGTTGCGCCGAATCGAGATTCGATTTGTGCGACGCCGGCATTGCGCAGTTCTGAAGATGCTGGTGCGCTTTCCGAAGCAGAAGTTCCGGCCGAATGGCGTGTGGGCGACACCATTCTTGATTTGTACGAGGTAAAGCAAATCCACGACGGCGGGGGAATGGGACTGGTCTATCGGGTGTATCACCGCGGCTGGAATACGGATTTGGCAGTCAAGCGGCCACGCCCGGAACACTTCAGGTCGCCGGCACAAAAGGCCAATTTCATTCGGGAGTGCGAAACGTGGGTAAACTTGGGACTCCATCCGAACATTGTAAGTTGCCATTACATCAGAACATTGAGAGGCATTCCTTGCGTCTTTGCTGAATATGTCGAAGGCGGCCCGTTGAGCGGTTGGATAAAAAGCCGGAAGCTTTACGAAGGCGGATGCACACGGGCGCTCAAGCGGATTCTGGACGTGGCGATCCAAATGGCATGGGGATTACAGTACGCCCACGAGAAGAGATTGATTCACCAGAATGTGAAGCCTGCGAACATTTTGGTTCTCACCGATGGAACAGCGAAGGTGACCGATTTTGGACTCGCGCGGGCCCGGCAAGCTAGTTGCGAATCTATCGCAGACACCGGTTCGCAAAGCATCTTGGCAAGCTTTGGCGGAATGACACCGGCTTACTGCTCGCCCGAGCAAGCCGACATCGCCGCCAAACGCAAAGCCGGAATTCCGGAAGAACAACTGACCCAATTAACCAGACGAACAGACATTTGGTCTTGGGCCGTGAGTATCTTGGAGATGTTCTGTGGCGAACCGCCGTGCCCGGCGGGAGGGCAAGCAGCCGGTGATATTCTCGAATCACTTCTCGCCGCACCGGCTGAATCGTCCGAGATTCCTTCAATCCCCAATGAGTTGACCGAACTGCTCAAGTCCTGTTTTCAAAGCAACCCTGCGTTACGGCCAAGCGACTTTGACACCATCGTTGATTTATTGACAGCCGCCTATTGGCAATTAGTCGGCGAAGATTACACACGTGTTGGACCTTCGGAAGTGGGATTGCGTGCGGACACCCTAAACAATCGCGCAGTTTCATTGCTGGACATGGGGAGAAAACAGGAGGCACTGGAGCTTTTCGAGCAGGCACTTGAAATAGACCCAAGTCACTTGGAGTCGATTTACAATCGCGGATTGACGCTCTGGCGGGACGGTAACATGACGGACCAAGAAGTCCTTCTTGCTCTCAACGGAGTCGGCACAAGTCAGAAGCAAGCGTTGCGTAGGATGTACCTCCTGGGCTTGCTACACTTGGAACGCGGTGATTTGAAAGGTGCGCGGCACGAATTGGAGGCGGCTGGAGGGAGAAACGAATCCGGAGAAGTGCTTCGAGCATTGAAGCGAGTGCGGCTTTCAGGTGAAGGCAGGCGGTGTGTGCGAGTGATTAAACATTCGACCAGTTCCGTAATTCGGGTTGCGAGTTCGCTCGATTTTCGATGGGCCGTGACCACAAATGAAGGCGGGGCACTTTGTTTGTGGAATCAGGTAACAGGGCAGCACGTAAGGTCATTTGAGGTTGCCCAAGTTGTTAGGTGCGTTTCGATTTCTCCAGATGGACGTTTCGGGCTTGCTGGAAGTGCCGACAAAATCCTTCACTTGATTGATTTGGCAACTGGCCAATGCCTGCAGACTTTCAAGGGGCATAGAGGCGAAATCTTGTCTGTGGCGATTTCGCCAGATGGAAGCAGAGTTCTCTCAGGAAGTGCGTCTGGTGACCTGCGGCTGTGGGATTTGTTGACTGGTGAATGTCTCCAAACTTTCGAGGCCACTAACGTTCTTGTAGAGTCCGTGGCATTTAGTCCCGATGGTCGGCTGGCTCTGTCTGGAGGTGCAAATGGCGAAGTTCTGCTCTGGGATATGGAAAGTGGCGAACGCGTTAGAAGGTACGACGGTCATACCGATGGAGTGCTTTCTGTTGTGATTTCCTCTGACGGTAAATTTGGACTATCTGGAAGCTTTGATCAGACGCTTCGCCTTTGGGATTTGGCGACTGGCCAATGCCTGCGAACCATGAAAGGCCATACAGACTGGGTGCATTCTGTGGCCTTGTCATCCGGCGGAAGTTGGTGTCTCTCAGCGAGCGGTGATCATACCCTCCGATTGTGGGATTTGGCGACTGGCCGTTGCTTGAGAACGTTTGAAGACCACACTAGTGGCGTTACGTCTGTGGCGATTTCTCATGATGAATCATGGGCACTCTCGGGAGCTGGCGACCAAACACTTCGGCTCTGGGCGTTGCCTGCCGTCAAGATCGCGTCTTCGTATGTTTTGTGTCGCCCTTCACCAACGGCAGAACTCGACGAGGCAACGAGACGATTTCGGAAATTTATGCAAATTGCTTCCGAAGCGATGGCAAAGGAAATGTGGAGCAAAGCCGCCAGTGCGATACGCTCCGCCCGAGACTGCCATGGGCATGATACGGACAAGGAAGCCTTGGACGCGTGGGCAAACATCGGCCGCTTCGGCTTAAAGACAGGCTTGGCCGGGGCTTGGTGTATGCGGACATTTTACGGCCATACGAATCGGGTTAATTCTGTCGCGATTTCGCCAGATGGCACATGCGGGCTATCTGGAAGCAGCGACAAGACACTCCAACTATGGGACCTGGCTACCGGGGGATGTAGCAAGATATTCAAGGGACACAATGAATCAGTGCTTTCCATTGCATTTCTTCCAAATGGTCAGTGGATTTTGTCCGGAAGCGCGCATGGGACTAGTCATACTGAGTTTCGATTGTGGGAACTGACCTCTGGTCGGTGGGTGGAACTTACGAGTGATGTTCAGAATGCCCTTGCGATCGCGATCTCACCCTGCGGTGAGTTTTGTCTGCTAGGAGGCGGAAGCAAAACATCGTGTTATTACTCATTCGTAGAATTGTGGAAACTAAGTAAGGCCAAGTGTGAGTTCATCTGGGGTGATGGCGTTGAATATGGCTCGCCTGGAGATTCTTTTTTAGTGTCTTTTTTAGTGGTAACTTCAGCAGCTTTTTCTCCCAATAGCCAGTGGTGTTTGTATGGCGACGATCAAGGGATGCTAACCATACGCGGTTGTGACGGAGCCGAACCCCTTCGGATACTAGTGGGCCACACTAATGCTGTGCGGTGCGTCGCGATTTCGGGTGATGCTCAATATTGTGCTTCAGGTGGAGACGACAAAACGATTCGACTCTGGGACACCTCATCAGGAAGATGCTTGCGAATTCTAATAGGCCACACTGGATCAGTTCTTTCCATAGCCTTTACACCTGACGGACGTTGGCTTGTTTCTGGTGGCGATGACAAATTAATTCGGGTTTGGGGCTTTGCAACCGGTCAGTGCGTCCATGCTCTTCAAGGCCACACTGACGCCATCGAATCTGTGGCAATTTCAGCGGACGGACGGAATGTCCTGTCAGGTAGCAAAGACGGGTCGCTACGACTGTGGGAATTGGACTGGGAATACAGGTTTTCTGAGCCAGCCGAATGGGATGACGCCGCCCAACCTTATCTGGTGAATTTTCTTTCTCTGCAATGTCAAGCAGGCGGCGACACCTCAAGGCACGTTGACCGCCCCAAATGGACAGAGGAAGAATTTCAGACGTTGATTCTGGAATTACAGCGACGGGGTTATGGATGGCTCAAGCCTGATGGAGTACACCGACAGTTGCACAAAATGGCAGCTACTTGGCAAGGTCCGCAACCGTTACCAGAGATCCAGTCCAGTTAACAAATGAGCATTGTATAATGGCAGGCCAAGTGATTATTGAAGTTGTCGACAAAAGCCTTCGCGGGAAACGATGGGTGTTTGAGGAACACGACGCGTTTGTGTTTGGCCGATCTTCAGACTGTCACATTCAGATTCCTCCACAGGATGCCACAGCGTCCCGACATCATTTCATTCTGGAAGTAAATCCGCCAGACGTGGCAATCAGGGATTTGGGCAGTCGTAACGGAACTTGGGTGAATGGAGTCAAGCACGGGGGTCGCGAAAAAAGCGCGACTCCCGAACAAGCCGCCCAGCACAGTTTTCCGGAAGTCACCCTTCGCCATGGCGACAAGATTCAAGTCGGCAAGACGATTTTGATGGTGTCTGTGGAATTGCCCGCTGTTTGCTGTCAGTGCAACCAAGATATACCGGATGAACAACGGCAATACTGCGCTTGGATTGGTGGAACATTCGTCTGCGCCACCTGCAAGGATAAGCTCATTGCGCCTGCCAACCCGCCAAAAAAGTCTGAGCCAATCCGCTGCCGGCGCTGTGGCGAGGATGTAACTGACGAAGTCGGCAAAGCATGTCGCCGCGCTTACATTTGCAAAGCCTGCCGCAAGCAGGCAGATGGTGCTCCACTCAAAGCAAAAGGGCATAAACACAATGCGGTCAAGCGAGATGCGCAAACTCACTCCATGGTCGACGACTACGCCATTGAGAAGCAACTGGGTGTCGGAGGATTCGGCGCGGTCTATCTCGCGAAGCATCGCAAGACCGGCAAGCGTGTCGCGATCAAGGTCATGCTATCCAAAGTCGCGGTTGAAGAGGATGCACAGGAGAAGTTCGTCCGGGAGATTGAGTCACTGAAAAAACTGCAACATTCCAACATTGTTACCCTGCTGGATTTCAGCGCGGCCGATGGCGCGTTTTACTTTGTCATGGAGTATTGCGAGGGAGGCAGTGTGGGTGATTTGATGGCAAAGAGCGGGGGTAAGTTACCGCTTTCAAAAGCCGGTCCAATTGTATTACAGGCTTTGACGGGCTTGGCTCATGCCCATCGAAATGGCTTTGTCCATCGCGACCTCAAACCTCAAAACCTTCTCCTTCACCGCGCAAGTGAATCTTGGACCGCCAAAATCGGCGATCTCGGTCTTGCGAAGAACTTTGAACACGCCGGTTTCAGCGGAATGACGCTGACCGGGCAGTATTGTGGTACACCGCACTTCATGCCACGTGAACAGGTGCTTCAATATCGGAATGTCAAACCGACCTGTGACGTTTGGAGTATGGCGGCTACATTCTACAATATGTTGACTGGTCGGACGCCACGGGATTTTCCGCGCGGACGAGACCCGATCGAAGTCATCCTTAGAGATGCCATAATTCCCATCCGTCAGCGGGACCGAACCATTCCCAAACCTCTGGCCGAGGTGATTGACCGTGCATTACTGAATTTCCCCATTGATCGGCATCAAGACGCCTCAGTTATGCTTGAAGTATTGGCGAAAGCTCTTTGAACGCTTGTTGTGACTTCGGCCAGCGCCATCACCGGTAAAGTGACGGATCCGCGCGAATACTTGAGCTGAAACTGGATCGAATTGGGAAACCGCGGCGGGCAAATGCCGATCGCGGTTATTGCGGACTGCTTACGGCAACGCCGGGGTCGCCAGCCGATACCAGCGGGCCGCGTTCGTGGTCACCGCGGTATCGGACACGGAGACCGGGCCGGTGATTGTGGTGGACGAAATGTCCGTCAGTTTCTGCCACGGGCCGACCGGGAGGTTGGCGTATTGGATGGTGTAGGAACGATCCGCCACCCGGATGAAACTCAGATTCACCGCGCCGTTGGAAACGGTCACGGAGGTGAACGCAAGAAAACTCGCGCCAGCTTGCGGGTCGGTGCCCGCGAGATATTCCTGCCAGTTGGTCAGACCGTCATGGTCGGGATCCAGCCCGGCGTCGTTGAGGCTCGGATTCAATCCATGCGCGGTCTCCCAGTCGTTCGGCATCCCATCACCGTCGGTGTCCGGGTTCACGGCGGTCGTGCCCGGCGTGGCGACGACGGCGAACCAGTTGGCGGGGTTGTTGCCGGACGCGCTGGCACTGAGACGTTGCAACGAGTGACCGCCGCCGTTCGCGCTCGCGGGCCACGAGGTTTGGTTGCCGTAAATCACCTCGTCCACGATGATCCAGGAGTAACTGTCGCCAACGGCATCCGGAAGCTGTGGGCGCTCAAGCGCAACCCGGTCGCTGCGGTTGCTCAGCTTTCCCGCGTAGGGGCCGAGAATCGGCAGACTCAAATTCGTGAGGCCTTGCGCGGTGCGGAAGGCGGCCAGAGTCGCCGTATCCGTTGGTGGAAAACTCACCACCAACAAACTGCCGTCCGCCGGAATCGTCGTGGTGGGCGGGAACGTGAACGCGATGCCGCCGTCCAGCCGCCAGTTGCCATCGGCGTCTTGCAGCGTGATGGGTGACGCGGTCGGATTGTAAATCTCCACGAACTCATCACGCGTGTTGTCGTTCGTGCCGAGATCGGGTGGGTGATACATCAATTCGGTGATGACCAGGCCCGGGAGTCCGGCGGTGTTGGCGGTCGCTCGCGTCGGGTTCAGGGCAAAGAGATACGCGCCACCGTCCGGGTAACGACCAATCGAATTGCCGTTCGGCTGGCCCTTGAATTGAATGGCGTCCACCACGCGATCGGCAGCGCCGCCGGGCAGGTAGGAAAGCAAAACCTGTTCACCCGCCTTGTTGAGGCCAAAGCCGCTCGTGATCGGGTTGTGGAAACCAGTGACCTCGTCGAAGCTGACCCAGCCGCGCGCCGGAACCATCGCCGGCGGGATGGCCCATTTGGCCGGATTGGCGGGGTCGTCGCTCAGGTACCAGTTCGTCAGGCCGATGCTTGCGGCGGTCGGATTGTAGAGTTCAATCCAGTCGTTGGAATCGTATTCCGGCAGCGATGCGTTGGTGTAGTCGGTATGCGCGACGATTTCATTGAGCACCACCGATGGCGCAGGTGTGACCGGATCGGCGGCGCCGGGCGAGCCGCCAATGAAAGCACTCGCGCGCCAGTTGCCGGGATAATCCAGCGCGCCGGTGGCCTGGCCGGGAGCGAGCGGGTCCACGGGCACGAGCGAATGACCCGCTCCGTTCGGCGCGACGGGCCAGCCCCGACCGTTGCCGTAGTTGAAGGAAAAAATCGCCGCGCCACCCGCACCGGTTTTGAGGGTGAGGGTTTCGCCTTCGTTGGCCAGGCTGCCCGTATAGGGACCGACGATGGGAACATCCGGCGACAGGTTGTAATAGGACCTGAACGTCGCGGCGCTGGCGTTTTTGATGACCAGCAAATACGCACCGGGCATGAGGGTGGTGCCGGTGGCGAACGTGTAGTTTACGCCGGCGGTAAAGTTAGCCCCGGCCAAATCCAAAGTTACATTCGTGCTGATGTTCCGCACTTCGATGAACTCATAATCGCCCCCGGCCGGCGGATCGAACATCAGTTCCGTGAGCCGGAGATTGTTCGTCAGGTCCACGGCGGCAGGCGGCGAACCGACGACGAATTGCACCGGCGCGGACCAATGGCTCCAACGCCCGGCGTTGTCTTTCATCCGCACGCGAGCGCGGTAGGCACGACCAATCTTCAGCGCATCGGCGGGCATCGTGATGGAATTGGCAAACACGCTGATCTCGCCGCTCTCCCATTGCGCGTTGATTTCGTAAGGGCGCGGCCCGGCGGCATCGTAAGCGGGTGCGTTCGTATCCCAGACTTCTCCCACGCGCCACTTGAGCGCGGCGAAGGGATTCGCGCCGGAGTAGGCCGAGCATTGGAAGCTGAGTTGATTGAGCGGAAAATTCGTTGGCCCGGTGTAAGTGATGGTTGGAGTGGCGGGGATTGTGTCGGCCGCGAGACCGTCCAAGCCGGGCGAACTGCCGCCCAGCGCCGCAACGGTGGATCGGTAAACGACGTAGTTTTTCATCAATTGGATGCACCCGTTGAAGTCCTTGCTGACCGATTCCGGCCATTGGTAGAAACGTCCCTGCCCGGCCTTGGACGGATTGACCACGCTGGAGTTGACCATCACGGGGTTGTAGTCCCACTGCGCCCGGTCAGCATCAATGATGGATGGCTGATTCACCGGGCCGCGAATGCGCTCCGCCATTTCGTCAATGACCTGATACGCCTGATCCGTGTTGAACAGCAGGTCGCGGATTTCACGGACCCGATTGCGAAACTCCAACGCCAACGCGGGATAGGCCGGTGAGGTCGAAAAATTGCTCAACACGCGACTCTTAAACGGTTCGTTGCCGCCGCTGACGCCGGAGACATACATGTTGTCGGCCCAAGTCAAATCGAGGTCCCAAGGCCAGACTTCCCATTGTCCGAGAACGGGATTCCGATAGTAAAAATAGTTTTTGCCATCCGCGATGTCGTAATGGTGGAAGCCCTGCAGGATGGTTTGGTAGCCGTAATACTGGGGCAGATTCAGGTTGGTGCGCCACCAGGATTCAGACGGTGAGGTGGTGCTGTAAGTTGTGAGGAAATCATTCAGGTCGGACTTGTCCAACGGTCCGTCCGGGCCGGTGTTATTCAAAGTGCCGCTGCCGCCCTCCATGTCATACACGTTTCCGTCCGGCAAGCCGCGCTCGTCGAGAAACCGTCCGTCCTGCTCTTCCACGACCAGATACAACCCCCAGAAATCTCCTTGATACTGGTTGCCCGCCGTGGTTTCCGTCGCCGCGTCAATGATGCGAAATTGAACGTGCGTCGTCAGGGGCGCGTCCACGCCGGCCAGGCGAAACAATTTGTAGCCACAGGATTCAAACATTCCCTGCTCACCCCGATGGAGATAATCACCCTGTTGAATGTCCGGGCGGAAACTCAACCGTCGCCAGAGGGTGTTGTATTTACGCCCCCAATCATCGCGCGCCTGAAAATTGTGCCCGCGGTTGAGCGCAAACTTCCAGGCATTCTTGCCCATTGAATAACGCCAGACGCCGCCGCGCATCCGGTAGCTGATATGGTCGTAAACAGTGCCGTCGTAAACCAGTGTGCCGCGCCAGAGATAATTGTCGCCGCCGTATTTGTTGTTGGGCGCGCCGGGATTCCAGCCCGTCGCCGTCAAGACTGAACTTTCTTTGCTGATCAATTGATACACCGGCAGACGGTTCATCTCGTTGGAACTGACCGTAAAAGCTGCCGTCACCCCGGGCCGTGCGGCGCCCGACCACGCGGGCACGCCGTCGTAACAGAAGTAGGCGAAGTTCGGCTGCGGATCGTCCGCATAGGGAACGGTGAGCGAACTGCCCACACCATCGGTCGCGGCGAGGCGATAACGGATGAGCCGACGATGCTGCTGCACCGAGGCCGGAATGACCGCCGTGTAAATGTTGTCACCGGCGAGCGCGTCGCCGTTGTTGCCCGCGTCATTCATGGCGAGCGTGACCCAGTTGGCCACGTTGGTGTAGGCGGCGTCGGTGAGTTCGATGTAGCTCCCCGACACGACGACTTGGTATTGGAGCGAAACGGAGGCGACGCCTTGCGGGTCAGTAATCTTGGCGGTGATGGTCACGGCCTGCCCACTGATGGGTTGATTCGGCGAGTGATCCACCTGGCGGATCTGGGGTGGGGCGTTGGTGGCAAAGGCGGCATTAAGCCGGCCCGGCGTTGGCCCAGCACTGGCGGGAGCGGTGGAGAGTTGCGCGTCGAAGTAAAAATCGGAGCTGCCACTGAGCAGAACATTGGCGGCCTGAACGGCGATCAGGTTGGTGCCGGGCACCAGATAGCCGCCCGGCGCGGGGAGATTGAAGGTTACGTACGCGCTGGATTCGCGCGTGCTGGTCGCGGTGGCGTTGTACGGCACTTCACCGGCGGGCATGGCGGCATTCAACACATTTGATCCGTTGATCCAGACTTTGAAGCCGTCGTCGTACTGTGCGGCCAGTGTGAGCGAGGTGATGGCGTTGACGTTCGAGACGACAAAACTTTTCCGCAGAAATACCGTGGTATAATTGTTCGGCATGTCAGCCAGCACCGTGTTCAAGAATGTTTCCCCATAACCAATCGGCCCGACTCCAGCGAACCAGCCTGCATCGTCGAAATTCGAGCTGCGCCAGGCGGTTGCCGGAGTGGACGCTTCACTGGTGCCTTTGAAATAATTCCAAGTCGAGTTTGATGGAATGAGCGTGGTCGGCTGGGCCACCGAGGCTGAGACGGACCGACGCCAGTTGCCGCCAAGGTCATTGTCCAACGCGGGATTGATGAGCTCGATGGAATAACCGGGCGCATCGCCCACCGTGGGCCAGGGAAAACCGAGTTGATATTCCACAGTGTCCTCCGTGCCACCCGCGGCATTCTGGAGCGTGATTTTTTCGCCGGAGCTGGAAAGCTTCCCGGCCCACGGCCCAAGGGCCGTCACGCCGAACTTGGACTGGAGCGCCGCCGGATTTTGCGCGATGACCAGATACCCACCCGCCCCGAGCGTGGTGCCGTTCGGAAACGTGTAAGCAACGCCGTCAGTGAACTGCCAGCCGGAGAGATTCACCGCGCCACCGCCGGCATTGTAAAGTTCGATGAACTCCACCGGCTCGGTCTTCACATCCGGGTCGTAATGGATTTCATTGATGACGACCTGGGAATTCAGGGAAAAGGCGATTAGCCAGAGCGAGACGGCAACTGGACAACATAGGCTGCGGATTTGATACGTCATGTGAATTGGCCGCCATCCTAGCTCGCCCAGCCACTAATCGCAAGTGGAGCAATGGAACAACCGGGAGAGGTGCAGCCAATTCTTTTGTTTTCCAGAGCGCTGCACGAGCGCCCACGACTTTGCCCTGTAATTGAGGCCGAAAGAATGGCTTGGCCGTTTCAAAGGCTTGGTCAGGTAAGACAAAGCCGCTAAAACTACTCCAACTCCTTGCCGGTCTCTGCCAACGGGTCAAGGTCATAGCACCGATGAGAGTGTTCCAAATTTTGGGTCACGCTCGGTGAAGCAGGTCGCACAGCCCATGTGGATGCATTACCAGAAGGCAAAGCGGAATCGCGCCAATCGCATGATCCGGCAAGGCCGCCACCGATCAATTCGCGTGACCCGGAATCGCAATTTTCGTAGCTTGGCCGCACTTGAACATCCTCGGAATCTCAGCCTTTTACCATGACAGCGCGGCGTGTCTCGTGCGCGATGGCCAGATCATCGCCGCCGCGCAGGAGGAGCGATTCACCCGCAAGAAGCACGACGCGGCATTTCCGAAAAACGCGGTCGCGTATTGCTTGCGGGAAGACGGCATTTCGCTGGCACAGGTGGACTACGTGGCTTTTTACGAGAAACCGTTCGTCAAGTTCGACCGCATCCTGCACAGTTATCTGGCTTACGCGCCGAGTGGCTTGAGAACATTCTTGATGGCGATTCCGCTCTGGATTCGCGAGCGCATCTGGATGAAGACACTCATCCAGGAGGAGCTGCGCAATCTGGGAGCGCCGGCGTCTCGCCGGCAGGGAGAAACTGGAGAGCCCGCCGGCGAGACGCCGGCGCTCCCAGAGTTCACCGGCAAGATTATCTTCCCCGAGCACCACGAATCCCACGCGGCGTCGGCGTTTTTCCCATCGCCGTACTCCGAAGCGGCATTTCTCACGGTGGATGGCGTGGGCGAATGGACGACAACCAGTTTTGGCACGGGGCGCGGCAACAACATTGAGTTGCTCGGCGAACTCCACTTCCCACACTCGGTCGGCTTGCTGTACTCAGCGTTCACTTACTTCACGGGTTTCCGCGTCAATTCCGGCGAATACAAACTCATGGGCCTCGCGCCCTACGGCGAGCCGAAATACGTGGACGTCATCCTGCGCGAGTTGATTGATTTGAAGGAGGACGGCTCGTTCCGCCTCAACATGAAGTATTTCAACTATGGCGTCGGCCTGACGATGACCAATGCGAGCTTCGACCAGTTGTTCGGACGCCCGCCGCGCAAACCGGAATCCAAGCTCACCCAAAGCGACATGGACCTCGCGCGTTCAATCCAGGACGTGACGGAGGAAATCATGTTCCGCATGGCCAAGCACGTGCGCAAGCAAACTGGAATGAAGAACCTCGTCCTCGCCGGCGGCGTGGCGCTCAATTGCGTGGCGAACGGGAAAATCCTGCGCGAGGGCATCTTCGAGAACATCTGGATTCAACCCGCCGCCGGTGACGCGGGTGGCTCGCTCGGCGCAGCGTTGTTCACCTGGCATCAAGTGCTGGGCAACGAACGGAAAGCCGACGGCGTGCATGATTCGCAACGCGGCTCGTATCTCGGCCCGCAACACTCGCGGGATGAAATCCATGCCTACCTCACCCAGAACAACATCCCCTTCACCGAACTGAGCGACGCGGAGTTGCCGGAGAGAATTGCCGACCTGATCAAGGCGGAGAAAGTGATCGGCTGGTTTCATGGGCGGATGGAGTTTGGCCCGCGCGCACTGGGCGGACGCAGCATCATCGGCGACGCGCAATCGCCGAAGATGCAGGAGGTGATGAATCTCAAGATCAAGTTCCGCGAGAGTTTCCGTCCTTTTGCACCCAGCGTGCTGCGCGAGAAATGCGCCGAGTGGTTCGATCTCAAGGCGGAAAGTCCCTATATGCTGCTCGTCGCGCCCGTGGCCAAATCACGCCAACGCGAAATGACGACGGAAGAACAGAAGCGTTTCGGGCTGGAGAAGCTGCTCGCCATTCGCTCGACGATTCCGGCTGTAACGCACGTGGACTACTCAGCCCGGGTGCAGACGGTGACGGAGGAACACAATCCGATGTATTACCGGATGATCCAGAAGTTCGACGAGAAATACGGCTGCCCGGTCATCATCAACACATCGTTCAACGTGCGCGGCGAACCCATCGTCGGCACGCCGGAGCACGCCTACCTCTGCTTCATGCGGACGAACATGGATTACCTGTTGCTTGGAAATTTTCTGTTGGAGAAGCAGGACCAGAAGCCCCTGGACAAGGACATCAACTGGCTCAAGGAATTTGAGTTGGATTAACCCGGTGAGTCTTTGGCGGCACAATTGGCGCTTGTGATTTGTGGTTCAATATGAACTAATCACGGCCGAAATGCCCCGCGTTGAGTCCCAATCCGACCTGTTGCAATCGCAGCCTGCTGACGTGCCTCGGAGGCATCGCTTGCGATTGTCGCTCGCGAGAGCGTTGTGGGGAAAGGCCTGGCTGTTGTCCACCCTGCTGCTCGCGGGCGGGAACGCGCTCGCCGCGTCGGCCAACGACAATTTTTCCAACGCCATTGTTGTCTCAGGCAACAGTGGCACGGCCACCGGCAGCAACGTCGGCGCGAGCAAGGAAACCGGCGAGCCGAATCACTACAGTTCCGGCGGCAAGTCGGTTTGGTGGCGCTGGACCGCACCGGACAGCGGCACCGTGGTGATTGACACCGACGGCAGCGATTTCGACACGTTGCTGGCTGTTTACACCGGAAGCGTCGTAAACAACTTGTCGCTGATTGACAGTGATGATGACGGCGGCACTGATCTGGACAGCGAAGTGACTTTCACCGCCGTCAGCGGTACGACCTATCAAATCGCCGTGGATGGCTATGGAGGAAACTCCGGCAACGTGCAGTTGAACTGGAATCTGGCCGTCAACGCGCCGGACATCCGCATCACTCCGCTGGATTTATCTTTCACCGTCACCAATTCTCCACCCGCGACCGCACCGCCCCGACCCGCGCCGTCGCACGGTCGCCTGGTCGGAATGACCGCCAGCCCCCACAGCTTCCGCGAGGTACAACCCGATGGCACGGCCATTACCCTGCACATCCGCGGCGGGGTCAGCTTTCACTGGCTGGAGGATACTGCGGGCTACACGGTGGTCCGGGACGGAGCGAAATACGTTTACGCTCGACTCGACAAAACGGGTCGGCTCGCCCCGACCACGCTGCTCGTCGGTGAAGCCAGTCCTGCGCTCGCCGGGTTGGTGCCGCGAACCTTGCCGCAACCCGAGGTCCGCCGGGCACTGCGGGCCGAACGGCTGGCCACCGCTCCCGTCACCGCGCCCACGCCGGCGATCACTCCGTTGGGCACGGTCAAGAACATCGTGATCTTGATGCGGTTTGCCAATCACACCAACCGCACCCTGCCCTCGAAAGCCGACTTCAACACCATTTTCAACGCCGTCGGCGGCGATCCTGTGCTCGCGCCCACCGGCAGCGTGCGCGATTTCTACACGGAGAATTCCTACGGCACCATGACCCTCAACTCGACGGTTTACGGCTGGGTGACTCTTCCGAAAACGGAGCAGTATTACGCCAACGGCGAAAGCGGACTTGACTCGACCATTCACGAAGCCATCACCACCGCGCTGCAACTGGCCGACCCGTTGATTGATTTCAGCCAGTTCGACGCCGACGGCGATGGCTACGTGGATTCCATCGCGTTCGTTCACTCGGGCTACGGCGCGGAATGGGGCGGGACGGATGCGGATGGCGTGGACAGCGCGGATCGCATCTGGTCGCATCGCTGGCAGATTCCGACCTGGACCTCGGCCGAGGGCGTGCGCGTGAGTGATTATCACATCAATCCGGGACTCTGGAGCACCAGCGGCACGGCGCCGGGACGCATTGGCGTCATCTGCCACGAAACCGGCCACTTTTTTGGGCTGCCAGATTTATACGACACCGACGATGGCGGGGAAGGTATTGGTTCGTATGGCCTGATGGCCAACAGTTGGGGCTTCACTGGTTCACAACTCAATCCACCGCATTTCTCCGCGTGGTCGAAAATCTTTCTCGGCTGGATCACCCCCACGATTCTGGCGGCACCGGGTAATTACACCCTCCCTCGGGCCGAGACCAGTCCCACCGCGTTCCGCATTAACAACGGTTACCCGCCCGGCGAGTATCTGTTGGTCGAGAACCGCCAGCCGTACGGCTTCGAGAGCACCATGCCGCAGGGCGGCCTGGTCATCTGGCACATTGACGAAAATAAATCGGACAACACCGAGGAAGGGTATCCGGGCCAGGCCGGCTGGCCGGGCAATGACCGGCATTACGAAGTGGCCCTGCTTCAGGCCGACGGACTTTACAATTTGGAACACGGCAACAACCGTGGCGATGCCGGCGATGTTTACCAGGGCACGGGCGTGTCTGAAATCAGCGGCAACACCACTCCCAGCACCGACGCGTATCAGAACGGAACGGTAACCTCAACGGGTAATCGGATTTTCGCCATCAGCAGTGCCGGCCCCACCATGAGTTTCAGTTACTCTACCAGCGACGGCCTGAGCAACGGTTTCCGGATTTACAATGACGGCAATGTTGACCTGACCATCAATACCATCGCACCGGATACCAGCGCGCCGTGGCTCGGCTGGACGCCCACCGCACCGTTCACCGTCGCCCCAGGCGCGATGCAATTCGTCTCCTTGACCGTGAACGCCGCACAGGCGCCGACCGGCACGACCTCGACGCGCTTGCTGGTGGAATCTGACGATGCCGACGAATCTCCGTATCCGGACGGCGTCTTTGTTCACGTCACCAAAGTGATGCCGCCCGCGCCGATCGCCGCCTTCGTAGCGGACGTGACCAACGGCCTGGCTCCGTTGACGGTGAACTTCACCAATCACAGCACCGACGCGACCAGTTTCACCTGGGATTTCGGTGACGGCCAGACCAGCACCGCCGCCGAGCCGTCCAACACCTACAGCAATGCCGGCACGTATTCCGTCTCGCTGACGGCCGTGGGCGCAGGCGGCACGAACACGGTCACGCTCGTGGACTTGATCGTCGTCACCAATCCTCCGCCACCTGTGCCGATCGCGGCCTTCGTAGTGGACGTGACCAACGGCCTGGCTCCGTTGACCGTGAACTTCACCAATCACAGCACCGATGCGACCAGTTTCATCTGGGATTTCGGTGACGGCCAGACCAGCACCGACGCCGAGCCATCCAACACCTACAGCAATGCCGGCACGTACTCCGTCTCGCTGACCGCCATGGGCGCGGGCGGCACGAACACGCTCACACTCGTGGACTTGATCGTCGTCACCAATTCGCCGCCGCCCGCGCCGACCGCGGCCTTCGTAGCGGACGTGACCAACGGCCTGGCTCCGTTGACGGTGAACTTCACCAATCACAGCACCGACGCGACCAGTTTCACCTGGGATTTCGGTG
>CAZLOH010000039.1:47526-54637 GCA_964561105.1 uncultured Bifidobacterium sp. | reverse complement strand
CTTCCGCCCGCTCTGCGCGGGCGGAGTTCTCGCAGCGCGAGAACTGCTACCGCAAACGGAGAACTTCCCCGCACCACACATAATCGCCAGTTTGGTAGCACGGCTCGCGCTGCGAGCCGTCGCGTCGCGCGGAGCGACGCGCAACGAACCGTGTGAAGGCGCGCTCCGCGGGTGAGTCGCTTCCGCCCGCTCTGCGCGGGCGGAGTTCTCGCAGCGCGAGAACTGCTACCGCAATCAACGGGGAAGAGCCGGAAGTCAAAAGAAGCCGACTGTGCCAGCTGAATCTGGAGGTGACCCGCCATTGACTACTCTCCGCCGGGAGCGCAGGCTGGTGGACATGGGCCACAAGCTACAATTGGAGGATTCTAAGCCGATCCGCCGCGCAATGAAACGTGGCGGCCATCGTGAGGCGAATCTCGAAATTCCCGAGCGACACTTGCTCAAAAATTCCGCGCGCCGGCCGCTTCATGAACCAGCCAATTGAATTCTGAACCGGGGCTTAATAGTGGATGAGCAGGCATCAACCATCTGAGAACAGGAACGCTGTGGGCGGGCATGGATTTGTCAAACCCTGGCTGTGGCTGTGGCTCAGTTCGTTTGTGGTGGTGTTCGCGGCCGCTCTGACACTCGCTGTCTCCGCTGGAGAATCCATCCGTGGCATAAGTTATGGAGCGCAAGCGCTTCAAGCAGCGCTCATCGCCAGCGCATTGACCGGTTTGGTTTGGGTATTCTGGATGTTTCGCACGCCGGATGAATTGGGAGGCAGACCGGTTTCACTCTTGGTTTTCGGAGTGTTCCTCGTACTTTTTCTGTTCGTTTCACTCTTCTACGGCGTGGAGAATTACCGGGGCAAACGCGCCTGGCTGAAGTGTCTTAAAATCTCGGCGGCGCGTGGTGAAAAATTAACCCTGGCGGAACTCGCTCCGCCCGCCGTCCCGGACGACGAAAACTTTGCCATGCAACCCATCTGGGTCGAGTCCATCACCGCTCGACTGGGACCGGAAAAGGCCAGAATCTGGTACGGCGCTCGCGTCGAGGCGTTCGGGGGAACAAATCAGGCGCGTCCGTTGGATCTGAGGTATGAGTTGCCTGAAGTCCAATCCATGACCAATGACCTGAACCGGATTGGGGGCTGGCAACTCGCCCAACTCCCTGATCTTGGCGCCTGGCAGCGCTACTACCGGCAACTCGCTCAACACACGAATTTTTTCCCATCCGCTCCCCAACCCCAATCAGCGGCGGCCGACGTGTTGTTGGCGTTAAGCCGGAGTGACGACACCATCAAGGCACTGCGACGGGCCAGTCAATTGCCGTTCGCCAGATTTCCCATTGCTTACAAGGACAAGAACTCAGCCAACATCCCGCTGCCTCATTTGGCCATGCTCAAAAAAGCCGTCTCGTTTCTGCAACTACGCGCGAGCGCGGAACTGCAGGCGGAAAAAACGGCAGCGGCCCTGGACGATATCAAACTCATGCTGCGCTTGAATGACCTCGTGCGCGACGAACCGTTTGTGATTTCACAGCTCGTCCACCTTGCGATGTTTCAGATTGAGGTGCAAGTGATCTGGCAGGGATTGGCGGAGCGGCGCTGGAACGACGCCCAACTTGCGGAGTTGGACAACCGCCTGGCCCAAACAGATTTCTTGCAGGATTACACCCGGGCAATGACCGTCGAAATGGCCTTCGACTGCCAGGTCATCAATTACATGGAACAAAACCGGCGCGCAGCCGGAAGTGATTTCGGTTTCCTATTCCGACTCCCGTGGAACTTGAGCGAAAATGAAACCCTGATGAAATGTCTGTGGATGGCCACTCCGCGCGGCTGGTTCGACCAAAACAAAGCCGCAGTCTGGCACGTCTGGGATGAGTATCTGGACCACGTCATTGACATGGCGCACCGAACCTACTCAATCACCAATGCTGACAACGCGGCCGCTGCGGCGGACAAGTTGGAGAAGGATTATTCTCCCTACAACCGGATTGCCGCCATGCTACTCCCGGCATTGTCGCAATCCGCTGAAAAGTTCGTATTCGCTCAACACGACCTGGACTTCGCGCGCATTGCCATCGCGCTGGAACGCTATCGTCTCGCGAACGGCAATTTCCCTGACTCCCTCGGAGCACTGTCGCCGAAGTTCCTCGCGCAAATTCCCAGCGACCTCATCAGCGGTGAACCGTTGCGGTATCGCCGCACCGAAGCGGGTAATTTCATCCTGTACGCGGTGGGGTGGAATCAAACCGACGATGGCGGCGAAGCCAGTCAAACTTCTCGCAGGCGGCCCAACCCGAAAGCGGGCGACTGGGTCTGGGCTTATCCGCGAACCGAGGCTGGGACAAAATGACGGAGTCAGACGCATCAAGACTCACGCGGGCACCCGTTAGAGCGACCGGTCAGATTGTCTGCATACGGCTTGAAGCGCGGCGCCGTTGAACGAATCCGGATGAACTGCAAAATTCTTGTCCTCGCTGCGAGCCTCATCGCTTTGTTTCCCGGCTCCATGCCGGGCCAGATTGCCATCAGCGCGGGCACGTACTCCCAGAGCTTTGACTCCCTGGCGGCGAGCGGCACGAGTAATCCCTGGACGAACAACTTCACCCTGGCCGGTTGGTATGCCTCCAAAACCAGCGGCGGTTCGACGGTGGGCAGTTATCGAGCGGAAGGTGGCACGAGCACGAGCGGCGGATTTTACAGTTTCGGCGCGGCTGGTGTCAGCAACCTGACGGATCGCGCGCTCGGTTCGCTGGTCTCGGGCACGCCCGGGGATCTCGCCTACGGGATCCGGTTCACCAACGACACCTCGGCCACCGTCACGAACATTCTGGTTTCCTACACCGGCGAGCAGTGGCGAAACAGCGGCAATGCTTCCACGCAACTGCTGGCGTTCTCGTATCGCATCAGCAACGATCCCATCACGGATGCGGACGCCGCCAATGCGAGCGACTGGACGAACTTCGCCGCGCTGGATTTCGCCACGCCGACCGTGGACGGCAGCGCCACCGCGCTCGACGGCAACGCGCCGACGAACCGTCAGACATTCTTGAACGTGCTGCTGCCCGACGTTTCCGTACCGGCGGGCGCGGAACTTTTCCTTCGCTGGCGCGACGTGGACGATGCCGGTTTCGATCATGGCCTGGGCCTTGATGATTTAAGCGTCGTGTTCAACAGCAATTCGAATCCGCCCCTGACGACGCCGTCCATCCTCGCGCAGCCGGTCAGTCGGTCGGTGTTTGTTGGCGACCAGGTTGCTTTGGCCGTCCGCGCCGGGGGCCAGCCGGCTCCGACCTGCCAGTGGCAGTTCAACCGCACGAACCTCCCCGACGCCACCAACGCGCTGCTCCTTTTGACCGGCGTCACGCTGGACCAAAGCGGCGAGTATCGCGCCATCGTCAGCAACTCCGAAGGCACGACCCAGAGCGACCCGGCCACGCTCACCGTCAGCCCGCGCACGGGCGTCTCCCTGCTGACGTACAACGTCAAGGGCAACGGGGCGACGGATTGGAGCACCAACTCGCCGCAACTCCAAGCGCTGGCGCGCGAGTTGCAATTTCTCCAGCCCGACGTCATCACGTTCAACGAAATTCCCTACGACCTGCGGTATGAGATGACGAACTTCATGGCCGCCTTCCTCCCGGCCTACCAGCTTGCGATCAGCAGCGGCACGGACGGCTCGATTTGCAGCGCCGTTGCCAGTCGGTACGCAATCACCCGTTCGCACTCGTGGTTGCCGCGGGCGGACCTGCGTCCGTTCGGTTACAGCAACGTGAATGACAATCTGGACAACTTCACCCGCGACCTGTTCGAGGCGCAAATCACCGTGCCGGATTTTCCGCGCCCGCTGCACGTCTTCACCACGCATCTGAAATCCACCGCCGGCATGACCTACGCCGAGGCAGCCGCCAAGCGCGCCGCCGAGGCGGCCGCCATCACCAACTTTTTCGCCACCAATCTGTTTGTCCTTTATCCCTACGATCCCTACACGCTTTCCGGAGACTTGAACGAAAGCGACACCAACGCGCTGGCCATCCAAACTCTCATCAGTCCACCCACCGGCCTGGCGCTCACTGATCCGATGAATCCCTTCACCGCCAGCATCAATACCTATTCAACCGCCACCGCCAATCCCGGCGAGCGGATTGATTTCATCTTTCCGAGCCGGGTGCTGTTTGCCAACGTCCGCACCGGCCAGGTTTTTCGCACCGACCGGCTCACGCCGTTGCCGCCGGACTTGCGCAGCGACGATTGCAAGGTCGCCTCCGATCACCTGCCCGTCCTGCTGGAGTTCAACAATCCCTACGACAAACCGTTCAAGCTGCTCTCCCTCACGCGCGCCGATCCCACGGTCACACTGCGATGGGAATCCGTCCCCGGACAGTCCTATTCCGTGATGACCTCCACCGACTTGACCGTCTGGAGCGCGCTCGCGAGCAATCTCGTGGCGACGACCACGAACCTCAGCTTCAGCACGAACGCGGCTGACGCCGCCCGTTACTTCCGGGTTTATCGCGAGCCGTAGTCGGAGCGGGCACGCAATTTTGCCACCATGGGGTCGGGCGATAAATGCCCGGGATTCGCGCTTGGCACGATGCGGCGCGGTTGCCTAGACTTCCGCGCATGAACGCCGGGCTTCATAATCCAGCCGATGGTTTGCCTCCCCAATTCTTCCTCCCCACATTTTATGAAAGAGTATCAAGCCGCTGACATCCGCAATTTCGCCGTGGTGGGTCACGCCACCTCCGGCAAGACGACGCTGTGCGAGGCCATGCTCGCGTGCGCCGGCGTCATCAACCGCCTGGGCAGCGTCGCCGCCGGTTCCACGGTGTCGGATTATCACGTGAGCGAAACCCAGCGACAGATTTCCGTGCAGGCGTCGTTGCTGCACCTCGAATGGCTCGACAAAAAATTCAACCTCATTGACTGCCCCGGTTACGCGGATTTCATCAGCGAAGGACTGGGCGCGCTGCGCGTCGGAGATTTTGCCTTGATCGTCGTCAACGCGGCCCACGGCGTGGGCGTGGGCACGGACACCGTCTGGAAAACGGCCACGGAGGACGGCATCCCCAAGCTGATCGTCATCAATGGCTTTGACAAGGAGGAGACGAACTTTGAAAAAGTGCTGACCGAACTGCGCGAGCATTTTGGCGCGCGGGTGTTCCCCATCAGCATTCCGGTGAATCCCGGGCCGGGCTTCAATCAGTTGCTGGACGTGTTGCGCAACGAAGTCATCACCTACGCCGGGGACAAGAGTGGCAAGTTCACGGAAGCGCCGGCGACGGGCGCACTAGCTGGGCGCGTCACCGAGTTGCACAAGGAGGTTATCGAATACATCGCTGAGGCGGACGACTCGTTGATGGAAAAATGGATGGAAAAAGGCACGCTCACGGAGGAAGAGTTGCGGGCCGGCCTGCACGCGGCGGTGCAGAAGCAATCCTTCGTGCCGGTGTTCTGCACGTCCGCGGAGCAAAACATCGGCGTGGCGCGGCTCATGGACGTGATCGCCAAGTACGGCTCCTCGCCGGTGGATCGCAAGACGGTCAGTGGACTGGACGCGAATGGGAAGGAATGTGAGGTGGCGCTCAACGGCAGCGAGACGGTTTGTTACGTGTTCAAAACGATGAGCGAGGCGCAATTCGGTGAACTCTCCTTCTTCCGCGTCTATTCCGGCCAGGTGAAATTCGGCAGCGAACTCTACAACACCGACCGCCGCACCACGGAAAAGATCGGCCAGATTTATCTGCTCAACGGCAAGAACCGCGAAACCGTTCCGGCCGTCAACGCGGGCGACATCGCCGCCGTGGTCAAGCTCAAGGACACCCACACCGGCAACACGCTCTGCAGCCCGAAACATCCGGTGTCGCTGCCCAAGGTCGTCTATCCCAAGCCGAGCATCCACGCCTCGCTCAAGAGCACGGTCAAAGGCGAGGAGGAAAAAATCGCGTCCGGCCTCGCGGCGTTGCATCACGAGGACCCGACGTTTCTGCATCATGTGGATGGGGAATTGCACCAGACCGTGCTGTCCGCGCAGGGCGAGCTGCATCTGGAGGTCATCGCCGAACGCCTGCGCCGCCGCTTCGGGGTGCATGTGGAATTGCACGAGCCGCGCGTGAAATATCGCGAGACCATCCGCGGCAAGGGCGACTCCAAGTATCGGCACAAGAAACAAACGGGCGGCGCGGGCCAGTTCGCCGAGGTCTGGCTGCGCGTGGAACCCAAGCCGCGCGATAGCGGCGTCGAGTTCGCGCAAACGCTGGTCGGCCAGAACGTGGATCGCAACTTCGTGCCCTCGGTCGAGAAGGGCGTGGAGAAGGCGTGCGTGGAGGGCATCATCGCCGGCTACCGGGTGGTGGACGTGAAGATCGAATTCTATGACGGCAAGATGCACCCGGTGGACTCGAAGGATATTGCCTTTCAGATCGCCGGTTATTTCGCCTTCCGGGAAGCGTTCGCCGCCGCCCGGCCGTGCCTGTTGGAGCCCATCAACACCATCGAGATTCGCATCCCGGAAGATTGCCTGGGCAAGGTGATGGGCGATCTCTCCAGCCGGCGCGGGAAAATCCAGGGCATGGAAGTGGAAGGCAGTTTCCAGGTCATCAAGGCGCACGTGCCGGCAAAGGAGATGTATCGCTACTCGAGCACATTGCGCTCGCTTACCGGCGGACGCGGGGTGCATACCGAGGATTTCAGTCACTACGAGGAAATGCCGCGCGACGCCGAGTCCAAACTGGTGGAGGAATACAAGAAGCATCGGGCCGATGGCAATAATCATCACGAATGAGAACGCTGCCTCCCGGACGTTCGGGGATTGCGAATCAACGTGAGCCAGTGATGATCCCACATGCGGCTTGGATGTGGAACGACTTTCAAAAATGTCAGTTCCACAAATTTTTTTTCACGGGTAATTCATGAAGCGATTCAACTCGCTCAGAGGGTGGCACTTAATGACCGTGAACGGCCGATGCTCGCGAAGTTTTCCGTTTTGGTTGAAACGCTGGCATTTTTTCTCGTCACTGAGTTGCGCGCCAACGATTTGATGGCTTTCGTGAATTCGCCCTGTTTTTTTTAAAGTGCGAAAATGCTATTGACACACAGCAGGGCTTGCTGCTAGAAACGTCT
>CAZLOH010000039.1:0-47426 GCA_964561105.1 uncultured Bifidobacterium sp. | reverse complement strand
CACGTCTCACGTCTCACGTCTCACGTCTCACGTCTCACGTCTCACGTCTCACGTCTCACGTCAGGAGAACGGGGCTATGGAGAGTTCATTAAGAGCAAGCACGAGCGTTATCGCCGATGTCGTCAACAAGACGGCAACGTCAGGAACAGCCCTACGCTGGGTGGTTTGCGGTCTCTTGGTGACGCTCGTATTGGCGGCACATGTCCAGGCCTTGCAGAACGGATTTGTCAATTACGACGACCCGGCCTCCATTACCGAGAACAGCTATGTCCAGCAAGGCGTGACTCTTGGAGGATTGAAGTACGCGCTTTTTGGCGCCGACGATGGCTATGTCCACGCGATTCCGACGCTCTCGTTCATGCTGGATTCCACAGTTGCGGGGATAAATCCGCGATGGTTTCATTCGGTTAGCCTGGGACTCCATGCTTGCAACGTCATCCTGCTGTTTCTCTTGTTCGCATCCGCGAGCGGCAATCTCCTGGCGAGCGGTCTGGTGGCCGCGCTATTTGCGGTGCATCCAGTAAATGTGGAGTCGGTGGCATGGGCCACCGAGCGCAAGGGGTTGTTGAACGCTTTCTTCTTCCTCGCCGCGCTTTGGCTTTACGTCGTTTTCGTGAAATCGGGTCGGACCCGCTACTTGCTCGCCAGCTTGTCGGTATATGTCGCCTCGCTGCTTTGTAAACCGATGTCCCTTACCCTGCCCTTCGTCTTGCTTTTGCTGGACTTCTGGCCGCTGAATCGGATCGAGGGTATCGAATGTCGGAGCATCCGGTTAATCAGAGAACGCGCACTGCCTTTGCTGCGCGAGAAAATCCCGTACTTCGCCGTGGCGCTCGTCTTCTCGGTGCTGACGTTTTCGGCAGAGAACCGGATCGGAAACGTGGCGGCCGTAGCTTCGACCTCGGTGGCCGAACGGACTTTGAGCGTGTTCTCCGGTTACGCGGAGTATTTGTGCACCGCTTTCGTCCCGGTGCATCTGATTCCTTTTTATCCGCCGGGACAGGTTGCCCCCGATGTGCGTCTGCTGACGGTACTCGGCGGCTTCGTTCCGGCGTTCGTTGCGTTAAGAAAATTGCACCCGGTGTGCTGCGGCACGCTGTGGTTCGTGGTGATGCTTTTGCCGGTCATAAATATCGTCCCTCACGGAGTGGCGCGCTTGGCCGATCGCTATGCCTATCTTCCGTTCATTGGGCTGTTCGTGGCCTGTGTTTTCGGGGGCTTTGCCGTGCATCGCGGCGGGAAGCAGGTGGTTTCCGTGCTCTGTGGCGCGGCGATCGTTGCGTTGATTGGTTTTACCCGCGCTCAGGTTCCGCGCTGGCACGACAGCGTGAGCCTGTTCGGGTACACGTTGCAGGTTTGCCCGGAGAACTACATCGCCCTCAACAATGTGGCCTGGGAGTTGATGAAGACCAACACTCCCGGGGAAAAGCTTGATCCCGCAATCGTTGCGATGGCGGAGAAAGCCTGCAAACTCAGCGGCTTCACGAACCGCGATGTGCTCGACACGCTCCAAACGGCTTACGCCAAAAATGGGGAGTTCGGCCAGGCGGACAGAGTTCTGGAGATGGAAATGTCGTTCGCGCTTGCGCACGGGCAAAACCGGCTGGCCGTGCAACTGATGAAGCAGCGTGAAAAGTTGGGGGCAACCGAACAAACCCCGCCTCATCCATGAAATGAACGAGCGAACCAAACAGGTAGGAGAAGGTAAGCAAACGGTGTGTCATCTCCGCCTTCTGTACGCGCTGCTGACGACGAGCTTCCTGGTGGTTTCGGAGCAACCCGGTCTGGCCGTAGATTTTCGGGTGGACGGCTTCTCGAAGACGACGATTTTCCCGGGCGCGTTTACTGGTAAAACGAATACCACACCTCACTTTGACAACACCGACTTCAGCATTGTTGTCCATTCATGCACTCAGTGGCTGGCTCGTCTGCACATTCAGGGCTTCAGTTGGAGCCCTCCTCCGGACTATCTGGAAATCGGATGTGATGGCGCAGACGTTTACGAGTACAGTTTGTGTGAATCAAGCTCTCGCCAACAAGCGGCCAAAACCGGCAGGACACCTCTGAACAGCGGGATCGCCTTTGCTCATCCGGGCACACTTGGAAATTCCCGAATTTGCGAAGAAGCCACAATCCTTTGGTGGGCTTTTCAGTCAGGGGGACTGCTCGGAGACAGGGAACACGCTGGAAGCAAGCGTCTCCCACTTTTCCTCACCGGAGATGACCGGCTACGGTATGTACCGATCGAACAACCCTCCTACTGGAGCCGCCGCCGTGAACCTCCGTTTATTCCCGAGCGCATTGATCAGGTCAACGAAGGATGGGACTATTATTGGCCCGACTGGGACAATGGTCCGATGGTTATGGCTCCGTTAAAGAGTGCATACCGGGGGGCCGCGGCCGAAGGATTTACCAACGTCGTGTATCGCGTTGATAAAACCACCACCGTTGGTGGGCTGCTGCTCCCGGTCGAGTTCCATCTGGAGCTGTATCAGCCTCAAATGCGGCCCTCCGAAGATGGTAGTTTGGGATGTTTCCTCTACAAGTACTACGCCTTTACCGTTACGAACATCTCCCTGGACGTAGCGATTGACTCGTTCAAGCCGAAGGTCATTGGGATTACCTCAGTCGCGGACCGGCGGCTGATTACAGACAAGCGGCGCGTTTGGCTGGTGAACTATGTCGGGACGAACGGCTGGCTGCCGCGTTCAGCGATAAAAGCGCTGCCCGAATACGCGTATGCCTTGCGTTACGAAGCGGATGCGGCGCAAAGGCTCACGGGGCCGCGCCCTCCCGTTTCCTACGCCTCCAAGTCCTTCTTTTGGGTGAGTTTCCTCGGTTTGTCCGTAATTTGCCTGTGGCTGGTGTTGGGCCGCAGGCATGGTCGCACGAACAAAACAACAAACAAAACAACCACGGTAAGGAACTAAACATGAAAACAAATGTGTTAAGCCGAAACATGCTATGCCATGCGGTACTGCCGTTGCTCTCTGCCGCCATAATTCTGAGCACAAGCTCGGGACTTGCTGGCCCTTGTGGCAGCAGCCAACCATCAACCGTGTCTGATACGTGCGGCAGCGCCGTCCCATGTCAAAGTTACGGCCAAGCTTGCACACGCATTGAAAGCGACGGTCAACCGCTTTTTTGCAAGTATGCCGCAAACGCGAATTGTCTGACAAAAGACTGGTGGAACCAAGGAGGAACGCTGGTTTGGTGCACTGTGTATGACAGTCCGTCGGACTATTGCAGTCAAACCTGCGCCTGCGTAGGTCCAAGCCGACATGTGCAGATGACAGTTTACGAGACAACATATAGTAACTGTACCGGTGGCAGTTAACGTCTGAAGTTGCCTCAAAATGCGCGGCGGCCTGCTTACGAGGGGCGGAGCCGCCGCGTTCCCGCAGCGCAGGTAGCGCACGTTTGAGGCACAATCTCGCAGCGCGATTTGTAAGTAAAAAACCAAGCAAATGAAGCCACGAGTTCTCGTGAAAGTCTTCTGCGGTTTAGCAGCGGTTCTTCTCCTTTTCACGGGGTTCGGCAAAATCGTGGCATTCCTAAAACCTATGCCGCAATACGCCGGGGCCGATCCCATTTTCACTTTTCTGACGATCCGGCAGTTGCTCTTGGTTGGAGGGCTTGCGGAACTAGTCCTGGTCGCTCTGATCGTAATGCTGCGTCCGGCGCAACGAAAGGCGGTACCCATCTTTTGGTTCAGCTCCTCGGTGCTGCTGTATCGGGCCGGATTCAAGCTGCTCGGCGTGACGATGCCTTGCCATTGTCTTGGCTACCTCGCCCGGTGGTCGCCGCTGGCTCCGACGGAAACGGACAGCTTGATGCTCGCACTCGCGTTGGCATTGTTTGCAGGCAGTCTGCTGATTGTAACAGGCTGCCTTTCAGCCCGAGGCTCGGAGCTGATTGATGTCGGCAACACTTCTGGTTCTGCCAACTGAAATGTATTTCATGCGCCCGCAGCCAAATTATTTGCGTTCTACGCAAACCTCGCAGGTTTCCGGGGCCTCGGCCCGGGCGTTCACGCTGATCGAGTTGCTCGTTGTCATTGCGGTTATCGGGGTTCTGGCCGCGCTCGTTTTCCCGGCGCTTTCCAAAGCAAAGCAGAAGGCGCAAGGGATCTACTGCCTGAATAACGGCAAGCAGTTGATGGTGGCGATTCACCTCTATGCGGGCGATTACGGTGATTGGTTGCCGCCGAATCCCGAGCATGGGACCAACCAAAGTTGGGTGAGAGGCTCAATGCGAATTGCTACCGAGGCAACTAATACGCTTTTCTTGACCGACCCCCGGTATGCCAAGCTGGCGCCTTACACGAAAGCTGCGCCCAGTCTTTACAAATGCCCGGCGGATCGCAGCACGGCGGTCATCGGCGGGGTCAGCTACCCACGGGTCAGGACATATTCCATGAGCCAGGCGGTGGGAACGAAGCCTTTGCCTCCGCAGGCGGCGGTTGATGCGCCCTGGCTGGACGGCAAACACGGCAACACGGCCAACAACCCATGGCGCACGTACGGGCGTTTTGCGGACATGACCGCGCCGTCGCCTGCAACGCTGTGGGTCTTGGTGGATGAAGATGAGCATCTGATCAATGACGCCGCTTTCGCAGTGGCCATGACGCAGCCGGAGCAGATCATTGATTGGCCGGGCCGGTATCACAACGGCTCCGCCGGCCTCGCGTTTGCGGACGGGCACTCCGAAATTCATCGCTGGCTGGACCCGCGGACGAAAATCCCGAGCAACTACCGAAGCGACCCTAAGGATTATCTGACGCACAAGATTCAGCCGGGTAACCAGGATATTGTGTGGTTGCAACGGCGAACGTCCGCAAGCGCAACGGCAGTTCCTTGAAGAAACCCATATTCATGCAGCGAGCGAACCCCCTCAATCCATCGGATGGGGAGAGCGTCTCGAAAGCGCGGGCGCCGGGCATTTTCAGAGTGAGTCCGCCAACCTTCAGAACGGCCCTGCGGTACCTGCAGTTCGGTTGCGTTGGCGGAACTGGCGTCCTTGTGGATATGGCCGCGCTGTTTCTGCTCGCCGACGCGCGAACGCTCCATTGGCCTCTGACGCTCAGTAAAGCGCTCGCGGCAGAAATCGCGTTGCTGAACAACTTCATTTGGAATGAGTTGTGGACCTTCCGCGAGCAGGCGGCCGTCAGCGCTGGAGTGCGCGCGAGGTTGTCGCGGCTGTGCAAATTCAACGTCATTTGCGCGGCGGGCATTGGACTGAGCGTGCTGCTGCTCAACGCTCAGGTGCGTGGCCTTGGAATGAACGTCTATGCGGCTAATTTGGTTTCGATTTTTCTGGTCAGCCTTTGGAACTTCGGCATGACCCTCAAATTTGGATGGGGCCGGCCCGCGGCCGGTGGTGGTGCGTCGAAGCAATGAAACTGGAAACCAGAATTGGGATCAACGCTAGCGGAAGCTGTTTGGGCAGGCTTCGCTGGGTTCGCGCCATCTCACCGCTGGCACACATGGTCGCAACGGCCTGCAATGCACCCGTTTCCCTGAATCCGTTGCTGTGGTACCCCTGTTTTGCTTACTACGCGTGGATCGGGTATCTGGCGACACTTAATGTCCGGTTTCCGCGTGGGAACGGCGAACTGCTGGCTTGGGGTTTTGTCCTGCTGCAATCCGTGGTCATTCTCGCCGCCATTGCCGCGGTGGACGGGTGGGTCGCGTCCAAGTTCAGTCGAGCGGCACATGTTGCTTGCGCCAATTTGATCCACCTTTTTTTTGCGGGCCTGTATCTGGATTCCATTGTTTACAAGAACCTGCAGATTCATCTGGGACGCGCGTTGGAGCTGCTATTCGAGGATGGGCTCGCGCGAGTGCCAGCCATCTGGTCGGCTACCGGCGTTTCTTCCGCTGTCTTGCACCGCTACCTGGTTGGATCCGGCCTCGTGCTTGTGTTCCTGCCGCTCTTCGTTTTTGCCGCGGTGCGCTGCACGGCCCGTTCGTCGCGTTCGGTTAAGGCATGGAATCTCTTGTTAGTGATGAGTGCGGCTTGGGGCGGCAGTGTGGCATTGAAAGCGATGGACGCTCGAAAAGGCTGGGATTCGAGATTTCACGACGTGATCGCCTCACTGCCATTCCAGGTGGGTTGGAAACCAGCCATCAAAGGCGTCAAATATTCCAACGTGAAGCTGCGGCCTCCTGGCAACGAGAACGCTCCCGTGATTTCGTTTCCCAAGACCCGGCCCGAAATACTGCCGGATATTTTCATCATCTTGCTTGAGAGCACGCGCGCTGATTGCATCAATGGCGAAACCGCTCCCAATCTGACGGAGTTCTCGAAGGAGTGTTTCCCGCTGAACGCGGCCTTTGCTGCCAGCAACTCCAGCCATACCTCATGGTATTCAATCCTGACCGGAAATCATGCCCTTTACTTCGGCATTGAGAAACGCGCCGCGTGGCACGCCGGCAGCCGTCCGATAGCCCTGTTGCGAAGCTGGGGTTACAAGGTGTTGGTTTTTTGCAGCAGCACACTCGATTACCATGATGTGGATGTCATGAGTTTCGGCAGCGATCTTGCCCTATGCGACCAGATGTTTGATGCCGAGAAGCAGGGCATCCACGGCGTTCCTGAACGCGATGGCGCCGTGAACAAGGCGGTTCTGGAAGAAATTCCTCGAACCCGCGGGGGACGACTCTTTTTGATTTTCTATCACTGCACGCATCATGATTATTCTTGGCCGGAGTCGCATCCGGCCAAGTTCGTCCCTTATGCCAAAGCCTGGAATTACTCGGACTTCAGAATCGTCCCCGAACGGCTCACGCTCATCCGGAATCGCTACCTCAATGCGGTCAATTTCGAAGACGCGCTTGTGGGGGACTTGTTCCAATGCCTGAAGCGGACGGCTCGATATGATTCATCCGTGATCTGTGCCTTGGGCGACCATGGGGAAGAATTTCTTGAGCACGGCAAATTGCTGCACGCGAGCAATATTTATCGCCCGCAAACCGAAATCCCGTTTCTCCTGCGTTTTCCACCGGGAACGGAGCCGATGAACCAAGCTCACCGGCGACCGCCGACCGCGTCGCATGTAGATCTGTTTCCCACTTTGATAGATTACGTCGCCGGAAAAGAAACGGAGGGGTGGTCTGATGGCGAGTCCCTGTTCCGTAAGACTGGGAATCAGGTGGTCATCGCGGCGCAAAATGGGGACCGTGACCCGGTGCAGTTTTGCATCCGATCACCGGAGTACTGTGCGTTTTTCCAGTTCCGCAGCGACACCGAGCCGACCCTCTGGCAAAGAACCCTTTTCCTGAAGCAGATCACGAATTCGCTGGACGACCCGACAAATTCGCTTGGCAATGAACCCTTCCGTAGCGCCCAATTCGGGGATGCGTTTCGCTCGCTTTTCCCAAATGCGGAATTTTGAACACGCCATTTTAGTTGGCGGGTGGTTGTTGTTGTTCAAGATTCTCTATTTGGGGATGGTTTGCGGCGCACTGTGGACGCATTCTGACTTCGATGAAGAAAAGGCCGGGCAAATTGATGCCAGTTGGTTCAGCGGAAGCGCTTCGGCGTGGAAGACGGAACATAAAGGAAGGTTTGCCAGACATTTCGCCACATGGGACGCGCAGCATTATCTGTTTCTTAGCGAGGCCGGATACTCGGCAGGGGCGAAGTCGTGCGCGTTCTATCCGTTGTGGCCGTTGACCATTCATTGGTTTTCAGTGTTCACCGGCGGCAACCACTGGATTGCCGGCATGCTGCTCGCAAACAGTTTTTCGCTCGCGGGGTGGATGATTTTTTATCACTTAAGCGCCAGGCGGTTTGGGAAAAATGTTGCCCTACTTGCGCTGGTTTTGATGATTGTTTTTCCGGGCTCGCTCTTCTTTCAGTTCATTTACAGCGAATCGTTGTTTTTTCTGCTGCTGATGTTGCTGTGGCTCGGGCTGGAGCGGCATCTTTTTAAGCTGGCGTTGGCCGCGGCGTTTCTGCTGCCGCTGTCACGCGCGGTCGGAGTATTCACGCTTTTGCCGATTGCTTGGCATTGGCTGATGCGTCAGCCTTGGCAATGGCTGGAACGGTGGCAATGGTTCAAAATTGAGCGACAACGCCTCACTCTATCCCTCTCCCCATCCGAGGCAGGGGGCGACCATGCCTGTGGCAACACTTGGCGCGCGGCACTGCTTCTGGCTGCCCCGCTGCTTGGCTGGTCAGCTTATCTGGGACTTATGTGGCTTTGGACGAGAAATCCATTCGAGGGCATGCTGGCGCAGAAGTATTGGGGGGTGCATTCGATCAGCAATCTTTGGAATGTGCCCAGATTCGTCCTTGGCTTCACCCAGCCAACAACCTGGCACGATTTCAGTGGCTCCGTTCTGGATCGGTATTTTTTTCTCCTGTTGCTCTACTCATTGCCGGTGATCTGGCGGCTCGGAAAGGACCAGTTGATCTGGACGTATGCGCTGGGCATTCTTCCTGCCATGAGCGGCACGTTCACCTCATTCACGCGGTTTGAATCGTGCGTATTTCCGTGCTTCATTGCGGTGGCATTCTTCTTCAGCGGCTTGAAACGAAAGTGGCCCCTCGTTCTTTTGGTGCTGTGCAGTCTCGCATTGCACCTTGTCTTGCTTTGGCGTTTCGTCAATTTCAGGTGGGCAGGATGAAACTTCGAGCCTGGGGTCCCGTGGTGGACTGGATGCTCCCGCTTGCATTTGGCTCCGTCCTTGTCGTCGCCCTGCCGCTGCGGACCGCTTTGGAATTTGGGACGGACGAGGGGTACGAATTGATGAAGGCGTTCCTGGTAAGCCTCGGGCATCCCCTCTACCGTGCCGGATTCTGGAACGACCAACCGCCACTCCACACGGAGTTGTTGGCGCTACTGTTTCGTTTGTTTGGTCCATCGGTTTTTGTTGGGCGTCTGCTTGCCGTGGCGTTTGCGGCCGCGCTCGTTGCGTTGCTCTACAGACTCGTGACCGAACGATCCGGACGGATCGCGGCGTGTGTTGCGGTGGCACTGCTCATTTCGTCTTCGTTCTTTCTCCAACTAAGTGTCTCGGTGATGCTCGAAGTCCCGGCGATGACCGTTGCGCTCGCTTCTGCATGGGCGTGCTTACAGTACTGGAATGGAAAGGGCCGAACGTGGCTCAGTGTTTCAGGTATCGTTTTCGGCTGCGCCATGCAAGTCAAGGCAACTGCGGCAATTTTTCTTCCGGCGCTGGCCTTGGAATTTCTGGTGCGACGGATCGGAAAGGCCCGTCTTGGAATCGAACCGAGGCCTTTTCGCGCGTTGGTCCTGGAATTGTTGATCTGGTCGGGCGCGGGCATGACAGCATTCGGCGTGGTCGCGATTCTGTTTTACGGCCCCGGTACGGTGGCAGTCTTTTGGTCGTCGCATTTTTCGGCCGGGACACAAAACGCTGTCGAGCCACTCGGGTTTAGGCTGGAGTCACTGATGGGCGATCTTGGCCTGGCGTTCCCAGCCATCGCGGGGCTGGCGGTCATCCAATGGAAACGAATCTGGAAGCACCGGTTTCCCTTGGCGCTATTGCTGACCGTTTGGCTGATTCACTTGTGCCACAAGCCGTACTGGTATTACTACCACCTGCACTTCGCGATACCGCTGGCGTGGCTGGGCGCTGTGGGAATCGTGGACTCGTTGCGAGCGCTCTGGCAACACAGCCCCGGCGCTTCCCTGGCGACGAAGATGCGTTTGGGAATCGCGTCTGTGATCTGGTCGGCGGCCGTTGCCATGGCCTTCGAGTTTGTCCCGCAAAGGGCATGGTTCGAGTTGAGAGAACTCTCGGCGTCTCCTCTGGCAGCGGAAGATCCAAGCGTAACCGCGCTTAGGCGACTTGCTGCGCAGACGCATTGGGCCGTTGCCGATCGGGTGATCTATCCGTTTTGGGCCGGTTTGCCGGTGCCACCAGAACTGGCTGTCATGGCCAAGAAGCGGATTTGGTCGCACCAAACAGATGAACGGAAGATCACCGAATGCTTGGAGAATTATCGGCCGGAACAAATTCTCCTTTTATCGGACTGGGAACAGGAGTTCCACATCTCCGCTTACCTTCACGAACACTATGAAGTCGATCCGACGGTCGGCCTCGGCACGTTGTATTTGCGGAAATAGCTGGTTATTTCGCCTTCCGGGAAGCGTTCGCCGCCGCCCGGCCGTGCCTGTTGGAGCCCATCAACACCATCGAGATTCGCATCCCGGAAGATTGCCTGGGCAAGGTGATGGGCGATCTCTCCAGCCGGCGCGGGAAAATCCAGGGCATGGAAGTGGAAGGCAGTTTCCAGGTCATCAAGGCGCACGTGCCGGCAAAGGAGATGTATCGCTACTCGAGCACATTGCGCTCGCTCACCGGCGGACGCGGAGTCCATGCCGAGGATTTCAGTCACTACGAGGAAATGCCGCGCGACGCGGAGTCAAAACTGGTGGAGGAATACAAGAAGCATCGGGCCGATGGTAATAATCATCACGAGTGAAGTGGCGTGTGCGAACAGTGCCTGGGACGCAAGGAAATACATTCCCGCCCGCTCTCGCGTGAAGACAGGAGAGAAACTTCGCGTGCTGGAGAGCGATGGCCATTCGCGCCCGCACGGTTGGTCGCTGGCTTCGCCAGATTTGAATTCAGACAAATCTCCCCTTGGTTTTCACCCTGACTCCAGGATAACATCCCGCGCTCGACCACTGACCAGACAACGCAAGCGCAATGAGATATTTCAAGCTGACTGCCGCCGTGATTGCGGCCCTGACCCTATCCACTTCCCTGTTCGCCGAGAACGACCGCCGGCTGACCGACGATGAGATTCTCAAGCGGATCACCTATCCGCCGGAGTTCAGGGCGACGGTGTTCGCCTCGCCGCCGGATGTGTCCTACCCGATTTTCATCAGCGCCGCGCCGGATGGAACTCTGTTTGTCGGTTGCGACGAGAACGGATCGCTGGATCGCGAGCCGGGGCGCGGGCGCGTCGTCCGCTGCCGGGATACCAATGGCGACGGCAAGGCGGACCAGTTCTCCACCTTTGCCCGGATGGACAGCCCGCGCGGTGTGGCGTGGGACGCGAGCACTCGCACGCTGTATGTCATGCACCCGCCTTTTCTCACGGCGTATCACGACGACAACAATGTCGGCGTGGCCAATCGCCAGGAGACGCTGATCTCCGGTCTCGGTTTCGACCTGGGTTTTCGCGGCGCGGATCACACCATCAACGGCATCCGCCTGGGGATGGACGGCTGGATTTACGTCGCCTGTGGTGACTACGGCGCCGTGCGCGCGACGGGCAAGGACGGTAGCGCGTTTGAATTGCGGGGCGGCGGCATCCTGCGCATCCGGCCCGATGGCAGCGGCATGGAAATGGCCGCGCGCGGCACGCGGAACATTCTCGACGTGGCGATCAGTCCCACCCTGGAATTGTTCACCCGCGACAACACCAATGACGGGGATGATTGGAACGACCGGCTCAGTTTTGTGCCGTTTGGCGCGCAAATGGGTTATCCGGCGTTGTTCCGAAATTTCTCCGATGAAATCATTCCGGCGTTGATTGACTTCGGTGGTGGTTCGCCGGTGGTCTCGATTTTCATTGATGAACCCGTGCTCCCCAAAGCGTGGGCGTATGGTCTTTATACCGTCGAGTGGGGGCGCAACGAGATTGATCTGCACCCGCTCACCCCGGCGGGCGCCACCTGGAAGGCGGACACCAAACGGTTCATGACCATGACCCGCGGCACCGACCTGGACGTGGATGGCGCGGGCCATCTCTACGCGGCGAGCTGGGACGGCGCGACTTTCACGTACGCCGGCCCGAACGTCGGCTACGTCATTCAACTCACCGCCCGGGACGCGCCGCCGGTCACCGTCCCCGATTTCAATAAACTCACCCCGGCGCAACTGGTGGCAGCCGTCGGCTCCGGCAGCGCCGTATGGCGACAGGCCGCGCAGCGTGAATTGCTCGCGCGCGGAAACCAACCCGGAGTGGCGCAGGGTTTGGTGGAGATCATCGCGCGCAACCACAATCCGGGCGCGCGGGTCGCCGCCATTTTTACGCTCAAACAACTGGACGGAGCGAACTCCATCCCGGTGCTCCTGAGTTTTCTCAGCGCGGAGGATTTACGGGAATACATTCTCAAGGCGCTGGGCGATGACCCACGGCTCGCGGCGCAGGTGCCAACCCAACCGTTGCTGGACGCGCTGAACGACCCGCACCCGCGCGTCCGCCTCCAGGCGGTCACCGCCCTCGGCCATCTGGGCAAGACCGAAGCCGCGCCGGCGCTCCTGCTCCGCACGGCGGACACCGACTACACCGTCGCCCACATCGCGGTGCAGGCCCTCCGATGGTTGAAGCCGTACGACGTGTGTTTGCGCGCGCTGGATGCAACTGACGCCCCGTATCATCGCGGCGCGCTGCGCGTGCTCCAGGCGCTGTACGAGCCGGCGGTGGTGGATGGCTTGTTGACGCGACTGGCTTCATCGCACGGTGAGTTGCAGCAGCAAATCTACACGACGCTCGCGCGGCTGGACATGCAGGAGGCGCCCTACACCGATCCCAAAATGTGGTGGGGCACGCGCCCGGACACGAGCGGCCCGCTCTTCAAACCGGTGCGTTGGGCGGAGAGCGACAAGATCGAAGCTGCGTTGAAGCAACAACTCGAAGCCGCACAGGGCGCGGAGGCGCAGGCTTTCGTCACCGCGTTGATGCGGATGAAGATCACCTTTCCGGGATTCTCTGAACTGCTGCTGAGCAAGGCCGGCCAGGACACCGCTTCCCGGCTCGACGTCATTGCTCCCTTGTTGTCGCCCAAAGCGCCCGTGCCGGAGGAGTTGGTGAAGGTTCTCACCACGATTGCCACTTCCAGCACGGAGACGCCCGAGCAGCGCGCGCGCGCATTGCGCATGTTGAACAGCATCTCGGAGAAAAACTTTACGGCGGTGTGCGAGGCGTTCGTTCCGCTGGCGGCCGCGGAACCGCACGGCGCGCTCGCCAGCGTCTGGGAGGAATTCACCCGCGACTCGCGGCATACGCATCACATCGGTTACTTCGCCCGCCTGGCCCGTGACCCGGACCCGGCTCGCCGCACCCTGGGCGACACGGTGTTGGTCAACCTCATCACCAGCACCATCATCAATGACACCAAGGCCAAGGAATCGGCGCAGGCCGCGGTCGCCAAGCTGTGGGACCATCCCGATCAGGCGGTCAGTCTGATCAACGTGATCAGCCATACGCGCGCCACGCAGTTGGCGCCGCAGGTGCGCGAGCAATTGAAAAATCCCAGCCCAACCGTGGCGAAAGCAGCCCAACTGGCGCTGGCGAGTCTCGACAGCAACCAGCCCGGCGTCTCCGGGGAACAACTCATCGGCGCGATGAAATACGAGGATGTGGTCAAACAGGTGCTGGCCACCAAAGGCGACGCCACCCTCGGCGGGCAACTCTTCCTCAAGCAAGGCTGCGTGGTTTGCCACACCGTATCGCCAACGGAGCCGCCGAAGGGCCCGATGCTCGGCGGGATTGGCGCGCGTTACACACGGGCGGAGTTGTGCGAATCCGTGCTCAAGCCCAACGCCAAGATCGCGCAAGGCTTCGAGTCCCAGTTTTTCAAAATGAAGAACGATGACGAGCTGGAAGGTTTCGTGGTCAAGGAAGGCGGCGATTCGGTCGAAGTGCGCAGCGTGGCCGGTACTTCCACCATTCTGGAAAAGTCCGATATTGCCCTGCGACAAAAGCGCGACAAGTCCATCATGCCGGAAGGTCTGGTGGCCAACATCACGCCCACGGAACTCGCCGCGCTCATCACGTATCTTCAGTCCACCAGCGCCAAATAAACCGGGGAGATTTCGGCCCGCCAGAATCTCTTGCCTTTCAGGAAGGGTGACGGATTCAACCTCTGAGTACCACAAGTTTGCTGCATCCAAGGGACACTGGACGAAAAACCGCGCCAGGCATAGAGTGCCGTTATGCATCCGGGTAAGCTCAAAATCTCAAACCTGCCTGGCATTGTTGACAGACAAGTATGAGCCTTATCTACATCACCCTGTTGGCGATTGTCGCAATGGCAGGCGTTGCGGCGATAACCGTCCCTTGCATTGTTGGCCTCCTCGGATGGGAAGCGTGGCAGGCGATCCCTGGTGAAGTTTACGCGAGACGACCGCAGCGCGCCGGGCGAATCCGACCGCTTCAACTTTGGATTGCGTACGGTGTCATCGCCTGCATCGGGCGTATCTTTGAATGGATGCACCAAAAATCGCTCAGCCAACTCGCTGAATCAGTGAGTTGGCTGGTTCTGGGCGTCGTCCTGATCTGGCATCTTTACTGGGCCGTTGGTGTCATCCGCCACCGAGACGAGTTGGATGCTCGATTGGTGACATTCGCAAAATATGCGATCGTCGGAGCCTCCACAGCGCTTGCGATTTTGCTCATCGGCTGCTTGACAACACTCTTCAGCAGCTAGCTCCGCGGAAAACAGCCCCGGCTTTCCTTACAGAGCAACTCGTTAGAATTGTGACTGGACGGTTCTGGGGCGACGGAGTATGAAGGGCTTAATGCATTCGGCACTTCATTTTTTCGTGGGCAACCTGGATTCAGCGATCTGTGGTTTGCCGCCCTGCCCTTACACAGCGGTAGCGGGAAGCAACTCAAGCGGGCACCGGAGCACACCAGCTCCGCTGGCTTTTCACCGCCATTGAGTTCAGCCTGACATGACGCGTCTCGGACTTTTTACTGCCTCCTGGCTGCTCGCGTTAGTGAATTACGCTGAGATTGCAGCGCGTGGCCAAGCGCCGGAAATCATGCTCCATGCGTCCTCGCAAATTCCTCAGTCTGTCGCGTTGTCTATCCGGCCCTATTCAACCAATTGGGTGCTGCTGGAAACATCCACCGATCTGGCGAGCTGGCAACCGATCGTGAATCTGTTGACGACCAACAGCACTGGTCCGTTTGTGGATTATCCGCCGGGCAATTCGCTTGTCCGGTTTTACCGGGCGCGCAGGCCGGGCGTCATGGTGGCCGGAGCATTGGGTTCCTGGCAATCCATCCGCCCGCCTCAATACCAATATCTGTTTCAGAACACAAAGTTTGACGCAGGGGGAACGGTGCTCTCGGGCACAGTGACTATATCCAACGGAGTCAAGACGGTGTCGGGCGTAACCGCCAACGGATTTCCCACGACCAGCTACGACTCCACTGATTTTCCGACTCCGGAGGAGGTATTTGCCATGATCATGGCTGTTGAGTCGCAGGGCGTAAAGCTGGCTCACGTCACCTACGATCCGGAATGGAGTTTCCCCGCCAGGGTTGCCATCGTTTCGAGCAATCCCACTCCCATAACCAACTACCGCATGTCGGACTTCGTAGCTTTGTCCATTCCGGGCGGGCAGTCGCAGCCCAAGGTTAAACGTCTCGCTCCGAATGAAACTTCGAGCCCAGCGAATTGATCTGGCGGGCTGACCGCAGCATCATTTCACTGGCCAGAGGCGCACGAGCACGACGCCGTGCCGTGGAACTTCGGCGGTGAACGAATCCCTGTATTTGCCCAGGTCTTTCTGACGCCAGAGGTCGCGAACTTTTTGTCTGCCGGCGAGCTGGAGTTCCGACCAGGACACGGTCACCGGAGAGGCGCCATAACCCCGGTTGAACAAGCCCACCGCTTTCGAGCCATCCTCCATGTCCTTGGCCCAGACTTCCAACGAGTCGCGCTTCGCCACGCGCGCGGCTTGCCGGCCCAACGGGTCTTGATCCACTTCGAGGACTTCGTCGTTGCTCAGCAGGTTCAACGTGAAGGCATCCAACTGCGTCATGTCGCAACCAATGAGCAACGGCGCGGTGAGCAGACACCAGAGACTGATGTGCGTGTATTGCTCGTTCGGCGTGAGGTGTGTGGGGTGCAGGTTCGGCCCCCAACCGACTTTGCCGACGACGAGCATGTCGGGGTCGTTGAAGTGTCCCGGGCCGGCGTATTTCTCATGGCCGTTCTGGTTGAAGCCGATGCCCGCCATGCTGCTCCAGGAATCATTGATGTCCCCGGTCGTGCGCCAGGAATTGCCGCCGACTTCCGCGCCCCATTTCCAAACGTCCCCCATGCCGTACTGGCAAAAGCTGAACAAAATGTCGCGCTGCTGCTGATCCAGCGCGGCGCGCATGACCCGGTAGGGCTTTTGCAACCCGGCCAGCGTGTCGCCCTTGTCAATTTCCCCATAACTGCACCAGTCGTATTTCAGGTAGTCAAAACCCCACTCGGCGTAGGATTGCGCATCCTGGGTTTCGTGCTGCCAACTGGCCACGCACCCGCCGCAGGTCCACGGCCCTGGCGACGAATACAATCCGATCTTCAATCCCTTGGCGTGAACGTAATCAGCCAGCCCCTTCATGTCGGGAAAACGCGGGTTCGGCATGATTCTCCCGGCGGCATCCCGATGCGGCCCTTGCAAGGTCGGATCCTTCGAGTCGCGATTCACCTCCCAGTAGTCATCAATGTTGATGTACGTCCAGCCGTGATTGATGAGGCCGCTGGCAACCATGGCGTCGGCCGCCGCCTTCACCTTCTCGGCGGAAACGGCCGAGGCGAAACAATTCCAACTGTTCCAGCCGAGGGCCGGCGTGAGCGCAATCTGCGGACCGCAAATGATCTTCAGCGTTTGTGTCGCCGTTCCGCGTTTGTTTTTGGCGGACAACGTCACCACGCTTTCGCCCGGGTGCGACAAGCGGCCGGTGATCCGACCCGATTTCGCATCGAGTTGCAAACCTACCGGCAAATCCGCCGCCGCGAAAGTCATGGGCCGATCGCCCGTCGCCGCCACGGTGTAGAGAAACGGTGCGCCGGGACGCACGCCGAATACCCGCGCGCTGTTGATGCGTGGCCGCGGTGAAGACTTGGGCGTGAGAATCACCGCTTCTTCCTTGAGGGCCGGCACCGCCCGGATGCGGTTGCGTCGCGAACTGACAACTTGCGCCTCCGCCCAGTCCGCATGATCAAACGACATGCTGTCACCGCCTTCCACCAGCAGGGTCAACCGTTTCACGCCGGACAAATCCACCGTGACCGGCTGCGCCGCGTCGCCGGCCTGCAATTCCCTGCTCTCCCAAAGCAATTTGCCGCCGTCGCCGATCAGTTTGAAAACCACCCCGCCCCGCCCCGGGCCGACTTCATCGTCCACGCCCACCCAGGCGGAAAAGCTCGTGGCGCGGCCGCCCAGATCCAGGTTGAATTCGCTGTCGGCGTGGGTGCCCAGGCCGTTCGTGAATTTCCGTCCACCAATGGATAACGGACGGCCTTCCACCGAAAGGTTCGCGTGCGGGCTGCCCCAGCCTTGTTGAACCTGGCTGAGGTCGAGTGCGCTGATGAAATTGGTCTGGGCGGCTTTAACTCGTGGCGGCGACAGCAACATCAACGCGACGATGGCGGAAGCCAGGAGGACGTGACGGCGGACAGGAATGGTTTTCATAAAAATTTGCGGAGTCTCGCAGTGGCAGCTTGGGCCACCCGCGCGACTCACTCAAATAAAAAATAAGTGCGCACCCGGGCGCGCGTTGGCCCGGCGGTAATGGGAAACGCGCCTGAGCGCAGCCGGGGCGATTTCAATCCTCCAAGCGCCAGGCGCGCTCACCAATCCGTCTCGCGGTAGTCTTTCAGGAATTTTCCCCAGACGTGCTCGCCGGTGTTGAACCCGGCGATGATCGGATCCACGATGCGCGCCGCGCCGTCCACAATGTCCAGCGGCGGATGAAAGCGATGCTCCTGTTGTTTGCGCGTGGCAATGTGCGCCGGGTCCTCGTCCGTCACCCAGCCGGTGTCCACGGCGTTCATGTGGATGCCATCCGCGTGATAATCCGCCGCCGCCGTGCGCGTCATCATATTGAGCGCGGCCTTGGCCATGTTCGTGTGGGGATGGCGCGTGGTCTTGAACTTCCGGTAAAATTGCCCCTCCACCGCCGACACGTTCACGATGTGCTTGTCGCGCTCCGGCGTGCGGAGCAGAAGCGGTTTGAGCCGGGCATTGAGGAGGAACGGCGCGATGGCATTCACGAGTTGCACCTCGAGCAATTCCACGGACGACACCTCCGCCAGCAGCAGCCGCCAGGAATTGCGCTCGCGCAAATCCACCTGCTGCAAATCCTGATCGAGTTTGCCCACGGGAAACAATGACTGTTGCGCGGCAAGCTCCTCGGGCAACAGCGGAACTTGTGAAAGCCCGGCGGCATGAGTGAGGCCCGCCAGCGCCGAATCAAATTGGTGGCCGCCGACGTGAGGAAGCGGATTGGCCGAGAGCTCATTTTCAGCCCCGTTACCGCAGCGGCCACCATCTTCCGGCAACAAGTGATAACCCCGCAGCCCTTCGTAAGCGCCAAGGAGTCTCGCCGCTGCCGGCGGCAAATCGTGCAGCGGCCCATTCTCCCGCTCCAGCATGTGCGCGTAGAAGTCCGGTGGCCGCCGCACTGTCTGGCAGGCGTTGTTGATGATGAAATCCAACCGCGAATATGTCGCCAGCAGGTGGCGACCGAACGCTTCAACGCTCGGAGTGTGGCGCAAATCCAGGCCGAAAATTTCCAGCCGTTGGCCCCAGTCCGGGAAATCCGGCTCCGCCGCGTAGCGCACCGCCGCGTCGCGCGGAAATCGGGTGCTGACGATGAGGCGCGCCCCGGCCCGCAGCAGCTTGATGCCGGCCTGGTAGCCGATCTTCACGCGCCCGCCCGTGAGCAGCGCCACGCGTCCGCGCAGATCCGCGGTCTCGGTCCGCTTGCGAAAATTCAACTCCGCGCAGGCCGGACAGAGCTGGTCGTAGAAATGATGGAGGGTGGAGTAATCCTGTTTGCAGATGTAGCAATTCTGCGGCTCAACCACTTCCCGGAAGTCGGGATTGTCCTGCACTTCCTCCTGCTGGAAATTCTCCGGCGGAAATACATTCGGGGTGGTGAAAACCTTCTCGCGCCGCAGCTTGCGGATGCCCGTCTCGTTGAGCTTGCGTTGGTCGCGCTGCAACTTCTCCGCTTTGCGCCGGCGCACCGTGGCCTTCACCAAACGGCGGCGCTCGCTGACGTCCGGCGCATAAATCTCGCCCGCCACCTTGAGCAACCGCGTCCGCTCGGCCTCCGGCAGCGCCCCCAAGAGCGCGCGGTTTGCGGCCGCCTGCTCCAGGATGTTCGCCGCCGCCTTGAGTTGCGCGACCACGTCCGCGCCGCCACCGTTATTGTGTTGAGCCGCCATTTCGTTGAGCGCACAGGCTATCAGTCACCCCTCCTATGGGCGAATGAAAAGGAAAGTCAGGGACGCGACCGGCGCAATCAGTTTGTTGGAAAATGCATCCACTTCCAGCGGCGGAAACGCTCACCGCGCTGACGAAGCACAAAACCACCGACAAACTGCTGGCCAAGCTGGACTTAACCGATTCAGCGCCGCTTACGCTGAGGGCACGCAAGGCAACTGGTCGCCGACCGCCCGCAATCTCCGCCTTTCGGTCGTCGTTGACTCGGGCATCGGACCTGTTAGTGTCGGTTCGTGACCCGGTTTTCCCATGGACGCACCGAAACGGCTGCGACGGCCATGGGATTCCACACCACACACTGGACGATGGTGCTGGCGGCTCGTGCGACCAACAGTTCAACGGTCAACGAAGCGTTGGCCGATTTGTGCCGGACCTACTGGCTTCCGATCTACGGGTTCATTCGGCGACAGGGCAAGACCCAGGATGAGGCGGAAGACCTGGCCCAGGAGTTCTTCTACCGTTTCCTGGAGCGTGATTCTCTGGCGCATGTCCGGCCCAACGCCGGCAAGTTTCGCTCCTTCCTCCTGGCCTGCCTCAAGAATTTCCTCGCCAACGAACGCGAACGCGCCCATGCCCAACGCCGTGGTGCTGGCCAAACGCTCATCTCCCTGGACGGCGCAGACGCCGAGACACGTTACTCGTTGGAACCGGCCGACAGCCGTACCCCCGAAGCGGTGTTCGAACGCCGGTGGGCCTTCGCTGTTTTGGAACGGACGATGACGGCCCTGCGGGCGGAATGTTCCACGTCCGCGAAACGCGAACAGTTTGAGGAGATGCAGGGATTCCTCCCGAACGGCCGAGGCAATATCTCCCGTGAGGAACTGGCGGCCAAACGTGGAGTCACCGTCGGCGCCATTGACGTCGCCATTCATCGTTTGCGCCAGCGCTTTGGCGCGCTACTGCGGGAACAGGTCGCGCAAACGGTCTCATCAGAAGCCGAGGTGGAAGAAGAAATTCGTTACCTTATCTCGGTGATGGGGAGTTGAATTGTATGAGTCTGATGTGCGACTGCGAGGCTTCGTCGCGCAGGTTGCAAACCTGCCTTGCACGGCTGCCCGGATTGCTGCTTTTCAAAGCGGCGATTCTCGCCGCAGTCCAAAGCCGAATGGTATTCGGCGATACGCAGAACGCTTAGATCGAGTCCAGTTGTAAGGTTTCGTTCCAATTCCGTTTGTAGGAAATAGAGCCATGGCCTCCGGCGACAGATGCAAAGAATGCGGCACGGCAATCCCCGCCGATAGCCCGGAGGGATTCTGCGCCCAATGTCTGTTGGGGTTGGGCTTGGAGAAAACCGCTTCATTACCGGAGGGTCGTCACAGCCCCGCCCTCACCGCCCCGCTAAAGGAAAAACCTGGAGACCGGATTGGCCGGTACAAATTGCTCCAGGAAATCGGCCATGGCGGTTGTGGTGTGGTCTATATGGCCGAACAGAAGGAGCCCATCCACCGGCGGGTCGCGCTCAAGGTCATCAAACTCGGCATGGACACCAAGCAGGTAGTGGCGCGCTTCGAGGCCGAACGCCAGGCGCTGGCCCTAATGGACCATCCCAACATTGCCAAAGTGCTCGATGCCGGGGCCACAGAAACTGGCCGGCCTTACTTCGTCATGGAACTGGTCGGCGGCATCAGGATCACGGATTACTGCGATCAGCACCAACTCACCACGCGCCAACGGCTGGACCTGTTCATCCAAGTCTGTAAGGCCATCCAGCACGCGCACCAGAAAGGCATCATCCATCGCGACATTAAACCCTCGAACGTCCTGGTCACCGAGCAAGATGGAGTTGCCGCACCCAAAGTGATTGATTTCGGCATTGCCAAAGCCACACAAGGCCGGCTGACGGATCAAACCCTCTTCACCGCCTTCGAGCAATTCCTCGGCACGCCGGCCTACATGAGTCCGGAGCAGACGCAGTTGGGTTCGCTGGACGTGGATACGCGCAGCGACATCTACAGCCTGGGTGTGCTGCTCTATGAACTGCTCACGGGCAAGACGCCGTTCGACACAAAGGAACTGATGGCGGCGGGTCTCGATGAAATGCGCCGTACCATCCGCGAAGTCGAACCCGTCAAACCCAGCACCCGACTGACGCAGGAACTCCAACGCTTGGGGAGCGCACGTGCCCCGCGCGTTGAATCGGACGCCCCGTCCGATTCCCGTTCCTCAAATCAACATTCGCGAGAAGAAAGTCAGTCGCACGAAGTTTTCGTCGGGGCGACGAAAACGGCACGCGAGGCGCGTGCGCTCCCCGAGAAAACAAAGGAATTGGTCCACTCGTTGCGTGGTGACCTCGATTGGATCGTGATGAAATGTCTGGAGAAGGACCGCGCGCGCCGTTACGAAACGGCCAACGGACTTGCAACCGACATTGAGCGCCACCTGAATAACGAGCCGGTGGTCGCTCGGCCACCCAGCAAGTTCTACGAGTTTCAAAAGATGGTGCGGCGCCACAAGTTTGGTTTCGCTGCCGTTGCGGCAATCGCAATTGTATTGGTGATAGGCATTGCCATTAGCACATGGCAGTGGGCCAGAGCCGACAAAATTGCCGAGACTCAACGACGCACTCTGTACGTGTCGGAAATGAGCGTAGCGTTTCAGTCATTTGCATTGGGCAATGTAGGTCATACGCGATGGTTGCTTGAGAATCAGCGGCCAAAGCCTGGCGAGACGGACTTGCGCGGCTTTGAATGGCGCTACTTGTGGGGTCTATCCCGCGCGCAGGAGGTCTTTCCATTCCCTGTCGAGCCTTCCGAGTTCTGGAGTCTGGCTTTTTCATCGAACGGTCAGTATCTCGCCGCAGGAACCTTTGCACCGGACGGCGCGGTTTATATATGGGATTTTGCGCGCAAACAGGAGGTCGCCCGGCTCCGCACGCTGCCCGGTTTGGTGGATAGCCTGTCATTTACTGCCGATGACCAGAAGTTGGCCTGCTCCTACCGCATGGGACGGCGTGTAGTGGTTTGGGATCTGGCAACCCACAAGCCGACACTGGAGCTCACCAATTTTTCACAGGATGTTTTTGGGGCCGCGTTTTCACCTGATGGGAAACATCTCGGCATTGTGCTGGGCGAAGCCTACGGCAGTGCAATTGCCGGGGAGGCCATGCTCGTTGAGGCCAGTACCGGGAAACTCCTAATGAACTTTCCAAACGTGCGTAGCTGGCTGGCGCGCGCGGTCTTTTCACCTGATGGGCGCATGTTCATCGCGACCGGCGGTGAGGGCACCGTTCAAATTTGGGAGACGGCAACAGGCCGCGAGATGGCCCGCCTTGAAGGACATCGAGGGGTTGTTTTTGGGCTAAGTATTTCACGCGATGGACGGAAGCTTGCGACCGGGAATTCTGATGGGGTAATCCGGATTTGGGAGGTCGAGGGGTTCCGGAGCATTGCCACCATTCCAGCCCACGCCAACACGATTGGCGTGCTGGCCTTCTCACCAGATGGGCGACTGTTGGCTTCGGGCAGCACAGATCATACTGTCAAGCTTTGGGATATCGGCAGTCTTCAATTGCTCAACACCTACCGTGGGCACAATGCCCGCATCTCCGGTCTGGATTTCTCACCCGATGGTGAGCATTTGGTTTCGGCGAGTAATGATGGAGCCGTTAAAGTTTGGGATCCAACCCAGCGCCAGTCTGTGCCGGAATTTCGTGGTCTCAACGCTGATCGGTTTTTTCACATCGCTTTTTCACCGGATGGCCGCCTTCTCGCAATGACCACGAACACCCCGGGGAACCCACCCCCACCAGACCACATCACTACTCTGGATGTGGCTACCCGTGCCCAGCGAGCAATCCTTCCTGGTAATTCCTTTGCTTTCTTCGAGGACGGAGGATTTTTGGCCACGCGAGAATCAGCGAACCGGATTCTGCTGATCAGAACAGATACCATGGAGACGACCGCCCGACTGCAAACCACGAACGAGGTCGGGCTCTGGACCGTCAGTTCTCGCGACGTGGGCCATCGTCTGGCTTTCTCACCCGATGGACACTGGCTGGCCGCAGGCTGCCAAGACAATCGCGTGCAAATCTGGGAACTTGCGACACAACGACCGTTTCTCTCCCTGTCCGTCGGGACCAACTCACACGCTCCAGCCATTCTATTCACACCGGACTCCAAATTTCTCCTGACCTGGGAAGGAGGCGATCAGCGGGTCAATCTCTGGAAAAGCGACAGTTGGAAACCTGCCGGTGATTTGCCCTGTGCTGCCCAACGTGTCGCCCTCTCGCCCGGCGGACAAACCCTAGCCACCTCAGCTCTGAACGTCGTATCCGTATGGGACCTCCCATCGCGGAGGAAACTCAAGGATCTCAACAGTGACGTCGGGACGATCTGGAGCCTGGCCATTTCCGCAGATGGCCGGACCTTGGCCGCAGGCAGCTACGAGGGACAGGTCAAACTCTGGGACCTGGCGACCCTCCGAGAAATCACGGCGCTGCCCGCCCACAAAACGCTTATTCTGTCCGTGACTTTCTCCCGGGATGGTCGCTATCTGGCAACCGCCTGTTTCGACGGTTCAGTCAAGCTTTGGGAAGCGCCGGGGCTTGGAAGCACGGAACTGATTGAAGCCAAAGTCCCAAGCCAATGAGTCTTCAGTCATACCCTATAATGCGAAGACTCCCTTCACGACGTGTTACCGCTTCTTTGTAAGGTTCTCAGAGTTTCCCTGTAGTAAGGGGTGACATGAACTTAACATTACGGATTCACTATACCACCCTGCTCTGCTTTCTGATCAGTCTCAGTGGGTGGGCACAAACCCTCACAGCTCCGTTCACCCGACTCACCACCGGTCCTTGGACGGAGTCAGCGCGGTCGATCTGCGTTGCCGCCGGCGACATCAATAATGATGGTTGGCCCGACCTGTTTGTGGGGCATCAGGACACGGCAAGTTCCCTGTATCGGAATAACTATGGCACCAATTTCACCAAAATTACCACTGGACCAATTCCCACCCTCTTGCCCAATGTTCACGCTGGGGTTTGGTTTGATTGGAACAATGACGGATGGCAGGACCTGGTCGTGGCCTGTCTCGTGGACGCCCCACAGCCCGCAACGGCCCTTTTTCGTGGACTCGGAAACGGTACGTTCGAGCGGGTCCAGAGCGGTCCCATTGCCACCAACACAGGACGTGCCGTGAGCATTGCAGCAGCGGACTGCACTAACGACGGTCTTCTGGACCTCTTCGTTGGCCGCGGAGCTTTGGCGCGCGACGTGGCTGACTCCCTGTACCTCAACCAAGGTCAGGCAGGCTTCTTGTTGGACAACGCCACAGCTTTCCCACCACTCCGCACGTGTCAGGGCATTTGGGCCGATATCGACGGAGACCGCGACCTCGACTTGTTTGTCGTCCACGTCGCACAGCAGGGCAACACGCTCTATCGCTGCGAAGGCCCCGGGCAGTTCGAGATTGTCCAAGACAGCGGGTTGCAGCAGCCCGGTGAAAGCGTCGGCGCCGCCTGCGGGGATTACGACAACGACGGCGATCTGGACGTGATTGTGATCAATTTTTCGCTGAACGGCCCCCTGGCGAACTTCCTGTACCGCAATAACGGTGATGGCACGTTTACCCAGATCAGTGACGGGCCGGTCGCGACCGATACTGGCGCATCCATGAGTTGCTCCTGGGTGGATTTCGATAACGATGGGTGGTTGGATTTGTTCATATCCTCAGACGGAAGGAACCGCCTCTACCACAATCAAGCGGACGGGACTTTTGTAAAAGTGTCCGCCGGCTCGCTGGTCACCGATAGCGCGCGGTTCGCAGGGACAGCCTGGTTGGATTTCGATAACGATGGATTCCTGGACCTCTATGCTGCCTGCGGGGCAATTTTCTCGGCTCAACCAGATGCATTCTACCGCAACAACGGAAACACAAACGCGTGGATCAAGCTCCGCTGCGTCGGCACCGTCTCCAACCGCTCGGCGATAGGTGTCACCGTTCGAGCCAAAGCTACCATTGCGGGGATCGATCGCTGGCAAATGCGGCAGATCGTCGGCACCGAGGGCTGGTTGAGTTTCAACCATCTGGACGTGGTTATCGGCCTTGGAGACGCCACAGTCGTGGACACGCTTCGCATCGAATGGCCGTCCGGCATTGTGCAGGAACTTCACAACGTGCCGGTCAAACAAACACTCACCATAGTCGAGAAAACAACGCTGGATATTGCGAAGCTCGAACAAACCAATATTGTTCTGCGGATCACGGGTCCTCGACAGCAGCGCTATTCAGTGGAGGCGTCCACGGATTTGCAGAACTGGTCTCCCTACGCGTCGTTGACGGTTACTAACATCGACGGTACGGCAACACTCCAAACCGCAGTTGGGGCCGAACCGGCCCGCTATTTCCGGGCCATTGCCGATTAGGACTGTAAAGCCTTCCCGGTTTTCCTGTAGCAAGGAGTAAGAGCCTATGCTGCTGCATCTCCTCATCCATGACATGTCGTCATTATGGATATGAAGTACCGCGGGAATGTGCCGACGAATTGCGTGATGCAGATCCAAAACCGTGCCCGGTGTGTGATGTGTTGCCGCATCGCAAAGCTCTGGCCGAAAAATGCGCCATTGCTCCAGCCACTGAGCCTGTCAACCAGGCAAATGTCAGAAAACCAGGCTGGTTGGCGTGGTTGTTCGCAAACGGATGAGCATCAAATGACCTGAATCCAATGGGCTTGCTTTCCATTATCACCGTCGTTCTCTGCGGGCCACCGGCAAGCTCTGCAGTCCGGCGCGCCAACAGTGCGATCAAGACCGGAAGCCAGTTTTGCTTTGAACTCGACCGGATAGACATGAACACTTGGGCTGCGCCATGACACAGCCCATCACCTCCATTTCCCGGAAACTCCATTCCCGTCCGCCATTGGAGCGGATGTTGAAAATTCATCAGACCGTTCAATCCGGCAAGTTTCCCAACGCAACCAAGTTGGCCGCCGAACTTGAGGTCAGCACCAAGTCCATTCATCGCGACATCGAATTCATGCGCGACCGGCTGGAGTTGCCCATCGAATATCATCCGCAACAATTTGGTTATCATTACACCGCCGAAGTCACCGCCTTCCCCACCCTGCACATCACCGAAGGCGAACTGGTGGCGCTCGTCATCGCGGAGAAGGCGCTGGAACAATATCGCGGCACGCAATTCGAGAAGCCGTTGCTCAGCGCCATCCGCAAGATCGAGCAATCCCTGCCCGACACCATTTCGCTGAATCTCGCCGACATCGAGCAAACGATTTCGTTCCGCACGCGCGCCGAGCCGGTTCTGGACTTGAAGATTTTTGACGCGCTCGCCAAGGCCACCGCGCATCGGCGACAACTGGAACTCAGCTACCGCAAGGTCGGCAGCCGCGAAGCCGAAGCGCGCCTGGTGGATCCCTACCATCTGGCGAACATCAACGGCGAATGGTATCTCTTCGCCTTCGACCATGCGCGCAAGGACATCCGCACGTTTGTGCCGGCGCGCGTGCAATCGGTGAAACAAACTGGCAAGACCTTCCCTACCCCACAAAAGTTCTCGCTCGAACAACGATTGCGCGGGAGCTTTGGCGTTCATTCTGGTGAAGGCGAGTTTGAGGTTGTGCTGCGCTTCAATCCTCGCGTGGCCGACCTCATTCGGGAAAAGAAATGGCATGAGTCGCAGCAACTCAAAGATCTGAAAGCTGGTGGCGTGGAGCTGCGCTTGAAGCTGTCGAGCCTGGTGGAGATCGAACGTTGGGTTCTCAGTTGGGGCGGCGATGTCAAAGTGCTCAAGCCACGCGAACTGGTCGAGGCGATCAGACAGGCGGCTCAGGCAATCCTGCGGGCTTGAACAGGTTGCTTCGGCGGGCGACGGACGCGGGAATGGCGGTTGCCGTAGTCTGAATTGCTTGGGAGAAATCTCGAAAATCTCCTTGCCCGAGCCGGTGCGGCAGCGTTAAAACCAACCCACACCCACGAGTTCCAAAGAACATCGCCAACCTGCTATGAAGACCAACTCCCCATCCCGATGTGTCAACCTCGTCACCGTGCTGGTTGCCTGCGCCAGTGCCGCAACTGCGGTGGCCCAGGGAACAGCGTTCACCTATCAAGGCCGGCTGAATGATACCGCCGCGCCGGCCACAGGAAACTACGACCTGCGGTTCACGATTCACGATGCAGCTACCAGCGGGAGTCAGGTGGCCGGACCTTTGACCAACTCACCCACAGGCGTCTCCAATGGTTTGTTCACCGTGGTGCTCGACTTCGGCGCGGGCGTGTTCACGGGCGCGGATCGCTGGCTGGAGATCGGGGTGCGGACCAACAGCGGAGGCCCCTTCACCACTCTTGCGCCGCGGCAACCATTCACCACGACACCCTACGCCTCCTACGCCGCCGGTGGGGACGCATCCGGACTGATCGGCACACTGCCAGCGGGAGGTTTGAGCGGCGGTTATTTCAATGCATTACAACTGATTGACCCCGGCAACCTGTTCGTGGGCACTTTTCATGGTGACGGCTCGGGACTTTCCAACGTGGACGCTTTCCAGCTGGAGGGCAAACTGGCCACGGATTTCTGGCAACTCTCTGGCAACGCGGGAACTATTGCCGGCACCCACTTCGTCGGCACGACGGACAACCAATCATTGGAACTGCGCGTCAACAATGCGCGGGCAAGCATCATCGAACCACGCCTGCCCACGGCCAATCTCATCGGTGGCAACGCGGCCAACGCCAGCGCGCCCGGCGTGGCCGGGGCCGTCGTCGCGGGTGGCGGCCGGTCGGGAGCCGGCAATCAGGTCCTTGGCGACTTCGCTGCCATCGGTGGTGGTTACGGCAACTTCGCCGCTTCCGATTCGGTTGTCTCTGGTGGCGTCAGCAATCTCGCGGTGGGTGGTCGAGCGGTCGTGACTGGCGGCGCCCTCAACCTCGCCAGCAACGGCCTCGCCGTCGTCTCGGGTGGCGCTCTGAACATCGCGGGTGGTTACGCCTCGGTTATCGCGGGTGGCGGCGGCAACGATCCCGTTTTCGGCACCGGCCTGACCAATCGTGCGTTCGGCTCCTGGAGCGTGGTCGGCGGCGGCCGCGAGAATCTCGCCAGCGGAGAATCAGCGGCGGTCAGCGGTGGCGAGCGCAACGAGGCCACCGGCAAGCAAGCCACGGCCAGCGGCGGCGTGGGGAATCTATCGAAGGGCGAGTTTTCCACGGTGGGCGGCGGCGCGTTCAACACGGCGGATTTTTCCGCTTCCACAGTCAGTGGTGGCCAGGAGAATGCCGCGCTCAACCAGCACGCCACGGTGGGCGGCGGCGTGGGCAATTACGCCGTCGGCGAGAAATCCACCATCGGTGGCGGGGCAAACAACCTCAGCACCGGCCTCCATGCGACCGTTCCCGGCGGGCAACAGGCCAATCCCACGCAATATGGGCAGTTGGCGCACGCGGCCGGCATGTTCATGAATCCCGGAGACGCGCAACATTCAGTTTTTGTCATGCGGGCGATCACTGACATCGCCCTGCCGAAAGCAAGCCTGGCACTGGATGGTGGCGCCACCCGGCTCAAAATCGAACCAGGCCGCTCGTTGACCTTTGACGTGCTCCTCGTCGCCCGTGCGGAACCGCCATTGACGGACACCGCCGGTTATCATTTTCGCGGCGTGGTGAAAAATGTGGGCGGCGTGGCTGCCTTCGTTGGCACCCCGACCTCCACCTTGCTCGGTTCGGATGTCGGGCCGGTGTGGTCCGTCAGTCTGGTTGTGGCGATAGACGCGTTGGTCGTGAATGTGGATGGCGGCGCGTTGGCCGGTTACCCGGCCGCCGTGCGCTGGGTGGCGCGCGTTGATGCCGCAGACGTCGCTTGGTAGGGCACCTGGGAGTTGCCCCAACGAGTCGGCTCGCGTCACACTACCAACTCATCACGCTTGCGCCGACCGGCCGTTCATCGTTGAATAACGCCATGCACCCGCCATTCCACATCTCCCGTCGCTCATTCGTCGCGCGTTGCGCCACCGTTGCCGCCGCCACCGGATTGCCGCTCTGGTTTGTGAAGCGCGAACTGGCCGCCCAGGAAACGCCCAAGTCAACGCGCAGCCCGAATGACCGGCCCGGCATCGCGCTGGTGGGTTGCGGCGGCATGGGCCGGGGCGACGCGCAAAACGCCAGCCGGTTTGGCGACATCGTGGCTGTGTGCGACGTGGACCAAAACCACGTGGACGCGGCCGCCAGGCAATTTACCAAGAACGGCAAAACGCCCGCCAAGTTCCGCGACTTCCGCCAAGCGTTGGAGCGCGACGATGTTCACATCGTGGTCCAGGCCACCCCCGATCACTGGCACACGCTCGTCAATCTCGCGGCGATCCACGCCAAAAAAGATGTCTATGGCGAAAAGCCCATGACGCTGACGATTGACGAGGGCAAGCACATGGTCAAAGCCGTGCGCGACCAGGGCGCAGTGTTCCAAACCGGCACCCAGCAGCGCAGCGATCAGAAATTCCGGCTTGCCTGCGAACTGGTTCGCAACGGCCGCATCGGGAAATTGCAGCAGGTCAATGTGTATGTTCCCGCCGGACTGCGCGACGGCCCGTTCCATCCGATTCCCGTGCCGCCCGAGTTAAACTGGGATTTCTGGCAGGGTCAGACACCGGACGTGCCGTATGAAAAAGAACGCTGCCACGCCAACTTCCGTTGGTGGTGGGCTTACTCCGGTGGCCCGGTCACGGACTGGGGCGCGCATCACAACGACATTGCCCGCTGGGGCATCGGCCTTGACGGGCCGACCGAGATCGAAGGCCGCGCGCTGGATCAACCCATTCCCGGCGGTTACACCACGCCGAGCGCATTCGAAGCCACGCTCACCTGGGCCAATGGCGTGACGCAAATTGTCAAAACGACGCCGGACGACACGCCTTATGGCGGTGTGATCAAAAAAGACGGCCAGCGCAACGGACTGAAGTTCACGGGCACGGATGGCTGGATCTGGGTGAATCGGGGCGACCTCTCCGCCAGCCAGGATGGCATCATTGAAACGCCGCTGCCGGCCGGCGCGACACGGCTGGAAGTCAGCAACGACCACATGGGCAATTTCTTTGACTGTGTCCGCTCGCGCAAGAATCCCATTGCGCCGGTCGAGGCCGGCCATCGTTCGGCCGTGGTGGGACATCTCATCGTGATCGCGTTGCGGCAAGGCAAAAAATTTCAATGGGATCCGGCGACGGAATTCTTCACCGGTCCGAACGCCCAGGAAGGCAACGCCCAGCTCGCTCGCGAAATGCGCAAGCCGTACGACTACACCTTTTTTGGCTGAGCGACGCCACCGGCTCAACCCCTGTTTATGTTGCGCCACTCGAATCTCGCTCCGCCACCGCCCGGCAAAGCCGTTTCTATCGTCTGTTCAAGCCTTGAAGCAAAAGTGGATACCATTTCCAGCATGAACCATGAAAACCAACTGTTCTCTCACCCACTCGACGAGAACTTCGGCCGTTGGCCGGCAGATTGAACATTCGGTCGGGTTGCTTGCGCTCCGGTGCCTCGTTGTCGCCTTCCTGGTCGTGGCGCCGCTTGCGCTGCGCGCCCAGGCGCCGGCGGCCTCCGGCACCGTCATCACCATCGCGGGCACTGGCGGGGGCGGCTTCTCGGGCGACGGAGGTCCGGCCACCAACGCCACGCTCAGCGAGACCTACGGCATGGCCATTGGTCCGGACGGCACGCTCTACGTCGCGGACACCCTCAACTACCGCATCCGCGCCATCGCCCCCGCGACCGGCATCATCCGCACCGTGGCCGGCACCGGCACCGACGGGGACACGGGCGATGGCGGGCCCGCCACCAACGCCACGTTCAGCGGCGACGTTGCCCGCATCGCCGTGGACCGCGCCCGACGCGCGCTCTATTTGAGCGATAGCACCTACAACCGCGTGCGCAAAGTGAACCTGACCAACGGTGTCATCTCGAACTTTGCCGGCATCGGTTTCGGCGGCTTCGGTTTCAGCGGTGACGGCGGCCCGGCCACGAGCGCGAAATTCGCCGTCCCGGAGGGCGTCTGCACCGACGGGACCGGCAAGCTGGCCATCACCGATATGTTCAACGACCGCGTCCGCCAGGTGAATCCCGTCACCGGGATCATCACCACCATTGCCGGCAGCCCATTCGGTGGTGTCTCGGCCGGCGACGGAGGCCCGGCCACGAGCGCCTCACTCTTGCCCATGCGTCTCACCGCCGACCGCGCCGGCAACGTCTTCGTGCAGGACATCTGGGCCGATTCCGTCCGCCGCATCGCGGCCGACACGGGCATCATCACCACGGTTGCGGGTGGTGGCACCAACATCCCGGGCACCGGGCCGGCCACGAACATGCACCTCGGTGACTTCAGCGACCTGGCGGTCAGCGATGCCGGCAAGCTCTTCATCGCCGATGCCACGCGGGTGTTCGTGGTGGACCTGGCCACCGGTCAGCTCTCGCCGTTTGCCGGCGGCACCAATGCAGGGTTCAGCGGTGACGGCGGCCCGGCCTTGGACGCCCGGTTCGGCTTCATCAAAGCCGTGGCGCTCGCGCCCGGCGGCGGACTGCTCATCTCCTGCTGGGGCACTAGTGGAGGGGTCATCCGTTATGTGGTGCCGGATTCCATCAACCTCGACAACGACAGCCAGCAAACGGCCTTCTACCTGCCCTGGGTCAGCGCGCTGGCCGGTGATCTCACCATCGCGGACAACCCCAACCTGACGACCATTGACGTGAGCGCGGTCGCGAGCGCTGGCGGCAGCATTACCATCAACGGAAACACCGCAGCCACTACTATTGACGTGAGCGCAGCCGCGAGCACTGGCGGCAGCATTACCATCAGCGGAAACACCTCAGCCACCAACATTGACGTGGGTTCACTCACCTCGGTGGGCGGGGATTTGAACTTAAGTGAAAACACCTCAGCCACCACCATTGACGTGAGTGCGGTCGCGAGTGCTGGCGGCAGCATCGCCATCAGCGGAAACACCTCAGCCACCAACATTGACGTGGGTTCGCTAACGACGGTGGGCGGGGATTTGAACCTAAGTGAAAACACCTCAGCCACCACCATTGACGTGAGTGCGGTCGCGAGTGCTGGCGGCAGCATTATCATCAATGGAAACACCGCAGCCACTACTATTGACGTGAGCGCAGCCGCGAGCACTGGCGGCAGCATTGCCATCATCGGAAACATCTCAACCACCAACATTGACGTGGGTTCACTCACCTCGGTGGGCGGGGACGTCACGATCGCCTCCAACGCTCCCGACGCTGTCGTTGAGATGAGCAGTCTGACCACGTTTGGCTGCGGCACCAACGAGGTGACGATGACGCTTAACGGCGGCACCGTTCAGGTGACCAACGGGTTGAGCCTCTGCACCAATGCTACGCTTACCGGTTCCACCACGCTGGACGGCAGCGTGACGAACAACGGCACGATCGAGCCTGGCGCTTCGCCCGGTCAGCTCAACCTCACCGGGCACCTCGTCCTGGCCAATGCATCCAGACTGCGACTGGAAATCGGCGGCTACGCGCCCGGCCAGTCTGATGTCGTCAACGTAGCCGGCAGCGTCACACTGGGAGGCACGCTGGCCGTCACGCTGGTCAACAGCTTTGCCAGCGTGATGACCAACGGCGCAAACTTCACCGTGCTGAGTGGCGGAACTCCCGTTCAGGGCGCCTTTGCCAACGTCACGAACGGCGGCTCGCTGACTACGACCGAGGGTTACGCCCGTTTCACGGTTCGTTACGCCGGGGAGAGCACGGTGCGGCTGACCGATCTGGTGATTGTGGATACCGATGCCGACAGCATTCCTAACTGGTGGGAAGACCAGTTTGGCCTCAGCAAAACCAACTCCGCCGACGCCACACTGGACCTGGACGGCGACGGCGCGTCCAACCTCAACGAATTCCTGGCCGGCACCAAGCCAAACGATGCCGCGTCCGTCTTTCGCATCACCGCGCTGCAAGCCGCGGGAGGCGATCTGCGTGTCTCGTGGACGACGGTTGGCGGCAAGAGCTATATCGTGCAGACCAACGGCGACGTAAGCCAGGGCTTTACCGACTTCAGCCCGCTGATCCCCGCGCCGGGCGCCGGCGAATCGGTGACCAACTTTGTGGATCCCAGCGGCACGACCAACGTCCCCCGCTACTACCGCGTACGCCTGTTACCTTAGCCCGGCCACTCAGAACCGCAGTGAACCAAAATGAAAACCAAACTCACCCTCAAAGTCGCGACGGCTTTGCTGTCGCTTTCAACCCTCATCCATCAACCCTCAACCGTCCTCGCCCAAGGCACGGCCTTCACCTACCAGGGCCGGCTGAATGACGGCGCGAGCCCGGCCAACGGAAGTTACGACTTGCGATTCACGGTTTACGATTCCAGCGGCGGGCCGACCGTGATCGCTGGGCCGGTGACGAATGCACCCACCGCAGTCTCCAACGGCCCGTTTACCGTCACGCTGGACTTCGGCACGAGTGTCTTTCCCGGAGCCGCACGTTGGCTGGAAATCGCTGTGCGCACCAACGGCGGCGGGGCGTTCACGGCACTTGCGCCGCGCCAGCAACTCACGCCCACCCCCTACGCGATCTTTGCCGACGGCGCGCAGGCGGCCACGACGGTCGCGGCAGGCGGCGTGAACAGCACGGCGCTGGCCAACGGAGCGGTGGGCAGCAACGCCATTGCTGACGGCTCGATTGCGGCCAGCGACCTCAGCCTTGGCCTGCTCCACGACACCTTCTGGCGGCTGGGCGGAAATACGGGCACAACGCCGGGCACGCACTTCCTCGGCACGACGGATAATCAGCCGTTAGAGTTGAAGGCGCACAATGTCCGTGCCCTCCGCATCGAGCCCACGGCGACCTCACCGAACCTGATTGGCGGTCATTCCGGCAACGCGGTTGCGCCGGGCATGGACGCCGTCGTAATTGCGGGCGGCGGTCGCGCCGGAGCGGCGAACTACGCGGGCGCGGAACTTACGGCCATCGGCGGCGGATGGGCGAACACCAACCTTGGCGGCGGCGCGACGATCAGCGGCGGATTCCTCAACCGGATCGAATCCGGCGCGTTTGACGGCACCCTGGGCGGTGGCAAGGAAAACGTGATCCGCTCTAACTCGGTGCAGGCCACCCTCTCCGGAGGACAGGGCAACGTGATCTCAAGCGGCGCTTCATTTGCCACCATCGGCGGTGGCCGGCTCAACACGGTTTCCACAAACGGGCGTTACGCCACCGTCGGCGGCGGCGGGTGGAACGTGGCGGACGCTCCCGGTGCCACCATCGGCGGCGGCGGCGTCAACGCGCTGTATGTGGGCGCCAATCGCGTTCACGGACAGGCCTCCACCATTGGTGGAGGTTGGGAGAATCTCATCAGCACCAATGCCGGCTATGGCACCATTGCCGGAGGCTGGGGCAATCTCATCCAGACCAACACGCAGAAAGGGACCATCGGGGGCGGACAAAACAACTGGATTGGTGCAGAGGCCAATGCGGCGGTGATTGTCGGCGGCTACAACAACTCCGTTCACACCGGCTCGGTGTATGCCGTGGTCGGAGGGGGTAATGGCAATACCATCGGCGCCGGCTCCACGGCGGCCACCATCGGTGGCGGTCAGCAGAACGAGGTCACCGCCGCCGGAGGCACCGTGGGTGGAGGTGGATTCGATGGATTCTCTTATGCCGGCAACAAGGTTCACGAGCGGGCGGCGACGATTGGCGGCGGCGTGGGCAACACCGTCGCGAGCAATGCCGCCTACGCCACGATTGGCGGCGGGGCCAACAACACCATCCAGACCAACGCCGGTTCGTCCGTCATCTCAGGAGGACAAGGAAATGAAGTTGGCGTTTACGCGCGGTCCGCCACCATCGCCGGCGGGATCGGCAACCAGGTGACAGGCGATGGGGCTGTGGTGGGTGGCGGTGGCACAGACGGATCGGGTTTCCCCGGTGGGAATCAGGCTTTGGGAGCCGCCTCGGTGGTGGCTGGCGGCTACTCGAATACCGCCAGCGATGCTTACGCCATGATACCCGGTGGCCGTGAAAACTACGCCGCCTTTAATGCCTTCGCCGCCGGGCGCCGCGCCAAGGCTTATCACGGGGGCAGTTTTGTCTGGGCGGACTCCACCGCTGCCGACTTTGCCTCCACGTCGAACAATCAATTCAATATCCGCGCTGCCGGCGGTGCCCGGTTTGAAACCAGCGGTGCCGGGATGATGCTGGACGGGCTGCCGGTGTTCACTGGTACGAGTGGTTCGGCGCTCACCGCTCTTAACGCCAGTCAACTGACCAGCGGCACGGTGCCGGCCGCAGCACTGGCCAACGCCTGGACAATCGGCGGCAACGCCGGCACGACGCCCGGGTCGCATTTCCTCGGCACGACGGACAGTCAACCGTTGGAGTTCAAAGTCAACGGCCAGCGCGCGCTGCGACTGGAACCGAACGCCACCAGTCCCAATGTGATTGGCGGCTATTCCGGCAATGTACTTTCCAACGGCTTCTTCGGCGCGTTCATCGGTGGCGGCGGTGATGCCTTGTTCCCCAACCGTGTAGGCGGCAGCTACGCATCCGTCATCGGGGGACGCGGCAATACCGCCAGCGCGGTTGGCGCGACGGCGGCTGGAAACGGTAATACCGCCAGTGGAGTTGGCTCGACGGCGATGGGCAGCGGTAATACCGCCAGTGGTTCTATCTCGGCGGCCATGGGTTTCCGCGCTCAAGCCAATCATGAGGGGAGTTTCGTCTGGTCCGACTATATGTTCGGCGACTTCAGTTCAACCGCCGCCAACCAGTTCCTCATCCGCGCGGGTGGTGGCGTAGGCATCAACACCAACAACCCGTCTGGTGCCGCCCTCCGAGTCAACGGCTTCACGGCGCTCGATGGCAATTTGCGCGTCCAATCGCCCGGTGATGTCAACAACCCCCAATTGTTCCTGTCTCAAACCGCGGCCGGCGATTGGTCGCGCCTCCGGCTGCAGAGCGGAGGGCCGGCCTGGGACATCGCCCTTGGCCCGGGCGCCAATCCTGTGATGTCCTTCTACAACGGTTCGGCCCCGGTGCTCCTGTTGGAGCAGGACGGCGACGCGTGGTTGAACCAGAACCTGGTCTTCCAACCCGGAACACTTCGGCAGATGGTGGACCTCTGGAATGGCGAGCATGCCATCGGGGTCCAATCTTGGACGACTTACTTCCGCACCATCGGCGGACCCACGCCAGGCGCGTTCGCCTGGTACCGTGGCGGAGCGCATGCCGACGGGCAATACGATAGCGGTGGAGGCGAGGAATTGATGCGGCTGAACGCTTCCGGCTTGACCGTGCGTGGCACGTTTGTCAGCAGCAGCGACCGCAATCTCAAAGAAAACTTCAAGTCCGTGGATGCGCAAGCGGTGCTGGAGAAAGTCGCCACGTTGCCGTTGAGCGAATGGAACTACAAGCAGGATACGGATACCCGGCACCTCGGCCCGATGGCCCAGGACTTTCACGCCGCATTTGGCGTTGGTCCGGACGACCAGCACATCGCCACTGTGGATGCTGACGGCGTCGCGTTGGCGGCCATTCAGGGGCTGAACGAGAAAGTGGAAGTCAGAGGGCAGAAGTCGGAGGGCAGAATTCAGAAGCTCGAAGCGGAAAACCTCGAGTTGAAACAACGATTGGAAAGACTGGAACGAATCCTCAACGAACATAACGAAGGTGCGAAATGAAAACGCTGAGACAAAGCCCGAAAGCCGAAATCCGAAATCCGAACGGTGGCGCGCGGCGTTCACGCCGCTTCACCGCCCGTTTTCGGCTGCGCGCGGGAATGTTCCCGGCGCGGCTTGCCTTCGTGCGGCGAGGCGACGTTCACGCCGCGCTCCTGCTGCTGCTCTCCACTCTCATCTATCAACCATCAACCGCCTTTGGCCAGAGCTACTCGATTGACTGGTTCACGATTGACGGCGGCGGCGGCACGAGCACCGGCGGCGTGTATTCGGTCAGCGGCACCATCGGCCAACCGGACGCTGGGCCGACGATGACGAACGGCCAGTATGCCGTCACCGGCGGTTTCTGGGCGTTGCCGCAAGCGGTGCAAACGCAAGGCGCGCCCACATTGACGATTGCTCCCGCCACGCCCGGCAACGCGAGCATTTCGTGGACGCCGGCCACGGGCACCAACTGGGTGTTGCAGGAACGCCTGAGCCTGACCGCCGGCGCGTGGACCAATTCCCCCAGCGGCCCCACCAACCCCATCGTCGTGCCCGCCGTGTTGCCGACGAAGTTTTACCGTCTCTTCAAACCCTGAAACCAAACAAGACCATTAACTCAAATACAGCCAAGACCATGAAACACTCCGTTCGGACACTCCTGCTCGGGTTGGGCCTGCTCTCAACCCTCGATCTTCCACCTTCAACCTGTTCGGCCCAAGGCACGGCGTTCACCTATCAAGGCCGCTTGAATGACGGCTCCGCGCCAGCCAACGGGATTTACGATTTTCGATTTGCGATTCACGATGCCGCGAGTGGCGGCGGCGACCTCGCCGTCGTGACCAACTCCGCCACCGCCGTCAGCAACGGCCTGTTCACCGTCACGCTGGATTTTGGCGCGGGCGTGTTCACCGGGGCGGACCGCTGGCTCGACATCGGCGTGCGCACGAACGGCGACGGTGCGTTCACGGCGTTGACACCGTGGCAGGCGTTCACCGCCACGCCTTATGCGCAACTGGCGGGTGGCGTCCCGACTGCGGCCATCACCGGCGACATGCTCGCTCCGGGCGCGGTGGGCAGCATGCAACTGGCGACGGGTGCGGTGCAGGCCGACCACATCGCGCCGGGTGCCATCACCGCCTCGCAACTCGCCAAGCCGCCTCGCGCTGGCAGTGTTTCGTCGGGTTCGATGGCATTGGATTTTGGCCAGGGAGATTTCACGGTCAACTTCAGTCCCGCGTTCAGCAACGCCCCCATCGTCACACTGGCGCTCCAGCCGTATTCCCCCGCGCTGGGCGAACAGGCGGTGCTCTATGTCAAAAACCAGTCCGCCGCCGGATTCACCGGCCGGTTTAGTTCGCCCGCGCCGGTGCAGAAACTATCCGCCTATGGCGTGTATTCCTCGGCCGCCATTGTCAACGGCGCGCCGGCCATTTGCGCGGCGGGGACGCCCGCCAGCATCCAGTTTCTCCGGGCCGATCCCTACGGCTCCTCCTGGAGCGCACCGCTCAAACTCTTTCTCAATGAAGGCGGTCAGGATTACATGCGCCTGACCGTCGTCAACGGCAACCCGGCCATCGCGTTTCATTCGGCCACCGGGGCGGTGCGCTTCGTGCGCGCGATGGACGTGAACGGCGCGGCGTGGGGCACGCCGGCCAACGTCGTGGTATCCAGCAGCGACTCGTTCAGCTTTCTTTCCTTCGCCGTGGTGAACGGCAATCCCGCCATCGCCTATGCTGAATTTCCCGCCTGGGATTTGAAATATGTCCGCGCGACCGACGCCAACGGCACGGCGTGGGGCACCCCGGTGGCGGTGGCCACTGCGGGCGACGTTGGCCGTTCCTGCTCCCTCGCCGTGGTCAACGGCCGTCCCGCCATCAGTTACGAGGACCTGTCTGCCGGGGCGGTGAAGTATATTCGCGCCACCGACGCGGACGGCGCGACATGGGGCGCGCCCGTCGTGGTAGATGCGACACACGGGTGGCAGACCGCCCTGGCCGTGGTCAACGGTCGCCCCGCCATTGGCTACGCCCGGCCCTCGGGCGGCACGCATTATGTCCGGGCCAATGACGCCGATGGCACGGCCTGGGGTGCGCCGGTGATGGTCGGCGATTACGGCGCGGATCTGTCGCTGCAAATCGTGAATGGCCGGCCGGCGATGAGCTTCATTGCCGGCGGGCTGAGGTATGCCCGGGCGGCAGATGCCAACGGCGACACCTGGCGTCCCCCCGCCGTGCTGGACGCGGAAGCGGGCGCTGGCGGCACCGGTTTGCTCGTGCTGTCCACTGGTGTTCCCGCCATCAGTTATTTCGGCCAATTCAGCTATGCCGAGCCGGAGGGCACTTTGCGATTCGTGCGCGAGCCGCAGGTTTACTTCAACATCAACTGGCTCGCGCTTGAACCGTGAACTGGAGCCAGCCAATATGAAAATACGAAACAACCTAAAACCGACGTTGCACCTGTACCATCATTCGAACAAACTGCTCGAGCGGACGACCCGGGCCGAATCGGGAGGCGCGCGAACGCCGGCCACTTCGGATTTCGAACTTCGGGCTTCTTTCGGAGTTCGGAATTCGGGGTTCGGCCTGCTCCTGCTGCTCGCCACCTTCACCACGTTCTACGTGGCTCAACTCTCCCCCGTCTTCGCCCAGGGCAGCCTCACGCCGCCCGGCGCGCCCGCGCCGACGATGAAGACGCTCGACCAAATCGAGCCGCGCACGCCGATCAGTTTTCTGCCGTATGTCATTTCGCGGCCTGGCGCGTATTACCTGACCACCAACCTGACCGACACGGCGGCCACCAACGGCATCATCGTGGAGGCGGACGACGTGAGCATTGACCTGTGCGGGTTTGCCCTGACCGGTTCCGGCGGCTTTTCGGCGTTCAGTTCCGGCATCCATACCGGATTGGGGAGCCGGAACAACCTGGAGGTTCGCAACGGCACCATTCGCAACTGGGCGTTTGCAGGAGTCCGCGCAGCGTCCGCGAACAACAGCCGATTTGAAAAGCTTCGCCTCTATGCCAACGCCCTCGATGGCCTGTCCGCTGGGCGAGGCTGCACCATTCAGGAATGCACGGCGCAGGCGAACGGCAGCATGGGGATTTATGCGCAAGAAGCTTCGCGGATTGCCGGCTGCACGGCGGTATCCAACGGGGCTTACGGATTGGAAGTGGTTGTGAACGGCGTGGTGGAGGGTTGCGTCGCTTCGTTCAACCAGGACATTGGCATCGCCTGTGGCAAAAGCTCTGTCGTGCGAGGTTGCTCCGCCACGGGAAACCAGAATGCGGGCATCCTGACCGACAAACATTCCACGATTGTGGATTGCAACGCCAACACCAATGGCCAGACCGGATTTTACAAACACGGCATTTATGGGGGTGAGTACTCCACGGTCAGCCGATGCACGGCGATCGGCAATTATAGTGACGGCATCTATGCGCAGGACGGCAGCACCGTGGAGGACTGTACCGCGGGTTTCAACGCCACCAACGGCATCCGCGTGGCCATCGGCAGCACCGTGCGACACTGCACGACCCGATCGAACGGCGACGACGGCATCGAAGTGCCCAATGATTGTCTGGTGCTGGAAAACCACAGCACCGGCAACGGGCGGACCACCGCCACGGGCGCGGGCATCCACACCACCATCGCGGGCAATCGCATCGAGGGGAACTCGGCGATTTTCAACCAGCGCGGCCTGTGGATTGATGGCGGCGCTAATCTGGTGATCCGCAACAGCGCGCGCTATAATCCAGATGGCACCGGCGCGAACAACTTCGTCATTGCCGCCGGTAATTTTGCTGGTCCGACGAATACGCTGGTCTCGGCAACCATTACCAACAACCATCCGTGGGCCAATTTTTCCTATTAATCTCAGACCAAGAAGCATCAAACATGCAAACCAAGCTCAGACTACGAATCCTCACCCTCCCGGTGCTGCTCGCCACCTTCACCACGTTCGACGTGGCCCAACTCTCCTCCGCCTTCGGCCAGGGCAGCCTCACGCCGCCGGGCGCGCCCGCGCCGACGATGAAGACGCTCGCGCAGGTTGAGCCGCGCATTGACGTGGCCACCGTGCCGGGCGACGCCAGCCATCACCACATCATTACCAACGCGGGCTCGTACTACCTGAGCACGAACCTCGCGGTGACCAAGAGTTGCGGCATCATCATCGTGGCGGCGGGCGTGACGCTGGATCTGAACGGCTTCGAGATCGCCCGTGTTTCCGGCAGCGGCGGCAGCGGCATCTGGATTTACGACGGCAGTCACCGGGCGACGGCGCGCAACGGCACGCTCCGCGGGTTCGATTACGGCGTGGACGCGGGGGTGTACACCAGCTCCCAGGCCTGCCGATTCGAGCAACTCACCGTGACCGGATGCTCCCTCTACGGCATCCGTATGGGCGATGTCGCGCAGGTGGTGGATTGCCGGGTCCACGACAATGCGGGGAGTGGAATCATCGCGGGAGCAGGCGCGATCATTCGCGGCTGCTCCGTGCAGGGTAATCAGGGCGACTACGGCATCTACACCAGTGTGGGGGCCGTTGTCGCCAACTGCACCGTGCAAAACAACCAGGTTATCTACGGCATCAATACCGGCGACGCTTCCACCATCAAAGACTGCGTTGTGCGCGGCAACACGGGGGAGGCCGCCATCCGCAGCGGGAACACCTGCGCCATCACGGACTGTGTGGCGCGGGATCAATACGGCAACTACGGCATTTTCACCGGCGCCAATTCCGTCCTCCGTGCCTGTGTGGCCAGCGACAACATCGGGACGAGCGACCCCAGCTACGGAATCTACGGGGGCAACGCGACTTCGATCATTGGCTGCGCCAGCAACGGCAACGTCAATACCAACTTGTCGGGCCTCGCCTCGCAGGGGATCGGGATTTACGTGGGCGGCGGAGGTGCGGTCAAAGACTGCATCGTGCGTTTCAACCAGGGCGACGGGATACAGGTCGCCAGCGCCAGTCAGGTTGAGGGCAACACCTGCAACTCCAACGGCGCCGGCGGGGACGGCGCGGGCATCCATGCCACCGGCACACGCAACCGGATCGAAGCCAACACCGTCACGTCCAATGACCGGGGGATTGACGTGGACTCCACTGCCAGCGTGATCCTCCGCAACGACGCGGGCGGTAACACCACCAACTACGCCATCGCGGCCAACAACGTCTTCGGCGCCATTGTGGATCGAACCGCGCCCGCCTCGGCGGCGGTGAATGGCAGCAGCGCGACCAGTTCCGCCGCCACCACCGATCCATGGGCCAATTTTTCTCATTGACCGCAGATCCAAGAACACTCGATGAAAACAAAACTCAGACTACGAATCCTCACTGGTCCGGCGCTGCTCGCCACCTTCACCATGTTTTACGTGGCTCAACCCTCGACCGCCTTTGCCCAGGGGGCGCTCACGCCGCCGGGCGCACCGGCGGCCACGATGCGGACGCTGGACCAAATATACGGCCGCACGAACGCGCGGATCCCGATCACCAATAGCACGAGCGGGGTGACGATTTTGCAGCCGGGTTCGTATTACCTGACCACGAACCTGACGGTGAGCAGCGGCACCGCCATCGCCATCGCGACGAGCGGGGTGACGCTGGACTTGAACGGCTACTCCATCAGTTCCAGCTCCGCCAGTCCTTCGGGTTACGCCATCTTGCTTACCGCCAGCCAGCCGTCCGATATCACCATTTTCAATGGCCACATCCGCAGCGGCGTGACCAACAACGCCGGAACCTACAACGGCAGCGGATTCGCCTCCGGCATCATCGTTTCCGGGGGCGCACCCGCGAACGTGATGGTGTCGCGCGTCTCGGTCGCCGGTTGTCTTTATAGCGGCATTTACCTGGACCGGGGCGACTCAACCATCGTGGAGGGTTGCATGGTTCGCACCGTGGGTAGCTACGGCATCGTCGCTTCCACGGTGAAAAATTCGTCGGCGATTGACTGTGGCGCCACTGCGATTTACGGCGATCAGGTGTCCGATTGCCGCGGAGAGTCCAGCGGTAGCAGCTATGGCATTAGTGCGGCCATCGCCCGAGGCTGTTATGGCGCCTCCAGCTTCACCGGCGTCTCGGCCACCATCGTTCAAAATTGTTACGGTGTCTCCAGTAGCAGCGGCTACGGTGTGTTTGCCGGCACCGCTCTGAACAGTTATGGCTCCAGCCTCAGCGGCAATGGTGTTTCTGCCAGTAGCGCCCAGTACTGTAACGGCGAAAGCGGCAGCGGCATCGGGGTTTATTCCACTTGGTTGGCCATTGGTTGCTTTGGCTCGAGCAGCACCGGCATCGGGTTGGTGACGAAGATCGCCAACACCTGTACCGGCGCCCGAACTGGCGGTCAGGCCATTCAAGCCCTCGTGGGCAATACCTGCTACTCCAGCTTTGGCACGAATCTCATCTCCTTCAAATACAACATGCCGTGAGCTGGAAAAGTGATACCATTGAGGCTCGCAATAATGTGTAACGCATCCTGGTTCTCATTAGCGCCTGGCTTTGGCCGGGTATTGGCAAGTCTCAAGGAAGCGAGCCGTTTCAACGGCTGGCCGACATGGGAGAAACTGTCGAAACGGTTTCTCGTCGCTTCGCACCGCCCCACCGGGCTGAAGCCCGGAGTTAATGAGATGACACGGCTGATTTGGGCGAGACGCAAGAGGTCTTTTCAAAACTCTCGCCGGCTGAGGGCAGCCGGCCTAAAAAGTCTGATGTTTAGGCCGATTCCTGTAGGCCGCGTGCCCTCACGCGGCGTTTGGGTGAATTTTGAAAGCGCCTCTCAATTATGACAAAAACCGAAAACAACATGAAAACATCCCTCAAACTCGCGGTCCTTGGGCTGCTCCTCGCCAACCTCAGCGCTGAACTTTCGACCGCCTTTGCCCAGGGGTCGCTCACGCCACCCGGCGCGCCGGCGGCCACGATGCGGACGCTGGATCAAATCTACGGCCGCACCGACGCGCGGATACCGATCACGAACAGCACGAGCGCGGTGACGATTTCGCAGCCGGGATCGTATTACCTGACGACGAACCTGACGGTGAGCGGCGGCGACGCCATCACCATTGCGACGAACGGGGTCTCCTTGGATTTGAACGGTTACACTATCCGCTCCACTGCCGCCAGCGCGGCAGGCGCGGCGGTTCTGCTGGGCAGCCGTTTGCGGAACATCACCATTGCCAACGGCTTTATCGAGAGCGGCGTGATCACCAACGGCGTCGCCTCCATTGGCAGCGGGTTTGGCTATGGCATTCATTATTCCAATTCGGTACCGGCGAATGTGGTGGTGTCGCGCGTCTCGATCGTCGGCTGTCTCTATGACGGTATTTCTTTGGGAACAGGTTATTCGACGGTGGTGGAGGGCTGCACGCTGCAATTGATAGGCAGAGATGGCATCTTGGCTTCAACCGTCAAAACCTCGTCGGCCACTGACTGCGGCCACGTTGGCATCGGCGGCTTTCAAGTGTCCGACTGCCGAGGACAATCCAGCGGCGACGGCTCCGGTGTCTCGGCCATAAACGCCCAGAACTGTTACGGCGCCAGCAACGACAGCTACGGCGTTTATGCCACCACCGCTCTGAACTGCTCCGGCTTCAGCAGCGGCAGCTACGGTGTTTATGCCTCCGCGTCGGCAGTGGGCTGTAATGGCACAAGTACCAGTGGCGTGGGGTTGTATGCGAGGAATGCGAATACATGTGTCGGGTACCGAATCGGTGGCACGGCGATTCAAGCCATCGTGGCCAATGGCTGTTACGCCGTCTACGGCACAAACAACATTACCCACAAATACAACATGCCCTGAAGCGGAAACTTGCGACCTGAAAAAACAACATGAAAACATCCCTCAAACTCGCAGCCCTCGCGCTGCTTTCATCCTTCATCCTTCACCCGGCTTGCCTGCTGGCCCAGGGCAACCTCACGCCACCGGGCGCGCCGGCGGCCACGATGCGAACGCTGGACCAAATCTACGGCCGCACGGACGCGCGGATTCCGATCGCCAACAGCACGAGCGCGGTGACGATCTCGCAGCCGGGATCGTATTACCTGACCACTAACCTGACGGTAAGCGTGGGCGCCGGCATCATCATCGCGACGAACGGGGTGACGTTGGACTTGAATGGCTACACCATCCGCTCCACCGCTGCGAGCGCCGATAACGTGGCGATTTTACTGAACGGCGGCTTGCGGAACATCACCATCGGCAACGGTTTCATCGAGAGCGGCGTGACGAACAATGCCGGCACCTACAGCGGCAGCGGGTTTGGCAGGGGCATTGATTACCTCAATCCCGCACCGGCGAACGTGCTGGTGTCGCGCGTCTCGGTCGCCGGGTGCCTTTCCCACGGCATATATTTGGGACTGGGCGACTCGACAGTGGTGGAAGGCTGCACGGTGCGAACGGCGGGCGGCATTGGCGTTTATGCTTCCACCATCAAAACTTCGTCGGCGATTGACTGTGGCAGCATTGCCATTTACGGCCATCAAGTGTCCGATTGCCGGGGAGAATCGAGCATCAGCTTCGGCGTTTTTGCCGTTACCGCTCTGAACTGCTACGGCTCCAGCAACAGCGGCATCGGCGTTGATGCCACCACCGCCCTGAACTGCTACGGTTTTACCGCTGGCAACAGCATTGGCGTTTCTGCCAACACCGCGCAGAACTGTCTCGGCTCCAGCATCAGCGGCTATGGCGTTTCTGCCAACACCGCGCAGAACTGTCTCGGCTCCAGCAACAGCGGCTATGGCGTTTATGCCTCCTGGTTGGCAACGGGTTGCGTTGGCAACAATCTCAGTGGCACGGGACTGTATGCGTGGCTGGCCAATGGCTGCGTGGGCAGATCAAGCACCGGCACGGCACTGAGCGCAACTCACAACATCAACTCTTTCGCCTACTGAAATCCGAAACCTGAAAACATCATGAAAACATCCCTCAAATCTTCCGTCCTGGCGCTGGCTTCAGTTTTCTGCCTTCAACCTTCGACCCTGCTTCAGGCTGCCACCACCATTGACCCCGCCAACCATTACGCCTACGGCGCCAACGTCGGCTGGTTGGACTGGCGTGGTGATGTCAACCACGGTGCGGTCATCGGCGAATACGTCTGCTCCGGCTCTCTCTACGCCGCGAATCTCGGCTGGATCAGCCTCGGCAGCGGCGCGCCCGCCAACCAGATTCAATATCAGAACAATGCCGCCGGCGACTTCGGCGTGAACCACGACGGCCTCGGCAAACTCACGGGCTACGCTTACAGCGCCAACGTCGGCTGGATCAACTTCGAGCAAATCTACGGCAAACCCAGGGTGGACCTGTACACGGGTAAAATGAGCGGCAACGTCTGGAGCGCCAACTGCGGCTGGATTTCGCTGAGCAACGCGATCGACTTCGTGCAAACCACCAGCATCCAGCCGGCGCCCCTCGCGCCCAACGGCCTGCCCGTCGCCTGGTTGCTGCAAAACTACGGCACCATCAATGTCAGCGCCGCGGCCGACAGCGACGGCGATGGCGCTTCCAACGCTGACGAATACCAGGCCGGCACCAACCCGAACGATGCCAACAGCGTGCTGCGCATCACGTCCATCACCCGCCAAGCCGCGCCCTCGACCTACACCATTTTGAATTGGAACAGCGTGCCCACCCGCTTTTACGCCGTCCAATATCGAACCGACCTGGCGGTCGGCATCTGGCAGGATTGGTTTTCATTGCCTTTTGCCGGGTTAAACAACGTCGGGTTCAATGTCATCTTCGACCAGGACTTTTTCCGCATCCGCGCGTTCCGCCCACTGATGCCGTGAGCTGAAACATTCCCATGAAATTCGTCCTCAGCCTGTGTGTCACGCTCCTCGGGGCAACGCTTTGCACCGTCCCCGCCGCCGATGCGCCGTTCACCGGGCAAATCCGGGCCACACTCACGCGCGGCGGTGAAGTGCAGACTTTTCTCACCGCCGCCGGCACCAACTGCCTGCGCCTCGAACGCGGCGAAACCAACCGACCCTACGCGAAGAATCTGATAGACCGCACCACTGGCCAGGTCACGTTGCTCTTCCCGCACAATCGCAGCTACGTGGTGTTGCCGGTCAAAGCGGCGGACAACCCAGCGCAACCCCCGGGGATGCCGCCCGGCATGGCTGCCATGCCGCCCATGTCCGCTCCGCCGTCGCCCGCCGGCATCGGGCCGGACGCCGTGCCTGCTCACGTCGGCCCAACCAATCTGCCGGGAATGTCGGAAATGCCCGGTCTGCCCACGCGCCCGGCCATGCCGCAGCTGCCCGCGCTGGGCGGCGGCATGCCCATGCTGCCACCAATGGCGATGATGGAGGAAAAGCCGAACCTGGTGGCCACCGACGAAACGACCAACCTGCTTGGCTTGGCCTGCCGGAAATATGAGCTCAAGCAACGCGGCGAGATCATGGAAATCTGGGCCGCGCCCACCAACCTGCCGTTTGCGGCGTGGCTGCCGAACCAGCCGCCGCGCTTTGGCCCGCGCATGTTGGAGGAACAGTGGGGCAAACTCGTGGCGGACAAAAAACTGTTTCCGCTGCTCGCCATTTTGAAATTTGAGCCCGGTTCCGAACGTCTGCGCTACGAAG
>CAZLOH010000038.1:0-54803 GCA_964561105.1 uncultured Bifidobacterium sp. | reverse complement strand
AAACCACACGCCGGCAATCACGTCAGCCGTTTGTTGCTCACTTTCCCAACCGGGGTAGAGTAGGCAGGAGAGAGAAGGTGGAGTTAAACCGACCGGAGTTGTCAGTTTCCACTTCGCTCTCCCGCCCCTCATCAAACCGGACGAACGGATTTCCCGTATCCGGCTTTCCGAGTCCGATTCTGCTTCGAGCTTGTGCCCTCTGCCAGAGTCAGGATCGGGGTCTTTCCGACGTAGCGGCTGATCCCCTTGCGGGGCCTTCGGCCACGGCCTCCCCTGACGCTCGGACAAGTGCCCCGCCTTCGCTCCATTCCCATTACAGGAACTTCCTCGCTACTACGCAGGACTCCGACTGCGGGGCCGACCGCCGCCGCCTGCCCGGACGGACCGGCTTGTGCGGCGGGTTGAGTTTTGGATGACTCCGCGCTCATCGGCTCCGCTCTCCCCGTTTTATCTGTGGTTGCCCGTCCCAACGTGCCTGCCACGCCGACCCCACCGGAGACTGCGCATACTGACGATTGTTCCATGCGCAGGCGTCGGCCTTCGTCCATGCACCAGGGACTCGGCGACTCCGGTTGTAAACTGTAACGAGGCTCATTGGCTGTGGTTCATCTTCATTCAGGCCCATCGGTTCTGGACCCGGACTGCTTACTCCCCTCCGCGCCTTGCGGGCGGACAGGCATCGGGCCGTTCGGTCGCGAACCGTCCAATTCGACCGGTGGGACTTTCACCCACGAGCGCAACCACCTTCACGGGCTGCTGCGGTGCAGCTCCAGATTTTCCGCTCCAAAGGGTTGCACCGCGCCCGCGAAGTCAACCGTGCGCACATTCTGCTGGCTCTGGATCGGAAGATTCCGGAGACGACCATTCAAGCCTTGCTGGGGGTGGGGCGCACGGCCATCTGGCGAACGCGCTCGGCCTATTGCGAGCGGGGCTTGGATTATGCCCTGCACGACGTGCCCCGCCCGGGTGCGCCGCGCGATTATCAAACCGACCAGGAAGCCCAAGTGGCTGCCCTGGCGTGTTCCCAACCTCCACCGGGAGCCAAACGCTGGACCCTTCACCTCTTAACCTAAGCCGCCCGTAAAGAGAGCGGCCTGCAGCAGATCAGCCGCGAGAGCATCCGGCGTTTTCTAAAAAAACGTCTGTCAGCCCTGGCGCAAAGTAATGTGGTGCATCGGACAGATCACCCCCGAATACCGCGCGCGCAGGTACAACCTGCTGGAACTTTACGCCAAGCCTTACGATGCCGCTGAACCGGTCATTTGCGTGGACGAAAAGAGCAAACAACTGCTGGAGCAAACCCGCCCGCCGCTCCCGGCCCTTCCGGGCCGCGTGGCCAAAGAAGATTACGAATACAAGCGGGCGGGAACGCGCAATCTGTTTGTGGCGGTGGAACCCAAGGCGGGGCATCGCGAAGTCGAACTCACCCGTCGGCGCACCAAACCGGATTTCGTGGCCTTTGTGCAATCTCTGGCGCAGGAGGTGTATGCCTCCGCGCGCAAAATCCATTTGGTCTTGGATAACCTGAACACCCATTTTCGCGCTTCCTTCGAGGCGGTGATGGGCTTGGAAGCCGCGACGGTTTTTCTGTCCCGGTTGGAATTTCACTACACGCCCAAGCATGCCAGTTGGCTGAACATGGCAGAGATTGAAATCGGCATCCTCGACCGACAATGCCTCGGTTGTCGCATGGGCGATGAGGATCGGTTGCGGATCGCGGTGAACGCTTGGGAACAGCGACGCAATCAGGAGCACCGTCGGATTAAATGGACGTTCACCCGACAGGAAGCTGACCAGAAATTGTCACGCCACTATGTTGCGTAATTTATGTGTTGCGATACTAGCCTCGAACACGATTCCGATTCTCTTGCTGAATGAAGTAACCTATCGGCGTCGTCCTTCCCGGTGCGGGTGGGAACCGCGTCAGATTGTTACCAGCAAAAAATCGTCAGCTTTTTCGGCCCGTGGGCGCCGAGCACCAGGATGCGTTCGATGTCGCCGGTGCGGCTCGGGCCAGTGATGAAGGAGATCATGCTCGGATAATTGCCCCCGTATTTTTGCTTCACCAACGCGAAGGCCGCGGGCAGGTCAGCCACCATTTGTTCGCGTCGCGCCAGGACGACGTGATGCGGCGGCAGACACGATAACGCCCGCCCGCCCGCGCTGCGGCTCGTCACCAGCACCGTGCCGGTCTGGGCGATGAGCGCATCACATTCAGAGATGCCCACGTCGCACTGCTCCAGTTCCTGTTTGTCGTGACTGTCGTTGATGACAATCGTCGGCAGGCCCAGCGCTTGGGTTTGCGCCTGAGCGAGCGGGCCGTTGTGCGTGGCCGCGTGCCGCCACCCCTCGGTTGCGCTCAAGAGTTTGAGTTCCGCCGCGAGTTCCGCTTCATCCTTGACCAGTTTGAAGGTCGCTTTCAGGTCAACCGCATTTTTGGCGAACAACGCGAATTGTTCCTCCGTCGTCGCTCCCACCGGCGGCATCACGCTCCGTTGTTCGACCACGGTCGGCAGGTCGCTCCCGTAATGCGCGCGCGCTTTGAGCGTCAACGCCTCCTTGATCCGGGCAAAAAGATTTTCGCGCTCGCTCATCGTGATTTGTAGCAGCCGACGTAAGGAGGCTCAGGCAGGATGGTGAAATGCTCGCCAAACCGTAATGCCCCAACATCCAGAATCACCAAGCGAGCCGGGCCTCTGCTGCCCCGAAGGGGCGGCACACGAATAGCCGTGGGCGACAGCCCACGGTCACACGTCAAAACCATCTTCGACCCCTTCGGGGTCGCACTATCATTGCATTGATTACCGTGGGTTTCACCCACGGCTATTCGTGTCAGGCCGCTTCGCGGCCACGCAGATGCAGCGAGCGCGATCATTAGGGCTTGGAGCTTGAAATTTCTCGGGTGCGTGGCGCTTTGTGCTTGGAATTTTCCTGCCACCATTCCCGAAAGCTCTGTTTCGCGATGGGCGGTAACCCGCGCGTCCTCGTCCACGCCTGTGCTGGGTCAAGAACGCTGCCATTCACCAAGCCGCGCACCTTCATGCCGATGCGACTCACTTTTGTCGTGAGTTTCCACAGCGCGGAACTGTTGGCCAGGCGCGCGTAAATCTTGAATCCGAGTCGCTGCCAGAAGCTCGGTTCGCCCGTGGTTGGCGCGGAGGCATTGCGCCGGTTCTGCAACAGATGATGATGCAGATCAATCTTCACCGGGCACGTCTCCGTGCAGGCGCCGCACAGCGACGACGCGTAGCTCAGATGTTTCCACTCCTGCAAGCCGCGCAGGTGCGGCGTGATGACCGAGCCGATTGGTCCGCCATAGACCGTGCCATAGGTATGCCCGCCGATATTGCGGAAGACGGGGCAGACATTCAGGCACGCGCCGCAACGGATGCAGCCCAGCGCGTCGCGTTGCTCAGCGTCGGCGAGCAGCAATGTGCGTTGGTTGTCGAGCAGCACGACGTGAAATTCCTCCGGCCCGTCAGCCTCGCCCGGCTGCCGCGGGCCGCCGTACATCGTGTTGTAACACGTCAACGCCTGGCCTGTGCCCATCACCGCGAGCATGGGCAGGAACAAGGCGAGATCCTCCAGGCGCGGCAGCACTTTCTCGAGACCGACGAGCGTGATCATTGTTTTAGGCAACGCTGCCGTGAGCCGGGCGTTGCCCTCGTTCTCGGTGATGGAAATCATGCCCGTCTCGGCAATGGCAAAATTCGCGCCCGTGATGCCGACGTCCGCTTGCAGGTATTTCCGCCGCAACTGACGGCGCGCCACCATCGTGAGTTCCTCGGGATCGTCGGACGGGGCGTCGTGGAGTTTTTGCTCGAAGACGTCCTTGATTTCGCCGCGCGTGAGGTGCATGGCGGGGAACACCAGATGATACGGCGGCTCTTCGCGCAACTGGACGATGTATTCGCCCAGGTCGGACTCGACCACTTCGACGCCGGCATGTTCCATCGCGTGGTTGAGATGGATTTCCTCGGAGGTCATCGTCTTGGATTTGACGACGATCCTGGCGTTCTTCTCCTTGAGGATGCCGAGGATGATGTTCCGCGCCTGCTCGGCGTTGCCGGCCCAATGCACCTTCGTGCCGCGCGCCTCGAGATGCTTGGCGAACTCAGTGAGATGCTTGTCGAGATGATTGACCGCCTCGAATTTGGTGCGGGCTGCAAGATTTCGCGCACCCTGCCAGTCTTGAAACCAGAGCTTCCGCTGGTCGCGCACGACCTCGTATTTGCCCATCGCCGTCTGGATGATGCCGCGATGGCGCAGGTCCGCAGCCACGCGCCTGGCGTCCTCTTTGAAATGGGCAAGGGGCGCGCTCATGCCGGGGAAGTAACCACGGATGGACACAGATGGACACGGATAATCATGTGGCATTCTGCCTGTTTAGGGCGTCCTCGATTTCATTTATTGCTGCGATAATGCAACCTAGTTCCTCAGTTGTTAATTCGGTTCTGCAAAGCCCTTTCACATCCCGCAGACCTTCCAACAAAATGTAGAACTGACCAGTGTGAACTGGAATTCCGGGATAGGCTGGAAGCAAAAGCCTCAATGGACACAAAGCTTTTCTCTCACACCACTGGGCTATGGCCCAGTCGAGCTTTTGATAAAGCGTTCGATTATCAGCCTTCGATCCGTGTTTATCCGTGTTCATCCGTGGTTGAAAATCATTGGTTCGCCAAAACCTCCGCCAAGTGAATCGTCTTGATCGGCTTCTGTTGCTTGTCCGCCAAACCTTGAATCTGCATCAGGCAACTGGAATCACACGAGACGATGTAATCCGTTTTGCTCTCGAGCGCGCTGGTGCATTTCACTTCGCCCATCGCGGTCGAGATGGCCGGGAATTTGGCCGAGAACGTCCCACCAAAGCCGCAGCAGGTTTCTGCCGCATCCATCTCGACCAGTTCCAAACCTTTCACCTTCGCCAGCAGTTCGCGCGGCGGACGTTTGTTGTTCAATTCACGCAAGCCGTGGCAGCCGTCGTGGAACGTGACCTTGTGCGGAAACTTCGCGCCGACATCGGTCACGCCGAGTTTGTTGACGAGGAACGCCGAGAATTCGTAGCACTTGGGTGCGAGCGCGCGGGCCTGGGCCTCGTATTTGGTGCCGGCGAACAGGTCGGGATAAAACACCTTCAGCATCGCCCCGCACGAACCGCTGGCGATCACGACGACTTCGGCGTCCTTCAAGGCTTCGAGCATCGGCACGGCCAGGGTGCGGCTCTCCTCCCAGTAGCCGGTGTTGAACGCCGGTTGGCCGCAGCACGCCGGACTTGGGGGCACGACGACCCGATGCCCAAGTCGCTCGAAGATGCGCACCATGCTGATGCCCACCTGGGGAAACATCAGGTCCACAAAGCACGGGATAAACAGCGAAATGGTCATGTGCCGGAAGAGTTATGCGGCAGCGCGGGGGTTTAGTCGAGATGGAACACCTCGCGCAAATTGCCACACTTGGGTGAATTGTCGTCGTTCACCTCCATCAATGGCGTCACGCAGGCCCACCATTTCTTGACGATGGGATGATTTGGCAGATCGCGTCTTTGGACGCGCTGGCAGAGCGCAGCGGCGACAGCGCTTTCGGGCGGTCGAACAGCGCGGCAAGTATGAGAAAACAACGGGCGTGCGAAAGCGGCGTGGCGCTCCGCTTCCCGCCGTAGTCCAAGGCGCGTTAGTCATTGTGAAATCCCATCCGTGTTGATCCGTGTCCATCCGTGGTTCAATTCTTCAGTCCCGCAAAGCGATCGGCGGCCTCGTTCCATGCGGCGGGTTCGTAGCGCTGCACCTGGCTGGACGCGCGCACCACATCGCGCAGCTCGACCAGCGACTTGAGTTCGCCGTCGGCTTGGACTTGGGTGAGCAGGTTGCCCATCGCGGTGGCTTCCACCGGACCGGTGACGACCGGGCGCTGGCAGGCGTCGGCCGTGAACTGATTCAGCAACTGGCTCTGCGAACCGCCGCCTACGATGTGGATCACGTCAATGCTGCTGCCGGTCAATTCCTCGAGCGAGCCGAGGACTTCGCGATACTTCAGGGCGAGGCTTTCATAGCAGCAACGCACCAGTTCGCCTTCGTTTCGCGGGACGGGTTGCTTGGTCTCGCGACAGAAGTCCTGGATCGCCTTGGGCATGTCCGGCGGATTGAGGAAACGCGGATCGTTCAGGTTCACGATGGAGCGGAGTGGCTTGGCTTTACCGGCCATGGCAGCGAGTTGACCATAATCGTATTTCCTGCCCGCCGCGTCGAACGACCGTTTGCACTGCTGCACGAGCCACAGGCCCATGATGTTCTTGAGCAGCCGATACGTGCCGTCAATGCCGCCCTCGTTGGTCATGTTCAATTCCAATGCGCGCTTGGTGAGCACCGGGTCGTTCACTTCCACGCCCATCAACGACCAAGTGCCGGAACTGAGATAGGCCCAGTTCGCCTTGCCCGTGTTTGCCGTCGGTACGCCCGCGACCGCTGAAGCAGTGTCGTGTGACGGTGGGGCCACAACTTTCACGCCCGCGAGGCCGGTGCGTTCGGCGAGCGATTTGCGGAACTTGCCAAGTGTCGCGCCGGGCGAAACGATTTTCGGCAGAAAGTGCGTGGGAAGGCCGAGCCGCTTGAGCAGCGGCAGCGACCAATCGCGTTTGAGCGGATGTACGAATTGCGAAGTGGAAGCGATGGTGAACTCTGCCGTCTTTGTGCCACACATGGCCCAATGCAAGAAGTCGGGCATGAACAACAGCGTGTCCGCCGCGTCGAGGATGGCCGGTGAATGATTCTTCCAAGCGAGCAATTGGTAGAGCGAGTTCAGCTCCATGAACTGGAGGCCGGATTGCGCGAAGATTTCCGCGCGCGCGACCTTCTTGAAGGCGCGCTCCAACGCGCCGCGCGTCCGGGCATCGCGATAGTGATACGGCTGGCCGAGGATTTCGTCCTGTTTGTTGAGCAGCACAAAATCCACGCCCCAGGTGTCCGCGCCGACGGAGACGATTTGTTTGCCGAATTTCTTGCCGGCAAGCGCAAGGCCATTCTGGGTTTCCGCCCAGAGTCGCAGCACATCCCAGCGGATGGTGTCGCCGAGTGCGACCGGGCCGTTGGGGAAGCGGTTGACTTCTTCGAGCTGAAGTTTCCTGCCATTCCAGAGACCCGCCATGACGCGCCCGCTTTCCGCGCCGAGGTCCACCGCCAGATAAACTTTTTTTGCCATAACTATTCGTAGCCGCCGAGGTGACGAAGCGGTTGGGTGTTCGTTGCGGTAACTTTCCGTCTCTGCACGTCGGCGGCTACCGGCGGCAGCTTGGAGCGATGCCAGAAACCAGCCGGGAGTTGAGCACCAGCAAGGTCAGTCAAAACCAACATTTTCATGACAACGGCTTTCCATCGGTTTTCACGCGGCTTCGGCTGGGCACGATTTCTTGACTCATTGCCAAACGTGATTGTTACGGTGTCTGCATGGCCAGCAACGCCTGAAGATAGATCCAATGTCCGAAATCGTTGGGATGATTGATGTTGTTGCCGAGGAGGTCCTCTGGCTTCTTCTTTTCCGCAAATTGCAGCCAGAGATGATAAACGTCGGCGAAGGCGCAATGCCTTTCCCGCGCCACCGCTTCGGTTGCGTTGGCATACGCCGCCATGTTGTGCGTGCCATAATGCCATTTCGGGTTCGGCGGAAAGGCGGAGAACAAAACGATTTCGGCACCCGTGGCCGCCCGGATCCGATCAATCATCGTTCGCAAGTTGTCCGCGAACGCCGCCGGTGGCACCCCGCCGCGGTTGTGATCGTTCATGCCGAAGCCGATCAAGACGATGTCGGGCTTTTGTGTGAGCACCTTTTCCGACAGGCGTTGCAGGCCTTGCACGGTCGAATCGCCACCCGTCGCGCCGTTGATGGCCTCAATGGTGGCGTGCGGATATTTCTGGCGCAGTGCGTCCGCCCAGCGTTCCCAGAAGATCAACTTCGGTGTGGTGGCGTTACCGCCAGCGGTGATGCTGTCGCCGTAGGCCACAATACGAACGTGTTCGCCGGAGCGAAGTTTTTGCTGTGCCTTCGCGAGGCCGCGACCGCGCAAGTCCGCCGGTGGCAGGCAGGGCGTATATTTTTCCCGGTGCGAATAATCCACGAAGGCGAAGAATCCGTCGTTGCCGAAGCCGGGAAACTTGGAGTGATCGAAGTCCTCCTTCCCGTAAAGCATGTTGGTCCGGTAATCCGGAATCCGGGAGGTCGCCGTGCGGCGAATCTGACCGGACGCGTCCAGCACGTAGTCGCGACCCGGCTCGTAGTGAATCGTCTGCGGCAGACCATCGAGGTAGGTGCTGCGAACGCGAACGGGTTGGGAGAGCAACGGCGCGAACGCCAGCCTGGCCGGCGCTTCGCCGATGAGCACGACGGATTCGCCAGTTTGCGTATGCGCCGCCGGGTTGGACGGCTGGCTGGCGCAACCAGCAAGAAACAACGCGGCAATGCCGGATAACATCCGAACGAGTGAGTGACGAAGGATCATAGTTTCAAAGTTGTCGAGTGGCGATTGGCGAGGTTGAGTTGTTCAGTCTGTGAAAATTGCCGATTCGGAGATCAAAATTCAAGCCGAGGAAGTTGCGTGAAGCGGCGACCCATGCCAGCCCGTTGGCCTGATTCAAAGCGACTCACGCATTTGTGTTTCCCTTCAGACTCGTTTGCTCAACACCGCCTTCTCGTGGCGCTTTACCTCGTCGAGCCAGGCTTCGCCGACGGGAACACCTTGCTTGAGGCAGTAATAATCCCAGACTGCGCCGAACGGCAGGGTCCTGGCTTCTTCCATCAAGGCGAGGCGCGAGGTGTAATCGCCTGCGCGCTCCAGCGTTTTGTAAGTCGCGTAGGGTTCGAGCAGCGCGAAGCAGAGCGCGCGGATCAGGTTGCGTGTGCCGATGACCCAGGCGGCGATGCGGTTGATGCTCGCGTCGAAGTAGTCCAGGCCGATGTGCGCGCGGGCAAGATAATTGCCGCGCACGAGTTCCTGCGCGATGGCGTTAAGCTCGTCCGTGAGCGTGACGACATGATCGCTGTCCCAACGCACACCCCGGCTGACGTGGAGGAGGATTTCCGGCACGAAGCACAGCACGGAGGAAATCTTGTCCGCCATGCTTTCGGTCGGGTGATAATGCCCGGCGTCGAGGCAGACGAGCGTCTGGTTCTTCACGGCGTAACCGAGATAAAACTCATGCATGCCCACCGTGTAACTTTCCGCGCCGATGCCGAAGAGCTTGCCTTCGACCGCATCGAGATTGTGCTTCGGATTGAGTCTCTTTTTGAAGATCGCGTCGAGCGATTGTTCGAGTCGCTCGCGCGGGCCGCGCCGGTCGGCGGGCGTGTCTTTCATGCCGTCGGGAATCCAGACGTTGGTGACGGTGGGCGAACCCAAGGCTTTGCCCATCGCTGCGCCGATCTCGCGGCTGGCCTGGCAATGTTCGATCCAGAACCGGCGGATGCCCTGATCGCGGTGCGACAACGTGAAACCGCTGGCCGACTTGGGATGGGAGAAACAGGTGGGATTGAAATCCAGTCCAATCTTCTGCGCCTTCGCCCAGGCAATCCAGTTTTTGAAATGTTTTGGCTCGATTTCATTGCGATCCACTTTCTTGCCGTCGAACTCGCCGTAGCACGCGTGCAGATTGAAGCGATGCCGGCCGGGGATGAGGGAGAGCGCCTTCGTCGCGTCGGCGCGGAGTTCGTCCGGTGTGCGGGCCTTGCCGGGGTAATTTCCCGTGGACACGAGGCCACCCGTCAGTGCGCCGCCGAAGTGTTCGAAGCCGCCGACGTCATCGCCTTGCCAGCAATGCAACGAGACCGGGACTTGGGCGAGCTGCTTGAGGACGGAGTCGGTGTTGACGCCCAGGGCGGCGTAGCGTTCGCGCGCGAGCCGGTAGGCTGGTTCGATTAGTTTGTGGGTGTTCGCCATGGCCGAGCCTAGTAGGAGGAATGGCTGACTTTCTAGCACGAAATCACCGTCGCGACTGGCCAAAATCGTGCGGCGGGAAATGTGTTGATTTCCAAAATCGCGTTTCGTTAGAGTGCGGGCGCGACCAGAGTCGTTCCCGTGACGAAAGAAGAACCAATCGAGTTGACCGGTGCGGTGACCCAGGTGCTGCCGGGCACCATGTTTCGCGTGGCCCTGCCCAACGGACATATTGTCCTGGCTCACATCTCCGGCAAGATGCGCAAGAATTGGATCCGCATTGCCGTCGGCGACAAGGTCAAAGTTCAGATGTCACCGTACGACTTGGGCAAGGCGCGGATCATCTACCGCGACACCTGAGCGGCGACTGGTTTTTCCCTTCCGGCTTGTCTCCTCGCGTGGAATCGGCGACAACCATGCCATGTTGTCGGCCGCTCATGTCCTCATCCATCCCAGCCAGTTTCCGGAACAGGTCCGCCGTGACCTGATTGCGTCACTGCGCACGCGGCGGGTGAATCACAAGTTTCATTACGACTCGATCAAGCAAACGAACCAATGGCTCGCACTGCATGAGCTGTACTCGCCATCGCGGAACGATAAAAATTGCGCGGCGACTTACGAGCGGGCGTTTGCCGCGACGGTGAAACAAATCGAGGCACGGGCAGTACACCTGATTGGGCTGGGCTGCGGTGGTGGCCGAAAGGATACGCGATTGCTGAAGTGCCTGAAGGCACGAGGCAAGGCGGTCAGCTACACGCCATCGGATGTCAGCGTGGCGATGACGCTCGTGGCGAATCAAACAGCGCAGGCGATTGTTCCGCGCGGGAAAATTTTTCCCTTCGTTTGCGATCTGGCGACGGCGGGAGACTTCCCCGTCGTGTTGGCGAACTTGTGTCCGCCGCGAAGTGCGCGGCTGATCACATTCTTCGGGATGATCCCCAATTTTGAGCCGGAGGAAATTCTTTCCAAGCTGGCCGGTTTGGTCCGCCGGCAGGACTGGCTGCTGTTTAGCGCGAATCTCGCTCCCGGTGCCGACTACGCTGCCGGAGTGCGGAAGATCATGCCGCAATACGACAATGAACCGATGCGCGAATGGCTGTTGACGTTTTTGCTCGATCTGGGCGTGGAGCGAGGCGATGGCAAACTTCGCTTGGGGATTGAGCGCGACGCTGATTCACTACGGCGGATCGTGGCGCGGTTTGAATTCACGCGGTGTCGCACGATTCGGGTGGAGGACGAGTCGTTCACATTCGGACGCGGTGACCGAATGCAGTTGTTCTACTCCTATCGCTACACGCCGAAGTTGGTGCGCCAGCAACTGTCCCGATACGGACTGGGCGTGCGCGAACAGTGGATCACGCGTTCCGGCGAGGAAGGGGTGTTTCTCTGTGGCCGATCTCGGGCCGGAGAATGAATCACCTGGGAGAGCGACCAAGCTAGATTCTGTTCCTCTATCCTCGTTTTCGGTCAAAAAACCTTCAACGTCTCCAGCACCGCTTTGATGCGCGGAACTTCGTGAGTGCGGAACAAATCGGTTTTGCCCAGGGCCGCGAGGGCGGCAAAGAACGGTTCGGCGCAGCGGACTTCGTCGCCGAAGTACTCGAAGGCGTGGGGCAGGGCGTGACAGACGGGAAACCCCAGCGTGCGCAGACGAAACGTGTTCAGAAACACGTTCAGCTGATGCCGCACCCGCACGGCGCTGTCCTGCAGGTTGCGGTAGTAGAATCCCAAACCGGGATCAATGAAGATGCGCTCGACGCCGTGCCGTTGCGCCAGCTCAATTTGCCGCGCAAAGAACTCCAGCAGCACCGGTATGGGATCGGCACTGAGGGCGAAGTCGCCCACCTCGCGCACGTTTCTGCCCTGCACGTAGCAAAGAATCACCGCCGCCTGATGATCGGCCACCATGCGGAACAGTTCGTCGCTGCCATCGGTGCCGGTAAGGTTGAGGACATTCGCCCCGGCTTCGAGGCAGGCCCGCGTGACGGCCGGTTGATAAGTCTCAACCGAGACCAGGATGTTGTCCGTCCGCAGGGCCTTGATGACGGGCAGCAACTTTGAAGTCTGTTGAACCTCGTCCACGCGGGCGGCCTGGGCGAGCGTGGATTCCGCGCCGACATCCACGATGTCCGCGCCTTGCGCCGCCAGCACCCGGCCGCGCTGGATGGCGCTTTCCGCCGTGAGACAAACGCTCTCGCGATACCACGAATCGCCCGAGAGATTGACCACGCCCATGATGGCTGGCCGGAAATTGAAGGCGAACGGTTTTCCGCCGATGGAAAACTCCTTCACTCGGACAGACAGTGCAGATCGGTTTTGTTCAACGAGCTCGGCGAGTTGTTCGAGTTGTAGCATGGTGCGCGGAAATCGTAAATCGTCCGTGAGCAATCGTAAATGGAAAGTGGCGCGCCTGGCGGGAGTCGAACCCACGACCCTCTGCTTAGAAGGCAGATGCTCTATCCAACTGAGCTACAGGCGCACAATGGAATCAGCGGTGTATCCAAGACGTCAGCCAAAATCACAGCCCTCAGGAGCCAACCTCGCACTCAAATCTTTTCTATTGTGTGTCATCCGGGAAGATGTTCGCACGGTCGGAGATTTCCGGCAAGGAGGTAAGCAGAGCGGCGTAATTTTCAATGCCAGAAGGCCGGTCGTGAACTGATCCTTCCGGGACGGGAGTCTTGCTCGTGACGCGAGGCGATAGAATTTGTTCGATCAGAACTGCACGCGTACGCCGGAAAAATAAGTCCAGCCGGCGAACGCTCCGCCGTCGTTTGCGGCATCGTGCATCACGGAATACTCCGCACCGGTCATCAGTTTGAACCGGTCGCCGTAGAGCAGGTAATCAATGCCGATGTAAATCGCTTGGTACTGGTTGCCGAATCCATCCGGCACGATTTCCTGCTCGTAGCGCGGCTGCAATTCCAGTCCGTTGTTGCCGTCGCTGATCGAGAACTGGCCGCGCACCACCGCGCGCAGCGCATCTCCCGGGCGAAGCAGGTTCTTGGCGAACACGTAGGTTGGCAGGATGGTCACACCAAAAACGGCCGGGCGCGCGTCCAGTCCATGAGCCCAGGTCAGTTCCAACCCGAGGCCAAACGACCCGCTCTGCCCCTGATGCCAAAGGGCGATGCTGTGGTCGTAGGGTTCCAAGGCGTTGTTTGCCGAATTGCCGTTGTTGAACAAATAATCCAGGTGGAGGCTGCCGGCCTCATAAAATAACGGCAGTTCGTAGCCCAGGCCGGCCACCGCTGCAAATCCGCCGGCAAACGTCGTGAACTCCTGCTCGATGCTCCCGCTGAATATTCCGAGGTGATAGGAAAAATCCCCCGTGCGAGCGGAGCCGGTGACCCCAACGACCTGCCCGGGCCACAACTGATTCGATAACTGACCGCGCTCGAAAGTCACAATCTTGCCGGAAGAGACCGTCCGTTCGAGGCCGGCGAAAAGGAAATCCATCCGGCCCGCCCGGAGGGAAAAATTTTCCGAAGGCGACCACTTCACGAAGGCCTGATAGAGGCCGTCGTAAACGGGGTCAAAAGTCTCGCCAAATTTCATCTGCACCTGACAGGTGAATTGATGGAATAGCACCGCCTCCGCGCCCGCGTAGAAACGCCGATTCTCCCAGCCGCTGGCGCTGCCCGGTTGGGCGTTCACGGACCAGAATTGACCTTGATAGCGACCCACCAGCGACAGGCGTTGCACGACCGGGTTGTTCGTACTCTCATACAACCGGGTTGCTTCCCAAAGTCGTTCGTACACGCCCTTCGCTTGGAGTTGTTGCCAAAACGTGACCGGTTCTTTTTCTTGTGCGTTTGCTTGGAGGAAGGCGAGCGCGGTCAACCCGCCGATGCCGAAGCGGCAGGCGGTTTTCAGCTTGTGCGGCAGCCATGCCGGAGGCACGCGCGACAACGCGTCGGGAGCGACTTCGGTTCGCTTGGATTTCGCAATCACGCCTCCGAAAAATTGCAGGTTGCCATCGGCCTGAGTGTCAATGCGGTGAGGTTACGGCACAACTCCGTCTTTTTTCATGGCCGCGACGAATTTCCCGACGAACGGATCCATTTCGCCCACCCGGTCCATTCCTTCCTTCAGCACCGTCTGGGCCTGGGCGAACCAGAGGCGTTTCTCGGTGTTCAGATCGTAGAGGCTGGCTTCAACGTAGATCGTCTGTTTCGCGTGGCCGTAGGTGGGGCTCATATCCATGAAGCCAACGGTGTAGTAATCGTACCAACCCACGTTATCAATTCCCGAGATTGTCGCGGCGTAACGTTCGTTGCCGGCCCGGCTTTCATGATAGGAACCCGCGCTGCCCGCGAGGCGCACGATGAGCAGGGTCTGCGCTCCGGTCGCGCGAAAGCGCTCCGCCGCCGCGCGTTTGTCGTCCTTGATATCGGGCAACGAGAGCAGGTTGTAGGTGACCACGGCCGGAGCCCCGGTTGCTTTCAACTGCCGGACGAAACGATTTTCAAAGCCTTCGCGGACCAATCCGCGTTCTTCCAGGGCGAGAACGGCGATCTTGCCCACCGGCTGCGGACAGTTCGGGGCTTTCCACGTCTGCTGTATTCTGGTCGCCGCGCAGCCGCAAAGCCCGAGGGCGAGGATGCAAGAGACAAAGGAGCCGACCTGTCGGCGCGAGACGAAATATCCTGCCGATTTCATGCGGAGGGCTGGCGAGACATGCGGTGCTTCATCGGGTCGTGATTCGTGTGTTGAACTCAATCGGCGGAGAGCCGCCAGTTGGCGTCGGGGTCGTAGGTGTTGAGCTTTCTGGCCAGTTTGGCGGTCTTCTCGCCCAGGTCCTGTTGGTAAACCCGCCCCTGTTGATTGACGATGAACGTCATGATGCCGGATTGACCATAATCCGCCGGCCAAGCGACCAACGCAAAGCCGCCAATCATGTTGCCGTTGATGATGTAATCGTATTTGCCGCCGGGCGCATGCTTGCCCTGCCGCGTGAGAATCTTGAAGTAGTAGCCGTGGAAGGGCTGCGGCTCGGAGTCGGACTTCCGCGACTTCAGGGAATAACCTTCGCCCTGGGCATAAGCGACCAATGGGCCCAAGGGACTGATTTCGCCATTGAGTTCGGTTGGCCAATAAAGTCCGTCGGTTTGCCCCTCGGTGCTGACAAATCGCTGCGCGTATTCGAGCACTCCGTCGCCGTCGTGATCTCCCCGGGCGTACTCACGTTGCGCATCCACGTAGGCGCGCACCACCCGCAGGACATCGAGTTCGTTGCGGCCGATGCGGCGGTTCAGAATCTCCTCGGTGCCGGCCGCAGTGTCGAAGCGCCAGCCGTCAGCTTGCTTGACCAGCGGAACGGGAAACGGCCAGCCGTTCGTCCCGATTTCCAGGATCCGCCGGCCGTCCGACTCGCTGACGAGATCGTGATGCGCGTGGAAAGCCTCGGTGAATCTGGCCAGTTCCGCCGCGCCCTGAACCTCGTCGGGATTGACCAGGTCCTGGACGGCATCCCCGAAAATTTTGCCCAAGGCGGAACGATTGGTGTTGGCCACCGCCTGGCTCAGGGCGGCGACGGCGGCCTCCGGCGTGGTGAAGCCCTCGCCAGGGTTGGCGGCGGCGGCGCGGAGCATCCCGCCGGTCAGGAAAGAAACCGCTGCAACCGCGCTCAGGATGATTCGGAATGAAGAATAGTTTTTCATGATATGTCTCCGTTGAAGTTTATCGTCCCCGGCCGCCCCCACCGCCGCGTCCGCCGCCGCCGCGCGACCCGCCGCCACGGCTCGCCGCGCCGCGGCTGCTGGAGCTTCGCGCGCTCGATCCGTTGCTGATTCCACCAAAGGCGCTGCCGCCGGAGGAGGAGCGATTGCCCGCAGAGCTTGGCGAGGGCGAAGGTCGCGAGGCACCGGCGTTCGAGGCCGGGCGCTGGCCGCCTGCCGCGCCGGTATTGGCGGATGGCTTAGGGGAAAAGTTGTGGGTGGTTCCGGCACCGCCACCGGCCGTGGGTCGGGTTCCTACATTCCCCGTCGTCGGACGGTTGCCGACGCTGCCGGTGGAAGGCCGAGCGCCGACGCTACCCGTGGAAGGACGCTGGCCCGCCTGCGCACCGCCGCTCCAGCCGCGCGCTTCGCGACTGGCCGGGCTGCTGGCGCCGCTCTTGTTCAACCGGCTTTGGTCCGGTTGCCATTTCTTTTGGGAACCCTGGTTGCGATTGTTGTTGCGGTTGACATTCCGGTTGACGTTTCGATCCACATCCACGTTCACATTGTTGTAACAGCCGCCATGCCACCAATCACAGTTGTTGGCGATGATGGCGCCCATGGCCATACCCGCGCCGAAGGTGAGCAAGGGGTAGGGGTTCACGTAATAGGCCGGCGGCGGATAGTAAACCGTGTAGGGATTATAGGTGGGCACATAAACCACGGACGAGCTGGCCGGCTGAATTTCGACCACGGTGTTGGTGACCACCACGACTTTCTGTTCCACCGTCTTTTCCATCACCAGGTTGGTTACGGTCACGATTTGCTGTTCTGAAGTCTTGAGCGTGCCCGCCTGTTGCGCCTTGGCCCGCATGCGCTGGATGGCATCCATCACGTCTTTGTCCTGAGCCAGGAAGGCCTCGCCCAGTTGAATTGTCCATGGCAGATCGTCGTTCAGTTTCTTGAGCGCCTCCGGCACGCGGGCCACGGCCTTGATGTTGTCGTCCCACGGTTGTTCGTCGAGTTTGGCGAGGTTGTTGGTGTCCGCCACGAAGCGCGCGGCCTGGACAATTTCCAGCGGATAAACCGACGCCGGAAGCACCGTCGCCAGGAGCGGGTCGGGGTACAGCGCAATGGGGGCGACGAGTTTGTCCAATTCCTCCGCGCCGAGCTTGGCGGGAGCTGACGGTGGCGGGGCCGGGTTGGCGGCCGGGGCCACCGCCGTGGCGCCGTTGCTCGCGGGACTGGTTTGGGCCATTCCGTGCCCGCCCAGGAACAGGGCCAGGAGTAATCCCAGCCCGCCGCCGCATTTTATTCTTCTCATGGTTTGCATCATATCGCTCTCCTGTTTTATTTCGACCCGACAACTGCCACCGCGCTTTCGTTTGACGGCCGCAAGTCAGCCCGATCCAGGTTGGATTTCAATACTTTTCCGGCACCAATTTCCGGCCCTTCAGCGACGCTTGATCGTCGTAGGCGTCCTTCCGGGAACGAGCGGGCAATTTCACCTTCGCGCGCGGAACTTTCTGGTACGGGAGCAGCCGCAAGATGTGACGAATGCAGTTGAGCCGCGCACGTTTTTTATCGTCCGAACGCAAGATATACCACGGCGCCCATTTGGTATCCGTCGCCTCCAGCATTAGGTCCCGCGCCCGCGAATACTCGAACCATTTGCTGCGCGAGGGCAGATCCATGGGGCTGAGCTTCCACTGGCGCACCGGGTCGGTGATGCGCGCCTCGAACCGCCGTCGCTGCTCCTTGTCGCTCACTTCCAGCCAGAGCTTGATGAGAATGATGCCGCCATCCACGATGTATTTCTCAATCTCCGGGCAACGCTCCAGAAAAAGACGATGCTGGTCCTTGCTGCAAAACCCCATGACGTACTCCACCCCGGCGCGGTTGTACCAACTTCGGTCAAAGATCACAACCTCACCCGCCGCCGGGAAATGAGCCATGTACCGCTGGATATACATCTGAGATTTCTCGCGATCCGACGGCGCGGGCAGGGCGACGACGCGGAACACGCGCGGGCTGACGCGCTCGGTCAGGGCCCGGATGGTGCCGCCCTTCCCCGCCCCGTCGCGCCCCTCAAAAACAATGATCACGCGCAGGCCCTTGTGTTTGACCCAGTCCTGCAGCCGGCACAACTCCGCCTGCAGCTTGCGCAGTTCCTTCAGATATTTCTTGTTCTTAAGCTTTCGCTCACCGTCAACTTTGGGGTTTTTGCTCATACCTGATCCTTTCTTCATTATCACATTTGCCGTACCGGAAAACTGCCGGGTCATTTCTGTTCCTGCCGCATTGTCTCCCCGGTTTGCCAGCCACCGCCCAGGGCGCGGTAAAGTTGAACGACACTCAGGAGTTCGCCGAGTTGGGCCTGGGCCAGATTCAATTCGGCTGTGAAAAGCTCCTGCTCGTTGTAGAGCACTTCAAGGTAGCTGGTCACGCCCCCATCGTAGCGGATGTTGGCGAGTTCGGTGGCTTCGCGGTTTGCTTGCGTGCGCTCGGCCTGGCGGGTGGCAAATTCCCGGGTCCGCCGATAATTGATCAACCCATCCGAAACTTCGCGAAACGCGTTTTGCACCGCCTGCTGATAACTGGCCAGGGACGCTTTGTATTGCGCCTCGGTGACCTTGAGATTGGCGCGCAGACGGCCGCCCGTGAATAACGGCAGGCTGACGGCAGGGCCGAACTGCCAGGTTCGCGACGCGCTGGTGAACAGGTCCGACAGCGCGATACTCTGGTAACCGTAGAACCCGGTAAGCTGGAGTTGCGGAAAGAAGGCCGCCTTGGCCTGGCCAATGTCCGCATTGGCTGCGACCAGCCGTTGCTCCGCCACTTGAATATCCGGCCGGCGTTCGAGCAGCGACGACGGCAACCCCACCGGGACTTCCGTCCGAACCTTTTGGGTCGTGAAGCCCTCACCTCGCTGAATCGGTCCGGGATCGCGCCCGAGCAGGAAGCCCAGAGCGTTCTCCTGCTGCTCGCGTGCGCGTTGGATGACTGCGATGCTGGCTTCCGCCCCGTACACGAGGATTTTCGCCTGGGCCACGTCCTGCAACGCCGCGACGCCGCCTCGTTCACGGGCATCCGTCAGTGCCAGCGAGTTCGTGCGGGCGGTATAAGTGCGCCAGGCAATCTCCAATTCATAATCCAGCTCCAGCAACCCAAGGTAGGAGGTGGCCACTTCGGCAACGAGTGTCTGACGCACGGCGCGTTGCGCATTCTCGGTCGCGAGCAACTGGGCGCGCGCGGCCTCGTTGGCGCGACGAATCTTTCCCCAAAGATCCACTTCGTAGGGTGACATGGAGGCGAAGACATCGCCGTAAGTCTGCTGAGGATTGGCGCCGGCGGGAACGGCGGCAAGCCCGTTTTGCGACGCGCGGCTGGTATAAATGTCGCCGCCGGCATTGACGGTCGGGAAAAACTGCGAACGCGCAAGCTTGAGCGCCCCCTCCGCCTGAAGCACCCGTGCGGCCGCAATCTGGATGTCCCAGTTGTTGGTCAAAGCTTCGGCGAGGTAGGCACTCAGTTGCGGGTCCTGGAACACCTGCCACCAGCCGAGGTCGGCGAATGAGTTCGTGCCCGCCGGCTCAAGGGAGCCGCCGGAGCCGGTCCGATACGCTTCGGGCGTGTTGACGACTGGACGATGGTAGTTCGGCCCGACGGCGCAACCCGCCAGCAGCGCGAGTGCGCTCCCCACCCAAACCAGGCCGAAACCGCGTGCCAGCGTTTTCATCAGTGGGCTTTTCCCTTCTCCCCTGACGCCGCCGGCAACGGGGAGGCGGTGGCCGGCGCTTTTTTCCCGCCGCGTTCCACAATTTTTTGCACGAAAACGTAACAGACCGGGATCAGGAACAGCCCAATGACCGTAGCGATGGTCATGCCATAAACCACACCGGTGCCCATCGTGCTGCGCGCGGCGGCACCCGAGCCGGTGGCCAGCATCAGCGGCACGCAGCCGAGAATAAAGGCGAACGAAGTCATCAAGATTGGGCGCAGGCGCAGCTTGGAGCCTTCCACAGCTGCGTCAAGAATCGCGACGCCTTCCTCGCGCTTCATCTTGGCAAATTCAACGATGAGAATCGCATTCTTGGCCGCCAGGCCGATGAGCATGATCAGACCGATCTGGGCATAGACATTGAGATCGTAGTTCCGGACCAGCATGCCCACCATTGTGCCCAGCACGACGGCCGGTGTGGCCAACAGCACGGCGAAGGGTAATCCCCAGCTTTCATATTGAGCCGACAGGAGCAGGAAGACGAAGAGCACCGCCATGCCGAAAATGATCGGTGCCTGCCCTTCGGATTTCTTTTCCTGGAGCGTGAGGCCGGACCACTCGTAGCCGACCTCGGCTGGCATCGTCCGCATGACTTCTTCAATGGCCTTGATTGCCTGTCCGGAACTGTAGCCCGGGGCGGGCGCGCCCATCAGTTCGGCCGCATTGTACAGATTGAAGCGCGTGACAAAGTTTGGGCCGGACATCTGGCTGATGTTCACGAGGGTGCTGAGTGGCACCATCCGGCCGGTGTTATTGCGGACATAAAACTGGCCGATGTCTTGAGGCTGGCTGGTGAACTGCGGCTCCGCCTGCAGGAACACTTTATAGACCCGGCCAAAGCGGACGAAGTCGTTTACATAAAGCCCGCTCAGGTACGTCTGCAGCGTCGCAAACACGCTGTCCACCGGCACCCCCAGCGTACGGGCTTTTTCCCGGTCCAGTTCGACCTTCACTTGAGGCGTGCTCGGACTAAAGGTGGTGCTGAGTCGTCCAATCTCCGGGCGCTTCGCCACCGCTTCGGTGAATCTTTTCACATAGGTCGCGAGTTGCATGACGCTTCCGCCCGACCGATCCTGCAACTGCATGGTAAAGCCCGAGACGTTGCCGTAGCCCGGCAGGGGCGGGGGGCCAAAAGCGAACACCCGCGCCCCGGGCAGGGTGTAAAATTTCCGGTTCCACTCGCGCGCGATGGCGCTGGCGTGAAGCTCGGGGCGTTTGCGCTTCTCCCACGGTTCCAAGCCCACGAACATCAGCGCGGCGTTGGGAACATTCAACGAATTGAGGATGTTCATCCCGGCGAGACCGACAGCGGAGCGAACGCCCGGAGTGGCTTCCACAATCGCTTCGACCTGCTTGAGCAGGGCATCCGAACGCTGCACGGACGCGCCCTCGGGCAATTCAATGGCGACAAACAGGTAGCCCTTGTCCTCGTCGGGAATGAAGCCGCCCGGGACAAACTTGCCCACAATCCAGATGCCAACCACCAGGGCGACGAGCAGGAGCATGGAGCGCGCAGCCTTGCGCGTCAGGATTCCCACCACGTTTCCGTAGGTCGCGCTCAACCAGTTAAAAAAGCGGTTGAACCCATTGAAGAACGCCGCGATGGGTCCCCGTCCCGGCGCCGGCTTCTTGAGCATTAGGGCGCACAGGGCCGGGCTGAGCGTCAGCGCGTTGATGACGGAGAAAACCACCGCGACGGCGATGGTGAGGGCAAACTGACTGTAGAGCTGGCCCGTCACTCCGCCCATAAACGCCACCGGGACAAAGACGGCGCAGAGCACCAGGCCGATGGCCACCACCGGGCCGGATACTTCCTTCATCGCCAGCCGGGTGGCCTCCACGGGCTCCTTGCCATGCTCGAGATGGTGTTGCACCGCCTCGACCACTACAATGGCGTCGTCCACGACAATGCCGATGGCCAGCACGAGGCCAAACATCGTCAGCACATTCACACTGAAGCCCAGCATGGGGAACAGAATGAACGCACCGAGCAAGGAGACGGGCACCGTACACATCGGAATGACGGTGGCGCGGAAACTTTGCAGGAAGATGTAAACCACGATCAACACCAGCACGACCGCTTCGCCGAGCGTGTGGACAATCTCGTTCATCGAAGCCTTGATGGGCAGCGTCGAATCAAGGGTGATTTGGTAATCCATGTCGGGTGGAAACTTCGCCTTGGCCTCCGACAGAATCTTTCGCACGTTGTCCGCCGTGGCGATGGCGTTGGCGCCCGGCGCCAAATAGATGCCGATGGCCCCGGCTGGGGACTGATTGAGCCGCGCCCGCAGGTCGTAGGTCTGCGCGCCCAATTCCACCCGGGCGACGTCCTTGATCTTCACTTGTGAACCGTTCGGATTGGAGCGAATGATAATCTCCCCGAAATCCTTTGGGTCCTTGAGCAACCCGAGCGCACGAACATTGAACTGGCTTTCCTGGCCCGGTGGCGCGGGCTCGGCACCAATCCGGCCGGCCGGCGATTGAGCATTTTGTTCCTGGATGGCGCTTTGGACGTCCGACGGAGTGAGGCCGAGCGTGGCGAGTTTGTCGGGCCGCAACCAGATGCGCATTGAGTAATCCTGCGCGGTGAAGTTCTTCACGTCCCCAACGCCCTTCACGCGCTTGATGGCGTCCACCAGGTTGATATCGCAATAGTTCCCCAGGAATACCGCGTCGTAGGTATTGCTGGGGGAATTGAGCCCGACCACCATCAGGATGTCGGGACTGGACCGGTTGACCACCACGCCCTCGCGTTTCACCGTATCGGGCAGTTGCGCCTCCGCCTGGCTCACGCGGTTTTGGGTGTTCACCTGCATGATGTCCACATCCGCGCCCACGTCGAAATAGACATTCAAGGTCAACTTGCCATCGTTGGCGTTGAACGACTGCATGTAGAGCAGCTTGTCCACCCCGTTGACCTTTGACTCGATGGGCGTGGCGACCGATTCCATGACCGCCTCCGCAGCCGCGCCGCGATAAGTGGTGGTGACTTGAATCATGGTGGGGCTGACCGGTGGATACTCGGAAATGGGCAGGCGCTGGAGCGTGATCGCGCCCACCAACACCGTCAAAATGGCGATGACCATCGCCACGATCGGACGGCGGATGAAGAAGTCAGCCATGGCAGTTACTCCCGATTGGATTTGTCGCCGGTGGCCTTGCCGGATTCGGCCGGAGACTGGCGGGTGGCTTGGAGAACGGCGATCATTTCTTGAGCGGTCATCGGCTGCACCAATCCTCCTTCGCGGACCTTTTGCAGCCCCTCGACGACGACCCGCTCACCGGCCTTCAGTCCCTCCGAAATCACGACCTTTTCGGCGAACTTCTGCGTGGAAGTCTTCACGGGCCGCCGCGTCGCTTTGTTGTCGGCCCCAATCACCCACACGAAATCCCGGCCTTGTAACTCGGACAGCGCCCGTTCCGGCACCAGGATGCTGCCTTCCTCGGTCCGGAGGCTGATGCGCACCCGTGCGAACATTCCCGGACGGAGCAGCTTTTGGGTGTTGCTGAACTCAGCCCGCGCCCGGATGGTGCCCGTCGTCACGTCCACCGCACGATCAATGAAGACCCATTTGCCCGGTGTGGGATGTTCCGTCCCGTCGGCCAGCAGCAAGGTCACCGGCAGTTCGCCGATTTCCCGGCCGTGCCCCATGGCCGCGCGTTGCGCCTGGAGGTATTCCACCTCGCTGATCGAGCAGTAGAACCAGATCGGATCCAGCTGCGAGATGGTGGCCAGCAAGGTAGGCTGGCCCTTGCCCACGAGGTCGCCGATGGAAACCTGTTTGGCTCCGATCAAGCCGCTGATGGGCGCAGTGACGTCGCAGTAACTCAGATCGAGTTCGGCCGTGGCGACCCGGGCCACGGCCGATTCAACGCTTGCCTCGCCGACCGCGACCGACGCCCTGGCATTGTCCAGGTCCTGCTGCGGAATGGCCTTCTTCTCAGCCAACGGCTCCAGGCGTTTGACATCGGTTTTGTATTTGTCCAAGGCCGCATTGGCTTCTGCGAGCACGCCTTGAGCTGCAGCCAGTCGCTGCTCGTAGGGCTTCTTGTCCAGGGCAAAAAGCTCCTGCCCCTCCACGACGTGGCTACCTTCCGTAAAAAGCATCTTGTCCACGAAGGCTTCGACGCGCGCCCGGACTTCGACGTTCTGAGGCGAATCGAGTTGACCGATAAAAATGGCGGAACGCGCAACGTTGGTCGTCGTTACGGTAATTACCTGAACGATGGGTGGCGGCGGTGGCGGTGGGGACGCTTTCCGGCAACCGGACATGCCCACGATTAAAGCCGTCGCCGGCAAAATCCATCTAATCGGGCAACTCATATTTCGTGGTCTGGTGAGGCAGCGCATGGTATTTGAATCCTGGCAGGTCGGGAAACTAATTCGCGGCGGCGTTGGCTTGGAGTGCTGCCGGTCGCTGGAAGCTGCCGCCGAGCGCCAGGTGCAGGTTCACGCGCTCGGCCAGTTGCTCGCTTTGTACGCGCAGCAGCGCGAGGCGGGCAGCCAGCACGTTGAGTTGTTGCTGCTGTACGGCCCGCAGATCCACGCGGCCCACGCGATAGCTCGTTTGCGCCAACGCCAGTGCGCGTCCGTTGTCGGCCAGCACCGCGCGCAACACCGTCTCGCGTTGGGCCAGGGTCTGGCCGGCCGCCAGCGCGTTCTCGACATCGCCCAAGGCCCGGAGCGCGAGCCGGGCGTATTCCGCCACGGCTTCCTTTTGTTCGAGCGTGCGAATCTTGACCTGGGTTTTGAGCGCGCCACCCTGATAGATCGGGGCCAAGAGCCGGGCACCGGCCCCCGCCGTCGGATTCTCGAAGTCCTGTTTCAATTGCAGAATGTCGCTTTCAATGGCGGCCACATTCGCGTTGAGGATGATGCGGGGCAGGCGCGCGGCCTTGGCTTCGCCCACGCGATTGAAGGCGGCGGCCACCCGGCGTTCGGCTGCAATCAGGTCCGGGCGGCGTTCCAGGGTTTCAAGCGGAATTCCGGCGGGCACGGCGTCGGGCAGCGCGGTCAAATCCGGGCGTGCGGCGAGTTCGGCGGCGGGGTAACGACCCAGGAGCAATTCCAACGCCCGCAAGGTTTGCTCATGCGCCAGTCGCATCTGGCGGGCGTTGTCTTGGAAATTTCCCAGGTTGGCGCGGGCCAGGGCCACGTCCTGTTCGTTGCCCGGACCGATTTGCTGGCGTTGCTTCGCCAGCGTTAGCAGTTCCTCGGCCGCCTTCACCATGTCATCCGCGAGGTGTTGTTGCTGCCAGGTTTCCGTGGCGGTGAACCAACTTTTGGCGGTGCTGGCGGCGAGGGATTGCCGGGCGAATTCGTAGTCGGCCTGCGCCGAGGCATACGTGGCTTGATACGCATTGCGACCATAGCGCAACCGACCCCAGAGGTCCGGCTCCCAGGACGCGCCGAGGGAGATGCCTTGCAGGGCGGAACTGATATCGCCGCCACCCATGTTCAATCCGCCGGTGCCGAGCAGATTCACGGCGGGCCGCATGGCCGCTTTGGCCAGGTTCACGAATTCGGCCGCCTGCTCGACCCGGCTGGCCGTCACGCGCAAGTCGGGATTGTTGGTCAGCGCTTCGGCCACTAACGCGTCGAGTTGCGCGTCGGCAAACGTCGCGAGCCAGTTGTCCTGAATCGCGTTCGTTGAAACCGGCGCGGCCTTCCAGGCGTTCGTCAAGGTGAGATTGGTCAACGTGCCGGACTGTTCACGAATCTGGGCGGTCGTGGGCGGTGACTTGGTGGCGCAACCGGCCAGCAGCCCGATGCCCAACAAGGTTGTCAGTATGAGTTTTGACGCCTGCATACGCCGCTCAGTGCAGTTTCAGGATCAGCCAGTCGAGCTTGGCGCCCACGCGCACAATCACCTTGCGCAGGATGTGAATCATCTGGCCGCTGTCCGTGTAGATGGCTCCGGCGCCGTGCGCGCCCGCCGCGAGAAAAAGGTCCTTGTCCTGGCCGTCCGGGATCAGGCGAACCGCGAGGCAGTTGGCGGGTATGGGCGCCACGCCGCCGGCCGGATTCATCGTCCCGATGGGCAACTGGCCTTGCGCGGTGGCCCACATGATGGAGTCCACTTTGCACTTCACGATGCGACCGGGATACATCTCGAACGCGACCTCGGCCTCCTGACCGGGTTTGATTTTCCGGACTTCATTCTGGTGATAGATCGCCAGCACCCATTGTTCGTCCTCGACGAAATTCATTGCCGGCGTCATTGGCAGCGGGACGGCCATGGCGCCGGGTCGGAGCGTGAGCGCCACGACCACGCCATTGGCGGGTGCGCGATACGTCGTCTGGCTGAGTTCCCATTTGGCGTCAGCCAGTTGCGCTTCGGCGCGGACGATCTGCGCTTTCACATTGGCGACTTCGTCCTGTTCGCCCTCGGGCGTCTTCGCGCCTAGTTTTTCCCGGGCCTGCGCTTCGGCGGCGACGGCAGAGGCCAACTGGCCTTCGAGACCTTGCACGTCGGCCTGGGCCTGTTCGTAGTCGAATTTGTTGCCCGCGCCCGATTCGGCCAGTTCCTTGAATTGTTGCAAGCGCATCCGGGCCAGCGTCAATTTTGAATCCACGGCGTCCTTCTGTCCCGTGGCGCTCTTCAATGTCTCCTGGAGATTGTGGGAGCTGGCTTGCGCCGTGACCAATTGCACCTGGAGTTGGGCGATTTGCGCCTCGTTGTTCTTTACCGCGATCTCATACGGAGTCGGGTCCACTTGGAACAACACGTCGCCTTTCTTGATCGGCCGGTTTGGCTCAATGGGCACTTCCGTCACCAGGCCGCGCACCGGCGGGTTGATCGGCACGACGTAGTTGACCACGCGGATGTCGTGCGACGACGGCGCGACGATGTTCAACAGGAGAATCAGCATCGTCAGCCCGATGATCGGGAGCGTAATGACGATGACCTGGCTGACGATGTTCCAGGGCAGCCATTTGAACTTGAAAAAGATCAGCCAGACGAAGAACGAGTAAATGCCGAGCAGCAGGATTTCCATAGGTCAGGCCTTCCCTTCCCCGGCGGGGCCGTTGCCCGGCAGCCTGGCTTCGAGCCGGGCAAGTTTGGCGCGCAACTGCGCCACTTCCTTTTCGGTCGCCACGATTTCCTCCTGCTCGTGTTCCAGCTCCTCCGCCACATCCGTCCCGTAGGCCAGCTTGTGCAACACGGGTTTGCTGTAAGCCCACAGCCAGGCGATGGGCCACAACAGTCCGCCGAACACCAGCGACAGCAGGCACAGACACTGGATCGCCTTGGCCTGCGGGTGCTTTTTCTTCTCGGCGATTTTTTCCGGCAGGATGTGTACGAGCCAGAAGACCGCGATGCCGACGGCGGGGGCGACAACGAGCACGACCCAAGCCAGCGCGTTGGCAATCTTGTCGAGCGTCTCGCCGTGGAACATCGAGGCGTGCGCCTGCGTGGGAAGCCCGGCGAGCAGCGCCGCCACCACGGCGGTTGACAGCCAGCGGTTTGTCCCGTGGCGGGTGCTGACTGCGCCCTTGGGAATATTCGAGACTGACACAGGTAACTGGTCGGAAATCATGGGTTGGCTGGCTCCGGTCGAAGCTCCGGCAGTCTGCGCGGTGAGGAATGTCCCGTCAATCAGCGAATAGCGAGTTCCCATTGCTCCCACATCGCGTTGGTAAAAAATGCAATCATCCCGGTTGCCGGTTACTTCGATGCTCTGCGGGGGAACGGTAGCCAGTTCGTCCGCTATCAGACTATCGGGCTGGGCGACTTCGATGATGGTATTGGAATTGAATTTCATAAGCGGATTCTGTTCAGCCCGGTTACGAACCGGCTCCCTTCCGCCGACCCGCCAGCACCACTACGGACCGGGCGCCGACCTCGTAATCGAGCGACTCGACCGGGTTCCTGGCTTCGGCTTCGGCGATGTCGTGCGGACTCGGCAGACTGGTATCCACAACGCGCCTCCAGTCTTTCGCGCTGCCTTCCTGGATGCGGAACGGCCGCGGTTGATCGTGGGCGTTGATCATCACGTAGAGATCACCTTCACCGTACTTCGCGCCACGGAGGCGATAGGCCAGACTGCGGGATTCGTGCGTGAGGTCCGGTTCACCGGTCGCGCCATACCATTGCAGGTCTTCGCGCCAGAAGCGGCTGCGGCCTACTGAACGGTGCGACTTACGAAAGCCAATCATGCGCTGGAAGAAGCGGAACATCTCGCGGTTCTTTTCCAGCAGACTCCAGTCGAGCCAGGTGGTTTCGTTGTCCTGGTTGTAAGGATTGTTGTTGCCGCGCTGCGTGTTCAGAAATTCGTCACCGGCGCAGAACATCGGCGTGCCGTTGGCCAGCATCAGCAGCGTGCAGAAATTTTTCACCTGCCGGCGGCGCAAGGCCATCACTTCTTCCGGCACGTTTTCGTCGCCTTCGTGGCCGCAATTCCAACTGACATTGTGGTCGCAACCATCGGTGTTGTTGTGGCCGTTGGCTTCGTTGTGTTTGTCGTTATAGGCCACGAGGTCGTAGAGGCAGAAACCGTCGTGCGCCGTGAGGAAGTTGACGCTTTGATACGGATGATACACGTCCCCAGGCCGATCGGGGAAAAGGTCGTCGCTGCCGTAAAGCCGCGCCATGAGGGCGCCGACCTTGCCGGGATCGCCTTTGACGAACGCGCGCAGGTCGTCCCGGAACTGGCCGTTCCACTGCCGCCAGGTGAGTCCCGGAAAACTCCGGCCCAGCAAGTAAGCGCCGATGTCCCAGGCTTCCGCCACCAGGCGCACGTCCAGTTGCGCCGCGACGGCGCTGATTTCGTGAACCAGCGGCGGCTGGTCCATATCCACGTTGCCGTTCTTGTCGCGCGCGAAAACGGAAGCGAGGTCAAAGCGGAAACCGTCCACGCGCATCTCCTCCACCCAATGCCGCAAGCTCCGCAACACCAGGGAACGCACGATGGGATGGGCGCACCGGGTGGTGTTGCCGCAGCCGCTGTCGTTGCGATAGTAACCATCAGGTTGCACGAGGTAATAACTGGTGTTGTCAATTCCGCGGAAGGAATAGGTCGGACCATTCTGGTCGCCCTCGGCGGTGTGGTTGTAAACGACATCCAGCCACACCGCGATCCCCGCCGCGTGAAAAGCGCGCACCATTTCCTGAAACTCGCGGCGTGGATCCTGCACGGCGTAGCCCTGGTGCGGCGCAAAAAAATTCAGGGTCATGTAACCCCAGTAATTACCTTCCTGCGGGTCGAACTGCTGCACCGGCAGCAACTCCACCACGGTCACGCCCAGCTCCTTCAGATAGGGAATTTTCTCGATCAAGCCCAGGAACGTGCCACGACGCCCGGGGGCGACGCCGGAGCTGGCACGCGCGGTGAAGCACTTGACGTGCAGTTCATACACGATGGTGTCGTGTTCGTGCCTGGGTGGCGGAGCCGACTTCCAATCAAACGACTCACTAGAACGAGGCAGAATCCCCAGCGGCGCCTGGCCATCATTCGGGCCGGGCTGGCCGGCGGTTTGGCGTGAGAAGTCCTTCGGGAAATGCACGGCGATGGCAAACGGATCGAGCAGGACTTTTTCCGGATCAAAGCGCTGCCCGCTCGCCGGCTCGTGGGGACCCTCAATGCGCCACGCGTAATGCTTCGCGCCGGCTGCGGACGATTCCGGAACGAAACAATGCCAGATGGCGCCGCTTTTGTTCTGCACCGGATCGAGTTTTATCTGTGCTACTGGTTTGACAACGTCATTGTCATAGAGCAGCAACGTCGCGCCGGTGGCGTGGCGCGAGAAGAGCGCGAAGTTCCAGGCTTGCTCAGACTCGACCCACGTCGCACCCAGAGGTGACGGGCTGCCTTCCGCCCGTTCCCAGGTCTCAACGCTTTTCAACTGACTCAGACGATTCATTGAACGTCCGTTTCCACCGGGCACGCCTGGGCCTGCCAGATTTCCTTCGCGTATTCGGCAATCGTGCGGTCGCTGGAAAACTTGCCGGACGCCGCGATGTTCAGCGTCGCCTGGCGCGACCAGGCTTCCGGGTCCTGGTAGAGTTTGCCCAGGCACGCGTGGGCTTCGCCGTAGCTCTTGAGGTCGGCGAGGTGCAGGTAGTGGTCGCCCTGCCCGAGCAGTGTCTCGAGGATCGGCGCAAAAACCCCTGGCTCGTACTTGCTGAAGTGGTTGTCGGCGATGAGTTGCAGCGCCGCCCGGGTCTCCGGCTCGTTGTCGTAATGCCATTGCGGACGGTAATGGCCGCGACTCTGGGCCACTTCTTCGGCGCTCAGGCCGAACAGGAACAAATTCTCCTCGCCGGCGGCTGCGGCCATTTCAATGGTGGCTCCGTCCCGGGTGCCGATGGTGAGCGCGCCGTTCATCATGAATTTCATGTTGCTCGTGCCGCTGGCTTCGTAGCCCGCGGTTGAAATCTGCTCCGACACGTCGCTCGCCGGAATCAACCGCTCCGCCACCGAAACCCGGTAGTCGGGAACGAACACGACCTGGAGCCGGCCGGCCATCGCGGGATCCCCGTCAATTGTGGCGCCCAGGTTGTTGATGAACTTGATGACGAGCTTGGCGAAGGTGTAGGCGGGCGCGGCCTTGCCGCCGAAAAAGAAGGTGCGCGGAGGCAGTTTGAGTTGGGGATCGTGGCGCAGCCGATTGTAGAGCACGACAATATGCAGCGCATTGAGCAGTTGCCGTTTGTATTCGTGAATGCGCTTGATCTGCGTGTCGAAAATCGTGGCCGGATCCACCGTTTGCCCGGTCGTCGCTTTGAGCCAGTCGGCAAAGCGCGTCTTCGCCTCGCGCTTGGCTTTGCGCAGGGCGGCCCGGAACTCCTGGTCCTCCGCGAGCGGTTTGAGTTTCACCAGTTGGCTCAGGTCGGTAATCCAGCCATCGCCGATGGCGCCGGTGATGACTTTCGCCAGCGCGGGATTGGCCAGCAGCAGGAAACGTCGTTGCGTGACCCCGTTGGTCTTGTTGTTGAACCGTTCCGGAAACAGCTCGGCGAAGTCGGGGACGACGGTCCGCTTCAACAACTCCGAGTGAATGGCCGCGACTCCGTTGATGCTGTGTGAGCCGACAATCGCCACGTGCGCCATGCAGACTTTCTTCGGTTCACCCTCTTCGATCAGACTCACGCGCGTCACGCGGGCGTTGTCACCCGGATATTTTGCGCGGACATCGTCGAGAAAACGGCGATTGATTTCGTAGATGATTTCAAGCTGGCGCGGCAACATCGTTTCAAACCACGGCAACGGCCACTTCTCCAGCGCCTCGGGCAACAACGTGTGATTCGTGTAGGCCAGCGTGCGGCGCGTGAGATTCCAGGCGTCCTCCCAGCCGAGTTTCGCTTCATCGAGCAGGATGCGCATCAACTCGGGCACGGCGAGGGTCGGATGCGTGTCGTTGAGCTGCATCGCCACCCGGTCGGGGAGGGCGGACCAATCATTCCCGGCGGCGCGAAAACGCCGAATCACATCGGCGAGCGTGCAGGCCACCAGAAAGTATTGCTGAAGGAAGCGCAATCCTTTGCCCTCGGTGGTCGAGTCATCCGGGTAAAGGACGCGCGTGAGCGTTTCGGCCGTGAGCGTTTCGGCCAGCGCTCCCACGAAGTCGCCCGTGCTGAATTCCTGAAAGTCGAAATAATGCGGCGTGCCGGCGGCCCACAACCGCAGCGTGTTGATCGTGTGGCCGCCGTAACCGACCACCGGGCGGTCGTAGGGAATGCCGAACAAGGTCGAAGGCCGGCCCCGTACGACTCGCAGGGAACCGCTATGAATGTCGAACGAGCAGCCGAGCTGCACTTCCACCCGTTCCTCGGGCCGCGCCACCTCCCACGGATCCGGCCGGGCCAGCCAGTGATCCGGCTGTTCGCGTTGCCAGCCATCGCGAATGGTCTGCTTGAAGATGCCGTATTCGTAACGCAAGCCGCAGCCCATGCCGGGAAGGCCCAGCGTGGCCATGGAATCCAGAAAGCACGCCGCCAGCCGCCCCAGGCCGCCGTTGCCCAGGCCCGCGTCGGGTTCCTGTTCGATGATTTCCTGGAGATCAATTTTTTGTTGGCGGCAAAACTTGCTCATCACGGGATCGAGCATCAGGTTGGTGAGGTTGTTCGCCAGCGAGCGGCCCATCAGAAATTCCAGCGAGAGATAATAAACCCGTTTGGCGTTGCGCTCCCGATAAGCCTGCTCCGTCTTGAGCCAGCGTTGCGAAAGGACATCCCGAACCGAACGCGCGATCGCCTCGAACTTGTCTCGCGGCGTGGCGGAATTTACCGGAATGACTTGATCAAAGGTCAGGTGCCGTTCGTACAGCGCGTTTTCGCCGCCGGTGAATTTCACCGGGCCACAGTTGAAACGTTTGAGCAGTTCATCGGCTGGCATAAGATTTCTTTCCGTTTCGGAGTTCATGGGTTCAACGATTCAATCGCGGATGCGTCATGTTTTCCGGTTTCAACAGTTCATCCAGCTTTTCCTTGGTCAACCAGCCCTTCGCGATCACGAGGTCATAAACGCTGCCGCCGGTTTTGAGCGCTTCCTTGGCGATGGCGGCGGATTTCTCATAGCCGAGCACTGGATTCAACGCGGTGACGAGGCCGATGGAATTTTGCACGTACTCGCGGCAACGCTCGCGGTTCGGTTCGATGCCGGCAATGCAACGCGTCGCCAGCACGATGGCGGCGTTGCGCAACAGCGTGAGTCCGAAGAACAGGTTGAAGGCGATGATCGGCTCGGCCATGTTCAGTTCCAGCTCGCTCGCCTCGGACGCCATGGAAACCGTCACGTCGTTGCCAATGATCTGGAAACAAATCTGGCTCACCACTTCGGGCACGACGGGATTCACCTTGCCCGGCATGATGGACGAGCCGGGCTGCATGGCGGGCAAGCGGATTTCATAAAGCCCGCAGCGCGGGCCGGAGGAGAGCCAGCGCAGGTCGTTGCAAATCTTCGAGAGTTGCACGGCGGCGGTCTTCATCGCGCTGCTCATCAACGCGAACTCGCCGGAATCCTGCGTCGCTTCGACCAGATCATCCGCCAGGCGCACGGGCGCGCCGGAGATTTCCGCAAGCTTCCTTGTGCAGAGCGGCGCGTAACCCGCCGGGCTGTTCAGACCCGTGCCGATGGCCGTCGCGCCCATGTTGGTTTCCAGCAATTCATTCCCCGCATGTTCCAGATGCCGCAAGCCGTCGCCGATCATTACGGCATAGGCGCTGAATTCCTGCCCGAGCGTCATCGGCACGGCATCCTGATTTTCCGTGCGGCCCATCTTGATCACGTCGGCGAACTCCTTTGCCTTGGCTTCCAGCGCAGCCTTGAGTTCGCGCAACCCGCCCAGCGTATCGCGCAGGGTGAACCAGACACCGAGTTTGATAGCCGTCGGATACGCGTCGTTGGTGGACTGTGAGCAATTGACGTGATCGTTCGGATGGCAGAACTGGTATTCGCCCTTGCGATGGCCGAGCAACTCCAGCGCGCGATTGGCGATGACCTCGTTGGCGCACATGTTCGTCGAAGTGCCCGCGCCGCCTTGGATCATGTCCACCACGAACTGATCGTGCAGTTTGCCGGCCAGCAATTCATCACAGGCTTTCGCAATGGCGTCGGCGATCTTGCGGTCGAGCGCGTTGAGTTCGGCGTTGGCCAGCGCGGCGGCTTTCTTCACACAGGCCAGCGCGCGGACGAAATGTTCGTAGTGCCGGACGTGGATGCCCGAGAATGGGAAATTCTCCACCGCGCGCACCGTCTGCACGCCGTAGTAGGCATGATTCGGCACCTCGCGTTCGCCCAGCGAATCATGTTCGCGGCGGACATCGCTGATGACAGCCGGGGCCGCGGCCTTGGCGATGCGTTCCGATGCGGCGCGCAGCCGGTCGCTCAAACGCCGGGCCACTTGCCCCACGATGCGATAAAAGACCTCCGGCCGTTCCGCGCGCACTTGCTCCAAATCCGCGCGAGAGATCTGCCAGACCGACGCACCCTGGCGCGTCCGCGCCGTGGTGGCGTGCGGGGTATCATCCAGCAACACTCCCTCCCCGATCACGGCCCCCGGTTGGACGATGCCGATGAGCACGCTGTTGCCATGTTGACCGCGCACGAGATCAATCTCGCCTTCCAGGACCACGCCCAGCCATTGGCGTGGCGTGGATTCGTGAAACAGATAATCACCCGCGCGATAGGCGATCGCCGCGCCGCGCTGGAGCACGGCGGACAATTCCTCGGCTTTGATACCGATGCGTTGAGCGGCCTGGGCGATGGTGTCGGAATTGAGCTTCATGACATTTCTTCGGTTGTTTAGTGGGATAATTTCCGTTGCATCGCCGGACTAGAGTTGGAGCAACATTTGCGCTCCCGCTGCCAGCGCGGCGCCGAGGAGCGGGCCAAGGACCGGCACCCACGCGTAACCCCAGTCGCCATCGCGCTTGCCCGGAATCGGGAGCAACGCGTGGGCAAGGCGCGGGCCCAGGTCGCGCGCGGGGTTGATCGCGTAACCGGTCGTGCCGCCCAGCGAGAGGCCGATGGCAAAGACCAGCAGCGCGACCGGCACCAGGCCGAGGGTGCCGAGACCAACCTGGGCCGACTGCGTGGCGTCGGCGAACTTCACGCTGACATCCGTCATCAGGAAGATGGGGAAGATCAGCATGAACGTCCCGATCACTTCGCAGAATAGCGCCTGCGGCCGGTTGCGGATGTTGGGCGCGGTGCAAAAGCAGGCCAGTTTGCCATCGGCATCGTTGGTCGCCTTGAAGTGCTCGCGGTAGAACAGGAAGACCAGCACGCCGCCCGTGATTCCCCCCAGCATCTGTGCTATGACGTAGCCGGCGACTTTGGCGGCTTCAAGCTTGCCCGCCAGGGCCATGGCCAGGGTTACCGCCGGATTGAGGTGCGCGCCGCTAAACTTCGCCGAGCAGAACGCGCCGATGAAGACCGCGAGTCCCCAGCCGGTCGTGATGACAATCCAACCGGAGTTGTTTCCTTTCGTGCGGGCGAGAACCACATTGGCGACGACGCCGTTGCCGAAGAGGACGAGCATGGTGGTGCCGATGAATTCTGCGAGGTAGGCGCTCATGTTACGAGATAATGGGCGGCGGTTTGTTTGAAGGTTGAGAGTTGGGACTGTTGCCAGGCGGCATCGCGTCCGAGTTCCTGGGCGAGTTCGCGGGCAACTTGGGGGGCCTTTTCGAGCGCGGCCCGGGCATTCAAGAAGAGCAGCCGGGTGCGACGGGCGAGCACGTCCTCGACGGTGCGGGCCATTTCGTGCCGCGCAAACCACGCGCCCGAGTCGTCATGAGTTCCCGGGTCATGGATGCGCAGGTTGCGCGTGAGACAGGGGCGTTCGTCGAGTTTGCCGAGCACAATCGCGTGATCCACGGCGTCCTCGGCCATGTGGCGATACGTCGTCCACTTGCCGCCGGCAATCGTCAGCAGGCCGGAGGCGGAAATCTCGATGGTGTGATCCCGGGAAAGCGCGGCGGTGTTGGCCACGTCGCTGGTTTTCACCAGCGGGCGGATGCCAGTGAAGACGCTGAGAATATCGGCGCGCGTCGGGCGCCTGGCCAGATAATCACCGGCGGTCTCCAGGATGAAATCAATCTCCTCGCTCTGCGCGCTGGGTTCGAGCGTCGCGGCGGGAATGGGCGTGTCGGTTGTGCCGACGACGGCGTGGCCGTGCCAGGGAATCGCGAACATCACGCGGCCGTCGCGCGTGTGCGGCACCATGATCGCGGTGTCGCCGGGCAGGAACTCGCGCGAGAGCGTGAGATGCACACCCTGGCTCGGCGCAATCATCGGCTTCGCCGCCGGGTCGTCCACGCGGCGCAGCTCGTCGCAGAATGGCCCGGTGGCATTGATCACACAGCGCGCGGCGAGCGAGTTCATCGCGCCGCCTTCCTCGTCGCGGAAGGTGAGTCCATTCACGAAACCATCACTGCCTTTCGCGAGCGCGGTCACCTTCGCATAGTTGAGGAGACAGGCGTTGTGTCCGGCGGCCGTGCTCGCGAGGTCAATGAGCAAGCGCGCGTCGTCGAATTGTCCGTCGTGATACTTCACACCGCCGCGCAGGCCGTCCTGCGAAAGCGTCGGGATGCGCGCGAGCACTTCTTCGCGCGTGAGAATCTGCGACGGGCCAAAGCCGTATTTGCCCGCGAGCAGGTCATAAACCTTCATGCCGATGCCGTAGAAGGGCGCTTCCCACCAGACATAATTCGGCACGATGAATTGCTGGTCGTGAACGAGGTGCGGCGCATTCTTCAACAACAACCCGCGTTCCTTCAATGCCTCCATCACCAGGGAGACGTTGCCCTGCTGGAGATAACGCACGCCACCGTGGACGAGCTTGGTCGAGCGACTGGACGTGCCCTTGCCGAAGTCGTGCTGTTCGAGCAGCACCACGCTGTAGGCGCGCGTGACCGCGTCAAGCGCGATGCCCAGGCCCGTTGCCCCACCGCCGATGATGGCGATGTCCCACGGCTCGCGGCGGCCGGTGACGCGTTGAAGCGATGCGTCGCGTTGGAGGAGAGGCTGGGTACTCATGGAGTTGGTTTGATCGGAGAAATGTGCCCGGTCATTTGCGATCTTCCCACTCGCGGGCGCGGTCCAAGGCCTGTCGCCATCGAGCGCGACAATGGGCGGCCTCGTCGGCGCTCATTTGCGGCTCAAAAGTCCGATCCACCTGCCACGCCCGCGACACCTCCGCCAGGTCCTTCCAAAAGCCGGTGGCGAGTCCGGCGAGATAAGCGGCGCCGAGCGCCGTCGTTTCAATCACCTTCGGGCGCACGACCGGCACGCGCAGGATGTCCGCCTGGAATTGCATCAGCATGTTGTTGGCGGACGCGCCGCCGTCCACGCGCAGGCCGTTCATCGGGATGCCGCTGTCCTGCTTCATCACTTCAAGCACATCGGCAACCTGAAACGCGATGCCGTCCAGGGCCGCGCGCGCAAGGTGCGCGGCGGTGGTGCCACGCGTCAATCCCGTTATGGTGCCGCGCGCGTACTGATCCCAATGCGGCGCCCCCAGGCCGGCGAACGCGGGCACGAGATAAACCCCGCCGCTGTCGGGCACGCTGGCGGCCAGTTTTTCCACGTCGGCGGAAGATTTGATGATGCCCAGTCCATCACGCAGCCATTGCACGACCGCGCCGCCGATGAAGACGCTGCCTTCGAGCGCGTAATCGGTCTGGCCGCCCAGTTGCCAGGCCACGGTGGTGAGCAATTTGTGCCGCGAGGTTTGCGGCTGCGGGCCGATGTTCATCAGCATGAAACAGCCGGTGCCATAGGTGTTCTTGGCCAGGCCGCGCTCGAAACAATTCTGCCCGAACAACGCCGCCTGTTGATCGCCCGCGATGCCGGCGATTTTGATCGGCGCGCCAAACAGGGTTGTCTCGCCATACACCTCGCTGGACGAGCGCACCTCGGGCAGCAGCGCGCGCGGCACGCCGAGCACCTTGAGCAATTCGTCGTCCCAACCGCCGCGCAGGTTGTAGAGCATCGTGCGCGACGCGTTCGAGGGATCAATGATATGGTGCGCGCCGTTGGTGAGTTTCCACACGAGCCAGGAGTCAATCGTGCCGAAGGCGAGCTCACCCCGTTCCGCCCGGGCGCGCGCGCCGGGAACGTGGTCGAGCAGCCAGCGCACCTTGCTGCCGGAAAAATAGGCGTCAATCACCAGCCCGGCCCGCTGCTGGACCAGCTCCGCGTGGCCGGCGGCTTTCAGTTCGTCACAGAACTTCGCCGTGCGGCGGTCCTGCCACACGATGGCGTTGTGGATCGGCTCGCCCGTCTTGCGATCCCAAATCACCGTTGTCTCGCGTTGATTGGTGATGCCGAGGCCGGTAATGTCCGCCGCCGTCAATCCCGCCTTGGCGATTGCGGCCTGCGCCGTGTCGAGCTGGGTTTTCCAAATCTCGTTGGGGTCATGTTCGACCCAGCCCGACTGCGGGAAAATCTGCTGGAACTCCTGTTGCGCCACGGCCCGGATCGCGCCGTCGTGATTGAACACGATGGCGCGGGAACTGGTGGTGCCTTGATCGAGAGCGAGGATGGCTTTCACAGGGGAAGAAAGTGGTTTGAGCTTCGGTTTGTCAACTGAAGAACAGTTTGGCGATCAACAAGCCGGTGAACACCGCGACGCCCGTGCTGATCAAGCCGGGCACCAGGAACGAGTGGTTGATGACAAACTTGCCGATGCGCGTGGTGCCGGAACGGTCGAAATTGATTGCGGCGATGATCGTGCCGTAATTGGGAATGAGGAAGTAGCCGTTGACGGCCGGAAACATGCCGATGAGGAATTGCGGATGGATGCCCAGCGAAAGCCCCAGCGGCATCAGTGCCCGCGCCGTCGCGGCCTGACTGTAGAGCAGCACCGACGCGAGGAAGAGTCCGATGGAAAACGTCCAGGGCGCGGCCTTGGCCATGTTGCCCAGTCCGCCGACAATGACTTCGCGGTTCGCGGCGATGAACGTATCGCCCATCCACGCGAGGCCAAAGATGCCGATCACCGCGGTGATGCCCGCGCGGCAGGTTTGCGTCCTGGTGACGACATCGGACTTTACTTTGGTCACCAGCAACAAGACGGCCGCGATGGCGAGCATCACCATTTCAATGGCCACCGGCATGGCGATGACCTCCGGCTTTTCGCCACCGCGCAACGTGCGCAAGTTGGGAAACAGCCCCAGCACGACGACGAGCGCAACACCGGCGAGAAAAATCAACGCGCTGGTTTTCGCGGTGGGCGGCAGCTTTGCGGCCTCACCTTTGGCGGCTTTCGCCGCGGCGAGTTGAACCTCGCCGGCCGCCAGTCGCGCCTGGTATTCGGGGTCGTCGGCGAGTTCCTTGCCCACGCGCATTTGCACGAGGGCCGCCACGATCACGCCGACCAGTGTTGAAGGCACGCAAATCAGCAGGATCTGCGGAAGACCGAACGCGAGATTATGGCTGGAGAACAAACCGATCATGGCCGCCGTGGCCGCCGCCACCGGGCTGGCCGTGATGGCTTGTTGCGAAGCGATGGTGGCGATGGCCATCGGCCGTTCGGGCCGGATCTTGTTCTGGTGTGCCACCTCGAAGATGACCGGCAGGAGCGGATAGACGATATGGCCGGTACCAGCGAGGAACGTGAAGGTCCAGGTGACCAGTGGCGCAACGAGAGTGACGTGCTTGGGGTTCTTGCGGATGATCTTCTCCGCCACGCTGACCAGAAAGTCTATCCCGCCCGCCGCTTCCATCACGGACGCCGCCATGATGACCGCGAGAATGATGAGCATGACATCAACCGGCGGCGCCGTGGGGGCCGCGCCCAGCACGGCGAGCACCAGCAAGCCCACGCCGCCCCACAATCCCAGGCCGATGCCGCCGACGCGCGCTCCGATGCCCAACGCCACGAGGATGACCACAAATTCAAGAATCAGTTGCAGGCTCATATTGTTTGAAGTCTGGTTTTAACGCATCAAATCGTACCGGATCACGAAATCGAGCCGATGGCCAAGATGACCGGCGCCATTTTCCGTCTCCTTGGTGCCGTATAGATATTCCAGCCCCATCCGAAACGACGTTGTCGGATGCCAGACCAGATTCACGCTGGCGTAACTGGTGTGGTCAATCGCGAACGGGCCGAGGGACGCGGGAGGATTCACGCGGACGTAGCCGTAACTGGCCGTGGAGCGAAAATGCTTGGACCACTCGTGCGTGTAGCCAAAGACGCCGGCAAACACCGGGATGGCCTCCAGGTTGCCAGAACTGTCGGGCGCGGCATCGAGGTCCACGCCGCTCAGATCGTTCACGTAGCGCGCCATGCCGTGGCCGTAGGACACCTGCCACAACAACTTGTCGGCTTGAAACAGATTGAAAGCGCCCGAGGCGCTCGTACCCCAGCCGAAAACCGTCTGGTCCTGTCCAGTGTCCGTCTCGTAACCGATGCTCCGAAACAATCCCGCCAATTGCACGTGTCCCACCTTGCCTTCCCAGCGCCAGCCCGCGACACCATCCGGCGCCAGCGAGACGGTGGACGAACCGGCGGGGATGCCAGGAGTCGCCGTGTCAACGTCCGAGCCGGGTTGCTCGATGCTGAACAGGAGGTTCATTTCGCCGACGCCCTCGTAAATGGGCGGGGAGAAGCGGATCTGCGGTTGACGCCGATTGATCATCGCGTTTGGCCCCGCGTAATCCACCACGTCGGGCCAGGCATCCACGTTCATGAAGGCGGTGAAAGTTTGTCCGATAAGAAGATTCCAGGCCTGGCCATAAAAGTGGCGGACGCGGAAGCTCATGTTGGGTGAGGTTGAGTCGTTAAAGAAATCGTCCTCGTTGTAGATGCGCAACTGGCCTTCCGCCGGCACGGGTCGGCGCGCTTCAAAACTGATGCGCGTGCCCTTGGCCTCGAGCGTGGTCTCCGGGCCGCCGTCCGCGCCCGGCTGGCCGGTGACGGGGAAGCTCGAGGGCACAAACTGATTGGGATTCCCGTTGTTTTGAAAATCGTAAATGGTGTCCAGGCGCGCCGAGCCGCCGAAACGGATCATGGTCTTCGTGCCCGGCACCGGAATGAATCCCTTCAGCTCCGGGTCAATGGGCTTGTTGTCCGGACGGGGCGCGGCTTGTTGATCGTTGAAGGCATCGTAATCGGGAATGAGACTCTGCCCGAGATTCGTAAAGCCGGGCGGCAAGGAGGGCAGGGTGATCTTCTGTCCGGCGAGGACGAGGTAATTGCTGCCGGCGACCGCGTTCGTGGCGGAGGGCAGGGCCACCGGTTTCGTTGCGACCCGATTGGTATCGAGTGCCGGGTTCTGGTGTTCCAGTTCGGTGAGCTTGGCGCGGACCTCTTGCAGCGATTTTTCCAGTTGCTGCACCGTGGAGCGCAAGGCTTCGAGTTCGCGCGCGTGAGCATCGTCCGCGGACTGCGCCCGGACGAAGTTCGCGCTCAGCAGCGTCAGGAGTAAGGCGACGGCGGGTCCGGTGCGGCGGATGCGCGAGTGGAGTTTCATGGGGGTGATTACTTTCGACGGATTGGCAACGGTGCTAGTGTGCGCGTCGAGATTCGTTTCACGGAGTGCGAAGCGCCGGTTCATTTGAGTTTCAACGATTCAATTGCCTCGCGCAGAATGTTGGCGCTGCGGCGAAGCCCTTGTTGTTCGGCCTCGTCCAGCACCAGCGGGATGGTCGTCAGCGCGCCCTGGCCGCCGACCAGGTGGGGCAAGGCCAGCGTGACTCCGTCGCAATCCGGCACGGCGGTGAGGCGGCAACAGATCGAGAGGATGGCGCGCTGATCATGCAACAACACGTCCACAATACGCGCTACGGCGCTGCCGATGCCGTAATACGTCGCGCCTTTGCCGGCGATGATATGATACGCGGCCCGGCGGACATTCTCGTCAAGCCGCGCGCGATCTCCGGCGGTGAGGGGCTTGCCGTGGACGCGGGCGAACTCGTCGAGGCTGAGTCCGGCGATGCCGGCTTGTGACCAGACCAGCACTTCGGAATCGCCATGTTCGCCAATGACGTAGCCATGCACGTGATGCGGGTCCACGTCGAAATGCCGGCCCAGGAGCGTGCGGAAGCGCGCGGTGTCGAGCGTCGTGCCGGAGCCGATGACGCGCGTGACCGGCACATTGAACCCGGCGGCGAAGTGCGCGGCCAGATGCGTCATGATGTCCACCGGGTTGGTGACCACGAGCAACACCGCATCCGGCGCGTGCCGGAGGATGCTGGGGACGATTTGCCGGAACACGTCGGCGTTGCGCAGCAACAGTTGCAGCCGGGTCTCGCCGGCTCGCTGCGCCACGCCACCGGCAATCACCACGACGCGCGCCCCGACGAGGTCGGCATAGTCGCCCGCGCGCACCTGGAGCGGATGCGCGAACGGCACGGCGTGGAAGAGGTCGTTGGCCTCCGCTTCAGCCCGCGCCCGGTTCAAATCCACGAGCACGATCTCGCGGCCCACGCCGCTCATCACGAGCGCGTACGCGGACGTCGAACCGACCATGCCGCACCCGACAATTCCGATTTTCATGGCAGTTTGATGGTTTCGCCCAGACCGGGCAGCTCGGGTTTTATTTTGAAACGCTGCTGAATCTTCTGCGCCAAAATCTGCCGCGGCTCGTCCTCGCCGTGGGTGAGAATCACGCGCGGCTTGCCGGGCGCCAGGGCGCTGAACCAGGTGAGCAGATCCGTCTGGCCCGCGTGCGCGCTGAACCCGCCCAGCGTGTGAACCCTCGCCTTCACCGCGGTCTTCTCGCCGTGGATGCTCACGAGCTTTTCGCCATTGACCAACCGCCGGCCCAGCGAGCCTTCGGCCTGATAGCCGACGATGAGCACATGGGTTTCCGGTTTCCAGAGGTTGGCTTTGAGATGATGCAGAATGCGGCCGGCGTTGCACATGCCCGCACCCGCCATGATGAGGCACGGACCGGCTTGATCATTGATCTTCATGGAATCCTCGGCGGTGACGCACAGCTTCATCGTCTGCAAATCCGCGCGCAGCGGCTTTTTCGCAATGAACCGGGTCATGCCCTCGTCGAACAACTCGCGATGACGGACGTAAATGGTCGTCGCTTCAATCGCCATCGGGCTGTCGAGAAAGATGGGGAAGGGCCTGACTTTGCCGGTTCGGAACATCCAGGCCAGCAGGCCGGTCAACAACTGCGCCCGGCCCACCGCAAAGGTCGGCACCAGGATTTTTCCCCGTTGCGCGACGGTGTCCTGCACGATGCGGACAAATTCCTCGACGGTGGTTTGGAAGGGCTGATGATCGTGGTCGCCGTAGGTGGATTCCAGAAAGACCAGATCGGCCTGCCGGAACGGCTCGAAGTCTTTCAGGATCAGCGCGCCTTTGGGGCCCAAATCGCCGGAGAAAACCACCTGTCTGGTCTGGCCGTCTTCCTCGATGTCGAGCCGGATGCTGGCCGAGCCAAGCATATGACCGGACTCGGCCCAAGTGGCCTGGATGCCCGGCGCCACCGAAACGGGTTTTTGATAGGGAACGGATTGGAGTCGTTGGATGACGGCCTCGGCGTGTTCCGGCGTGTAGAGCGGTTCTTCCGGCGCTTCGACTGCCTGCTGACGTTTGCGGTTTTTCCGTTCGTTCTCGGAAACCTGGATGCGGGCTGAATCGCGCAGGATCAGCGACGTCATTTCGATGGTGGCCGGCGTGGCGAACACCGGCGCGGTCTGACCGCGCTTCGCCAGCAGGGGCAAACGCCCGGTATGATCCAAGTGTCCGTGGGTGAGCAGGACGGCGTCGAGTTTTTGTTTCGGGCCGGTGGGCGGGCGGTTCCGCGCTTCGGCTTTCTTGCCGCCTTGAAACAGGCCGCAATCCACCAGCACGCCGGCGCGCTTGGTTTGAACGTAGTAGGCCGAACCGGTGACTTCGCCGCCTGCGGCGCCAACAATGGTGATTTTCATGGGATGGAGGAGTGGAGGTGTCAGGTTGCAGTTGTATTGGTTTTTGGTTTATTTCAGCGGCTTCAGGCGCGCCGCCACGGCAGTGGGCAGGCTGCGCACGACCAGGTCCACGGCTTCCTTGGGCGAGTCCGTCACGTAACCGAAGCCAATCTCGTCGCGGGCGAACACGCCGGCCTGCATCATCTCCTGTCCCCATTCGCGCATTCCCCGCCAGAACTTGGAGCCCAGGAGAATCAAAGGGAAGGGGCCGATCTTCCGGCATTGAACCAGCGTGGCCGCCTCGAACAACTCATCGAGTGTGCCCAATCCGCCCGGCATTACGATGAACGCGCACGAGTATTTCACCAGGCAGACCTTGCGCGTGAAGAAATAATGAAATTCCAGGCTCCGGTCCACGTAGGGATTCTCGCATTGCTCGTGGGGCAGGATGATGTTCAGCCCGTAACTCGCGCCACCCGTTTCGTGCGCGCCGCGATTGGCCGCCTCCATGATGCCCGGCCCGCCGCCGGTGAGCGTGGCGAATCCGGCCCGGGCCAATTCTGCGCCCACGGCCCGCGCGAGTTTGTAGTACGGGTGCGTCACCTTGAAGCGCGCCGAGCCGAAAACAGTGACCGCCGGGCCGACGGCGTGAAAGGTTTTGAACGCGCGCGCGAATTCGTTGTGGATGCGCCGGAGCCGGGCGCGCTCCTTCTGCGGGGTGCGCGCGGCGGTGAGCAGTTCGCGTTCGGCGTTGCGTGCCACGGGCAGTTCGTATCCGGCCTGGCTGGTCTTGAGCCAGTATTTTTGCCAGGACTTCGCCCACGCGTCACGAGAGGGCATTTGCGGAATGGGAGGTTTGGATTTGGTGGTCATAAATTCAACGAGGGATGTTGGCCGTGCGGGCCGGGCGCAATGCCAGTTGCCCTTCGCGGGCAAAATTGATGGACTCACCGAGGACGCGCAACGCTTCCTGGGGCGCATGAAAGCCGGAGGAATTTTCCGCCTCGATGAAGTCGAGATAGAACTGCGCCTTGCGTTGGAGTTCCTGGGCGGCGGTGAGCTGCGCGGCGGGTGCGTTGGCGGCGCGGGCGGCTTTCAAATCGCCGATCAATGCCACGAGCGCGTCCAGCGCCAGGTTGCGCATGTGTTGCGTGCGTTCCTGGATGGCCTCCGCCCGCGCCTTCAATTCCGCCTCCGGCCATTGGTGACAGGTCTGGCAGGCGTGGTTGAGGTTGAGCAGGGGACTGCGCACGTGGTGGTCGCTGATCTTGAGCGCGCCGACGCGCTTGTAGGGCATGTGACAATCGGCGCACGCGACGCCCGAACGGGCATGGATGCCCTGGTTCCACAGCTCGAACTCCGGATGCTGTGCCTTGAGGACCGGCGCACCGGTGTCGGCATGCGTCCAGTCCTTGAACTGTTGCTGGTCGTAGTAGGCCAGGATTTGCTCCACCTTCAGCCCGTTTTGCCAGGGATAAACCAGCCGCTTCTCCGGGCCTTTGAAGTAATACTCCACGTGGCACTGGCCGCAGACGAAGCTGCGCATCTCCTGCCGCGTGGCATCGCGATTCACGTCGTAATCCTTCACGCCCTGGCTGGCCTTGAGCGCGCGCATGCCTTCGATGAACCCGGGTCGGGAGATCACGAGTTGCATCGTCTTCGGATCATGGCAATCAATGCAGGCGACTGGATGCGTGACCAGCTTGCGCGCCTCGGCAAACGGCATCTGATTGAACTTTTCGTAACCCTTCATCAGGTCACCCTGGCCGGCCTTGGTGTACGGCACCTTGATGGATGCGTGGCAATGCAGGCAGGTGCCGGGCTGCGCCGCCGCCTGCTGGCGTTCGGTGTAGGTCTGATCCGCCAGCATGTAGGCGTGACCGCGTTCCTCGCGGAAATCCTTTGCGAACGCGTAACCCGCCCACATGAGCTTCAGGCGCGGGTCTTCCTCGAGGCGCGATTGCGCGACGACCGATCGCGGATCGGCCTGGGTCGGCGTGCGTGGCTCGGCTTCGCTCCCGCCGTAACGCGTCCGCTGCTGGTCCACCGTGCGGCGGTAGTCGTCGTATTGCATCGGGAAGTTCTTCCCCCAGATCGCGGGGTCTTCCGTCTCGTCGGTGAGTTCCACGACGCGGAAGAACGGATTGCGCGCCTCCTGTTTGCGCTCGAAGATCGAGACGAGCAAAATCATGCCCACGATGGCGCCCCCGGCGGCAAGCACGGTCAGTGCGCCAAACACCGCCAGCGGCCGGGTGCGGTAGAAGTTTAACAGGCGATCTTTGCGGGGGAGAGGGTTCATAAACTTCGACTACGGGTGGCCGACGCGGGCATGGCAGCGGATACAGGACAGGGTATCACCGGGTTTCGTCATGGCTTCAATGTCATGGACGACATCCTGATGGCAGCGACGGCAGGCGCGTTCGACGACACGTTCGCTGCGGCCCTTCATCCGGATCGGTTCGTGAAATTTATCCGTCGTAAAGGCGAGCGAATGGAAAAATCCGTGGTCCGCCTTCGTGTAGTATTTGGGAATCAATCCGGGCGGCGTGTGACAGTCGTTGCACGTCGCCACCGACCGATGGCTGGACTTGATCCAACCATCGAGATGGTCCTGCATGATGTGGCAGTTGGCGCACGCGCGCGGATCGTCGCTTAGATACGAACCGCCTTTGGCGTAAACAAACGTGTAGCCGCCGATGCCCGCCGCCAAACCGGTGACCAGCGCAATCGCCACCGCCAGCCGCCGCGTGAGCTTGCCGGCGGGTGGACGGATTTTCGCTTGTGACCTGGTTTCCATGATGCGTCGCTGATGAATCAATCGCCCAATGAAATCCCCAACGCCCGCGCGGTGCGGGCGAGGTTGCCGTCGGGCGGGACGGTCTTCAGCCGGCCAACCGCTTCGCTGAGCGGGACCGCGCCCACGCCCGGCCCGATGAAGCCGACCATTTTTCCGTAGTCGCCGGCGGCCACGAGTTCGACGGCCGTCGCGCCGAACATGGAACAAAGCACACGGTCAAAAGTGGTCGGGCTGCCGCCGCGTTGCAGATGGCCGAGCACGCAACTGCGCGTTTCCTTGCCCGTGCGCTTCTCCAGTTCCGCCGTGATGACCGCGCCGATGCCGCCGAGACGCGCCTCGCGATTGGCCTCCTGGCCGGCGGCGGTTACGAAATCCTTGTTCTGCTCCCGCGCGCCCTCGGCCGCGACCACCAGGGTGAATTTTTTCCCCTGTCTCTCTCGCTGCTGAATCTTGGCGCACACGCGGTCGTAGTTGAACGGCACTTCGGGAATGAGAACCACGTCCGCGCCGCCGGCCACGCCGGCATAGAGCGCAATCCAACCGGCGTAACGGCCCATGACTTCAAGCACCATCACGCGATTGTGGCTCTCGGCGGTGGTGTGCAAACGGTCGAGCGCGTCGGTCGCGCACGCCACCGCCGAATCGAACCCGAAGGTCATGATGGTGCCGGAGAGGTCATTATCAATGGTCTTGGGCACGCCGACCACGGGCACGCCGTGTTCGTGCATCTGCTGGGCGATGGTGAGCGAACCGTCGCCGCCGATGGAAATGAGGGCAAAGATGCCGAGCGCCTCCATGCCGGCTTGCACGCCGTCGAGCAGCTCGATCGGCAACTGCCGGTTCTCGCCGTGGCCGGTCTTCGACGAAAACTTCCCGCGGTTGGCCGTGCCGAGGACCGTGCCGCCACGCACCAATAGTCCGCTGAGCGCCTGGTAATCGAGTACCCGCGTCTGCCGCGGCTCCAAGAGCCCTTCGTACCCGCCGAGAATGCCGATGGTTTCCCAGCCGCGTTGGGCCGCGGCTTTCGCGGCCGCGCGGATGACTGCGTTCAACCCGGGGCAATCGCCCCCGCCGGTAACAATGCCAATTCGTTTGCTCATGCGGTTTGGGCCGGAGGCCGTTGCGGTTGCCTGTCGTTCATGTTCGTCAAGGATCGCTAGGTTGCGTCGCGTGGGTGGGGCCTGTTTTCTGGCTCAGACATTGTCTCCCTCGGTGGAGCTGCGCCGCGCGGCCGCTCCCTGCTGGCCCCATTTCCAGCCGAGCACGAACGGATGGTCTTCGCCGTGTTCAGCGATGTAGGTCTTGTGGTCGAGCAAGGCGTCACGAATGGCCTTCTTGGCGTAGGCGGCGCGCGCACCGAGTTGCGGCAGGCGATCAATCACGTCTTGCACGAGATGGAAACGGTCCATTTCGTTCAACACCACCATGTCAAAGGGCGTCGTGGTCGTGCCTTCCTCCTTGTAGCCGCGGACGTGGAGATTCGCGTGATTGGCGCGGCGATAGGTGAGCCGGTGAATCAGCGTCGGGTAGCCGTGAAACGCGAAGACAATCGGCTTGTCCCTGGTGAACAGCGTGTCAAAGTCGTGATCGCTCAAGCCGTGGGGATGTTCCTTGGTCGGCTGGAGCTTCATCAAATTCACGACGTTGATGACGCGCACCTTCAACTCCGGCAGGTGCCGGCGAATCAAGTCCACGGCCGCGAGGGTTTCCAGCGTGGGCACGTCGCCGCAGCAGGCCATCACCACGTCGGGTTCGCCGCCCCGGTCGTTGCTGGCCCACTCCCAAATGCCCACGCCGGCGGTGCAGTGCTTGATGGCCTGGTCCATGGTCAGCCAGACCGGCGCGGGCTGTTTGCCGGCGACGACGACGTTGATGTAGTTGCGACTCCGCAGGCAGTGGTCGGTGACCGACAGCAGGCAATTGGCGTCGGGCGGCAGATAGACGCGCACGATTTCCGCCTTCTTGTTCACGACGTGATCTATGAAACCGGGGTCCTGGTGCGAGAAGCCGTTGTGGTCCTGCCGCCAGACATGCGAGCTGAGGAGGTAATTCAGGGACGCGATGGGCCGCCGCCACGGAATGTGGCTACAGACCTTCAACCACTTGGCGTGCTGGTTGAACATCGAATCCACGATGTGAATGAACGCCTCATAGCAGGAAAAAAACCCGTGCCGGCCGGTGAGGAGGTAACCCTCGAGCCAGCCCTGGCATTGGTGCTCGCTCAACATCTCCATCACCCGGCCATCGGGCGCGAGGTGATCATCGTAATCGAACCGCTCCGCCATCCACGCGCGCTGGGTGACATCGAGCACGTCCTGCCAGCGGTTGGAATTGTTTTCGTCGGGACTGAAGAGGCGAAAGTTCCGGGCGGCGAGATTCAGCTTCATCACGTCACGGAGAAACTGTCCCATGACCCGCGTGGCTTCGGCTTCGACCGCGCCGGGCTGTTTGACCTTGATGGCGTAGTTGCGAAAATCCGGCATGCGCAGGTCGCGCAGCAGCAGGCCGCCGTTGGCGTGCGGGTTTGCACTCATGCGTCGCTCGCCTTCAGGCGCGATCGCGGCCAACTCGGATTTGAAGCGACCAGTCTGGTCGAAGAGTTCCTGGGGTTTGTAGCTCTTCATCCAGCGCTCGAGAATCTTGAGGTGGGCGGGGTTGCCCCGCACTTCGGCCATGGGCACCTGATGCGAGCGCCAATAACCCTCGGCGCGCTTGCCGTCAATCATCCTGGGGCAGGTCCAGCCCTTCGGTGAACGCAGCACAATCATCGGCCAGCGGGGACGCGCAGGCGTTTTACTCTTGCGCGCCGTGTGTTGAATCTGGCGGATCCGGTCCAGCGCCTGATCCAGCGCCGCCGCCATCAATCGGTGCATCTTCGCCGGCTCATGCCCTTCGACGAAGATCGGCGCGTAGCCGTAGCCGCGGAAGAGTTGATCCAATTCTTCATGCGTAATCCGGGCCAGCACACAGGGATTGGCGATCTTGTAACCGTTGAGGTGCAGGATCGGGAGCACGGCGCCGTCGCGGGCGGGGTTGAGGAACTTGTTCGAATGCCAGCTCGTGGCGAGCGGCCCGGTCTCGGCTTCGCCATCCCCGACAATCGCGGCGACGACGAGGTCCGGGTTGTCGAAGGCGGCCCCATAAGCGTGGCTGAGCGCGTAACCGAGTTCGCCGCCTTCATGAATCGAGCCGGGGGTTTCCGGCGCCACATGGCTGGGAATGCCACCGGGGAAGGAAAACTGCTTGAACAGTTTCCTCATGCCTTCCTCGTCCGGCGAAATGTTCGGATAGGTTTCGCTGTACGTGCCTTCGAGGTAAGCGTTCGCCACGATGCCCGGTCCGCCGTGGCCGGGGCCGATGATGTAAATCAGGCTGAGGTCGCGTTCTTTGATGACGCGATTGAGATGCACGTAAATGAAGTTCAACCCGGGCGTCGTGCCCCAGTGCCCCAGGAGCCGCGGCTTCACGTGCTCGTTCTTGAGCGGTCGTCGGAGCAGCGGATTGTCGTAAAGATAAGTCTGGCCAACCGAGAGATAATTCGCCGCGCGCCACCAGGCGTCCATTTTGCGCAGCAACTCCGCACCCGGAAGCTTTGTTTCTGGTTTGTTGATTTTCTTCATGGTATCGAGTCTCCAGTTATGGGTGATGGGAGCTGGCCTTTTATCCTTCGCTTTGAATTCCCGCGATGTAGCCCTGCGCGCCGGTTTTTACGTTTGAGGCGTTGGCCTCGTCCGTGTCAATGTGCATCGCCAGCGCAAAGTTCGGATCCACCCGCACCAGCACGTCGCCGAAGACCAGTTCGCGGTCGCCGGCGAGGCGCACCCGCACAACCGATTTATCGCGCACGCCGTAACGCAACGCGTCTTCGGGCGTCATGTGAATGTGGCGCAGCGCGCAAATGACGCCCCGCGACACGGTAACACTGCCGGTTGGACTTTCGAGCGTGCAGCCGGGCGTGTCGGCAATGTCGCCGCTCTCGCGGATGGGCGGATGCACGCCGAGTTTGAACTGCTCGGTCAGCGCAATTTCGATTTGCGTGTACTGGCGCGCCGGTCCGAGCACCCGGACGCGTTCGATGCGGCCCTTCGGCCCGACAATGGTCAGTTGTTCCTTGCAGGCATACTGGCCGGGCTGCGAGAGGTCGGCGTGTTTGGTGAGTTGATGGCCCAGGCCGAACAACGCTTCGACGTGCTCTTGCGTCAGGTGGATGTGATGCGCTGAAACCTCGACGAGGAAGGGTTGTTGCTGCTGGGCGGCCAGCACCTGCGTGATGTAGGAGCGGCTGATCGCGCGCAACGCTTCGCGGGCCATCATGCGTTCTTCGTCCGTGGGCACCACCAGCACGGTGATCTTCGAGTCCTCGCTGGTGATCCGGCAGATTTCCTCAAAGCCGCGCGCCGTTCGATTGCGCGCGGCATCGAGCTTGATGCCCATGCAATCCAATCCTTGCAAGGCCAGCGCCCTCGCCTCCGCGCTGCCCTGGCCCACACCCCCGGTGAAAACAATCGCGTCCAGCCCGCCCAGGGCGGCAACATAAGCGCCGATATACTTCCGCACCCGATAGCAATAAGTCTTGAGCGCCAGCAACGCGCGATGGTTTCCGTCCTCAGCGGCTCTGAGGATTTCCCGCATATCACTGGAAACACCGGACAGTCCGAGCAGGCCGCTCTGCTTGTTCAGCATTTCTTCACTTTGCGTCGCCGTACGGCCTTGCGTGCGTTCCAAGAAAGCCAGCACCCCGGCGTCCACGTCGCCACAACGCGTGCCCATGATCAGTCCTTCCGCCGGGGTGAACCCCATCGAAGTGTCCACCGAACGGCCGTGGTTCACGGCGCAAAGCGACGAACCATTGCCCAGATGGCAGCTCACGAGTCGCAACTCATTGGGACGCCGCTCAAGGAATTGCGCGGCCCGCAGGCTCACGTATTGATGCGAGGTGCCGTGGAAGCCGTACCGGCGCACCGCCTGCGTTTCATAGAGTTCGTACGGCAGGCCATAGAGATAGGCGTGCGCCGGCAGCGTGTGATGGAAGGCCGTGTCGAACACGGCAACCTGCGGCACGGCGGGAAAGCGTTTTCGCATTTCGTGAATCCCCGCGAGATTCACCGGGTTGTGCAAGGGCGCGAGCGAACTCAGCGCCTCGATCTGCTTCAGCGCTTCATCCGTGAGGAGCGTGGCTTCGGTGAACTTCTCGCCGCCATGCACCACGCGGTGGGCCACGACGCTGACGCCGCCCGCGCCGCTAATGACGCCCGATTCCCTGGCGGTCAACTCCGTCACCATTGCTTGGAACGCCGCGGGAAAGCCGCCTTTGGGCAGTGGCTTCCTCACCTCACCTTTCGGCCCGTGATGTTTGAGTTGCGTGCCCTCAATGCCGATGCGCTCAACGAGGCCCTTGGCGTGGCGGGATTCGTCGGCCGTGTCGTAGAAACTGTACTTGAGCGACGACGAACCGCAGTTGATGACCAGAATTTTTTCCGGCCGCTCGCCCTTGAGCTTGAGGCCGTAGGGATCGTCGCCTTTGCGCAGCGCCGCCGCCGTCCGGGCCGGGTCCGCGGCAACCAGCTTCACGCGCTCGGCGATGGTTCGTGAAATATGCCGGATGGCGTCGGGTTCAACCATGATGAGCGATTGGAACAGCGACACCGGGATCAGCATTATTTCACAGCGCGACACGGCCACGAGCTCCGCCACCAGCGGATTACCGGTCATGAGCGCCGCCTCGCCAAACGTGTCGCCGGCTTTGAGTTCGCCCAGCTCCTGCCGCACGCCGCCATCGCCCACCACGGCGGCCGAGACCGTCCCGCTGAGGAGGACGGAAAACTGCGTGGCCTCGGCCCCATGATGGGCCACCACTTCTTTCGCCTCGAACGAAACCACCCGCGAGCCGTCCACCAGCTTTTGCAAGCGTTCGACACTGAAAGCCTGGAACAGCGTGACGTTCTGTTGGAGGAATTGGACGTGGTTCATCATCGTTCCAGGGATGCTCGCCGGGGCATCGGTAAAAACAGCAGGCTCGCCGCGCCGGTCGCCATCACGGTTGCGGTGCCGCTGGACGCGCCGACGATCGTTGCTTTGTCCGCCCGAACCGGAATGGTTCTCACGCCGGGGCGGAGCACGGATTCAAGCAGCGGCTTGGTCGTCATGGTGATTTTTGCGCGAGTGATTCCCGTCTGTGTTGGAGGACGGTGTCAATCGCCGGCAACAATTCAGTGGCCGTGGCGCGCTTGAGCACGAACGCGTCCGCCCCGGCGGCCAGTGCGGCCTGCCGCACGCTGTCCTCGTCATGCACGCTGAGGACGATCAGGCTCAGTTCGGGGCAGGCTTGGCGGAGCGCGCGCAGCCAGTGCAGATCACTTTGACGCGCCAGCGAAAGGTCCACGACCGCCGCCTGCGGCTGGAGCCGAGCGGCAGTGGCATGCAGCGACGGTTCGTCGGCGACCATGACAACCGCGTCAAACGCGGTTTCGAGCAGTCCGCGCAGGCCCTCCGAGAAGCCATGGTGGCGGTCCGCCAGCAAGACACACTTGAAAACTTTTTCCGGCATCGGATCGAGTTCGCTTTACGACGACAGGAGCGAATTGACCACAGTTAATCGCAGTGCGCCGGCGAGGTGACCTCGTAAAATTACGAGGTTGGTCCGGAAAGACTACGCGGGGTTAAATGGCCACGAGGCCGTGCTTGATGGCAAAATGAACGAGCTCGGCGCCAGTGTGCAGCTTCAATCGCTCCATCATTTGGTACTTGTGGAATTCCACGGTGCGGGTCGAGACATTCAGAGCGGCGGCGATCTCCTTGGCGGAACGGCCTTCGGCAATCAGTTGCACGATCTGGCGCTGGCGCGGGGTCAGGAGCGCAACGGGATCGGTCGCCGCCTTGTTGGGGTGCGACATTTCGCCCGCCAGCGCGGGACTGATGTAGGTCCTGCCCGCCAGCGCCGCGCGGATGGCGTCCATCAGCTCCGCCGGTGCGGAGTGTTTGAGCACATAGCCCGACGCACCGGCCTCGAACGCGCGTCGCGCGTAAGCCGCCTCGGGGTGCATGGTGAGGAAGATGACGCGCACTTCCTTGTTGACCCGTCTCAACTGAACCAGCGCGTCAATGCCATTGAGGTGGGGCATCGTAATATCCGCCACGATGACCTCCGGGCGCAGTTTCCGGGCGGCTTCGATCAGTGCTTGGCCGTCTTCAACCACACCCACCAGCTCAAAATCAGGGCTTAACAGACGCTTCAATCCCTCGGCCACCATGCGATGGTCGTCGGCCAGCAATACGCGCGGACGCAACAGTCGGGTCATGCTTCAATCCTGCTCAGAGTCACCCAGGCCAGAATGGTCGTTCCCTGGCCGGGGGTGCTGTCAATCTCGAATTCACCGCCCAGCAAGCGGACGCGCTCCAACATGCTGGCCAGGCCGAGACTGTGTGGCTTGCTCCGGACTTTGAGGTCCATCCCAACTCCGTCGTCGCTCACGGCCAGTTGCAGTCCACCGTCCAGGGTTCGCAGGGAGACGCTGACCGTTTTGGCCTGGGCATGACGCCCGACGTTACGCAGGGCTTCCTGGGTGATGCGGAACAGACAAAGCGCGGCAGCGGGCGGTATGTCGCCCGGCACGTCTTTTAGTTTCAACTCAGCCGGAATGGCTTCCTGCCGCGAGAAGCGCTCGCACTCCGCCTTTAACGCCTCGGCCAGGCCGAGGTCCTCCAGGATCGAGGGGTGCAGCCGATAGGACAGGGCGTGAATGTCGGCACTGAGTCGGACCAGACCATCACGAACGGAGGTGAAGGTGGGCCGATCAAGTTTCCAATCATCGCTGTGCTCCAGCCGCCCCATGTCTATCGCCATCCGGGCCACCCGTTGCGTCAGATCATCGTGAAGCTCGCGCGCCAGCCGGGCGCGTTCCGCTTCGTGCGCGCGAATCAAACGCTGGCTCAGCAAACGCGCGGCGGATTCAGCCTCCCGTCGTTTGACCCGATTCAGGAGCAGGCCGAGGATCAGCCCGGCCTGGAGCAGGCACACGACGGTCGCCGCAATGATGGGCCCGCGATGCCGCACCCAGACACCGGGCTGCCGAAATCGAACCGTGCTGCCGTCCGGCAACTGTTTCTCGCTGATGCCCCAACGCTGAAGTTCACGCCAGTCGTACTGCGGACCAAGCGGCCCAATGACTTTGGGCGGGAAATTGGAAATGGATTCACCGTGCAAAACCCGGACCGCAATGCGCGCGGCTTCGCTGCCTTCCAGCTCCGCCTGATAGAGTCGCCCCCCGACAATCCCCAGTCCCAACTGATGTTGAAAGATGCTGTTGATGGGGGCGTTCGCCACTTCGTGCAATCGCTGAAGCGCCTCGTCCGCGTCATGCGTCACCCCCGCCGCATCGCGCATCAACAAGACGACGAGGATGAAGGAATGGGGCGGCAGGTGGGCCGCCTGTTTGAGCATCTGATCGAAGGACAAATCGTTGAACCAGGTGAAGCTCACATGATTGGTGAAGGGCTGAAACTCCTGACGCAGCACATCGGTCCAATAAAGCTCGAGTGGCGAAGCTCCGATCACGACCGCAATGTTGGTCGTGGCCGGAGCCAATTGCAGGATGTCGTCCACGAGGCCAGGCAAATCGAATGATTCGCCGACGAAGGCGGCATTCTGTTCGAGCGCGCCGGAAGGCAAGCGCCGCCGGTCCATCCCGGCATAAATGATCGGAGTCGCTTTGGGAAAGAGACGATCCCGGTAAGTGGCGACAAAAACCCCGGCCGGCGAGCCGATCGGCACCACCAAATCCGGTTGCCACGCGGTCTGGCGTTTTTGCATGAACTCGACGAGCGCCTCTTGCATGTCCAAGGTCGCATAGCGCGCCACGTCCAGCGAAACTTCGTCGAGATCCACGCGCTCGCCCATTTTTTCAGTCAGTTCCGTTTCAAAGGCAAGTGAGTGGGTGGTGAAAGGGGGCGCCGCGTTCCCGAAGGAATGAACGACGAGCACGCGCTTGGGCGCCGCGCCTGCGCCCAGGGCCGTCAGCGCGAAAAGCAGTCCACTCGCCAGGCACACCAGCCGGCAGTGGTGGCCAGGCCCCGCCCGTGGAGTTGGCCAGCCCGGCCAAATCCGGCCAGCAAGTATCAGTGCCATGCAAGTATTCAAACTTTGGCGCGCGAGTTTGGCAAGCGAGACCCCACCACCCAATGACCATGTTGGAACTGACCACGCACGATCACTGGCTTTTTGCTCAAGGAACCCTTGCGGGCAGACCAGGACCGAGCAGTGCCGGTCCGAGGTTTAGCCTGATCCCGTTCGCACATGCACCGGCGACACCTCGGCTAGTTTACGGA